>NZ_JBNNSE010000002.1:401496-1380343 GCF_050277435.1 Paenibacillus sp. NPDC101420
CCCCCGAGTCGACCTTTTATGGTGATTCGGGGGTTTTTGGTCTCTTATCGAGGGTTTGTATCGACAAGGAGAATGGAATTATGAGTAATGTAACAGCTTCATCATCAGCTAGTAAGGTAAGCAGCACGTCGCCGTTACGCAGTGGGTTTTGGCTCGTTGTGTTCGGTGCAGCACTATGGGGCGTTGATCCGCTCTTTCGTATTATCCTCTTAAAATCTTTGACCTCATCGCAAATTGTTCTTTTGGAGCATGTGGTGCTTTTCTTGGCTGCTTCCCCTGTTCTTTGGCGTCACCGGGAGGAGCTAAAAGGTATTGGATTTCGCCAGATTGGAGCTTTGCTAATTGTTTCCTGGGGAGGTTCTGCCGGGGCGACAATTCTATTTACGATGGCACTCTCCAGTGGGGATTTGAATGCTGTGCTGTTGCTGCAAAAGCTTCAGCCGATATTCGCTATCGGGCTTGCAGCCTTAATTCTTAAAGAACGTCTGCCTAAAAATTTCGGAATCCTCATTATTGTGGCACTGGTAGGAACCTATCTGCTGACCTTTGGCTGGAGTATTCCATTCGGACATGTGAACAACTTTATCGGTGTTAGCAGTCTGATGGCCTTAGGAGCGGCCGCATTGTGGGGTGGCTCAACAGTAATGGGACGTTATCTGCTTGGGTCTATGAAATATGAGACAGTGACTTCCCTAAGATTTATATTGGCGCTGCCGTTGCTTTTCGTTATCACCACATTAGAAGGTGCTCCTTGGCAGATTAATGGTGGGTTTGGTGCATCTGCTGCCATAGCCATTAATTTGTTGCTGCAGGCTCTGCTGCCAGGACTACTCAGTATGCTGATGTATTACAAAGGACTAAGCACTACTAAAGCTTCCTTCGCTACATTGGCTGAACTAAGCTTTCCTATGACGGGAGTAATCATTAACTGGATCGTATTCCAGCAGCTCGTCACGCTACCGCAAATTATCGGGTTCGCGTTGATCTGGACCGCTTTATTCTTCATATCGAGTCAACAATCTAAAGCACAAACGCTCTGAACAGACTCTGATTGTATAGATTGAACTAAATAAAGTATAAAGGGATGAACTGGAATGCCTAGCGGCTTTCGGATCATCCCTTTTTGTATGTCTTTACAATACATTAGACTGCAAAAACTGCAGAAATGTTTCGTACGTAGCATATAGCGCAATAATTTAAGCCTTTACAATAGAGAGGACGATAATAGTGCTTGAACAAGCTATCACTTGTCTACCTCATTTTGCAGGGAGAAATTATCTATGCGTTAATGAAGATTATTTGTACAATAGAGGCTATGACATTTGAGTCGGAGTGTGAAGGAAAGTGTATAGATTTAATTTATTTACCAAAATCGTAAGTATCATGGTCATCATGCTGATTCCTATTACGATCCTCTATTTCTATTCCAATAAGACGACCACGGATGTGCTACGTACGGAGTTAAATACTTCGAACAGCAATCAGCTCAGTTTTTTTCAGAATCAAGTAGAGAGCAATATGGAGCTGTTGTCCTCCTGGCCGATCCTGCTCATTCATGATCCTGATATTTTGAGCTTAAAGGATACTTATTTGAAGGGAACACATTTGAACCTGGATGCGATAAACACGATTAAGCGGATTCAGACCAAAATCAGTATTCAGGAAAGCTCCTCCAACTGGAAGAGTAAGTTGTATCTATATTCACCGTCCATCCACCGAATGGTGTCAGAGAATGATGCTATACCGTATTCGGATGAGGATTTGAAGCGGGAAGTAAAGTCAGGCTGGCATGTAGAAAAGATCATTGAGCAAGATGGCGACCATTTTGTGTTCTCTTGGTTTTCTTTTACCCCCTTCATGTCAGAGTTCACTCCTGAAAAGGCCAATACGATTATGAAAGTGGAGTTTGACAGCCGAAACATTGAAGATATGCTGGATAAATTCAAAAGTGATGGCAGGAGAGATCCTTTTTATTATAAACAGGGAACTGGTCTTATCTTTAACCGTAGTGCTGACAAGCTGCTAGCTAATGAATTGGTAAAAAGGCTGGAGCAAGAGCAGCTGAAGCAAAGCGAAAATCGTACCGTCAACATTAATGGTGAGTCCTACAGTGTAAACATAGTCTATTCGGATAAAATGGGCTGGTATTTGATCGACTATATGCCGCTGTCAGAAATACTGCATCCGATCCAAACCTCCAATCGCTTATTTTATTTTGCTATTGGTGCATTGTTATTAATGAGCTGTCTCGTAGCCTATCTACTGTATGTTCAGGTGCAGGTGCCCGTTCGATTATTGGTTGGAGGCTTCCAGAGGTTGAAGCAAGGAGACTACTCTGCGCGGGTGGAGATCAAAGGTAAGAATGAGTTCAGCTTTCTGTCCGGAAGGTTTAATAGCATGGTGGAACAGATTCAGAAGCTGATTGAGAATGTGTTAATGGAAAAGATCCATGTTCGAGAAGCTAGATTAAAGCAGCTTCAATCCCAGATTAATCCGCATTTCTTCTATAATTGCTTCTCATTTATTACGAGTATGGCGAAGCTCGATAATATGGGTGCTGTCGTCGGTATGTCGCATAATTTATCCCGGTATTACAGATATACGACCCGCCAAGAACGCGATCTTGTCGCTTTATCTGAAGAAACGGAATTTGTGACTCACTATCTGGAGATCCAAAAAATGAGGATGAGCAGACTTCAATATGAAGTTCATATCCCGCCGCAAATGCGGAAAAGAGATCTTCCTCCGTTGGTTCTTCAGCCTTTGGTCGAGAATGCGGTTATCCATGGGATTGAACCTGTCTCTAAAGAGGGGCTGGTGCGAATTACGGGCACATGCAACGGAAGAGTTATGACATTAACGGTTGAGGATGACGGAAAAGGCATGACCCCGGAGGAAATTATCGTATTGGAAAATAAGCTAGGCAAAGCGATGGATGAAGAAATGGGCTGCGGGCTTTGGAATGTGCATCAGAGAATGCGGCTGCGTTTTGGTGAGGATGCAGGATTGACGATTGCACCATCATCACTCGGAGGATTGCAGGTTAAACTTCAGTGGTTGTTACCGTTAACTGACAATAATATGGATGACATCTAGGAGGGAATATGATGATAGAGATATTGTTAGTCGATGATGAGCCTTATGTAACAGAAAGTCTGGCCCGCACGATTCCGTGGGACGAGATTGGCGTAAAGCAAGTGCATCAGGCGGCATCGGGTGCCGAGGCTCTGGAAATATTGGAACAGCAGGACATAGATATCATGGTTACTGATATTTCGATGCCTGGAATGTCCGGTTTGCAATTAATTGAAACGGTGAGCGAGAGATGGCCGGATATCCGGTCGATTCTGCTGACAGGTTTTTCTGATTTTCAGTACGCTAAGAAGGCGATTCAGCTACAGGCTTTTGATTATATTTTGAAGCCAGTAAGTGATGAGGAATTTATCAATAGTATCTCCGGAGCGATTGAGTCTCTAAAAGACGAATGGGAGGCACATGATAAATATCATTTGCTACTCTATAATCGCAAAGCCGATTACAGTGTTTTGCGGGCCAACTTGATGCATGAGTTACTACTTGGTAGAGTGCTGTCTGAGCGGACACTTGCATTAAAGCTTAAGGAATATGAAATCTCTTTCGAATCAGATGTTGAAGCGGCGATGTTATTGATTCAGCTGGGTAAACATTACGCCGCAATGGATCATCATTCGGTTTCCCTAATGGAATATGCCATCGGCAATATTGCCGAGGAGCTCTTTAAGGAGCAGTTCCATGTCTGGTTTTGCAAAGCACCACATGATTGTTTAATTTTGCTTGTGGAACTGAAGCCAGTCATCCAGCGAGAGTTAGAGAAGTCGAATAATTACGATGCTGCGAGACAACAGATCCTTAAGTCAGCGATTGCTAACTTCAGAATTAGTGTGAGTAACTACCTGAAGGGTGAGATATCGCTTATCGTAACGGAGTGGTTTGCTTTTCCCGAAGGGATGACGGCTGCCTATCGAAGTGGCTTAAGTTCAATGTATTTGACAACACATAATGAAACAGGCTCGGTACTTTATCTGGGGGATCGTCATCTTCAGGAGATGATGAGCATCAAATCACTCGAAAGTCTTTATCGTCCGCCAACGCTCATTCATTTGCTGGAATCTAAACAATGGGATACAGCCCGTCAGAAGATAGCTGATGTGTTCCGAGATATGGAGAATGCACGCTTTTCAAGTGAGCATCTGTATGAAGTCTTTCTGTCCATTACTAATGCATTCATGTACATTGCTCACAAAGGGGGGCAGTTCATCTCACAAATCGACCAATATGCGTTCGATCCGATGTTGACTCAGAGCATCATTGTTTCTTTTGACAAGCTGAAGGACTGGGCGTTCGATATGCTAAACAAGCTTCAGAAGGAACTCTCAGAAAGTGATCAGAACACGAAAAGTTACATTATTAAGCAGGTACATGAGCTGGTAGGGAACCATTCTGGGCATGATCTGTCGGTCAAGACGATAGCGGATCATGTGTATCTGCACCCTGTGTACTTATCTAAAATATATAAGGCAGAGACAGGAGAAGGGCTCGGAGACTATATTATCCGCATGCGGATGGAACGTGCACTTTATCTACTTAAGAATACGAATAAAAAAATCTATGAAATCACGACCGAACTTGGATATCAGAATCCGCAATATTTCAGCAAAATGTTCAAAAAGCATTACAATATGACACCAAATGAGTTTCGTGACGGATAGAGAGGTTGAGAAAGGTGCAGAAACCTTGTTTAAATGACGTATTCGACATCATCTTCGTTCCCTATAATTAAGTCATAACCAACACTTAAGGAATCTAAGGGGGAACAAAATGAGCGCGATGAAGAGAAAAAAATGGCTGCCGCTCCTGTGTATGAGTATGCTTTTGGTAGGTAGTCTCGCAGGTTGTTCGGGCAATAATGCTGCTGATGGAAAGAATACAGCCGGTGATACGACTACCAATACAACATCTAATTCTGAAAACGCCTACAAGGATAAATATGATCCTGAGGTAACCATTACAACGGTATGGGGTGTTGACCCTGAGCTTAAATTCAAGAACGGGGAAAGCATTGAGAATAACGTAGCTACGAAGTGGACAAAAGAAAAGTTCGGCATCAATATAAAATCACTTTGGTCCATTACAGATACGAATGGTGCTTTTGGAACCAAACTGCGCCTGTCGATGTCATCTGGTCAGGAAATGCCCGATGTTGTAACGATCGGTACGGGTGATAGCACGATTGCTCAGGATTTGATCGATTCCGGTATGTATGCTGAAGTGGGAACACTGTTTGATAAATACGCTTCAGCTACTTGGAAAGAAGCCATGGCACAGGATCCGAACGTATGGAACCAATACAGCCGTGATGGCAAAAGAATGGGTCTGCCTGTTCTCGATTACGCGTACAACCATGATTACATTCTTTGGATCCGCCAAGATTGGCTGGACAAGCTAAATATGCAAGCACCTAAAACGATAGATGAGCTAGAAAAAGTTATGGATGCATTCAAGAATCAGAACCCTGATGGCTTGGCACCAGACAAGGTAACTCCGCTTAGTATCGGCTTTAAGACATCGATGAACACTTGGATGGGCGATCCTTCCTGGATCTTCGGTGCTTATGGAACGCTTCCGCAGCAATGGAATCTTGATGCTGATGGTAAATTGGAATACGGCTCTGTAAATGCAGGTATGAAGCAAGGGCTGGAAAAAATGAAGGAATGGCTCGCAAAAGGTTACATTCCTCAAGAAGCAGCGCTTTGGGATGAGAACAAAACAGCTGAGCCGGCAGTGGCGGGTACAGCAGGTATTCTCCCAGGACCTTACTGGATGAGCGGTTGGCCGCTTCAAGATACTGTGAAGAATGCTCCGGATGCTGTATGGGCTCCAATTGAAATTCCAGCGGGACCAGATGGTAAAGTTATGCGTCATGGAACACAGTTCACCAACGGTGTAACTCTGATTAGCACTAAGATGAAAAATCCAGAAGCATTCTTCACCTATCAAAACTATCTGTTCGATAACTTCGCTGATCCTAAGCCTGGTAGCGAGCTGGATAATGGCCTCTTCGCAGGATATGACTATGAACTAGATGCAAACGGTAAGATGATTGAAAATGATAAAATTGCTGGTGGTTATGTGAACAGCGTTCGTTATATGCTGGTTCGTGACGGTGCCCGGATTCCGGATGCCCAAATGAAAGCCCTTCTTAATCTTGCAGATGGTGCTGAACCAACCACTCGTTTGGAGAAGGATGTAGCTGTGAACTATGGTAAGGATACCCCTGCAGCTGCAAAGGTTCTGCTGGCACAAGAGGATAAATCCTTCAAAAATATGTTCACCGGTCCTACTACTGAAACTATGAAATCGAAGATGGATTATCTGAACAAAATTGAGAACCAAACGTTTAATGAGATCATCTATGGCAACAAGCCACTAGAAGCTTTCGATACCTTCGTAGCGACCTGGAAATCAGGCGGCGGCGACCAAATCACTAAAGAAGTAAATGAATGGTATGACAGCGTAAAATAATGCTCTGTTAAGGGTATAAGTAGCACAATTAGGGACTGTTTCCTCAGCTGTTTATTTAGCTGTGGGAACGGTCTCCTTTTGCGTTAGCGGTTATCCGAATTTGTATAAATTTGCTTCTGTTTCTATACGGTAAAGAGATTGGTTTTGTACCATATATATTGGTTTTGCTCGCTATTTGGGGAATCCTGTCGTTGCTATAATTTGAGTATGGTTACAGAAGAACTTGACACGATATGGGGGACCAAGGATGAGAACACTTAAAAAAACATGGCCATTTCACTTAATGTTGCTGCCGGCGATGATATTCCTGATCATCTTCAGCTTTATACCGATGGGCGGAATTGTGATGGCGTTTCAGGATTATAAGCCATGGCTAAAAATTTCGGGATCAGCGTGGGTTGGATTAGATAATTTCCGCTATCTATTTGAACGTAATGACAGCATGCAGGTCATTTGGAACACATTGATTATTGCCGTTCTGAAGATGATCTTCAATCTGGCTGTGCCATTTGTGTTCGCCATTCTTTTGAATGAGATTCGCAAGGTTTATATACAGCGTACAATTCAGACATTGGTTTATTTACCTCACTTCTTGTCTTGGGTCATCCTTGGCGGGATCTTGCTAGATTTGCTTGCTACAGATGGCTTCGTCAATCAGATCCTCGGCAGTATGGGGATTAAACCCATCTTTTTCTTAGGAGATAATAACTGGTTCAGGTTCACGGTCATTCTCACGGATGTATGGAAGGAATTTGGTTATAACACGATCGTCTTCCTGGCTGCTCTAGCAGGAATTAACCCTTCATTATATGAAGCTGCTGAAATAGATGGTGCAACCCGCTGGAAACAGACACGTTTTATCACAATGCCTTCTCTACTGCCAATGGTTGTTGTGGTAGGTACTCTGGCTCTCGGAAATGTATTGAATGCAGGGTTTGACCAGATCTTTAACCTCTACAATCCGCTGGTCTATCAGAAAGGCGATATTATCGACACCTTCGTATACCGGACAGCTATTCTGAATGGTGAGATGGGCTTTGGTACAGCAATCGGACTGTTCAAGTCAGCCATTAGTATGGTCCTAATCCTTGTATCATACAGTCTAGCTAAAAAATGGGCAGGATATCGCATTTTCTAAACTACCAATGGAAGAGGGAGACCTATGTATTACAAAACTAGAGGTTATCGTATTTTCAACATATTCAATACTTGTTTTCTGATCATACTCGCACTCATGTGTATTGTTCCTCTGATTCACGTATTAGCTGTATCTTTCAGTGCCAAGTCTGCGGCTGATGCCAATCTGGTGGGCTTGTGGCCAAAGCAGTTCTCTCTGGAAGCTTATAAAAAGACAATGAATAATCCGATATTCCTACACTCTATATGGGTATCCGTACAAAGAACTGTACTCGGAACCGGACTTACGCTTCTGATTACTTTTCTGGCAGCTTATCCGCTATCTAAGGAAAACTCAGCCTTCAAAGGCCGGAATGTTTATTCCTGGTTGTTCGTGTTCAGCATGGTGTTTAATGGTGGTCTGATTCCATTCTATATTGTTATTCAAAAGATTGGCTTAATGGATTCCTTCTGGGTACTCGTTCTGCCAGGTGCGGTGAATACATTCTTGGTAATTCTGATGCTGAACTTCTTCCGCGGTATTCCTAAAGATTTGGAGGAAGCTTCGCTAATTGACGGCGCAGGACATTTCCGTACCTTGTTCAGCATTTACTTACCGATTTCATTACCATCGATTGCGACGATTGCACTGTTTAGTATGGTGTTCCACTGGAACTCCTGGTTCGATGGACTATTGTACTTGAACAATTCCAAGCAGTTTCCGCTGGCGACCTTTCTGCAGACCGTTATCATTCAACGGGATATGAGCTCCATGAGCATTAATCCGAAGGAGATGGAATTAATCTCGCAGACAACGGTTAGAGCCGCGCAAATCTTTATCGGGGCTGCTCCTATTCTAATCGTATATCCATTTTTGCAGAAGTATTTTGTTAAAGGAATGACACTTGGTTCTGTAAAGGAGTAGGGATGATGATAACGACATTTATTAATGGAATGGACATCTCGTTTTTGGATGAAATAGAGCAGGGTGGAGGCAAATTCCATAGTCGCTCTGTTCGGAACGCTGAGGAAGGTGAGGATTTACTCCACATCCTTAAGGACAATGGAGTAAATGCCATACGGCTGCGGATTTGGAATGACCCTCCAGGCGTCTTTTGCAATTTGGAACGGACGCTGGTTATGGCAAAGCGGATCAAAGAAGCAGGGCTGGATTTTCTACTGGATTTTCATTATTCAGATAAATGGGCGGATCCAGCTAACCAATGGAAGCCAAAAGCTTGGGAGGCACTTGACTTCAGTGGTTTGACATCCGCCGTGTATGATTATACACGCGAGACCCTTAAAGCTTTACAGTCCCAAGGCACACTGCCCGATATGGTGCAGATCGGTAATGAAATTACGCCAGGCATGTTATGGGGAGAAGGCAAGGTGGATGGAGATTGTGATACTCCGGAGCAGTGGGAGCAGTTCACTACGCTAGTTAAAGCAGGTATAGCGGGTGCGAAGTCCGTCGATTCTGACTTGTCCATCATGATCCATATTGACCGGGGTGCTGATCATCCGGCGAGCCGTAACTTTTTTGATCGTTTCTTAGAACATGGTGTAAATTATGATGTTATCGGATTATCATTCTACTCTTGGTGGCATGGTACTTTGGAAGACTTGCAGCTTAACCTGAACGAATTAGCGCTGCGTTATAACAAGGATATCATTGTGGTGGAAACAGCCTATCCATGGACACTGAATGCACCTGAAGGATTTCCAGTAATTGTGAATGAGGAAGCCCAGCTCCATGAAGGTTATCCAGCCACAGTAGAAGGTCAAGCTAAGTATATGAAGGATTTCATAAACGTAATTGAGAATACACCTAACGGAAAAGGAATCGGCTTTTATTACTGGGAGCCTGCTTGGATTCCTTCGCAAAAGGAATGGTCTGTCGGGCATGAGAATGGGTGGTCCAATTTAGCTCTATTTGATTTTGAAGGTAAGAAACTGGATTCGCTCCATTTCTAAAGATTATTAGAAAAGAAGACAGCCAATGGTTAAGCACCGTGGCTGTCTTCTTTTTTAATTCAAAAAGGCATCTAAAGCCACCGTAGGCTTACCAGAAGAATCAAAGGCACCTTTTGTGTAAGCGTACCATGTACCATAACTCTCCGGCTCCCAATAGAACACGCCAAGCCCTTTGCCGCCACTTACCGATTTTGTTTTGCTAATGATGTCGGTAAGAAAAGCTTTAGCCGTTGTTGGAGCACTAACGTCCATCCCGACCTCAGAAATGATCACTTCTTTACCATACCGGGCAACCATATCATTCATATTCGTTAATGTCTGAGCATTCAGTGTAGACCAGTTGCTTGTAGTAGGATAGAGTGACATGCCGATCACATCATAGTTGGCACCGTTAGACTTCAGACCGTCAAACATCCAGCGGAATAAGGAATTGTCGTAGCCGTTAGAGAGGTGGACGATGACTTTTGAACTACTACTGACCGCTTTTACTGCACTATATCCTGAATTGATCAACGCAGCAAAATTACTCATACTTACAGAAGCCTTTCCATCCTCCCAAAGCATTCCATTATTCGTCTCGTTCCCTACCTGTACCCATTCCGGCGTAACACCGCTAGCTTTGAGTGTATTCATAACATCATACGTGTGGTCATATACCGCTGTCTTTAGAGCTGTAAAGTTCTTGCTGGTCCAGGCAGCAGGTTTCTTCTGATTGCCGGGATCTGCCCATGTATCACTGTAATGAAAGTCAATCATGATTCGGAAACCCATGTTCTTGGCCCGAACGGCCTGTTTCACAACATCGGCTTTGTTAGAGAAATTAATGGAAGGGTTAACCCAGACCCGTAGTCTAATGGAGTTCATTCCGTGATCTTTGAGAATTTGCAGTAGGTCTTGTTTCACACCGTTATCATTGTAAAAAGACCAATTATAGTACTCCATCTCCGATAACCAGCCTACATCAGCCCCTTTTGCAAAAGTCGTAGCAGCTTCCGCTGGTTTGTTATTACCAAAGTTGAAACACATACTAAACACGAGAGACAGGCAAACGAACAATTTGAACGTTGTTTTTGAGTTCTGTTTGTTCATGATCATAACCTCCGGATTAGGATTTTAACAACAGGCGCCCTTAGTTTAGCGATGGTTGTATCCGTTTACATAAAACTCCTCCCTTTCTCTTTTATAACAAGATTGTAAGGTGGGGTAAGCATTTCCGATACCAATAAAAATTCAACATTTCAGCATCTTTGGAAATTGATTCAGAGCTAAAAGAGTAAAAATAAGGCTTTACTCCCATACTACCGTTATCTTGCACCGGAGCTACTTGACCACAACCTTTAGGAGGAATGCGGATGAAACAACATTCTGCTCCCGCCATCTATATACAGCTTAAGAACCGGGTGACGGTGCCCAAAGGTAAAGGTGTCACATTGGGTGATATTGCATTTTTGATCGCGGAGCCAGAGCTGAAAGAGTCGCTGGAATCTATTCTGCTAATGAAGCCAGAGCAAAGTGACGGCAATCTAATTTTGATTGATCTTCTGATGGTTATTCCCCGCATTTATGAGCTTTTGCCGGAAGCGGACATTGAGCCGATCGGCGAAGGGAGAACGATTGTTCAGATTGAAGGTCCAGTGGAGAGGCGGAAGCCTTCAGTAGCGATGTTTGTCTTAGTGTGGCTGCTGCTGTTCTTTGGGTCTGCGCTGACCATCATGAATTTCCATGCAGATGTAAACATGCAGGAGGTTCAAATCCGAATCGTGGAGATGATCACCGGTCATCGGGATGAGCATCCGGTTGTATTTCAGATTGCGTATTCGCTGGGAATCGGCTTTGGGATGGTCATTTTTTTCAACCATTTATTTAAGAAAAAGTGGAATGAAGAGCCTACACCGCTAGAAGTGGAAATGTACCTGTATCAGAAAAATATCGACCAATACGTCATCAATGAGGAGTATAGCAAAATGAGGCGCCGTGGAGAAAATCAACCAGAGAACGTGGAGGACGGAAGATGACGGCACCTATAACACTAGGGTTGAATTTGCTGCTGGGTATTGCAGGGGGGATCGCAGTAGGTGGTGGTGTGATCGCTTTATTTGTGGTTCTCGACATGGTGCCCCGTCTGGCTCAATTAACTTCTTCTTACGATAAAGTACATTGGTACGAGGGTGCGATGGTAGCTGGATCATTGCTAGGAACCGTAAGTGATTTTTGGAATTGGAAAATATCCTCAGGTCCTTTAGTTGAACTTGGTATAGGACTTTTTGACGGGATTTTTGTCGGGATGCTTGCTGCAGCATTGACCGAGGTATTAAATGTGCTGCCGATACTCGCTAAACGCTTGAACATGACACATTATCTGTTCGGCCTGTTAATGGCGATGGTAAGCGGGAAGGTCGCGGGTTCTTTGTTCGACTGGTTTGTATACCGACAGTAAACGGGGGTTATGGAATGAGCAAATTTATTCACAGCGGTGATTCTGTGCCAGAAGAGGATCATCAGGAAGAAAACGCTGCGGCTGCCGCAGCAATGAAGAATACCGCAGAGGATCTAGTTGATGATCATACCGAGGTTAATGGAGCTTCTATGACCAGTGAAGACGCAGATCCGGCGGAAAATACTACAGCAGCTGATCCGAGTCAAGAACAGCAGGATGCACAAGCAGCTGCGGAGCTAGGGGCAGAAGAGCAAAGCGCTGAAGCATCAGCTCAGCCGGATTCAGGGCAGCAGGATGCAGAAGCAGCTGAGGAGCTAGGGGCAGAAGAGCAAAGCGCTGAAGAGCAAAGCGCTGAAGCATCAGCTCAGCCGGATTCAGGGCAGCAGGATGCAGAAGCAGCTGAGGAGCTGGGGGCAGAAGAGCAGAGTACCGAAGCGTCAGCACAGCCCGATTCCGGGCAACAGGATACAGAAGCAGCTGCGGAGCTAGGGGCAGAAGAGCAAAACGCTGAAGCATCAGCTCAGCCCGATTCCGGGCAGCAGGATGCAGAGGCGTCAGATGAGCTCGGAAATCAGGAGCAGAATGAGCCTGGTAAAGGATTTTTTGCCAGGTTATTCGGCTTAGATTCAGACTCGGAATCCGAAGATGAGGCGCAAGATCAGAATACCCAACAAACAGTCGGATCAGAGTCCGCAACAGAGTCCGGGGAAGAATCTCAAGCCAAAGTGACGCCAAAGCCCAAACTATCTAAGAAGCAAGCGCAACAAGAGTCACAAGACAGCAATCAAAAGGGGAGCGGCAAGCTACAAAAGAAACGGGATCGCGAGCACTCCAACTCGTTAAAAGAATCCGTCATTTACTGGCAAGGTAATGATGAAATCCCAATGTCCCTGCAAGATACGAAACAAACACTTACTGAGGTAATGGGACTGGGCACAAGCTTTGATGTAACGTTCAGACAGATGTCCTTTGGCGGACATAAGACAGCTCTACTCTGTTTAAGTGGATTTACCAACACAGATGTGACCGATGATATTCTAAAACGTCTGACCTATCTCACCTCTGAGAATCTGTCTACGGGTGTGCTGTCTAGCTTTATGAATGAATATGTCCCTCACATCCAGGTGGAAGAGGGGAATTCTTTAAGCGAAAGTATCGAGAAGGTACTAGAAGGCTTGAGCGTGCTATTCGTCGAAGGTGAGAACAAAGTTATCATCATGGATACTCGTTCTTACCCTAGTCGCAGTCCAGCCGAGCCTTCGATTGATCGGGTGGTGCGCGGTGCGCGCGACGGTTTTACAGAGACTTTACTGAGCAATATCTCGCTTGTCAGAAGACGGATTCGAGATCCAGGGTTAAAATATGAGCTATTTCGGGTTGGGCGACGGACACAAACAGATGTATGCGTGGCTTACATTGATGATATCGTTGATAAAACACAGGTCAAGTCTGTTATCGACAAAATCAAAAGCATTGATATTGATGGTATTCCTCTGGCAGATAAACAATTAGAGGAGGCGATTATCGGCGGTGGATGGAATCCATATCCTATGGTGCGTTATTCTGAACGCCCTGACGTCGTAGCTTCCAATTTATTGGAGGGACGGGTAATAATATTTGTAGATACCTCACCAATTGTTATTGTTCTTCCGACTACCTTTTTTGATCTTTGTCAACATGCAGAGGAGAATCGTCAGACTCCTTTTATGGGAACGTACTTACGGTGGGTCCGTTTCATCGGTATATTTGCGTCCATGTTCCTGCTGCCGCTATGGATGTTGCTTGTCATTCATCCTGAACTAAAGCCGGCTATGCTGGACTTCATTGGACCTCAAAAGACCGCCAGAATTCCAATACTCGCCCAGTTTCTTATTGTGGAGCTTGGGGTTGATTTACTGCGGATGGCCGCAGTACACACTCCAACCCCTTTAGGATCAGCGATGGGTCTGATTGCAGCGATATTGATTGGCGATATAGCGGTGAAGAGCGGCCTTTTTGTAAACGAGGTTGTTCTATATATGGCTGTAGCTTCCATAGGCATGTTTGCGACCCCGAGTTATGAGCTGGGTCTTGCGAATCGAATAGTCAGGCTTGTATTATTACTAGCCGTAGCGGCATTCCAGGTGCCTGGATTTATGATTGGCACGACGCTACTGACTATTTTCCTAACTACCCATCGGTCCTATAACTCCTCTTATATGTGGCCGTTCATACCTTTTAATGCAAAGGCAATGAGCGAAATTCTAGTGCGCAAGCCAGTCTTAAGCTCGAAGACAAGGCCGTCTTTCAACAAAACTAGAGACAATACAAGGGTGCCGCCTACTCAAAAGAATGATTAATAATCGTAGGAAAATACAAAACTACTGCAAATTAGTCCATTCAATGGAGTTCCCACTG
Organism: Paenibacillus sp. NPDC101420; assembly: GCF_050277435.1. Lineage (NCBI taxonomy): Bacteria > Bacillati > Bacillota > Bacilli > Caryophanales > Paenibacillaceae > Paenibacillus > Paenibacillus sp. NPDC101420. The sequence continues at coordinate 415,982 of NZ_JBNNSE010000002.1, forward strand.
TCTGTTATACTGAATACACTAAAGACAGGGTGGAACCTTGATATTCCACAGAAATTGGAGGACTAAAGAATGTTTCTACACGGTACTAGCCGAATTAACGATGCTGGGCATTTGGAGATCGGCGGATGTGATGTAACTGAATTGAAGGCGGAATATGGAACCCCGCTATATATATTGGACGAGCAATTGGTGAGACAACGTTGCCGGGAATATATGGATGCTTTTAAATCCTCTGGACTTGGGTTCCAAGTAGCTTACGCAAGTAAGGCGTTCTCAGTAATGGCTATGGTTCGTTTGGCTGATGAAGAAGGCTTGTCGCTTGATGTTGTATCTGATGGCGAACTTTATACTGCTTTGCAAGCTGGCTTTCCTGCAGAACGCATTCATTTTCATGGCAACAATAAGACGTCTGAAGAGATCGAAATGGCGATTGATGCCGGGATTGGCTGCTTTGTAGTCGATAATCTGGTAGAGCTTAATCTTTTGCAGTCGATTGCATCACGTAAAGAAGTTAAGGTTAACATCTTGTTACGTGTGACACCAGGTGTCGAAGCTCATACGCATGAGTATATTACAACAGGCCAGACCGATTCCAAATTTGGATTTGATATCGGTAATGGATCGGCTTATGAAGCAGTTAAAGCGGCAGTCAGCAAAAAGAATTTAGTGCTGCTTGGCGTACATTCCCATATTGGTTCTCAAATTTTTGAAACGGATGGATTCCAGCTTGCTGTTGAACGTGTAGCGAGTTTTGCTCGTAGTGTTAAAGAAGGTTTGGAAGTGGACTTCCGTGTAGTAAACCTAGGTGGAGGTTTCGGTATTCGTTACGTTGAGGGTGATACCCCGTTACATGTTTCTGAATATGTAACTGCAATTACGGATGCCGTGAAGACTCATTTTGCTGGTATCTATAATGCTTTGCCTGAAATTTGGGTGGAGCCGGGCCGTAGTATTGTTGGAGATGCAGGTACTACACTTTATACAGTAGGTACGAACAAGGATATCCCAGGCGTGCGTAAGTACGTTGCCGTTGACGGTGGGATGACTGATAATCCACGTCCTGCATTGTACCAATCTAAATATGAGGCATTACTTGCTAATCGTGCGAATGAAGAGGCTACAGAAACTGTATCCATCGCTGGTAAATGCTGCGAGAGCGGAGATATGCTGATCTGGGATGTAGAGCTGCCTGAGGCTGAAAGCGGCGATCTGTTGGCTGTAGCCTGCACAGGCGCTTACAATTACTCCATGGCGAGCAACTACAACCGGCTTCGTCGTCCGGCTTTAGTGTTCGTTCAGAACGGACACAGCGATCTTGTAGTGCGTCGCGAAAGCTATAATGATCTTATTGCCAACGATATTGTTCCTGAGCGTATCGCTAAACAAGCTGCTGTTGCTAAGTAACAGCCGTTAATGTTAGGTAGGGAAAACTGGTAAGGCATAAAGAGCAAGCAGGAATTACTCCTGCTTGCTTTGCTTTGTGCGTAGTTTCATAGTAATATAATTGAGGTATTCTAAATTTGTTAATTTTGAAAGGGGTCATTTACATATGGCAAAGCAAGCGAAAATTACTCTTGAAAATGGCGGCGTAGTGCTGATTGACTTGTTCGATCAAGATGCACCAAACACTGTAGCTAACTTTGAAAAGCTAGCAAAAGATGGTTTCTACAATGGATTGACATTCCACCGTGTTATCCCTGGTTTCGTAGCTCAAGGCGGATGTCCTAACGGAACTGGATCTGGTGGTCCAGGATACACAATCAACTGCGAAATCAACCCAAACAAGCACGAGCGCGGAACACTTGCTATGGCACATGCGGGTAAGAACACAGGCGGAAGCCAGTTCTACATCTGCTATGCACCGCAACCACACTTGGATGGAGTTCACACTGTATTCGGTAAAGTAGTTGAAGGTATGGATCTTGTTGATACTTTCAAAGGACGCGACAAAATGACTTCGGTAGAAATCATCGAAGCTTAAGAATTCTTAATTTAAAAAGGCTAGTCTCCGGATTATCGGAGGCTGGCCTTTTCTTATTTTAATAAGGAATCCGGCTTATTCGTTTACGTCTCGATTTACGTTGCTCTGGCACCCAGAAGAATACCAAATACATGAGCAGAAACACAATGAAGGCAAACAACTCTTCAACAAGCAGGTAATAAGGATAAGGCCCGAAATAATCCAATACAGAATAAGTGCTGGGCTTATGAGATAGGAACATGTAGTTAGATCCTAGGATGTAATTGGCGATCCACACACAAGCGGCCACAAGGTTTAGTCCAAGCATGGTGAACAGGAGGGATTTCCAAGTGGGCTTATAGCCCTCAATCCAGGTCATATAAAGAGAAGCGAGAACAATACCACCATGTGCTATAAAGAACAGTAGAAATCGGAAATGAGGGAATGGATAGACCAGATTCGGTGTGAGTAAAGCAATGAATGCTCCACCAATCCCAGCAAAATACAGAAAGGAATATAGTGCTCGGCTGCGAGTGATCAGCATGATAACGGATAGTAGTAAAGTAATTCCGCATAGTTCGAGCGGGAGTGAGCTGCTGGATTGCCATACGCCTTGAGAGAGGTACCATATTTGAAGACCTGTTTCTGAGAACAAAAGAATAATAATCAGCAGCAAGCGCACACTTTGCCGAAGTCTCACATCAGTCCGAATCTCGAATCTTAAACTGTAAAACAGTATAAAGACCAATGTAATGATAGACAGAGCAATCCAATGTGAAGGGGAGAACATAATGAAATCCTCCGTACGCTGTTGATCAAAATAAGATGAAAGATGCATGGAACCAACCTCCTTCGTACCTAAAAAGCACTTCAAAAAACATCTTTGTAAATTTTTGATATTTTCTGTTTCGAAACATCCAAAAAATGGTTATATATGTATGCATTCTGTCAGCTACCCACAAAAGGATGGCTTTTCATTATTTTAACATAAGATGGGGTAATGAGCGCGGAATTACATAAGAAGCATACGAGCATGAGGGATGGCAGAGATTATGCTTCAAGAGGGGATACAAACATAGAAAAATCAAATTGGAAAAGGAATTGGAGGCTTTAGGATAATGTTAAAGAAAAGAATAAGTGTGATGATCGTTATTCTGATGCTTGTAGCACAATATGCCTATGGCATCGGGTTCACTTCACAAGTACAAGCAGCGGCAATCGATCAAGAGCGGAATATCATCACCAGTGTCTCAATGGCTGTATATGGTGAAGACGGGCAGACGGTTACGGATAGCGTCTATGAGCAAGAAGCTAATGTAACATTAGATTATACGTGGTCTCTTCCTAAAGCTCATCCGTACAAGCAAGGTGACACCTTTACCTTTCAGCTTCCAGAGCAGTTTCAGCTTTTTAATGATATTAGCGGCTTGTTGGTCTCAGAGGATGGAGATGTAGGAACTTTTACAGTCGAGCAGTTATCACACCAAGTAACAATGATCTTTAACGACTACATAGAAACGCATGATGACGTGCAAGGAACGCTTCGGATCAATACTAAGTTTGATAAACAAACAATCTCAGGAAGTACTGTTCAGCAGATTTTATTTCCGGTGAGCGGTGGTGTTCAGACGGTTACTGTGAATTTCAAACCGAATGTAGGATCGACCATTGAGAAGAGGGGGATTCCTCAGGGTTTTAATGCAGACCATATTCTATGGTCTGTTGACGTAAATAAATCATTAAAAACTGTTGGAAATGCAGTCGTAACGGACCCTATACCAACAGGTTTGTCACTTAGCACTCCGGTTACTGTGAGTGTGTATCAACTGAGTATCCAGTTGGACGGTTCGGTAACACAAGGTGCACTACTCGATACCAGTAAATATTCTACAGAGTTCATTGGAGGATCGTTAAATGTTTGTTTCACTGATCCTGCGATTTCGAGTGCTTACCGTATTGAATACTCCACAGCTATTACTGATGAGCATCGGCTAAGCTTCACGAATACAGCGACTTTTACAGGAGATGGGCAAGTTCCTGCAAGTTCCTCTGCTACTGTTCAAGTAGAACGAGGAGGAAGTTTGAACAAGTACTCTAGCGGATATGACTGGAGCAATCAAATCATTTCCTGGGCAATCGAATATAACTATAATAAAAAAACGATTCCGCAAGGAAATGCTGTACTAATGGATTTGTTTGATGATTCTCAAGCGTTAGTAGCCAATTCGATAAAAGTATACACGGTGCAACTGGATTCAGCGGGTACAGCGACGTTGAGTAATCTTTTGACCAAGGATATTGATTACACTGTAGTTGCAGCTTCAGACGTGAAGAAGTCAGGATTCACCTTGCAATTTAAACAAGATGTAACATCTGCTTATCGAATCGAATATAAGACCAAAGCTGTAAAGCGTGTATTTGAAGATACTATAATCACTAATACAGTTACGGACAGTACCTATACTGGAGAAGCTACACGCTTAATACGGCCAGCCATTTTGTATAAGAACTTATCAGGCGTAGATTATCAGAATAAAACGGTTGGATGGAAAGTCACATTAAACAGTGATAACTATCCAATGGGTCAGGTTGAAGTTACGGAGTCATTCCCGTTTGGCGGACTGAAGTTTATTCCGGAATCACTCGTAATTAGAAATTCTAATGGGAATGTATTGAATCCTTCCAAATATAGTTTGGTTTACAATGCTCCTGTTCAGGCTAATAAAGGATTCAAGGTTGTCTTTAATTCGCAGATTACTGGTCTTTATACGATTAGCTATACAACGGAATTTAATAAGGATTGGATTTGGTCTAATACTGAAAATTTCAATAACAAGGTTAGGATGGACTGGTTAGACACGTCCGAAATTCCTCGCACAACAGAAGCAGAAGGGCTATTTATTCCAAGAACCGAAGCGAAAAGCAATGGTTTGAAGTTTGGTTCTTATAATGCTTCAACTAAAGAATTAGCTTGGACATTAGGGGTCAACTATAATAGCAAAACAGTTGCAGAGCCAGAGGTCGTGGATATTTTGAAATCGGGTCAAACCCTGGTTCCTGGATCGCTGAAAGTGTACACCATGAATGTTGCTAAGAATGGAGACCCAACGAAAGGTGTCGAGGTAAATAGTAGCAAATACACTTACAGTGTTAATGGTAATAATGAGCTGAAGCTCTCCTTTACAGATGCTATTCAATCCGCTTATTATATAGAATTTCATACAAGTCTTGAAGGCAAAGTCATTGGCACTTCTATTGATAATAAAGCCAGTCTCTATGATGGGGCAAAAAAGGTATCCAAGGATTTGAACGCTACCGTAAAGATTCCTTATGGAGACGAATATCTCTTGAAAAATGGTGTTCAGAATGGCGAAAAAATCGATTGGGGCATTCAAATTAATCGTAGTCAGTCTACTGTGAAGAATGCGTTAATCAAAGATATTCCTAGCGCTAATCAGATTCTGCTGCAGGATTCATTCCATCTGTATCCTACAAGCGTAGCTGAAAACGGGGATGTAACAAAAAGTGGACCTGAATTGATTCAGGGTATCGATTACAGCTTAGAAATAAAAACGGATGTAGACGGCAAGCAGTCGTTTGCTTTAAGCTTCGCCAAGGAGATTAGTAAACCTTATATTCTCGACTATCAATCCCTGATTATGGCGAATACAGGAGACAAGGTTACTAATACTGTTCGTTTCAGTGGTTTTAATGTTATCGAAATAAGCAAAGATTCTTCTAAAGAAATTATCGTCGGTGTGTCGAGTGGATCAGGATCAGGCAGCGGGGTTAGAGGTTCCTTGATGATCAAGAAGCTGGATGCAGAGGACAACTTGAAGACGCTGGCAGATGCAACTTTTGCACTCTATCGCCTTAACGGCTCAGACAGGGTATTTATTAATAGCTTAGCCACAGATTCCGCTGGTACAGCAACATTCAATAAATTATGGTTGGGTAACTACGTATTGATTGAGACGACAGCTCCTAGTGGCTATGTACTTGATCCTACAGAGCATCCAGTGTCCATTCATTCCTCATCAACGAATCAACTCGTAATTACGAATCATAAAGTAGTTGAGCCTACGCCTACTGCAACGCCAGAACCAACTATAGTCCCAACCGCAACACCAGCAGCTTCATCGGAACCGACGGCTACTCCGTCAACAGAGCCGACATCAGGACCTGCGTCTACACCAACCTCAGGAGCCCCAGGAGGTCCGTTAACACCTACACCTACGAGTTCGCTGGCGCCAGGAGTAATCATCAATGATCCGGCAGTACCTGCTGGCCCTGGGAATACGACCGATCTGGAATCCGCGACATCAGAAGAAGTAGGAGCTCCTGATTTAGTTATTACAGATGAAAATGTTCCTTTGGGTGAAGTCGACATTGTTGATGAGGAAGTTCCGAAAGGTACAGTCAACAACAGCACTTCAAGTGCCCCTCAGCTTCCAAAGACGGGAGAAAGTAGCCCTGCGCCGCTCTACATGACAGGTATTGGATTAATAGCCATAGGCTATATTCTAAACCGTGTGTTTAGACGTGGAGGAAACTTAAAGTAAGTGAATAAGTATGATTAGAAATTGAACTGAAAGAAGCACCCGGCGTGATTATAGTCGGGTGCTTTTGTTTGTGTTTAGAACCTATTCACTCGCAGGGAAGGAAGTCTCGAATTCGGTTTGTTTACGTGAGCTTTTGGCTAAAATTGTTCCACCGTGGAGCTCTGTGATGCTCTTGGCAATCGCGAGTCCTAAGCCGCTTCCGCCAGTCTCCCTGGAACGTGACTTATCTACACGATAAAATCGCTTGAATAAGTGGGGGAGGTCCGTGGCAGGGATCGGGTTACCGTAATTCGTGCATGTAACAATCACACTGTCACCTTTTCTATAAACGGAAATATCTAGAATCTTACCTTCTTTACCGTATCTAACCGCATTGGTAAATAGATTCTCATATAATCGTACTAACTCGTCCGCATCACCATGGATAATCAAAGGGCTCATATCCGTATGAATACGGCAGGTCATATCCGCTTGCTCCAATACGGGAGCGAATTCCTCGACAAGCTTTTCGAGCAGCTTGCCGAGATCTACAGGCTCCATATTAAGGGGAAGCCCGTTGCTGCTAACACGTGTATATTCAAATAAATCGTCGATTCGCTTTTTAAGAGTCAGGGATTTCTCATAGGCGATATTCACATAATAACGCAGCTCAACCTCGTTCTTATAACGATCCTTTTCCACATATTCCAGGAATCCCAGTACAGAAGTTAGAGGGGTTCGAAGATCATGGGATACACCAGTGATTAGGTCGTTTTTGGCTTTCGCTGCTGCTCGTTCTTCATCTATAGCGGATTTTAGCTTACCCGCCATGAGGTTCATATTTTCCGCGAGTTTACCGAGTTCATCCGTTCCTGTTACTGGTATCTTGAAAGATAAATTGCCGTCAGCAATCGCTTGAACCCCGCTTGAAATGTTATGAAGATGGCTTGTTGTATTTCTGGATAGCTTCAGGATGAAAAAAATAAATAAAGGAACCCCAATAAGAATCACTATAGGAGTAGAACCGATGTTATTGGTCACCCAGCGGATGAGTTTAACGCCCCAGAAGGAATGAGAAGGATTGAGCCATAGCAAAAGGGATGTCCCATAATAGCCGACCAATAAAATTGCTGCTGTAAGAGCTAGACTCGTTAGGCTAAAGCCAACTATTTTCCAAGATAAGGTATCGAATCTTTTAAAGTTCATCTAGAAGAACCTCCTTTTTCCAGTTTGTAGCCAACGCCCTATACCGTCTTTAAATACTGTGATTTTCTTGAATTAGCTTCAATTTTTTCTCTGATTTTTCGAATGTGTACGATGAGTGTATTACTGAGTCCAGTGATTTTATCTAGTTCCTGACCCTTGGCAGATCGGGAATTTTTGTGTTTCCCGAATTTTTATACAGGCCTCTATACCGTCCGTACTACAAGAAGTATACAATATTCTCGATTGAAATCCTTATTTGAAGGCTGGCGAGGATCGATGGGAAACAGTTTGTTTAGCTCTTTGAAAAACTTAAGGCTATTATAAAACCGTCCACATACCAAAGATGAAACAGGCGAACTTCCCAATGGCGGCATGTAAAAGTAAAAAGTAAACTTAATAGTTTCTTAACAAGCCTTAAGATTTGGGAAGCGGCTATGCTATAATAATTTCAAATTCAATAGGTTGGAGGAGAATTGGAAGATGTGGAAAGAGTTTAAAGCTTTTGCCCTGAAAGGAAATGTACTAGATTTAGCCATTGCTGTCGTTATCGGAGCAGCTTTTGGTAAGATTGTGACTTCATTAGTATCTGACATCATTATGCCAATTGTTGGCTTGATAACAGGTGGTATAGATCTGAAGGATCGGGCTCTAAGTGTTATGGTTATGCATAATGAACTGCTTATCCCTTATGGGCAATTTTTGCAGGCGGTAGTTGATTTCTTTATTATTTCCTTCTCAATCTTTATGGTGATTAAACTGGCTAATAAATTCCAGCGCAAAGAAGCCGTTAAAGTTGAAGTGGTGGAGACGCCAGCACCCGCAGAAGATATCGTGTTGCTAACGGAAATTCGTGATTTGTTGAAACAACAAGAACGCGGATTGTAATTGGAAAAAGAAAAAGCGCCTGGAGATACAGTCCAGGCGCTTTTTCTTTTGTTATGTAAATGTATGGAATGGGTTTTAACTGTACATTTGCAGGCTATGTATAACCATGTCGTTTCTTCTAGTAATCACCATACCTCTCAGAATTAAGTTACAAATTTTAAGTAAATATATAAAACGCACTTGCATTTCGAAGGTGTAAGTGATAATTTTGTTAGTAAGGAAAAGTTGAACCTCAATTAAATAAAGGATCAATCCTTCAGGGCAGGGTGTAATTCCCTACCGGCGGTGATGTTGTTGTAGAGTGCTTATTTATTAAGTTTATCTACCACACTTAGTCCGCTACCCGGCTCGCGTTGTTGACGCGAACGGTGGACCCGGTGAAATTCCGGGACCGACAGTATAGTCTGGATGGAAGAAGGAGAGGTTAACCGCTTGTCTGTAATAGACAGGTGGACTGCAGTGTTTTCATTTATTATGTGCGATATTTCACAATTGCCGTCGTTTGACGGTTATTTACGCACACTTTTATTTGGACTGCCGATAAACTCTCGCATAACCCATCTTTACTCCTCCTGGAGAATGAGATGGGTTTTTCTGTTTTTACGCATCAGATAGACAGTAAGTGGATAGGGGGAACGAGATGGATAATATGAATGACGAGTTTTATATGTCGTTAGCGCTGGATATGGCAGAACGGGCCCAAGGACAGACGGGAATTAACCCTGTTGTTGGCTGTGTTGTTGTAAAGAATGGAGCGATGATTGGACTTGGAACTCATTTGCAGCGCGGAACAGGTCATGCTGAGGTTCATGCCTTGAATATGGCGGCTGGCCAAGCACAGGGCAGCACTGCCTACGTAACACTGGAACCATGCAGTCACTATGGCAAGACTCCGCCCTGCAGCCAAAGGCTGATCGACGAGGGAGTAGCCAGAGTGGTAGTCGCTTGTGAAGACCCTAACCCTCAGGTTGCGGGTCGCGGCGTTCAAATGCTGCGTGAGCATGGCATTGAAGTAGAAGTAGGGTTGCTGCGAGAACGTGCGCTGCGGTTGAATGAGCGTTTTATCAAGTATATTTTAACAAAACAGCCTTTTGTTACGCTCAAGAGTGCCAGCACGCTGGATGGTAACCTAGCTACCAAATCTGGAGACAGTAAATGGATTTCAAATGGTGAAGCGCGGGAGATCGTACATACGCTGCGGCATCGGCATCAGGGAATAATGGTCGGTGTGAACACAGTGATTGCAGATAATCCTTCACTGACGACAAGAACGGAAGTGCCGGGTATTCATCCGATACGGATTGTGATTGATTCTGGACTACGTATTCCTTTGGATTCAGCAGTTGTAAGTGACGGTCTAGCGCCTACTATCATCGTGACAACTGAAGCCGCAGATGATGAAAAGAAAGCAGCACTTCTTCAAGCAGGTGTGCAAATCATTGTTAGCGGAGCAGGACCACGGGTGGATTTGAAGGCTGCTATGGTAACACTCGGTGAAATGGAAATCGGATCGATTTTACTTGAAGGCGGAGGCACGCTAAATGGTGCGATGCTGGAGAGTGGGCTAGTTGATCGAGTGATTCTCTTTTTCGCTCCAAAGATTGTTGGCGGTGGTGCTGAAGCGAAAGGGACGTTCGTATTTCCTGGTATAGAGCTAATGAAGGATGCGATTTCTCTGGAGGGATTGGAAGTAAAAGTGCTCGGAGATAATGTATGTATCAGCGGTACTCCGGTACGCTAAAGTGAATGGTTACAAAACTCAATCGTGTGCTTCCGGAGCAAGTTTTGTTCGGAGAGATAGCGGAGAAGTGTTACTCACACAAAACTCCTAGGAGGGAAAGCATGTTCACTGGATTAGTCGAAGAAGTTGGCACTCTGAGAAGTGTCTCCACCGGTGGAGAAATGATGGTGCTGAACATTGCCGCTTCCGTCATCATGGATGATTTGAAGATTGGTGATAGCGTATCGGTTAATGGCGTCTGTCTTACAGCGACAGCTTTAGGCGAGAACTATTTTACAGTGGATGTCATGCCTCAGACCTATCGAAACAGTAATCTGAAGGAGCTACGTCCTGGCAGTCGGATGAATCTGGAGCGAGCAATGGCAGCCGGTGGTCGATTTGGAGGTCATATTGTTCAGGGACATGCAGATGGCACTGCTGTCATCAAAAGTGTAAAGCGTGATCAAAATGCAGTAGTCTATGAGATTGCGCCGGATCGCAAATCGCTGTTTAAATATATCATCCCTAAAGGGTCGATCACGATTGATGGCATTAGCTTAACAGTAGTAAAGACGACGGCTTCATCGCTTACTGTATCCATTATTCCGCATACGTTAGGGGAAACTGTGCTAACTTATAAGCGGGCAGGAGATAGTGTGAATATTGAGTGTGATGTCCTGGGCAAATATGTAGGTCATCTTCTTCATTATGGCTCAGCTGCACAGGATGAAGAAAGTGATAGCAGTTCCGGGATTAGTCGTGATTTCTTGGCGGCAAACGGATTTGTTTAAATAATGAGTAAGCTTACGAAGAAGGGAATAATCCTTCGTAAAGCTATTGGGAGGATAGGATCATGAGCGAACAATCGAAGAAGGATAGTGTCTTGGATCCGATTGAAGAAGCGATATATGATTTAATGCGCGGCAAAGTCATTATCGTGGTGGATGATGAAGATCGTGAGAATGAAGGGGATTTTATAGCTCTTGCTGAACGGGCGACACCAGAAGTCATCAATTTTATGATCACTGAGGGACGTGGTTTGGTCTGCATGCCAATTACCGCTGAGCGTGCGGAAGAGCTTGAACTACAGGCTATGGTCAGTCACAATACAGATAATCACGGCACAGCCTTTACTGTATCGGTTGACCATATAGATACAACTACTGGTATATCAGCAGGGGAAAGATCCTTGACTGTAAAGGCCATGATTGACCCTAAAGCGAAGCCGTCTGATTTCCGTAGACCTGGCCATATGTTCCCGCTGATTGCGAAAAAAGGTGGCGTACTACGCCGTTCCGGACATACAGAGGCTGCTGTTGATTTAGCCCGTATGTGTGGTGCATATCCAGCCAGTGTGATTTGTGAAATCATCAATGAAGATGGCTCGATGGCCCGGTTGCCTGATCTGGTTGAGATTGCTAAGAAGCATGATCTTAAGTTGATCAGCATCAAAGACCTCATTCACTATCGGAATGAGAAGGAACAGCTCGTCAATCGCGAGGTGTCTGTACGTCTGCCTACTGATTTCGGTGAGTTTCAGACCATTGCCTATACAAATGAAGTGGATGATAAAGAACATGTAGCATTGGTGAAGGGCGATATTTCCGGTGATGAGCCAGTGTTAGTACGAGTACATTCCGAATGCTTAACCGGTGACGTTTTCCACTCCCATCGCTGCGATTGTGGTCCCCAGTTTGAAGCAGCGCTTCGGCAGATCGAAGCTGCTGGTAGAGGCGTGTTGCTTTATATGCGTCAAGAAGGCAGGGGCATTGGTCTTATTAATAAGCTTAAAGCCTACAAGCTTCAAGAAGAAGGACTCGATACTGTAGATGCCAATCTAAAGCTTGGTTTTCCAGCAGATTTGCGTGATTACGGAATTGGAGCACAAATTCTGAAGGATCTAGGTATAAGTCAAATTCGTCTCTTAACGAACAATCCTCGAAAGATCAAAGGGTTGGAAGGTTATGGATTGGAAGTTGTTGAGCGAGTGCCAATTCAAATGCCGGAGAATAAGGATAATACTAATTATCTCCATACGAAGCAGGCGAAACTTGGGCATTTGCTGTCTTTTGACGACATTGAACAAAATGAGGATTCGAAAGTATAATCACACACAATAAAAAACGAAGGGTAGATGAATGATATGCCGAAATATTTAGAAGGACATTTAGTTTCCGAGGGGTTAAAATACGGAGTCGTAGTAGGACGTTTTAATGAATTTATTACCAGCAAGCTTTTGTCAGGTGCACTTGATGCATTTAAACGCCACGGTGCTAACGATGATGAAGTAGATGTTGCTTGGGTTCCAGGTGTGTTTGAAATTCCGTTAATCGCTCAAAAAATGGCGGAAAGCGGTAAATACGACGCTGTAATCACTTTAGGAACTGTTATCCGTGGCTCTACAACGCACTATGATTATGTATGTAATGAAGTTGCAAAAGGGGTAGCTGCGATCAATCTTAAAACCGGCGTGCCGACGATTTTTGGCGTAGTAACTACTGAGAATATTGAACAGGCCATTGAGCGTTCAGGAACCAAAGCAGGGAATAAAGGCTGGGATGCTGCGACTGCTGCGATTGAAATGGCGAATCTTAACAAATTGTTTAAGTAAGACAGCTATTGACGAATCAGTCGAATTCGTGCTTATTTATAGTATAAGAAGAAAGCATGGATTATAGAGCCCTTTCTACTTGTGTAGCGTCCATTAGGGCGCTGCACTTTACTTTTTTAGGCGGGAGGATGCTTCGTGACTGTATTGTACAAGCTGGAAACGTTTGAAGGTCCGCTGGATCTGCTTTTGCATTTAATCGATAAGGCGGAAATCGACATCCAGGACATTCCGGTCGCCGAGATCACCGAACAGTATATGGAATACCTGCGAAGTATGCAGGAGCTTGAACTGGATATTACGAGTGAATTTCTCGTGATGGCCGCAACCCTATTATCTATAAAGAGCAAGCTATTGCTGCCCAAACCACCGGTCATTGAGATCGATGATTTTGAATATTACGAAGAAGATGAATTTGATCCACGAGCTGAACTCGTTCAGCGACTGATTGAGTATCGTAAATTCAAGAGTATTGCTGTTCATTTAATGGATATGGAGAGCGAGCGGAGCTTGATTTTTACGAAGGAGCCGGAGGATCTGGGTCCATACGTGCCTGAAGAGATTGACCATACGCTAAAAGGACTACATACTTCCGACCTTATAGCTGCTTTCCGTAAGGCACTTAGTAAGGCGGCAAGAAGGTCATCTTACCAGCGGATCACCCGGGACGAAATATCGGTAAAAGATCGTATACGTGATGTATCGGATGCGCTGCAGCGCAGAGGAAAAGGCGGAAGGCTCCATTTCTCAGCACTGCTTCACGATGAAATGGCGCGACACGAAATCGTAGTTACTTTTCTTGCGATTCTGGAACTGATGAAAATGAAGGCGATTTTTTGCTATCAAGAGAAATTGTTTGAGGACATCGTAATGGAGTGGAGAGGAGGAGAACACTTCAATGGATTACAAAACGCTGAAATCGATTATTGAGGGCCTGTTGTTTCTATCAGGTGATGAAGGGATCTCCGTACGGCAAGTCGCCGAGATTACGGAGCAGCGGCCAGAGCTTGCGGCTGGAGCATTAGAAGAACTAAAAGAGGATTATGTAACACAGGAGCGGGGATTGCAGGTAGTCCAAATTGCCGGGAATTATCGGTTGGCTACATTACCTGAGCATGCCCATTATTTTGAACGCTTGGCTTATTCCCCATCCAGATCAACCTTGTCTCAGGCCGCATTAGAGACATTGGCGATCGTGGCCTATCGTCAGCCCATTACACGGGTGGAGATCGAAGAGATTCGAGGCGTGAAATCCGAACGTGCTATTCATACGCTGAATAACAAGGATTTGATCCATGAGGTAGGTCGTGCGGAGGCCGTAGGGCGTCCAATCTTATATGGGACGACTAAATCATTCTTGGAGAGCTTTGGCCTAGCAAGTCTGAATGAGCTGCCAGAACCATCTAACTTCGAATCCACTGATAATTTGGAAGAGGAGACACAGCTATTGTTCAATAAGCTGGATACTCAAATGACGTTCGAGGATATAGAGCAACCTTAGTTTATTTTGTTATTCCGCAATGATTTGTATTGCTGGGACTGCCCATAAACCATTCATAATGGTTTATGGGCAGTCCCTATTTTTTTGTAGAGTCACATTTTTTAGCCAAACCCCGAATTTTTTCCAGATTAAATTGCCATACTAAACCAAAGGTTCCCATTATTAAGGTTTCTTGGAGGTAAATACGTGACGTTATGGCTTGGAATACCCCTCGGATTGCTGGTACTGGCAATGATCCTGGTTCTGTCTTCATCTATCGATTTCCGCATCCGGTGCTATAAACATGACAAAAATGATCTGATCGAGTTAGATGTTAAGACACTTTTTGGTCTGATCAAACTGCACTATGAACTGCCTCGATTGGTCTTTAAGGGATTGGAGCAAGGCGTGCTTGGGAAGTTTAAAGAGACGGGTACCGCGACTACAGGTGTTGACACTGTAAAGGAAGAGCAATTCGATAAAGAAAGAATTGAGCGCTGGCGGGACAATGTACAGCTAGCAGTGAGATCCACACGTGGATTGAAGAAGTGGTTCAAGGAAACTGTATCACATGTCAAAATATCAAAGCTCGACTGGTCCACAGACTTCTCACTAGGTGATGCGGCAGACACTGCCATAGTATCAGGAGCCGTCTGGGGATTGAAATGGAGCATCGTTGGATTTATTTCGCAGAGGGTCAAATTGAAGCACAATCCACGAGTGTTTGTGAAGCCTATTTTTCAAGATGAGCATTCTTTTTCAATGGAGTTCGTATGTGAGGGTAAATTGTCCGTTTCCTATGCCGTATACGCATCATTGCAGCTTCTTCTTCGTGTCTTGAGGGAGGCGGGGGGAATCAGTAAGTGGAGAAAATTACTAAAACGGATGCGTAGGGAGTCTCATGGGCAAAGTTTAGAATGAAAGTTACATACAAATGCGTGGATGTGGGGATGATAAGCGCTGTAGAAGCAAGAGAAATCGTACTCAATTAAAGGAGGAAACAATATGAGCGACCATCCTATTCAGGGCCTAATGCAAACAGCGATGGAAAATATCAAGGGTATGGTAGATGTTAATACGATTGTTGGAGATCCAGTACAAACACCTGACGGTAGTATTATTCTGCCGATTAGTAAGGTGGCCTTTGGATTTGCTGCAGGGGGTAGTGATTATCGAGTAGAGGATTCTATAAGTGGATCAAGCTCCCAAGGCGGTGTCAAAATGCTTCCTTTTGGTGGCGGTAGTGGGGGCGGTGTCTCCATCAGACCGATCGCTTTTCTAGTGGTTGGTAAAGATGGGGTAAACATTGTGCCACTCGACAATCAAACGCATTTGTTCGAAAAAATTATCGATGCTACGCCTGGGCTCATCGACAAAATCCAGACCATGTTCCAAAGCAGCAGTACTTCAGGTCAAGCTGGGTCAACTGCTACACAAGCATCACAAGCATCACAAGCACCACAAGCACAAGCACCTGCTAAACCCGATCCAAGTACATCCCAATCTTCAACACATTAGGTACACATAATTGTACAAATAGCCTCGGGGATATCGCCTTACATCAGGCGGTGTCCCTTTTTGTGTGGAGAGGACATACCCTAAGGCTGGTCCGCATACACTTGTACAACATAAGCATGAAATGAATGACTTTACTTAAGAACCGATAAGAATCCGGAGGATAAATATGAAGACAATAACCCGTAAATTTCCAACCGCCTTATTACTGAGCATTTTGCTGCTGTTTCTGACACCGCTAACTTTGATTCATGCGGAGAACAGCTCCATATCTACGCATGCACGGGCAGCGGCGCTGATTGATGTGGAATCCGGGCGTATTTTGTATAGCAGTCGAGGAGATGAGCCGATGCTTATTGCCAGCCTGACTAAAATAATGACCGCCCTCGTCGCTATTGAGAATGGTGATTTAGCATCCAAAGTCAAAGTTGGTAAAAATGCTTTCGCCAAAGAAGGCTCCTCTATTTATTTACAGCAAGGTGAAGAGATGACGCTGGAAAATATGCTGTATGGTCTAATGCTGCGCTCTGGGAATGATGCGGCAACAGCGATCGCTGAACATATCGGCGGTTCTGAAGAAGGGTTTGTATACCTGATGAACAATAAGGCTGAAGAGCTCGGATTAAAAAACACTCATTTTGCTAATCCGCATGGTCTAGATGCTGAAGGTCATTATTCGAGTGCTAACGACTTAGCCGTACTGACGGCGTATGCTCTTCATAATCCTGTATTTAAGCAAATTGTGAAGACACAGGAGAAAACTGCGGACAATCCAAATGAGAAATGGGATTACAAGTGGAGAAACAAAAATAAAATGCTGTACTTATATGAGGGCGCAGACGGTGTGAAGACAGGATATACCAAAAAAGCGCTACGCTGCCTTGTCAGCTCAGCGACCAGAAACGGCCAGCAGCTTGTCGCAGTGACCATAAATGATGGGGATGACTGGAATGATCATGCCTCACTGCTAAACTTTGGATTTAATCACTACCCACTAAAAACAATGATCGAACGCGGGGACCCCGTGAGCGGTTATGACTTCGTGACAGCCAAAAAATTCGCCTATCCGCTCGGACAAGGGGAGCAGGATAGAGTGACCACCAAACTTGTCTTAAATCAGATCCCTTCGGCGTCAGCCAAAGCTGCAAGATCAAACTTTGGATTACAAGGGGTTCTCGTTCTTGATCTAGGTGGCAAGGAGATAGGCCGGGTTCCAGTATATACACGAGAGTCCTTACCACCTGAGGAATCCGCTTATACTAAAAAATACAGTACAACGCAAGCACACACTTATCCTGCTGATAATTGGTTTCAGGCTATAGGGAGTGCACTGAAGGCGTTATTTAAATTGGGTGAAAGTTCCAAGTAAGCAGATAGCTGAATAATGAAGAGGGAGGCGTATCCATGATTAACGGGATCTGGCTAGGAATGATCATCATCGGTTTTCTGTTCGCCGCCGTTAACGGCAGAATGGATGAATTTACAGCCGCCGTATTCGACGGAGCCAAGAGTGGGGTTACAGTAAGTTTCGGCTTAATAAGTGTGCTTGTATTCTGGCTAGGAATCATGCGGATCGCAGAGGATGCTGGTTTGCTTAAAAAAATAGCCAAGATTCTTGGGCCAATCGTAGCCTTCCTCTTTCCAGATGTGCCGAAGGGCCATCCTGCAATCGGATATATTCTCTCCAACATGAGCGCTAATTTGCTTGGACTTGGCAATGCGGCTACACCTATGGGAATCAAGGCGATGCAGGAGCTGCAGAAGCTCAACCCGGATAAAGAAACGGCCACACCAGCCATGTGTACCTTACTGGCGCTTAACACAGCAAGCATTACGCTAATTCCCGCGACACTAATTGCGATCCGATTGAATTACAATTCGGCAGATCCTGCGGGAATAGTAGGCACAACCCTCGCCGCAACGGCTGTGGCGACTCTTGCGGCTATAGCGGCTGACCGGTTTTTCCGAAGGATGACATTGCTGCGCAAACCTCCAAAGCCGCCGTCAGCAAAGTCTGGTTCTGCTCCATTGGCCAAGACGTCGCTGCCTAATTCTTCATTGAAAGGGTGAGCATGACTTGTACCAGTTAATCAGTCTCCTATCGGCATGGGCGATTCCGGTCATGATTACGTTCATCCCGCTCTATGCTTTTACGCGTAAAGTCCCGGTGTATGAGTCATTTGTTGAAGGGGCGAAGGATGGATTTGGAACGGCAATCGCGATTATTCCTCATCTTGTGGGAATGCTTGTGGCGATCAGCGTCTTTCGCGCATCGGGCGCACTCGACTTCCTAATGGGATTCATATCTCCTGCTCTGCGGGGACTTGGCGTACCTCCAGAAGTACTGCCGCTCGGCCTTCTGCGGCCCCTCACTGGGACAGGCTCGCTTGCTTATACCACGGATCTGATTCGCGTTCATGGTCCGGATTCTCTAATCGGCATGATTGCCTCCACCATACAAGGCAGCACGGACACAACGCTCTATGTATTAACGGTTTATTTTGGAGCCGTTGGTGTGCGTAATGGACGTTATGCACTTAAGGTAGGTCTATTCTCCGATGTTGTTGGCTTCGTCGCCGCGATCGCGGTCTGCCTCCTGCTTTTTGGGTAGGAGGCGTCACCCCCTTTCCTTCCTCGACATATGCTATTGCAGCAATGTGGAGGGAGGCAATCCGCTATGAACTACAAAGGTTTTATTCTGCATCAGTCTCGCTGTACTTCCATTAATGGCAAAGGCTTTGATTTCTGGGTTGGTGTGGACGGAGCCATTTATGCAGCACCACTGCTGACCGATCCGGAGTATATTCACATTTGCTTGGAAGGTGATTTCAGCAGGGAAGATGGCATTCCTCCATTATCTGGAAGGAAGGAACAGCTATTTGCCACAGGTAAACTCATTTTAGAACTGGTAGAGCGCTACCAAATCTCCCCTTTAATCATCGAACCCCACAATAATTACTGCCCAGGCGCATTTTTTCCATGGAATGAACTTGTGATTTATCCCTCTGATGGTTATCATTAATCTGAGGTGACTAGTCGAAAATGGAAAGATTACAGAAAATTTTGGCGCAGGCAGGTGTGGCGTCCAGACGTAAGTGTGAAGAAATGATTTTGGCCGGTAAAGTGGAAGTCAACGGGGAACTCGTAACTACGCTTGGCACGAAGGTGGACCCCGCAACAGATATTATTAAAGTCTCCGGTAGACTGATCCGGGGCGAGAACAAAATCTATATTATGTTCAACAAACCTAAAGGAGTCATTACAAGTGCTTCCGATCCAAAGGGTCGCAAGGTTGTAACAGACTACCTTAAAGGAATTACAGAACGGGTTTACCCTGTAGGCCGTCTGGATTATGATACGGAAGGACTGCTGCTGTTAACGAATGATGGAGATTTCGCTAACTTGCTTACCCATCCTAAGCATCATGTACCTAAGACGTATCACGCTACGGTCAAGGGTATTCCGCACGGTACTGCACTGGACAAGCTAAAGGCTGGGATCAAGCTGGAAGATGGTATGACAGCGCCTGCCGAAGTAGAGTACAAAGATATTGATGAAGCGAATAAAGAAGCAGTAATCAGCATTACGATTCACGAGGGACGTAACCGTCAGGTACGACGCATGTTTGATGCGATTTCACACCCCGTTCTCCGTCTGAAGCGGATTTCATTCGGGGATATTATGCTGCAAAATCTTAAACGTGGATCTTACCGTCATTTGACTAAAGATGAAATTAACCATCTGCAGCAAATTGCCAAAGCAGGATTACTCAAAGAAAGAACTCCACGTAAAGAGTCATAAAGACACACAATATTCACAATTAAACCCCCTAATACTGTGACGAAATTCGCTATAATGTTCATAGGATGTTCACACCTTACAACATAAGTATGAGTTGCGTCACAG
The DNA here is from genome assembly GCF_050277435.1 of Paenibacillus sp. NPDC101420. Lineage (NCBI taxonomy): Bacteria > Bacillati > Bacillota > Bacilli > Caryophanales > Paenibacillaceae > Paenibacillus > Paenibacillus sp. NPDC101420. The sequence continues at coordinate 435,803 of NZ_JBNNSE010000002.1, forward strand.
AAGGGGGCTTTACATGTGGGTAAAGCGAGAAAACCAATTCAAATCGTAATTCTGTTTCTAATCGTTCTAGTGGGTGGTTATGCCATTGGTTCCTCTGTATTTGGTGGAAGCGGAAAACCAGAGGAAGGTAGTAAAGCGCCTGCCATTGATTTGCTGGGTCTTGATGGACTTGGGCATACGTTAGACGAGTATAAGGGTAAGGCTATTGTGCTGAATTTCTGGGGCTCATGGTGCACGCCATGTGTAAAAGAAATGCCGGCTCTCCAAGCACAATGGGAAAAATGGAAGGACAAAGATGTAGTCGTTATTGGAATCAACGTAGGTGAAGATCAGATGACTGTCGAGAATTTTGTGAAGCAAGTCAATATTGATTTTCCGATTTTGATGGACACGGGACGAGACGCTGTACGAAGTTATGGTATTTCTCCGCTCCCCACTACTTTTTTTATTAATGCAAAGGGTAAAATTGACAGCATTCATATTGGCCAGCTTGATTTAGATTCACTAGATGATCAAATTGGGAAGCTGGTGGATTGATGAGTGAACGCGAGGCTTTTATAACCAATACCAAATGTGAATGCGGCCATCAGAACCCTGTAGGCACTGTTCTATGTGAAGCATGCGGAAAACCGCTTGGCAAAGAATCGGACTGGGGCGAGAATCTGGAAATGCGTTATGATGGTGTAGCCCGTCGTTCGCAGCGTGTTAATCCAAGCATTATTGATCGAGTTTGGAACTTTTTTTCATCTGTCAAAATAGCGATATATCTAATCGTTTTGACACTGTTAGGCTCTATGCTGGGAACCATTTTCCCTCAGGAGAGTACTTTCCTTAATATTGATGCATCGAGTTATTATAAGCAGGAGTACGGAACAGCTGGGGACATCTACTATAAGCTTGGACTTTCACATACATACGAATCCTGGTGGTTTGTGACTCTACTCGTAATGATTGGTGCTTCATTAGTCATTTGTAGTTTGGACAGAGTACTTCCGCTATATAAGGCATTAACTAGGCAGAAGATTCGGAAACATCGTCAGTTCTTAACTCGGCAAAAGGCTGTGCTAGTTACTGAAGTGCAAGAAGAACCAGAAGCTTGGGTTGCTCGGGTGGTTCAGCCTATGCGTAAAAAGGGCTACCGAGTCAAGACGGATGGAGGAGCTCTGCTGGCAGAGAAACACCGCTTCAGCCGCTGGGGGCCTTACGTAATACATATTGGTTTGATTATTTTTTTACTTGCTGTACTGGCAAGAGGATTGCCGGGTCTCAACATGGATCAGCATCTTGCTTTCCCGCAAGGGGAGATTACACAGATTCCGGATACTACCTACTATTTAAAAAACGAGAAATTCACCGTAGAGTTCTACACAGATGAAGAGATGCCTGAGGAGTTTCGAGGCAAAAAGATCCTACCAAAATTATTCCAAACTAAAGCAGTGCTTTATAAATGTACCGCGGATTGCGCAGATCCTACTAAGGAACCGCAGCTTACCGAGGCGACAACGCATAATATCCAAGTAAACTCACCTTTGGATTATAAAGGATTGAAAGCGTATCAGTTTGATTATGATCTAACACCTGTACTGCGTTCTGTACAGCCTGTGCTTAAAAATTCCACCACTGGGGAGTCGTACGGTAAATTCAAACTGGATATGAAGAATCCGCAGCGTACAATTACAGCGGGACCCTATACGATGACTTTAAAAGAGAAGTATATGGATTTTGGACTGAATGAGGATGGTCAGCCGATATCTAAGTCGCCTTATCCGAATGCACCAGCATTCTTATTCTTGATTCAAGGACCGAATTTGCCAGCGGAAGGGCAGCAGTACTTCTATTTTCCTAAGCAGGTAGATAAGTCTCAGTTTCAGCAGGTGGCTATTAACGATAAGCTTGGTGGCAGCAATAGATTTCTTGAGCTTGAAGTGGACAACATGAGCGATGTTGATTTTTCGGAATCGACTACATACTTGAATATACGTATTGATCGTGCAATGCCTTTTGTATGGTTAGGTGCAGCAATCGTGATGCTAGGTTTAATCCTTGGATTTTACTGGCAGCATAGACGCATCTGGCTTACCGTTATAAACGGAGAGCTAATACTCGGAGGACATACGAACAAGAATTGGTTCGGTTTCCGTCGTGAGATCGTTTTTATTTTAGAAAAAGTAGATATGGTAGTCGATGAAAAATCAATAGATAATGGAGGAGGCCTTACATGAGCTTGCTCGATATCAGCAGTGCCGTCTTTATTGCCGCATTCTTATTATACAGCGGGTCGTTTATGTTATTCACTATCGCTATCATGGGTCGCAAGTGGTCGGGCCGCAAGCCAGAGGAACATACTGCTCGATGGGGTAAAATAGCTTTTATTGTTTCTTCTATAGGTCTTATCTTTCATCTTATTTATTTCTTTACACGTTGGTTTGGTGCAGGACATATTCCAGTCAGCAATATGTATGAGTTCATGACTTTCTTATCCATGATGGTTATGGTAGCCTTTACAGTGATGTACGCGATCTATCGCAAAGTTATTCTCGGTCTGTTTGCAGTTCCAATTAGCATTATTGTGATGGCGTACGCAGCTGTATTTCCACAGGAGGTTCAGCCGTTAATTCCATCCCTGCAATCGAACTATCTCAAGATTCACGTAACACTGGCAGCACTAGGTGAATCCTTTTTCGCGGTAGGTTTTGCGGCAGGGCTGATGTATCTGCTACGGACTGTTAATTTTTCCAGTAAAGAGAAGGCGGATCGTAAGCAACAGAGACTGATTGAATTTACTCTCTTTTCAATCATTGTTATAATTGGGTTTCTGGGTTCAGTTTTTGCTTTCCGCGGAGCAGGTTATGAGACTGTTTTTGTCCGTCCCAACGTTACGATTGACAGCGCAGGGCAGGAAAATAGTACAATAGAGAAAGTGAGTTATCGAATGCCGCCGATTGTGGCTCCTCACAATAGCGAAATAGAAAGCTTCCAGTCGTTTCTTGGCATGAAAGAACCTCTCTTTGAAGCTCCTTCATGGATGAATGGTGTGAATGCTGGCCGGAAGTTTAATACTGTAATCTGGTCGATTCTTTCCGGATTACTCCTTTACGGAATTCTTCGCTTGATCGTACGCAAGCCACTAGGCGCAGCGATTCACCCGGTTATGGAGGGGATTGATGAAGGCGATCTAGATGAGATAACGTATAGGGCGATAGCCATTGGCTTTCCTATTTTCACATTAGGCGCTTTGATTTTTGCAATGATATGGGCGCAAATAGCCTGGGGAAGATTCTGGGGATGGGACCCCAAAGAAGTCTGGGCACTCGTTACTTGGCTCTTCTATAGTGCTTATCTTCATTTACGATTGGCTCGTGGATGGCAAGGGCGAAAATCTGCCTGGCTTGCCGTTCTAGGTTTTTTGGTCGTAATGTTTACCTTAGTTGGCGTTAATCTAGTCATCGCCGGACTTCATTCTTATGCGGGGACGGACTGAGCATAGTTTACCTGCTAACACAGCACAATGGATTTAAGGTTACGTTCTACTGTATTTGATGAAGGGGTTGTTGTGAAATGGCAGATCATTTAAACAGAATTCTGGTAGTGGATGATGAGGAACGCATTCGCCGCCTGCTAAAGATGTATCTTGAAAAAGAAGGTTATGAAATCGACGAAGCTGAAGATGGCGAAATCGCTCTTCGCAAAGCAACAGCAAATGACTACGGTCTAATTTTGCTGGATGTTATGCTGCCTGGCATTGATGGAATGGAAGTGCTGACCCGACTCAGAGGGGTCAAATCGACACCTGTCTTAATGCTTACAGCTAAAGGCGAAGAGATTAATCGTGTACAGGGCTTTGAAATGGGCGCGGATGATTATGTCGTGAAGCCATTTAGTCCTCGCGAAGTGATTTATCGCGTGAAGGCCATTATGCGCCGTTCTTCAGCAACAGCATTTTTGTCCAAAGAGAGCAACTCCAGTAATAACATTGTATTCACTCATCTTATTATTGAGCATGACGCACACCGAGTAACTGCTGGCGGTGAAGAAGTGAGTCTGACACCGAAAGAATACGAACTGCTGCATTATTTGGCGATTTCACCGGATAAAGTGTTCTCTCGTGAAGAACTACTTAAAGATGTTTGGAATTATGAGTTTTTCGGAGATTTGCGTACAGTCGATACCCATGTTAAGCGTCTTCGTGAAAAACTGAATAAAGTATCACCGGAATCCGCGGCGATGATTACAACTGTATGGGGTGTAGGCTACAAACTTGAGGTACCTAAATAAGTGAACTTCTGGAGAAGTCTTGTCGGCAAGCTGTGGGTCACGATCATCTGCCTGGTCGCTGTCGTGCTTATTACACTCGGGTTGTTTCTACTTCCCTATATCGACAGCAACTTTGCTAATTCCGGCGATATCAAACGTTTATTTATGTATACGTGCATGATCGGATTTTCTTTGACGACATTCTTCGCGTTGTTCTTGTTTACCAAGATCACTCAGCCGATGCAACGTGTCATCGAGGCTGCAAACAACATTCGACGTGGTGAATACGGAACAAGGCTGACGCTGGTCACAAGTGACGAGATTGGCCAATTGGCGACTTCCTTCAACCATATGGCTGAGGAGTTGGAAGAGAATATTCGCAGTCTGCACCATGAGAAGGGCCATCTATCCAGTGTATTACGTAGCATGAGTGATGCTGTAATCACCTTTGACATCGAAGGCCAGATTATTCTGACCAATCCGCACGGTCAATCGCTACTTGAGAGCTGGAGCGATTTAGAGTGGGAACAAGAGAGTGACATTGAACCTCATACGGAAACGGCTGAGAGTAATGTTCCACCTCCCCTACGTCCTTTATTTTTGAGCACGTTGAAAGAAGGCGGCGATGAGCGTTCTAATGTACATGTCCGGCAGGGCGTGTGGTCCGTCCATATGGCACCTTTATATTCTGAGGGTAGCATTCGTGGAGTGGTTGCTGTTCTGCGTGATGTGACTGAAGAAGTACGACTCGAAAAAATGCGCCGTGACTTCGTGGCAAACGTCTCTCATGAGATTCGGACGCCATTATCGATGATGCAAGGTTATAGTGAGGCTTTACTTGACGGAATGGCATCTTCACCAGAGGAAAGCAGTGAACTGATTCAGGTCATTCATGATGAATCGCTCCGTATGGGACGTCTTGTAAAGGATCTGCTCGACCTTGCGCGAATGGAAGCTGGACATACGGATATGTTGAAGGCAGAAGTAGATGTGAACGAACTGCTGGAACGAGTGTATCGCAAATTTTCCGTACGTGCGAAAGAGCGTGATATTCATCTGCAGCTAAATAAAGAGAGCGATGTCCTTGTTCTTAAGGCAGCGGATGAAGATAAGCTTGAGCAAGTCTTAACCAATTTGCTCGATAATGCTTTTCGTCATACGCAGGGTGGCAAGAAGATCACAGTTCATACAGGAACTTGTGTCTTAGAAGGGCGTCGCTATTTTGAAATTAAAATTCAGGATGAAGGCGTCGGCATTCCGCAGGAAGATCTGCCTTATATATTTGATCGTTTCTACAAAGCCGATAAGGCACGTGTACGGGGAGAATCAGGTGGAACGGGACTCGGGCTTGCGATTGTTAAAAATATTGTTGAGTCGCATCACGGAACCATTTCAGCTTCCAGTAAGTTGGGCGAAAGTACAACCTTTACCCTAAGACTTCCTGTCGAAAAACAGTAATTCCAAACACAATGTGTGATAGCGCCTCTGACAGCAGAGGTGCTTTTTGTTGAAACAAACACATTAATCTTGTTCATCGTGGAACATATCTCATTGTTTATGCTTGGGAGGCCATCAAATGATTTTATCTTTAGACCAAGGGACTACCAGTTCACGAGCCATAGTGTTCGATGAGGACGCTAGAATCGTCTCACAAGGGCAATATGAGGTTGAACAATCTTTTCCACACCCTGGCTGGGTGGAGCATGACCCAGAGCAAATTTGGGCGTCACAGCTTGCAGCTGCAAGAGATGCGATTACTCAGGGCGGGATAACACCTCAGGAAGTATATTCCATTGGAATTACAAATCAGAGGGAAACGGCCCTGATCTGGGATAGAGCAACAGGCAAGCCGATTTATCCTGCGATTGTGTGGCAGGACAGACGTACTGCAGAGCTGTGTGAAGAGATCAAGAGTAAGGGGTTAGAGGGACTCATTGCTAGCAAGACGGGACTCGTTGTGGATGCTTATTTTTCTGCAACAAAATTCTCCTGGATTCTTGATCATGTAGAAGGCGCACGAGAGCGGGCGAATAATGGCGAGCTACTAGCTGGGACAGTAGACAGCTGGCTAATCTGGAAGCTTACTGGCGGGGCTGTACATGCTACTGATGTAACTAATGCATCGCGTACGATGCTATATAATCTACATGAGCGCTGCTGGGACGAAGAGCTAATGGAGGAGCTTCGTGTACCACGCTCCATCCTGCCAGAAGTGAGGATGTCCGGTAGTGAATTTGGAGCAGCAGACGCGCAGTGGTTCGGGACAGAAATACCTATTCACTCTGTATTGGGGGATCAACAAGCAGCTTTGTTTGGACATACTTGTCTTGAACCCGGCAGTGCCAAAAACACATATGGAACTGGATGCTTTATTCTGATGAATACAGGTACAGAAGCTGTAGTCTCCAGTCATGGGTTGTTGACCACTGTAGCTTGGGGAATGGGGGATGAGCTCTATTATGCACTCGAGGGCAGTGTGTTTGTAGCCGGAGCGGCTGTACAATGGCTTCAGGAGGGGTTAGGACTCATAACGGAGCCGGCAGGCTCGGAAGACAAAGCGCGGGAAGTAGAGGACAGTGAAGGGGTTGTCGTCGTACCTGCTTTTACTGGACTAGGTGCCCCTTATTGGGATATGTATGCACGTGGAGCAGTCTTCGGTCTAACTAGAGGAACCACCTCGGGGCATTTGGTAAGAGCAACGTTAGAGTCATTAGCATTTCAGTCTAGAGATGTAATTGGGGCGATGGAAAAAGATGCAGGCATGCCATTGACCGGACTTCGTGTAGATGGTGGAGCGGTTCGTAATGATTTGTTGATGCAGTTTCAGTCTGATATCCTCGGTAGTGAAGTTACTCGAACTACATATGCGGAGACGACTGCGCTGGGAGCAGCACTTCTGGCTGGATTAACCTCAGGAGTTTGGACAAGAGAGCAGCTAGAAAGCTTTAACAAAGCTGAGAGGGTCTTTTCACCTGTAATGGGTATAGATGAGCGTGAACGACGTTACAACGCCTGGAAAGACGCTGTAGCGCGTACCATGGGCTGGGAAAAACATGAAAGATATCAGTGATCAGGGAGATGCATATGTCTATGTTTAATGGAACAGAATCTGATCTACCGAGTGGACTATCTAAGCCTGCACTTCGAGCACTTCATGGTGCTGGGTATACACAGATTCACCAAATCAGTAAGCTCACTGAGTCAGAGCTTCTGCAGCTCCATGGGATGGGACCAAAAGGGATTGATGTACTACGGCGTGCGCTCACTGAAAAGGGGTTATCCTTTGCCAGCGAGTCCTAAAGAACAGATCAACCTAAAAAGCGGCAAGCTAAGGATAATCCTTGGCCTGCCGCTTTTTAGGTTGTAACGCTTAATATTCAATAACAAATGCAACGTTTTGCCATCCAGCGCCCACTGTCCAGAACAGAACTTTATCTCCGCGTTCGATCTTTCCTGTAGTAATAGCTTTGTGTAGAGCGATAAACGGGCTACTGGTTGAGGTGTACCCGAATTCATCACCTATGTAAACCGCAACCTCACGATCAATACCCACTTTTTCACAAACACCAACGATATTAGGCAGTGAAAGCTGTGAGAAACAGGCCGCTTTAATAGATTCAGGCGCTATGTTGTTATCAGATAGAAGCGTGCGAATCGATTCAGAAGCAGCATCTACGCAAATGGAATCATCAAATGGAATGAACTTCACATTGAATTCTCCAGCCGCTACGCCTTTTCTACCCAGATTAGCCAAGCCTTCAGCCGGGAACATGGAGTTGCCATAAACGCATGTGTCTGTTTGATAGACAGAATCAATGAAGCCTACCGCATTATCATCGCGCACAAGAAGGACTGCCGCAGCTGCATCACCGAAGTTAGCATAATAGACGGGATCATTCTTATCTGCATGAGGTGCTACATAATCGGATCCGATGACCAAAGCACGTTTAATTCTAGGATTGGCTTGCATTTGACGGCTCACCTGTTCTACGGAAGCAGTCATACCTGCACAGTTAGCGTTGCTATCTATACAAATTGTATGGGATGCGCCGTTAATTAAACGGTGAATCATTAAAGAGTTAGTAGGAAAGATATATTCAGGAGTTTGACTTGCATAGGCAATAAGATCGATATCAGCACCAGTGAGACCATTTTTATCCAACACATTACTGGCAGCCTCAAAAGCCATCGTAAGAGAATTTTCTTCCTCATTCTTAATGCTATAGCGCGTATCACGACCTAAAGTGGTCAGTAGACCTCGGATATCAATACCCTCTTCGTCAAAATGCTTAATAAAAAAGTCGTTACCAACTTTATTACTAGGATGATAGATATCAATGTCTTGAATACGAATTCCGGTCATATGAATGAATCCTCCTGAAAAACTCTATAGTTTTTTTAGTTATAAGAAGAATTAAGCTGTAACGGTGGAAATGATCTCGATGTTATCTAGTCCTGCTTTACGACCCAGACGAGCAAGCTGCATTTTAAGAATTGGGTTATTCTCAAGGGTTAGATTTACTTTTACAAATCCATCATTCTTAAACATTACGAAGCAACCTTCCAAAAGAGGTACAACATCAGGTGCAGTTACGTTTAGCTTTCTGCAGTCGATTTGTAATTCATAGTCTGCTGGAGTGATAGGATTAATAGTTTGTTGATAAGCTTGGATAGATTTCAGACCATCTTCTTCAGAAAATGTTCCTTCCAGCTCAATATTGATCACTTTTTTAGTAGTGTCTGTCTTTAAAATAAACTGTCCCACGTTAACATCTCTCCCGATATTTTAATTTACTGAAAATAGTTACTTTATTTCTTCAATCGTTTCGAGAAGAATATTAAAAGCGGTGATGATTCTAGGTGCCCCTATAGCGGGTACTAAGTGTAATAGAATACCTTTGAGTTGTTCTACAGTAACTCCCACACGAAGAGCCATGACATAATGAACACCCAATTGATCAAACTGACCCATCGAAATCAGGGCAGAGATAACTGCGATTTCCTTCCAGTCAGCTTCGATTGTGTTGCGTTGAAAAATATCGCCGTAGGCATTCCCCATAATAAATTCAGCCAAATCGGGGAAATGTTCTTTAATCGGAGCCAGTGCTTTAGCTCCGTAGTCTCCAGAGAGATTCGTGAAGTGGTTCAGACCACTGTTTACATTGTCTTTCATAAGTGACCTCCTAATTTAGGTTCAAAGTACGGTGAGCAGTCGGAGGGACCTCATCACGGTCTGTTAGCAGTTCAATGACGGCAACACGGTTGATGGCAACAGCGTCCTTGATGGCTGTTTCGAACTCCTCCGCTGTCTCACATTTGTAACCCTTAGCGCCTAGTGATTCTGCGAATTTCACAGCATCCATAGGGACTTCGTAGATAGTTCCGTCAATACGTCCTGTAGTTTTTTCCATACCTTTTAGAGCCATATCTAGCTGTTTATTATTCACAACAATGAATATGACAGGAATATCCTTGCAGACAGCAGCGTTAATCTCTGCGCCTAGCATCATAAAGCAGCCGTCTCCTGTAATGCAGAAGATCGTTTCTTCTGGAGCAGCAACCTTTGCACCAATCGCCATCCCGATGGAATTACCCATACAAGCAAAGTAAGCATCGAAAACAAAACTGCCCGGTTTCTTAACCTTGTACCATTTCGCAGCATGGAAACCGTGACTTCCATCATCAACAAAGACTGTGCTGTTATAAGGAATCAAATCACTCATCGTACTCAAGACCGATGCAAGTGAAAGGTTTGGTAAAATCGGAGGCTCTTCGGTATAATCGGAATTTGTCGGTGCTTCGCGTTTTGTGATGTTGTTCGTGTCAATATTATTGAGATAGTAAACTAGATTGTCGCGTAGATCTCCAGTCACTGGAATCGTTTTAGAGAACAATATTTTTCCGACAAAAGTCGGATCGCTATCAAACTGAATTAATGTTGCAGGATGATTTTCCCTTTTAAGATTACAAATAGTCATATCACTTAAACGTGACCCGAGAACGATAAATAGATCACTTTGATTCAGCAAGTCATCCCCATGGGTACAACCGCCTACTCCAATTGGACCGTGATAGAGTGGATGATCCCAAGCTATAGCCCCTTTACCACCTGGAGATGTAACTACAGGAATATTAAATGTTTCCGCTAATTGAATTAGCTCACTATGTGCTCCTGAGCGGTTAACGCCTTTACCCGCGATAATTATTGGATTCTTAGAGCTATTTATAGCATCAAGTACACGGTCGATATTAGCATGGCTAACCAGTGATTCGCGTTCAGGGATTACAATATTACATTCCTCTAGCAATTCCGTTTGTACATCAAAGGGAATACAAAGGTGAACTGGACCACGATTACCGCTCAAAGCAATGGATATGGCATGATTAAAGATTGTGTTAAAGTGATCTCCACGTTCAATAAGCTTGCTATATAAGGTGGCAGGTCTAAACATATCAGCTAAATCAGCTAGAAAAGAAGTAGAGTCCTGACATTGGGGAATTCCAAGCTCTTTAATAGATTGATGGCCAGTAATAAATAGGACAGGTAGGTTGTTAGCCTTAGCATGTGCTGCTGCAGTTAATAGGTTTGTTCCACCAGGACCTGAAGTACCAAAAGCTACACCTAGTTTTCCAGTTTTAAGCGCATACCCGGCTGCTTCGAAGCCGGAACTGGACTCATGTCTCCCAGGAATAAATTCAATACCGTAATCTACCATTTTAAGAACAATAGGACAAATGGATTTCCCAATAATACCAAAGGAATGGGTAACTCCTAGGTTCCGTAGTGCTTCCGACATGTAATCTGCGACTGTCTTCAAAAAATACACCTCACAAGTTGATTGTTATTTTAAAATCAAACATTAGAAAACCTGTGCTCTGAATTAGGGCACAGGTTGGTGGCATAAATCGCCATAGAGACTGAACAATTGTTCAGTCGTCTTGGTTTTCTGCAACCTGGCAGTCATGGCCTCTGATTAAAAATGAGGCTGTAGATCCATGGTTTTGCGTCATCCTCTTTCGAAGATTTTGCCAATATTAATTTTAAAATTTATAAGAAGAATTTTCCTTTACAATATATTCCTAGAGTACCTTTGTCAATATATTTTCGCAAATTAACTCGAATTTTGACGAAAGTCTTGTCCAACCTATGAAATAATAGATATAAAAAAACTCCCCCTAAGTCAAAACTTAGGAGGAGTTTTTGGTCTTGTTTATATGATTTGCAAGTGACTTAAAACTTGAAAATATGGATAGTCTTCTGTAGATTAAACACAGCCTGTGTCATTTTCTCAGTTTCTTCAGCGACGGACTGCAGGGCATTAATTTGTTCATTCATAGCGGCGGATACTTCCTCGGTGCCGGCAGCGGTTTGCTGTGTGATTGCAGAGATATTCTCTATTGCACTTGAGATTTTCAAGGCACTTTCCAACATCAGATCACTTTCAGCAGAGAAGGAAGAGATTTGCTCGGTAATATACTGCACACTTTGCACAATTTGAGCAAAGATATGAGCAGATTGAGTGATCATCTCATTCTGTACCTGTACGACTTCTTCGTTGATAGCGATATTGTCAATCGCTTGTTTGATATCAGTTTCGATGCTCCGAACTAAGCCAAAGACTTCCTTCGTTGAAGCCGTTGATTCTTCGGCAAGTTTACGAACCTCCTGTGCGACTACAGCAAATCCTCGACCATGCTCCCCGGCGCGTGCTGCTTCGATGGAGGCATTCAGCGATAAGAGGTTGGTCTGCTCAGCGATCTCTGTGATGGTTTTTGTAATCATCGTAATTCCGCGAGCATTATGAGACAGGGCTTCGATAGTATCAGCTACTTTTTGAGTAGCCTGGATGTTTTTGCGCATGCCTTCAGCTTGAGTATCAACGGACTGCCGTCCTTGTTCAACTAGTTCTAATGTATGTATTGAACGTCTGTTCATTTCTTTCGTTGAGTTCGTATAATTGGATACTTTATTCTCAATATCTTTAATGGATTCTGTCATTTCAGCGATATCCGTAGATATTTCATTTGCACCAAGAGCTAGCTCGTTAGACGAAGAGGCTACCTGTGCCATGACAATTTTCAAATTCTGATTCTTATCTTCGATTCCACGGCTTGCATCCATAACTTGACGAGTGATTTGTGATGCTTCTGTCAAAATCTTCTTGAGCTTGTCAATCATAGTATTAAAGGAACGACTTACGTCCCCCATAGACCCGTTCTCATCGGCTCTACTAGTAAAATCCCCTTTTGAAATACTATGAGATACATTCGCGATGTCATCAAAAGAAGATGTAAGCGTTCTCTCGATAAAGCGGGCCACGGGGAAAGTTAGAGCAGCAAGAACTACGATTAGAACAATACCCAAAATAATGTTGCCTAAGATCATAAAAGTAACTAAAACAGGAATGGCAAATAGTGCGGCAACGAGGTAACATCCGGCAACAATTCTTTGTTTTAACGGAAGTTTATGCATCCAGTTCATTGGTATAATGTCCTCCTTATTAATATTATGTATTGGTGTTATTATATGGGATTTAAAGGTGATTGGTCTATAGTAAGAACTGACATAAATCTTCTTTTCGAAGTAGTTCTTTAGATTTCGTGTCAAAAATCCTCATAAATAGCGGAAATTTTTGCGATAGCAGACTTTACCATCTCTAAAAGTTCTTGCGGTGAAAGTACAATAACCGAGGGACTAAAAGAAAGGATTATCCGGCAGGCCGACTCGATCGTATTAAATTCGGCATCTACGTTCACCCACTCTGCATTGCTTGTTGGCTCTATCAATTGGACAGAGACAAATCTTTCTCGCTGTAATTCTTTTAAGACAGATGTTCTAACCCTTAGCATTACTTGATACTTTGGCAGTGCTGCTTTAAAGGCCGTGGTGGACTCTTCCCAGTACTGTTTTAAATCAAAGTCATCAGGTCTTTTAAACCACTCATGAGTCTCCTCAACGTTAACTAATCTGGACACACGAAAGGTCCGTAGTTCTTCTTTGCTTTTGGCTACGACATACCATACTCCGCGTTTTGCAACTAATCCAAGAGGTTCAATGAAACGGACCGTTCTCTCGTTGCTCCGGAGATAAGTGATTTTTACTTTGCGGTCCTCCCAAAGTGCTCTCTGCAGTACAGAAAGGAACGGATAAGTCTCATCCGAAGGATGCCAACTGGCGCCATCAATATGAATACGCTCGCTTAGGTAATTTGCTGAGTTACTAAGTCGATGTGAGGATGCAGCCTCTAGTTTGAGAAGAGCGGAAGAGTAGTCGTCTTGTATCCCCAGATCCTTCATTATAGATGCGTCAGCGGACAGAAGCAGTGAACCAATCTCTTGTGGCTTCATTCCCGTTAGGGAGGTTCGGTAGCCTTCAGTAAGCATCCAACCTCCTTCACGACCACGTTCAGCTAAAATGGGTATTCCTGAAGCACTTAATGCTTCCATATCACGAAACACAGTTCGTTCTGATACCTCGAGTGTTTGGGCCAATTCTCTAGAAGTCATTTTTCCACGATTTTGCAACAGAAGTAATATTGATAACAAACGGTCGGCTCTCATTAGGCTATTGTACCTCCTCGAATTATTGATTAGACGATCACCATTAATCATTTCTAAATCATGATTATATTATATATGTCAGTTGATGTCATATATACGGGCTATACTTATAAAACGTAAGGAATGTTCACAGAATATTGAAATCCGAATTCATGTGGAAAGGGTTGAGGGCTATGACATTGAAAGGGAAAGTCGCATTGGTTACCGGGAGCAGCAGAGGTGCTGGGAGAGGGATCGCTCTAGAATTAGCAAGAAGAGGTGCTTTTGTCTATATTACAGGGAGGACCACAGATGTATCCGTCACAGAGCATATTAAGGGGAGCATAGATAGCGTACTTAGAGAAATAAAAGAGAGTGGAGGTTCTGGTGCGGTAATACAATGTGACCATACGAAGGATCAAGAAACAGAAGCAGTGATCCGTCAGATCGCTGAAGAGCAGGGGCGGCTCGATATCTTAGTTAACAACGTGTGGGGAGGCAATGATTTAGCTATCGAGCAAAAGCCTTTTTGGGAGTTACCTACAGCTCATTGGGACAATATGTTTAATGCCGGTGTGAGAGCACAGATGATCACAAATTATTACGCAATTCCCTTCATGCGCAAGGCAAAAACTGGTGGTCTAATTATCCATACAACCTTCTGGGATCATTATAAATATTTAGGCAACTTTCATTATGATCTTTCTAAAAATGCACTTTTACGTATGGCTTTCGGATTGTCGAAGGAATTAAAGGATGACGGCATTGCGGTTATTCCACTTTCACCTGGATGGATGAGAACAGAAGCGGTTCTAGAAGCCATGAATACAGATGAGGAACATTGGCAAGAAGTTGAGGAACTGAAAATGAGTGAATCGACGACATATATTGGTCGAGCAGTGACTGCACTAGCCGCTGATCCAGAGGTTATGTCTATGTCCGGTGAGCCGCAGCTGGTTGGAAAGCTTGCTGAAAAGTATGGTTTTACTGATATTGATGGAAGGATAATCCCTTCGTTCATAATATAGGAAGAAAGAGAATCGTAAAATATAAGAAAGGCCACTCCAGTACATTCTGGAATGGCCTTTCTATATTATAGATTAAAGAAGGATGATTTCTTCAGCGGTGTTAATTTCTGGTAAACCAGCGAGTTTCACAAGGACTTGCTTAGGAACGGCTTTGTCAACGGTCAGCAGCATGATTGCAGCGCCCCCAACAATTTTACGTCCCACTTGCATGGAAGCGATGTTTACATCGTTCTCACCAAGCAATGTACCCACGAGTCCGATAATCCCTACTTTGTCGTTATGGGATACAAAGATTTGATGACCTTCAGGAGCAATATCAACTGGGAACTTATTCACTTGAACAATACGTTCTCCATAACCTTGCAGCAGGGTGCCGGCCACAAGATACTCTTGGTCACGATCAGCTTTTAGAGTAACAGTAATCAGATTGGTAAAGCCTTTAGTTTTAGAAGCTTTAGTTATTACTACGTTCACGTCGCGTGTTTTCGCTAAATGCATGGAGTTTACGATATTAACGTCCTCTGCAAAGTGGCGGGAGAGCACACCTTTTACAATGTAGCGGGTTAGTGGTTGGGTATCTACATCCGAAAGATCACCAGCGTATTCAACATGGATCTCACGGATAGCAGCAGCTGCAATTTGGGTAACAAAACTGCCCAGTTTTTCCCCAAGCGTGAAGTAAGGTTGAAGCTTATTCATTACACTTGGAGCCACTGGAGGAATGTTGACCGCGTTAATGAACGGTTCATTACGCAGAATATGCAACACTTGCTCCGAAACATCGATCGCCACATTTTCTTGAGCTTCAATCGTAGAAGCGCCAAGGTGAGGAGTCACGATGATTTTTGGATGAGACAGGAAAGGATGATCTGCTTGCGGCGGCTCTTTCTCAAATACGTCGAACGCAGCGCCAGCAACAATACCGCTATCTATAGCTTCTACCAATGCCATTTCATCAATTACACCACCACGTGCACAGTTGATGATGCGCATTCCTTTTTTCATCACTTCGAATTGTGGGCGAGAAATCATATGGCGTGTTTCCGGAGTAAGTGGAGTGTGCACAGTAATGAAGTCTGCTCCGCGAACAACATCGTCTACGGAAGCCAATTTAACTTCCATCTTTTCAGCACGTTCAGCTGTTAGGAAAGGATCGAAAGCAAGAATTTCCATACCGAAAGCTTTAGCACGTTTAGCCACTTCGCTACCGATTCTGCCCATTCCGAGTACACCTAAAGTTTTGCCACGAAGCTCTACACCTACGAATGTTTTTCTATCCCAGGTTCCACCGATTGTTTTTGCATAAGCTTGTGGAATATGACGGGCCAGAGCCATCATCATTGCGAAAGCATGCTCACAAGTCGTAATTGTATTTCCATCAGGAGCATTGATTACAACAATACCACGCTTTGTTGCAGCATCCAGTTTGATATTATCTACACCAACACCTGCACGACCAATTACTTTTAGATTTTTTCCTGCTTCGATGATTTTGTCTGTTACAGTAGTTTGACTGCGGACAAGGAGACCATCGTATTCACCGATAATTGCAATGAGTTCGTCTTCGCTGAGTCCTGTTTTTTTGTCAACAACTACATCTTCTGCGTCCATCAATTGCTGAATGCCCAAATCACTGATTGGATCCGATACTAATACTTTAAACATGGTTTCTTATCCCCCTTAAAGTTGAAAAGCTTTATATGTCGAGGACGCCTTTTTGGGCAATCCACAATACCTGAAGATTCACGAACTAGTAGAGAAAAAACATGCGATAATAGTAGATCAACGCGGTGTCGCATAAAAGAAGCTGCATGCAGAAGTACCGCGGAATCGGTAACTTTGGGCAAAAGGATAGTATAGATTAGGTATTTAGAAATTAAAAAAACTCCCGACCCCCATACTACTGCCGTAGTAAGGGACGAGAGTTATCTTCGTGGTACCACCCTAATTCACTGCAACTTGGAAGAAGCAGCCTCATTGGCCTGCAAAGGCCACACTGGTAACGGAGTTGATCCGATTGCACCTACTTTAAGGTTCGATACAATATCTCAGGAGCGCTAAAGACATCTGTTTGTCACCGGTTTGCACCAACCACCGGCTCTCTGAAGACTTCCAGAATCTTTGTTCCATCATCGTTTTTGATTGATTAATTTTTTCATAATGTAACACGGTAATGTAGATGTGTCAATAGGCTTTGAAAGTAGGCTTTCTTGAAGTGAACTTCATTTTTCGTTATGATTCAATGACTGGTTCTATTCATAAAAAAACGGGAGCTGTGGAATCGTCTCCTTGCTATAGTACTGCTCTCGCCACTTCATAAAATCCTCTACCTGTATAGCACCTGTGGAAATAAGCAGGGTTACTGAGGACTGAACATCCGTAAGATTCAATGAACTGGCTGTACCAGAATGTATCAAATCGTCTATTTTTGCAGTAATGTCCTGAGGATCGTAGGCTGCAAAAATTCCGCGATTTAACATCATATCAGCGATGGATGCGTTCTTTTGAAGAAGAGGCATTTTTTTCCACTGGATAAAGGACATGGTCTTTAGCTCACCAGCAACAGAAGGGATTTTCTGGTTTGTCTTAGAGCCCCACTTTAGCATAGAATCATAAAAGTTCTTTTGTGCGAGCAATCCGAATTTAACCGCACCGGCAGTATAAGGATCATTTTTCAGCAATTTTGCCGTCTCTGCACCAGATGCACTTGCACTTATTTCACCAGAAGCTTTTGAGAATAGAGTTAAGCTTTTGAGTATGTTTAGCTGTGATTGATGTAATAAGGGAGAGTCGGAAAAGATAGAGTCCTGGTTAACTCTTTCATATTGTTTATCTGCTAGAAGGCTAAGATTCTTCATAGCTGCTGCATTTACACGGGCATCTGTACTGCGTGCCAACTTGTCCACTTGCGTGTTCCAATTCTGCTTGAATTCCCGATAAGGCAAAAATACGTTATGATAGAAAGTAACAAGATCCTTCTGTTGGTAAGAGCCCGTGAATTCTTCTAATCCATATCCATTACTGCTCTTTTGTTGCTCATATTTAGCTTCCGTTTTGTCTGCGCCAACCTTGACGCCTGTGAAAAATGCGGCGAAGGCGCAAATAAGGAAAAACAAAAAAAATAGAGTGTACAACATTTGTGTACGGGAGTTACGTTGGCTCATAATAAGTGCTCCTTTTTCTGGGGGAATTATCCTATGTATTATGTATTGATAGCAACATTATGGACGGTTTCTCTTTCGGAGCTGCCCCAAAAAATTAAAGAACAGGCAGGTCACGATGAAAAAATTCAAATTTGGCGAGATTAAGATAAAAAAAGTAGAGCCAGGTCAGTTAACAGACCGTCTTCTGCTCCTCAATCTCTACATTACTCAGGGGCTTACATTAATTATCGGTTTGATATGGATATTATTTCAGAAAAGAAATCCTTTTCAGCTATTAATTTTTCCAGAAAACGTACATTTTGTGGCATGGGGTCTTGGACTTGCTGCTGTAATGCTGGTAGTTGATTATTTATTGACTCATATTGTACCTGAAGAAAGCATGGATGACGGGGGAATAAACGACCTTTTATTTCGAAATCGGCCCGTATGGCACATTGTTGTAATTGCAGCTATGGTATCGATCTGTGAAGAGCTTCTGTTCAGAGGAGCCATTCAGTATTCCATTGGTCCTTATTGGACGAGTATTTTGTTTGCTCTTATTCATGTTCGCTATTTGCGCCACTTTGTACCTACCGGATGGGTATTCTTAAGCAGCTATGGTCTTGGATATATATACATTCAATCAGGAAGCCTATGGGCACCTATACTATGTCATTTCTTCATCGACCTTTTCTCTGGTCTGGTGATCCGCTACAGGAGGGAATCATGAGTGAGGAATTGAGCCGGTTGAAGTCTCGTCAGAAAAAGCGCAGTGGCGAAGGCAAAACTTCTGGCAAAAGTAAAAAAACGAATCCGCGATCGGAGGGGGCTCCTAGAAAGAGCAATCATTCCCGGACAACAACGGCAACTTTATCAAGGAAAGCGCGCCGTCCGGCAGCTTCTGCGAAGGGATCTAACGCTGGAAACAAAGAGCAGGAAGAATCTGTTCCATCACGTTCGGATACGTATTCATCAGAACGTGTTCGGCTTAGTAAAATGTTTGTTAACTCTCTGATTTTCATCTTTGTAATATTGCTGGTAGCGCTCCTCTGGTGGGGAATCGAAGGGGCGCCGCCTTTGAGTACTTTATGGTGATTTTTTGGATTTGGGGATTGGTTGTGGTTGTGCTTTTGATTGCACTAATCATTGCTGTGATTATGGTGAGTAACGCCTTTAGAAACAGAATTATTACCGAGGAAATAATTTTGAAGTCGCTCCCAGATGAGTTTGATGGGTTTCGTCTCTTATTTATAACTGACATCCATCGCCGCCGCCTTCCAACAGCACTGCTGACTCCGTTAAAGGGAACGGTGGGTGCTGTTTTATTAGGTGGTGATCTAACAGAAAAAAACAGTCCTCTGGATCGACTGACTGATAATATGACTTTAGTGACTTCTATTGCTCCTACCTATGTAGTACATGGAAATCATGATTATCGAGCTGATATTTCACTAGTTGATCAGATTATCCGGGGCAGTGGTGCAAAGCTGTTAATGGATGAGAATGTGCGTATTGAACGTGAGGGAGCTTCTCTTTGGTTAACGGGAGTGGATTTTCCGAAAAAGGGTGGTAACACTTCTTATCGTCCATTACCTGGATTAACGTCACGTGCTTCTTCACTAAATAACACTTGTCGTATCATTCTTGTTCACGATCCGCTCTGGTTGTCCAAACGTCAAAGTGTGCCAGCGGATCTGATATTAGCAGGCCACACGCATGGAGGGCAGGTCATTCTTCCTTTTTTGGGTCAAAGGCATGTGGAAAATTTCTATCATAAATATGATGCAGGAATGTTTCAATGGCCCAGAAGAGATGGGACAGGAAGGGATGCGAAGCTGCTGATTAGCAGAGGGTTTGGAACCTCTCACTTGCCGATCCGCTGGGGAAGTCCTGCTGAGATGCACGTGCTAACACTCCGAAAAGAGAAACATTAGAAAGCTGTCTTTGTACCGCTTGAACGGGTGGACAAAAAAACAGGTAATCTCCTTTCCATCAAGGGGATTACCTGTTTTAATTTATCCTAATTAGGAATTAGCGCATCTTAAGCTCAATACTGCGAGGATCTACAAAGCTATAGCCCTTGCCTTCAAGAGTAGTAAGCAGTTTATCCAACGCTTCAACTGTCCATGGTAGCTCATGCATCAGAATATTACTGCCGGAATGCAATTGATCCGTCACATTTTTGATTAACTTATCTGTTTTTCCGGTTTCTTTCTCTTTCATTTCCCAGTCCAGTGATCCATTGGACCAGGTCATATACAACATCCCATTCTCAGCGGAAATCTTCTTCCCTACATCTCCGCCAGCACCATGTGGGGGACGGAAAAACTGAGGGGCTTCACCAATAATCTCCTTGACCGCATTTTGAACGTCTTCGATTTGCTTCTTGACCTCAGTGTAAGACTTGTCCTTCAACACAATATGATCCCAGCTATGGTTGCCGATAATTCCTCCGCGGTTATGAATTAACTCTAGAAGCTCGGGATGCGCTTTAACGCGGTATCCATTTACGAAGAAGATCGCTTTGGCCTGATGTTTGTCCAGAACATCCATTAACGGATTAATCATTTCCGCATCTTTGGGACCGTCATCAAAAGTGAGCAACACGACTTTTTTATTTGTAGTTTCCTCATTTGGGACGATGTCGTAATTTTTGTTCATATGGTACAGCAGTGGAATTTCAGCGGAGTCTTCATCCTTACTGGCTGTATTATTACTACCTGTAGTTCCTCCATCTGCTGACGCTTCAGGGGTAGGGCTGGCTGTAACTTCAGGGGAAGGCGCTGTAGTTTCTGCGCTCTGTGTAGCTACCGCCGTAGGCGTATTGTTTGTGGTGTTTGTATCCTCGGCTGTCTTTCCATTCGCACCGCTGTTGCCACAGGCTGTCAGCAGTAAGGTAGCCAGAAGGAGCACTGATGTCATTTTACCCACTTTTTTCAACTCGCTTTCTTCTTATTAGGTTGCATGAGCGGCAATCTTTCCGCGAACACTAAACATGATTTTACCATACAAGGAGGCTGGAAATATGAATACTTCGTCATTTTTATGTGGGGTGCTGATGGGCGTCGCAGCCAGTATGATTATGTCCAAAAAGCGGAATTCTCTAATGTCTTCGCTGGGGCAATCGGGCGGTTCCATGAGTGGAGCAGCAGATAAAGCAAAAGAAAAAATAATTGGTATGGCTACGACAGGGTTTGGAAACACTGCTGCTTCAAGCAGCAATGCAAGCAGTAATACAAGCAGCAATGCTCAAAGTAATGGTTCGAACAGCGGAACCTCTGAGCATAAAACGGAATCACCGGCAAAATCAAAAGAATCCAATCTCAAATTACTGAAGGATTTCATTCGCAACAATCCTGAAGTGAAGAGCGAAGTGGAGCAAATTCTTAAAGAAACGCATACTGCCATACCGGGATTGTAACCGTAAAGGACTCCTTCAGAATCATTTTGAGGATGAAATATTCCGCAGAATGATTCTTTTTTATATTCAAGGGCTTGAAAATGGTTTATGAATTAGAATAAGCTCTTCAGTAGTGGCAATGCTTTAAGAGGATTTTATATATTTATTTTCGTGCATTTATCTCTGCAAAATGATAACATACATACATAGTAACCATTTTTGGCTCATTACTCGGGACTCATCATACATTATAATAAATGAGCTTGCAAAAGGAGGATCCTGTCATGAGAATAGAGCGATTAAGTCAAGATAAGATACGGATTTTCCTCACTTTTGACGACCTGAGCGAGCGGGGCATCCAGAAGGAAGACATGTGGCAGGAAGTTCCCAAGGTACATGACCTGTTTACGGAGATGATGGACCAAGCATATAGTGAACTAGGTTTTGATGCTACCGGTCCGCTTGCCGTAGAAGTTTTCGCATTGCCCGCCCAAGGCATGGTCGTTATAGTGACCCGAGGAAAATATGATCACCATCAGTACGGTGCGTCCGGGGAAGAAGAATTGCCAGAAGAGATTTACGAAATGGAAGTTACTCTTGAACAAAGCGACTCCATTGTATATGCATTCCGCGATTTCGAGGTTCTTGTTGAAGCGGCCCATGTGCTCATTGGTAATATTACTTCCCAGGGGAAACTGTATTCTTATAACAATAAATGGTATCTGTACTTCGATCCTAAGGAATTTGAAGAAACAGCGTTGTCAGGTCTTGTTGGCGTACTAGCTGAGTTTGGAGATTCCTCACCGGTTACTGAAGCTGTCCTCGATGAATACGGGAAGACAGTAATGCCGGAGAATGCAGTCCAGTTATTGTGCACTCATTTTAAGCGTCAGGATTAAATAGCATGATAGGGCTGATAAGCATCGTTTTAGCTAATTAGCCCTATTCTTGTTCTTGATGGTATGGCGGTCATTCTTGAATTAAAGCTGTTATCTGCCTTGCTGTAATCAGCAGAATAAGGCGCTAGGGATATAGGGAGGTTATTCGGTGCTCGTGTTATCGGTTATTTCGTCGGCAGTAGCGCCGGGACTTGCTCTGCTGACCTTTTTTTATTTGAAAGATAAGTATGATCAAGAACCGCTTCATATCGTTATTAAGGTGTTCCTGCTAGGCCTTCTGATTGTATTCCCTGTTATGATCATTCAGAGAGGACTAATGCTGGGGCTGAATGGCGGTCCTTATGTGGAGTCGTTTCTCATATCCGCTGGCGTGGAAGAATGTCTAAAATGGTTTGTGCTTTACCATATGATTTACAATCACACCGAATTTGACGAGCCATATGATGGGATACTATACGCCGTAGCGATTTCGCTCGGCTTCGCAACAATAGAAAATATAATGTACGCTTGGTATAGCAATGCATCAATCGGTTCCATGTTCCTGAGAGCACTGCTTCCGGTTTCTGGACACGCTATGTTTGGTGTAATTATGGGCTATCATTTAGGGAGAGCCAAGTTCTCAAAAGGAGCTAAAACAAAAGGGATTCTGTTAATCTCTATCTTGCTGCCATGGTTGTGGCATGGGATTTATGACTTTATTTTGAGTACGACAGCTAACTACTGGATATGGTTTATTGTTCCTCTGATGGCTATCCTATGGTACGGAGGGATGGGGAAAGTGGATAGGGCAAATAGCCGGTCCCCTTTCCGCTTTCTGAAACGAGAAGAAGAGGTTAACCTATAATCGAGATGGACACACTTATATTCAAAGGATTGTTCCTTAGCGGGAGATTCCAGAGAGGAGAGAGGTGTCTTTTTTTGCGTATAAAAGTCCGTATACTTTGCAAACAATGCGGTGAGACCTACATATTAAGAGGGATAAAAGAGCAGGGTGTGATTCAAACCGGCTTTAAGCAATGCCTTTGCAGTAATAGCAGTGGCTTTGAAATTGAAGAGAGAGCATAAGCGCTATGCTATGCAAATTTGGAGTGAAATCCCTCTATTCAAACACTTTAGTCATATTGTGTTACAGAAGGGTGCATAAGACTCCTAGTTTATTGTCAAACTAACGCCAATAAGCTATCGAAAGGAGTCTTGTAGCCCTATGTACAAAAGATTAAGTGCTGTAATGTTCCCGCTGACTGCGCTGCTGTTAATTGGTGCGCTCGTGTGGGGTTATCAGGAGAATCAGGAGAAGAATGCGATCCTAATTAAGGCGGAGAACCAATATCAGCGTGCCTTTCATGATTTGTCTTACCATGTGGAGCGTCTTCATGGAGAGCTGGGAAACACACTAGCTGTTAACTCCGCTTCTAACGGGATGCACCGCAAAGGACTTGTTAATGTGTGGCGGATGACCAGTGAGGCACAAAATGAAATTAATCAGTTGCCACTCACATTACTGCCATTTAGCAAAACGGAGGAGTTTCTGTCCAAAATCTCAAACTTTTCTTATAAAGCTGGGATTCGTGATTTCGCTAAGAAGCCTTTGACAGATGGTGAATTGAGCAATTTAAAAGCATTGTATAAGAGCTCTGGAGAAATCTCAAAAGATTTGCAAGATGTTCAGAATAAAGTGATTGGTAGCCGTTTGCGCTGGATGGATGTTGAAACCGCATTGGCTACAGAGAATAAGGCACAAGATAATTCGATTATTGACGGCTTTAAGTCGGTGGACAAACGTGTCGAAGGTTACCCTGACCTGGATTGGGGTCCTTCAGTTGCAAGCATTTACGATAAACGCTCTGTAAAAATGCTCGGAGGTACCCCTGTTTCAGTTGAAGATATCAAACGTAAAGCCATTAAGTTTGCTAATGCCGGCTCGAATGCTAAGGTAGACGTTAAAGAAAACGGCAAAAATACGAAGTGGCCTTCTTATACGGCTACAGTCAGTGGTTCGAATAATAAGCAGATTATCAGTATGGATTTCACCAAAAATGGTGGTTTACTGATCTCTTATTACGATAACCGTGAGATAGGACCTGCTAAGGTGACCCTAGAAGAAGCAGTTTCCAAGGCAGAGCAGTTTCTTAAGAAAAAAGGATATCCTCATATGACTGCGGTTAATGCTGACCGTTATGATAATATCGGGAATTTAACCTTTGTAACGAGCCAAAATGATGTCTTGATTTATCCTGAGAAAATGACGATCCGTATTGGACTTGATACTGGGACAGCGGTTGGATTTGAGGCTAGCGAATATGTCAATGAGCATAAGGACAATCGTAAAATTCCAAAGCCAAAGCTGACTCTGGCGGAAGCGAAGAAATTTCTGAATTCGGATTTCAATGAGAATTACCATCGCATGGCGTGGATTAAAAATGATGACTCCGTAGAAGTCTTGACTTACGAATTTGGCGGAGAGGTAAATGGTACTCAGTATCGTATTTATCTTAATGCGGACGACGGCATTGAAGAGTCCGTGGAAGAAATCAGGCCTTCTTCAGGGGTAGAACAAAAGTGAAAAAACAGGGCGCATCCATTATTTGGATGCGCCCTTCTTTATTTTTGAAATTCAAATAATATTTATCTCATTGGGTGATATTCCCATGCTATAATCATTGTTAACTATACTGATTTGGCGGTGACATCTTTGTATCCTAAAATTAATGAATATCTATACATACAGGTTGCTTCCAGTGACGCTGCTGAAGCAGAAGTTGAATATAGATCGAGAATTGCAGAGACAGAGGACGACGCATTCCTGATTGAAATTCCTATGCAGGAGAGTGACGGTCGTCTGAAACGACTTTTTATGGGGGACGAGCTTTCGGTTTATTTTATTACTGAGGGTGGCATTAAAAATTACTTTAATACTCATGTTCTCGGGTTTAAAGAAGATGTAATTCGTATGGTCCGGATACAAAAACCAGAGGCGGATTCGATTTTCAAAATTCAGAGACGAAGCTTTTTTCGGGTGAATGCAGATCTTGAATTAGCTGTGAAGGATAGCTTTGGCAAAAAATTCCTTGTACGTACAGATGATATCGGCGGCGGAGGAACGTCTTTCTTGGTGGATCACCAAGTGAAGCTCGAGGTGGGAGCGAAATTATCCTGCTGGGTTCTAGTGCCTTATCGAAATGGTAGTATTGAGCATGTGGACTTTGAAGGTGAAGTGGTTCGGATTAAAAAGCTTGAAAACGGGCGCCAATTGGCCATGCTGAAATTTGTGGCTATTACGGATAATGAGCGTCAGAAAATAATACGTTACTGCTTTGAACGACAGTTTGATTTCCGCAACCGATAGGCATTTTTCTTAGCTCTATTAAGTGTTCTGATTTTGCACTGAAGTATAAACTGTGGTATAATTTTATAAGTCGCAGGCAATGCCTGCTTTTTTCTTGATAATATCATCAAGCATATCCATTTGTATGTGCTCCTTGATATTGCAGGAACGAACTTGACATCGCTAGATGCTTTTCTTATGAAAGAGTGTTTGAGGAGGAATGCCCCGTTGGATAGGCAGGGTACACATACTTACGACAGAATTAACGTCGCCATCGACGGACCTGCCGGGGCAGGCAAGAGTACTGTAGCCCGATTGGTAGCCCAGAAGTTGTCTTATATTTATGTCGATACAGGCGCAATGTACCGGGCAATCACCTGGTATATGATCCGAGAAGGCATAGAACCGGAAGATCAGAATCAAGTGAACCAAAAAGTTCACGATATGGTTATTGAGCTTATTCCGGAAAAAGACATCCAGAAGGTGCTGATTAATGGGGAAGACGTAACGCCGCATATTCGGAGTCTTCAGGTTAGCGGCCTTGTGTCGCAGTATTCGAAGATCGAAGGTGTAAGGTCCAGACTGAGTCATTTGCAGCGTCAGATGGCGCTTCGCAAAGGCGTTGTAATGGATGGCCGCGATATCGGTACGACCGTGCTGCCCGATGCCGAAGTAAAGATTTTTATGACGGCAAGTGTGGAAGAAAGAGCTCTCCGTCGTTATAAGGAATTGAGAGACGCGGAATCGGTGACGCTTCAGCAGCTTGAACATGATATTGCACAGCGGGATCGTCTGGATGAAGGACGGGAGATTTCACCGCTGCGACGTGCGGAAGATGCGATTCTTCTCGACACGACCTTTATGGATATCGATCAAGTCGTGGAGGCCATTGTATCCCATTGTAGATCTCATGTTGACGGGGAGAGAAATCATTTATGATTTATGTATTTTGCCGAGGATTGCTTCGCTTGATTTACGCAATTGTTTTCCCGCTTAAGATTGTGGGGGAAGAGAATGTGCCAAAGGAGGGCGGGGTGCTGCTCTGTGCCAACCATATTAGTTTGCTGGATCCGATGACTATCGGGATTAAGTTAGACCGTCAAGTAAAGTATATGGCTAAGGCAGAACTTTTTGAGGTTCCTGTGCTTGGCTGGCTCATTAACAAATTGGGTGCTTTTCCGGTCAAACGTGGTGGTGTAAGCAAAGAATCCATTAAAACGGCCCTTAACACACTTCGCGGTGGTAATGTCATGGGTATCTTCCCGGAGGGTACGCGTAACTCTGATGCCGGAGTTGCCAAGAAAGGTGCTGCAAGCTTCGCACTTCGAAGCGGTGCTGCAGTTGTTCCAGCCGCTATTGTCGGTGAGTACAAACCCTTTCGACGGATGGTTGTAGTCTATGGGGCTCCTATAGATCTCAGTCAATTTGCCGGTGCAGGAAGTGAATCTCTCGAGGCTGTTACCGATGTCATTATGGAACGCATCAATGAGATGAAGAAGTCGGGTATACCAACTGTTGGTTAAGGGATAAGCGGAATCACAAATTTCGTCCTGTGCTATGATTAAATAACGGCATAGTCGCTATTTTTTGGAACATACTATCTTCAAGTGTAATTTGTAATACCAAGCAATGCTTGTTTTGAACTCTGCTATACGCAGGTTTAAATAAATGGGGTTTTGAATCGAGGAGGCTAATCACATGTCTGAAGAAATTAAAAATCAGGAAACTACGGAGAGCAATGAAACCGTAGAAGCGGTGGAATCCGCTGTGACAGAAAATAACGGAGCTGTAGAAGAAGTTGCTGCCGTTAACGAAGAAGAAGTGACTAACCAAGCTGACTTGGAAATCATTTCTCTAAAAAAAGGCGATACCGTGAAAGGAACAATCGTCAAAATTGAAGATAACCAAGCTTATGTAAGCATTGGATATAAATACGACGGTGTGATTCCGATTCGCGAATTGTCCGCAGTACAACTGGACAACGCTGCTGCAGCAGTAGAAGTTGGACAGGAAGTAGAATGTAAAGTTGTTAGCATCAACGACAACAAGGAAAGCCTTGTTCTTTCCAAACGTGCTGTTGATAGCGAAAAATCATGGGAAGATCTTGAGAAGTACTTTGCTTCCCAAGAAGCTTTCGAAGTTACTGTGGCTGACGTTGTTAAAGGCGGTCTAGTAGCTGATGTTGGAGCACGTGGATTTATCCCAGCTTCCATGGTTGAGCGTCACTTCGTTGAAGATTTCAGCGATTACAAAGGCCGTACCCTTCGCGTTAAAGTGAAAGAACTTGACCGTGAGAACAGCAAAGTAATCCTGTCCGCTAAAGAAGTTCTTGAAGAAGAGTTCGAAGCTAATAAGCTTAAAATTATGGCTGAACTGTCTGAAGGTCAAATCATTGAAGGTACTGTACAACGTCTGACCCAATTCGGCGCATTTGTTGATGTTGGCGGAGTTGACGGTCTTGTACACGTATCCGAAATCGCTTGGAATCACGTAGAGAAGCCTTCTGATGTAGTTTCTGAAGGTGATAAAGTACGTGTTAAAGTACTTAAGGTTGATCCTGAAAAAGGAAAAATCAGCCTGAGCATTAAAGCTGCTGCTCCAGGTCCTTGGGACTCTGCTGCTGGCGAAATCAACATCGGTGATGTTGTAACAGGCGTTGTAAAACGTCTTGTGAACTTCGGAGCATTCGTTGAATTGCTTCCAGGTGTGGAAGGTCTTGTGCACATTTCACAAATCTCCCACAAACACATTGCTACTCCACACGAAGTATTGAAAGAAGGACAAGAAGTACAAGTGAAAGTACTGGACTTCAATCCATCCGAGAAACGTGTTAGCCTGAGCATCAAAGAAACTGAAGAAGCTCCAGCACCTACTGCTAGACCTGAACGCAGCAACAGCAGAGACAGAGCTCCTAAAGAAGTATTGAATAACCCTAACGTTTCTCTAAGCAACGAAGGCCTTAGCTTCACGCTTGCTGAACGTTTTGGAGACAAGTTGGACAAATTCAAAGGTAATAACTAATCCTGCTTTTTGAATATACGGGTAAAGTAATCGGCGAGCCCTCGATACGGGGGTTCGCCGATTCTCTTTTTCCAGTGACAGAAAGATTTATTGGAACTAACATGAGTGTTAGCCAATTTTAATGTTTTTTGCTATGATGAGTATCGTAAGGATGACAGGAGGAATGAATATGGCAAGACCCGTTGTGGCAATCGTTGGGAGGCCTAACGTCGGGAAATCGACGATTTTTAATCGGCTGATTGGCGATAGATTGGCCATTGTAGAAGATAAACCGGGGATTACACGTGACCGGATTTATGGTATTTCAGATTGGAACGGTAAGTCGTTCAGTGTGATTGATACCGGAGGTATTGAAATTGATGGAGATGACACGATTCTGAAATCAATCCGCGTTCAAGCGGAGCTGGCGATTGAAGAAGCGGATGTTATTGTATTTATGTGTGAGGCGAAGAGTGGTGTGACGAATTCAGATGAAGAGGTAGCTCAGATTCTGTTCCGTTCAGGTAAACCGATCGTTCTCGCCATCAATAAAGTGGATAATATGAAGCGTGCAGATGATATTTATGAGTTCTATAGCCTAGGTTTTGGAGATCCAATCGGAATTTCCGGTAGTCATGGTACAGGACTCGGTGACTTATTGGACGCTGTCGTAGAACGTCTGCCAGAGAAAATAGATGATGAATATGATGACGATGTCATTCGTGTAGCTTTGATTGGCCGTCCGAATGTAGGTAAATCCTCTTTGGTTAACGCAATTCTGGGTGAAGAACGCGTTATCGTTAGTGATATTGCTGGTACTACTCGCGATGCTATTGATACGCCTTTTGAACGTGATGGACAACGTTATGTGCTTATCGATACTGCAGGTATGCGCAAAAAAGGCAAGGTATATGAGAACATTGAGAAATACAGTGTTATGCGTGCGATGCGTGCGATTGAACGGGCTGATGTGGTTCTCGTTGTAATTAACGGTGAAGAGGGCATTATCGACCAGGACAAGCATATCGCTGGTTATGCACATGAAGCTGGTAAAGCATCTATTTTTGTTGTGAACAAATGGGATGCCATTGAGAAAGACGACAAGACTATGCAGAACTTCGAATCTAAGATTCGTGACCACTTCTTGTTTATGAGTTACGCACCGGTTGTCTTCTTGTCGGCTTTAACTAAACAGCGCCTGCAAAAACTGCTACCAGTGGTGCAGCATGTATCTCAACAGCATGCACTACGCATTACTACGCATCTGGTGAACGATGTTGTATCGGACGCCATTGCGATTAACCCTCCTCCAACTGACAAAGGCCGTCGCTTACGTATTAACTACGTAACGCAGGTTGCGGTGAAGCCACCGACGATCGTGGTGTTCGTAAATGACCCATCGCTGATGCACTTCTCCTATGAACGTTACTTGGAGAATAAAATCCGCGCGGCGTTTAATTTCGAGGGAACGCCAATCCGTCTCTTTACACGGCGCAAATCCGAAAACGAAGGTTAGGGGAGAAGAAGTGTGGCGCTTGAACTTCTGGTTATCGTTGTAAGCTATTTGCTTGGTTCTGTCAGCTTTAGTGTGCTGTTCGCCAAGCTACTAAAGGGAATTGATATCCGTCAATATGGGAGCGGCAATGCGGGGGCTACCAATACACTTCGTGTACTGGGAAAAGGTCCTGCGATATCTGTGCTAGTGCTGGATGTACTGAAGGGTGTTGCCGCAGTTTGGTTAGGAACTTGGGTAGGCGGCTGGGGAACCTGGGTTGCTGCTCTTTGCGGAATCGCTGCCATTGTCGGACATAACTGGCCGCTTTACTTTCGTTTCCGTGGGGGAAAGGGCATCGCTACTACGATCGGTGTTATGGCCACACTGTGTTTATGGCCTGCACTGCTCGCTGGTGTTATCGCCATAGGATCTATCTTTATCACTCGTTACGTGTCACTTGGCTCGTTGATTTTTGTCGCGCTGACACCGGTCTTTCTATTGTTGACAGGATTTACACAGCCTGTGCTCTGGACCAGTATTATCATTGCGGTTTTTGCCTTCTGGCGGCACCGGACGAACATTGTTAAGATTGTAGAGGGCCGTGAGAACAAGATAGGCTCAAAAGTAAAAGGAGGGAATCGTGTTGTCTGATAAAGTAACCGTACTAGTAGCGGGGAGCTGGGGAACTGCGCTGGCAAGTGTGCTGGCTGCGAATCACTCGGAAGTTTATCTGTGGACACGTAACTCTGATCAAGCTGCCGAGATCAATGGTTCTCATTTCAATAATAAGTATTTACCGGGGATTTCTCTGCCTGCAAACATCATTGCAACCACCGATCTGGAGACCGCAGTTTCCGGTTCTAAAGCGGTTGTTATTGTAGCCCCATCTTCAGGTATGCGACAGGTTGCTCGCAGTCTGAAGCCGTTCTGGAAGGATGAAATGCTATGCGTTCATGCTACGAAGGGCTTTGAGACTGAAAGCAAGAAACGGATGTCGATCGTTATTGCTGAAGAACTCGGCTGTGACGAAGGGCAGATTGTCGTTCTTTCCGGACCGAGTCATGCAGAGGAAGTAGTGCGCCTGTGTCCTACTACAGTTGTTGTGGCTTCACCTGATGATAAGCGTACTGCTGAAGCACAGGAATTGTTCATAAACAATGATTTTCGTGTATATACGAACCGTGATCAGGTAGGAGTAGAGCTTGCCGGCGCACTAAAGAATATTATTGCACTCGGTGCAGGTCTATCCGATGGTCTAGGATTTGGGGATAATGCTAAGGCGGCGCTTCTGACACGTGGACTGGCCGAGATTTCTCGGGTGGGCGTCGAGCTTGGAGCGAATCCTTTGACCTTTGCAGGGCTTGCAGGTGTTGGCGATCTTGTAGTGACTGCTACGAGCCAGCACAGCCGTAACTGGCGTGCTGGCTTTATGCTCGGGCAAGGGAAACCACTGGATGAGGTACTGGAGTCGATGGGAATGGTTGTCGAAGGTATTCGTACCACGGAGGCAGCTTATGCCATTTCCATCAAGCTAGGGGTCCAAATGCCCATTACAGATCAAATTTATCATGTCCTTTTTAAAGGTAGAAGTCCGCGTAGTGCTGTTGAGGCTCTGATGGGCCGTGATCGTAAACCTGAGCTTGAGGCAATATCTCAGGAAACTTGGGAGCAGTGGCATTCCTGATCCTGTTCACCTTTTTCCGCAAATTCTCATATGTTGTATTGGGGATTGACGGAGGAGGGATGAAAAGTGAGCAGAGATTTTTCCAAGGATGCATTGAACGCCATTAACAAAAAGGCGGGCAAGAACATTACGGAAAGTGCCGTCAAAAAGCTAGCCAGTACGGTCAAACCAGGAACTACGCAGAATGAAGCCCAGCTCCGCCAGTTAATTAAGCAGGTGTCATCGATGGCGAAAGTGCCGGTCAGTGAAGCTACTGTGCAGGAAATTGTTAATGCCGTCAAAAAAGGCGGCGCAGGTTCCGGCACAATGGAGTCTTTAATGAAAATGATGCTTAAAAAATAGCTTTAGGTTGGGTGAGCAAAAGATTCAGAATCCATGAGATTCTGTTATCTTTTGCTCTTTTTTTATTTATTGGTAAACTCTCACAGCTAAAATATCTTAATAATAATATATAAAAAATGATGTTTTTTTACAGAATAGGATAAGGTCATGATATAATAATCCCTAATATATTACAGGCGAATGGGGGCTTTGACCTTGGATCCGATGACAAAAATGTGGTTGTCCCTGATTGCAATGCTGATTATGGGACTGTCTGTATTTCTAATAACTTTTGCTCGGAGCAAAACAAAGGGACTGCTTAAAGCATTGCTATCTATCCTTGCGTTTGTCATCATGTTAGTTGGCCTATTGGGCGGAGTTGTTTCGATTATGTAAGCAGTTACATAATGTTGAGGAAGGAAGTAACATCATGAAATCGCAAAATGGCGTCACCGTTATGTTTCAACCTGAAGGTCGTAAAGCTGTGGTGAATCGTGGTATCTCGTTACTGGAGGCAGCTCGTAAAGCCGGAGTGAGCATTACCACTCGCTGTGGAGGCAAAGCAGGCTGTCTGATGTGCAAGGTTAAAATTGCGACTGAAGAGGCCACAGCGCTGAGACCGCCAGGGGATATTGAACGACGTAAGCTTGGAACTACGTTAGAAGAAGGAGTGCGTCTGGCTTGTCAGGCTGCCGTATGGAGCGATGTGACCGTTCAGGTGCCAGAAGATCCACTTAAGGCTGCTGTACGCCGTAAGCTTGAAGCTGCGCGGCGTGGGGAAGAAGATGAGCTGTGGTAGTGTTAGATTGTCACCGTGGGAGGGACTCGGTTGGAGTTTATACGA
The DNA here is from genome assembly GCF_050277435.1 of Paenibacillus sp. NPDC101420. NCBI lineage: Bacteria > Bacillati > Bacillota > Bacilli > Caryophanales > Paenibacillaceae > Paenibacillus > Paenibacillus sp. NPDC101420. The sequence continues at coordinate 468,736 of NZ_JBNNSE010000002.1, forward strand.
AGAAAGAAGAAGCTAAAGGCAGGAGCAAGACTTTTTCTGGTAGTGATGTCAATCGCTCTTACTCTTTCCGGATGTCTGTATCCTGGAGAAGAAAAGCGTGCTAGCGTTAATTATCGAGAAAGTGTTAAGCGGATACAAGCAGCCGTTGATGATTTTCAACAAGAGGAAGGTGTGCTTCCGATCCTTAATGCGGATGAAGCTACTCCAAGATATGAGAAGTTCCGGATAGACCTAGGCAAGCTGAACAATAAGGGATATTTGGATGATATTCCGGCTACGGCTTTTGAACAGGGCGGAAGCGCTTATTTTCTTATTTTGAATGAGGAAAGCGATCCAGTTGTTAAGGTGATGGACCTTGTTACCGTTCAAAAGGTGAATGATGTGCAGCGTCAGATTAATCGTTATAAATCAGCTCATGACGGCTCTTTGCCCGTACTAGATGAGCTATATCCTGGACTTTACACCATTGATCATAAGAAGGCAGGAACAAGCTCCATATCATTAACTAGCGTCTATTCTGGGCAGGTTCTTGATTTCATCATGGATAAGGCTGGAACGGTCTATGTAGATTATGTCTTTGATATTATTGCTGCCATCGAAAAGAATGGTGGGGAACATGACGAGAAAAAAGATTTGCGACTAGATCTGGAGGAAGCTTCCTATTACGTGCCCGTAAAGTCTTTGCCGTATCTATGGATTAACAATCAGCCTGTCCCGCAGTCTCCTAGTTGAAGTGAAAGTTAAAGCTTAAGAGCGTCTAAGCTTCGGTTATATCCGAAGGATTAGGCGTTTTTGTGTTGTTCAGATATTGCCTTAACTGAAGCTTAATTGTCTTACATAAATCGTAGATGGAATTAAGGTTCAGTTTCATAGCGCGTAAGACTGGATTGCTAGAAATGATGGTAAGAAAGGAGATTCAGCTCAAGCTAGAAATAAATCATGAAATAATCGTAACCGTATAAAATTAGAGGCAAAAGGATGTAGATGACATACGCTAAAATTTCCTTCATGCATATCCACTAAAATAGTTCTATCAATAAATCCTATCTCATATGATGGATGAGTAAGCTTCCGGGCGTCAGACGCCTTGCGGCGCGCACAACTAATTTTTAGAAATTACATTGCAAAATGCGCGATTATGGGTCATAAATTCGTTCCGGATACATATGATGATACTAGTCCAAATGCATGTCCGAGCATTCGGAGTTTAGCGCGGGGCCAGTACGTCCCGGTCGAAAGCAGCTAGGCTTCGGGCGGGCATACGATAAGTCCGGTTGATGTCCTGCAAGGGTCAGATTACCGGCGGAACGCGAAGTCGATGCTCTTCAGGCATTTTTTCTTCGGAGTAATATGAGGAGGGGATCTCTTTTGGAAAAAGTGGATATTTTCAAGGACATTGCCGAGCGTACCGGCGGAGACATTTATCTTGGCGTCGTCGGCGCGGTTCGCACGGGGAAATCGACATTTATCAAGCGCTTCATGGAAACAATTGTCCTGCCTAACATCACGAATGAGGCAGATCGGGTAAGAGCTGTGGATGAGCTTCCGCAAAGCGCAGCAGGCAAAACAATTATGACCACTGAACCTAAGTTCGTGCCTAACAACGCAGTCCAAATCAAGGTTGCGGAAGGGCTTGAGGTTAACGTTCGACTGGTAGACTGTGTGGGTTACGCTGTAGAAGGCGCTAAAGGCTACGAGGATGAGAATGGACCACGAATGATCTCTACACCTTGGTTTGAGGAGCCAATTCCTTTTCAGGAAGCGGCAGAAATCGGGACCCGTAAGGTCATCCAGGAGCATTCAACGCTTGGTGTTGTAGTAACAACAGATGGAACGATTGCAGAAATTCCGCGGAACTCGTACGTGGACTCTGAAGAGCGCGTCATTGCAGAGCTGAAGGAAGTGGGTAAGCCATTTGTGCTTGTCATTAACTCCACTCGCCCACGCAGTGAGGAAGCACAGCAGCTCCGTAGCGAGCTAGCCATCAAATACGATATCCCTGTCATGACACTCAGCGCAGCAAACATGACCGAAGAGGATGTAACAGGTGTACTGCGTGAAGTATTGTACGAATTCCCTGTTCATGAAGTAAATGTGAACTTGCCAAGCTGGGTCATGGTGCTTGGAGAGAATCACTGGCTGCGTAGTAGCTATGAGAACTCCGTTCGCGATACGGTAAAAGACATTCGCCGCTTGCGGGATGTTGACCGGCTCGTATCTCAGTTCACAGAGTATGATTTTATCGATAAAGCAGGCCTAAGTGGTATGAACATGGGTCAAGGTGTAGCAGAGATCGATCTGTATGCCCCAGAAGAGCTGTATGATCAGGTTCTGATGGAGGTAGTAGGGGTTGAAATCCGCGGTAAAGATCACTTGCTCCAGCTGATGCAGGAATTCTCACACGCGAAAAGAGAGTACGACCGTTTCTCTGAAGCTTTAGAAATGGTCAAGACTACCGGTTACGGTATTGCTGCTCCTTCACTAGCTGAAATGGCGCTAGATGAACCAGAGCTGATTCGTCAAGGCTCTCGCTTTGGGGTTCGCTTAAAGGCCACCGCACCATCTATTCATATGATTCGTGTTGATGTTGAATCTGAGTTCTCACCAATCATTGGTACAGAGAAACAAAGTGAAGAGTTGGTCCGTTATTTGATGCAGGATTTCGAGAACGACCCGATTAAGATTTGGGAATCCGATATTTTTGGGCGCTCCTTGCATTCCATTGTGAGGGAAGGTATTCAAGGCAAGATCGCGATGATGCCGGATAATGCGCGCTACAAATTGCAAGAAACGCTTGGTCGGATCATCAATGAAGGCTCAGGCGGACTTATTGCAATTATTCTCTAACTTAAATTTAAGCAGATTGGAAGAGTGGGAGAGATCCCACTCTTTTTATGCGTAAAAATAACGAAACTTGATTCCTAGTTCCTATAATAACGGTGAATCTGACTCAATTTTTTTTCTGAAAAGAAGAATTAACCTGGTCTTATAGGTCTATAAAATTAGATGGGAATTAGATGTTTATGCAAGCATAGATGATAATTTCTACTCCTTTTTTGTCTAACTGCTTGAATTTATGGATGGGCTGTATTACTATAAGTTTGTTGCGCTTCAAGGTCTATGGGCGCCAGTGTTCAGTAATAAACGGGATTATCACGTATATTTTACGTTTAAACGGAAACAGTGTATGATACCGGAAATTTACTCAGGGAGGTGAGAAAACATGAATAAATCTGATTTGATCAATGTAGTTACAGAAGCAACTGAACTTCCCAAGAAGGATGCTACTAAAGCTGTAGATGCGGTTTTCGAAGCAATTACAGAAGCGCTGCAAAGCGGTGATAAAGTACAACTGGTTGGATTCGGAAACTTTGAAGTGCGCGAACGTTCCGCACGTAAAGGCCGTAACCCACAAACTGGTGAAGAAATCGAAATTCCTGCAAGCAAGGTACCGGCATTCAAACCTGGTAAAGCGCTGAAAGACGGAATCAAATAAAGATTTCTACATATCAATCCCATAGTCTTTTTAAGTAACAACTATGCCGCCCTCCAAGGCGGCATTTGTTTTTTGGAATAGCATGGGCTGTACATTAGGTTTAGAGGAGGATCAGTGATGACGGATAAAAATACGAGCGAAAATCCGCTTCCGACAGGTAGTGACTATATTGTGGTTAAGGCCAAAGAAAATGGCGTTCAAGTCATTGGGCTAACTAGAGGTACGGATACACGCTTTCATCATACAGAGAAGCTAGACAAGGGTGAGGTGTTGATTGCCCAATTTACCGATCATACCTCAGCAATGAAAATCCGCGGAAAAGCTGAAATTTTAACGAAACACGGACAATTGGAAAGTGAAAGCTGAAAAGCAGGCATAGCCTGCTTTTTTTCAAAATATAGTAAGGGTGAATGATCATATCCACAAAAAAAGTGGGTACTATGGATAAGGGGGCGTGTCCATGAACAAAGCCTGGTTGATTGGTGCCGTATTACTCTTGACTGCGACCTCTGCTGTTATTTTGCCGAAACTGGCAGACTTAGACTCATCCGTACAGCAGAGAAATGGGACAGTGGAGACTTTTACTGGCAGCCATAACACAGTGCTGGGCAATGACAATCTTGTTGATGTTCTGGGCGCTCTTCCGTTGACCTTATCCATAGATAGCGTTGGCTGGGAAGATCATGTTCTGTCACTGGATCTGAAAGTGAGCGGGAACGATCATGAACCTGAGGAACTCTATCAAAATATGGCTCAGGCCATTTCCTTTGCTATTCAGGAAACCTCGAATGTGGATCAACTTCTACTTCGCATTGTGGTAGAAGATAAATGGCTAGGTAGCCGCCGACTGCTGTTGGCTGGTGATATCAGACGTTCTGAATGGTCTTATACGCTGCAAGATGAACTTCAGTCTGCGGGTAATCTTCCTATATCGGATCGTCTCAAAACGGGCTTCCGCATTAGTGAAACCGAGCTCTGGAAGAAACAGTTCATTTATCCTTGAATGGATTAAAAGAAACTCAGGCGTACCACAGTGCGTGACAAAAAAACATGTGATATAATAGACAAGATTGTGAACAAACGAATTATTATTATGTCAATGGCTTCGGAGGCTGAAATGAAACCGTACTGCATACCGCAACTGGCTAAACCCTACACCGACTACGACATGATTCAGAAGCATACGGATTTGCCGCCGTTTTCTGATGGCCGGGGTCATTTGTTATATATTTTTCTAAATCATGCTTCTTCTGCAAAAGGAAGTGCCGGAGAGTTGTACACGCTTGTGACAGCGCTTGTTCAACTAGGTCTGGACACGCATGAGGTCATTGACCGTTCGAATGATAGACGGGGGGGAGACCCTATGCGTTCCCGTCAATTGAAGGTACTAGCTGGCGATTACTTCAGCAGCTGGTTTTACCATTTGCTTGCAAAGAGTGATCAGATCGAGATGATTGGAATCTTGAGTAAGGCGATTGCAGATTTCAATGTCTTGAAAGCGAATCTCTACGTGAAGATGAGAGGCATACGCCTTTCGGCTGAACAATACTTGCGGCACATGGTACAGCTGAATATGCGGCTGTTCCTTTCTTTTACGCCTATGATTGAGAACTCCTTAGTGGAGCTGTGGGAAAAACTGCTGGCAGAATTCAGTCAGTGCGAGACCGTTGCTATTGAGCTTCTTCGTAGTGATGATCCTGCGAATGCAGGGAATGGCTATTGCTACTGGAAGATGATGGAGACTGCAACAGAGGAAGAACGTAAGCAACTTCAAGACCTAAACCTTGATCAGAAGGAATGGAAGATGCTAAAAATGAAATATAAATGTGATTCGCAACTGACGGACAAGCTTCATCAATCGCTTCAGTCTATTCAGGGGCTATTGCAAAGCGTTAAAGACGAGAGTTTACTTAGAGAGCTAGAGATGGCGCTGGATCGTTTTCTCCTGCAGATGAAGGTCACAGGACAAGCAGCCGTGGAGGGTTAAGGGATGACTATGGAAAAAACGACAACTGCTGTGGGTGATAACAGCAAACCAAAAGAGCAGTTTGTACATTCCGTATTTGAGAGTATTGCTGGAAAATACGATTTGATGAATGACATCCTAAGCTTTCGCCGCCACAAGGCATGGCGTAAATTCACGATGAAGAAGATGGGGATGAAGCGCGGGGATTCGGCCGTTGACCTATGTTGCGGAACCTGTGATTGGAGCATCGCTTTGGCGGAAGCCTCGCAGACTGGCAATGTAATCGGACTGGATTTCAGTGCAGGTATGCTTGAGGTAGGTCGCCGCAAAGTGGAAGAGCGCAAGCTTCAGGACCGTATTTCGCTGGTGCAGGGCAATGCTATGGAGCTACCTTTTGAAGACAATGCATTTGAATATGCAACGATTGGATTCGGTCTACGCAATGTGCCAGATCCTGTTCAAGTGCTTAACGAAATGAAGCGGGTAGTAAAACCTGGTGGAATGGTTGTATGTTTGGAGCTATCCAAGCCGATGAAACAACCGTTTAAAGGTGTATATTTCTTTTATTTCCAGCGTGTGCTTCCATTGCTGGGTAAGTTATTCGCGAAAAGGTACGAGCAATACAAATGGCTGCCAGAATCATTGGCAATGTTCCCAGACCGGGAGCAACTGGCCACTATTTTCCGTGAAACCGGACTTCAAAAAGTGGAATCCTTCCCCTTGACCGGAGGCATCGCGGCATTACATATTGGGCTCAAGGAGAACAGGAATGTTTAAGAAAATCGGTATCTTTTTACAAATGATTAAGTTTGAACATACGGTATTTGCTTTACCCTTTGCCTTTATGGGTGCTTTACTGGGATCCGTTGTCATGAATGATAGCCTCCCATCCTGGAGTCAAATTGGCTGGATTGTAATCGCTATGTTTGGAGCACGAAGTGCAGCTATGGGATTGAATCGATTGATAGACCGAATCAGTGATGCCAAGAATCCACGCACAGCGGGAAGAGCGATTCCTGCAGGGTTACTTAAGATCGGTGAAGTTGTCATTTTTATAGGCATTTCGTTTTTCTTGCTCTTTTGGGCAGCCTTTAAATTGAATCCTTTGTCAGCTAAGCTGTTACCTATCGCTGTATTCCTTCTTGTTATTTATTCATTCACTAAGCGCTTTACATGGGCATGCCATCTTATCCTCGGCCTCACCATTGCGCTTGCACCGCTGGGCGGCTGGGTAGCTGTGACCGGTAGTGTGAATTGGACTTCAATGGTATTTTACTTCACAATTGTGTTTTGGACGGCTGGTTTTGATGTTATATACTCTTGTCAGGATGTTGAATTTGATCTTAAAGAAGGCTTAAAATCCATTCCAGTGCGATTTGGGGTCCAAGGTGCACTCGTTATTGCACGTGTGTTTCACATTCTTACGGCGATTGGATTCGTATCGCTGCTGTTTTTGACGGATTTAAGCTGGTGGTATGTGGCTGGTATGATCCTCGCATATATTATTCTCTTTTATGAGCATTATATTGTATCTCCGAGTGATCTCAGTCGTTTACAGACCGCTTTTTTCACTATGAACGGCGTGCTAAGCATCGTGGTGTTCTCTTTCACTCTGATTGACTTGGTGGTGCATTTCAAAAAATGACGCTTACTAAACCGAAAAACTTCGTGGTTGGAATTACAGGGGCAAGCGGTGCTATTTATGGTATTCGTCTGATCGAAACGTTACTATCGCTAGGCTACTCCGTTCATTTGGTAGTAAGTAATGCGGGCTGGCGCGTTTTTAAAGAAGAACTAGGTTATATCGCATCAGACCGGGAAGGCTTTTTGAACGAAAAGTTCAAAGGCTATCCCGGTTCTCTACTTTATCATCCTGTCGCTGATATCGGTGCATCTATTGCAAGTGGTTCGTTTCGTGTGGAAGGGATGATTATTATGCCTTGTTCCATGGGAACATTGTCTGCGGTTGCTAATGGAACCTCCGACAATCTGATGACTCGTGCTGCTGATGTAATGCTTAAGGAAGGACGTCCACTGGTCCTTGTTCCTCGTGAGACACCTCTGCATGCTATTCATCTTGAGAATATGTTGAAGCTGTCCCGTCTGGGGGTTCGGATCATTCCGGCAATGCCGGCGTTTTACTTTGGGCCACAAAGTATGGATGATCTGATTAATTTCATGGTGGGTAAAGTGCTTGACAGCTTTAATATTGAACATCAATTATTTCGCAGATGGGGGGATTGAAAGGATGGAGAATAACAGCCACACCATCATAGGTAAAATCAGCTATACTAACTCATGGCCGGTATTTCACAATTTTCATCCCTCTGCACTGAAATATCCGGCAGAGATGGTGAGTGAGGTACCTGCCATTCTTAATCAGGGGATGAGTCGTGGAACGATTCATGTGGGTGCATTATCCTCTTTTGCGTATGCTGAAGCCAGTGATAAGTTATTGCTGTTACCTGATTTATCGGTAAGTGCGGACGGTCCTGTGAGGTCTATTTTTCTTTTTTCTCGAGTGCCTCTTGCACAGATAGGTGCAGGTACGATTGCTGTTACGAACACTTCTGCAACATCGGTAAATTTGCTGAAAATTTTAATGGAAAAGGCTTTTGGCAATAAACCAGAATATATTAGCGCTAATCCTGATTTGGATGCTATGATGCATCAAGCAGATGCATGCTTACTCATTGGTGATCATGCGATTAAAGCCTCTTGGCAGGATCAAGGGTATATCGTTACGGATCTGGCGGAGCTTTGGAAAGAATGGACGGGCTTAGGGATGACCTTTGCGGTCTGGGCAGTGAATCGAAAAGCTGCGAATGACAAACCGGAAGCCATTGCGGAGATTGCAGAAGCTTTTGCTGAGAGTAAACTGCGGGGACTAAGTGATTTAGATCCTATAGTACTTGCAGCCTGTTCGACAATTGGAGGAACTAAGTCTTATTGGGAAGGGTACTTTCGCAATTTAAGCTATGATTTTGGAGAAAGGCAGCAGAAAGGTCTGAACCTCTATTTCCGCTATGCCTATGAGATGGGTCTGCTGCCGCAGGCAGTGAAGATGGAGATTTGGAGTCATAAACTGTTGACACGGGTGAAGGAATGAAACGACTGCAAATATTCGGATTACTGAACAGAGACATGGATCAGATTGAAAAAGATTTGTACCGTAGCGTACAGGGTGATGACGACCTACTAACCGAGACTTCTCTGCATTTATTAAAAGCTGGCGGTAAAAGATTGCGTCCCGTATTTGTTTTGATGGGTGGGAAATTTGGAAAGTATGATCTTGAGAAGCTGAAGCGTGTGGCGATACCGCTAGAACTAATTCATAGCGCTTCACTAGTTCACGATGATGTCATTGACGATGCAGAACTGCGCCGAGGTGAACTTACTGTTAAGGCCAAATGGGGCGATAAAATTGCCATGTACACCGGTGACTACATATATGCGAAAGCACTGGTGATGACGACGGAGCTGAAGAATCCGCGAATTCATCAGATTTTGTCCAAGGCTATGATTGAAATGTCGATCGGTGAGATGGAACAGATTCGTGACTTCTTCAACAGTGAGCAAAGTGTGCGTCATTACCTGCGGCGGATTCGCCGCAAAACAGCGCTGTTGATTGCAGTCAGTTGCCAATTAGGTGCACTTGCTGCTGATGCTGAACCAGAGGTGGCTCGTCTACTTTATAATTATGGATACAATGTAGGGATGGCTTTCCAGATTCGTGATGATTTACTTGACCTCTCAGGCACCGAAAAGCAAATCGGTAAACCTCCAGGTAGTGATATGCGGCAAGGGAACATCACCCTTCCTGTCATTTATAGCCTGGAGGATGAAAGATTGCGAGCTCCGCTTCTTGAAGAGTTGAAGTCTATTCGTGAAGGGCACAGCACAGTAGGGCGTGCTATTGATCTTATTCTTTCTGGAGACGGAATCACCCGTTCCGAGGAGCTGGCTTCGCGATATATCGCGAAGGCACTTGCTGCACTAGATCAGTTGCCTAACAACAAGACTAAGCGTAATCTGCGCGATATTGCCTTTTTTGTAACAGGTAGAGCTTATTAGTATTTTGGTGATCATGAAATTAAACGTTTCCAGAAAGCTTGGTTTCTGTTAAGATAGCGTCAAAACAACCCAACTAATGGGAAATTGGAGAGTGCCTCTATGGAAAAGACGTATCTGATGGTCAAACCGGATGGAGTACAACGTGGATTAATTGGGCGTATTGTCTCACGCTTTGAAGATAAGGGCTTTAAGCTGGTCGCTGCAAAGCTGATTACAGTTAGTGAAGACCAAGCAAAGAGACATTATGCGGAGCATGCTGGCAAGGACTTTTTTGCAGAGTTGGTTTCTTTTATAACTTCAGGTCCAGTGTTTGCAATGGTATGGGAAGGTGATGATGTTGTAGCATTATCCCGTACGCTCATTGGTAAGACGAAGGTAGGAGAAGCCTTGCCGGGTACGATTCGAGGCGACTTTGCCAGCCATACACCGCTTAATTTAATTCATGGATCAGACTCGCCTGAAAGTGCAGAACGAGAAATTGCTAATTTCTTTACTCCAGATGAATTGAATCTTTATAACAAAGAGATCGCAGTCTGGATGTAGGAGCCAAGCGGGAGGCGGGGGATTAACATGTCTGATCGTAATGTTGCAGCATTAACAGCAGATTCAGATTACATCGGGTTTATTCATCATGTTAAGCAAAGCACCGGAATTGATCTGGCTCAGTATAAAGAAGCGCAGATGAAGCGGCGTTTAACGACTCTTCGTGTGAAGAATGGATATCAAACCTTTAGTGATTTTTTTGCAGCAATGATGAAGGACAAGGAATTATTTTATGAATTTTTGGACCGAATGACGATTAATGTCTCCGAGTTTTGGCGGAATCCGAATCGGTGGGAAGTACTGCGAGATATCATTCTTCCTGACATACAACAATCTGGTCGCAGATTGAAACTGTGGAGCGCTGCATGTTCCACTGGAGAAGAACCCTATACGCTGGCTATGATTTTATCGGATAAGAATTTATTGGGACAGACTGGTATTCTGGCTACGGATATTGACGACGGTGCGCTTTCCAAAGCAAAGCAAGGTTTGTATCTGGAACGTTCTTTAAAGGATGTGCCTAAGGATGTTGCTGCGCGTTATTTTAAACCCGAGGGTCATTTATTCAAAGTTAGCGACACGCTTAAGAAAAACATAGATTTCCGTAAACAGAACCTACTGCTGGACAAGTTCGATGAGGGTTTTGATCTTATCATTTGTCGCAATGTAATGATCTATTTTACTGAAGAGGCGAAGAATAAGCTCTACCATAAGTTCTCGGCTAGTTTACGTCCAGGCGGGTATTTGTTTGTAGGTAGTACAGAGCAGATCTTTACGCCAGCGCAATATGGCTTTGAATCGACGGAAACCTTTTTCTATCGTAAAAAATAAATACTTCTTGCTCCTTCGTCTGTGTACTTTTATAGGTATACTTTCGCTATCGTTCAGTGATACTGGGTAGTAGAATCTGTAAGCTAAGCGAAAGGATCGTTAAACCGATGGATAAAAGCAAGGTCATTGCCGCGTACAAACGAGGCTTTATTACCGTTCGTGAGTGCGGGCAAATTCTCGGTGTAGAAGAAATGCAATTGAAGCGCCTTCTGCAACTGGAAGAGCGTAAGTCTACATTTCCTTCAACAAGTCAGCGGATCGGAAGCTAACAAGTGCCGGACCGAGCCGAGGAGCGCCATTCATACTCTTTAGAGTATGAATGGCGCTTTTTCTTTACACAAAAACCAATTCATTTTGTCGCGAATAGAGTCGTTTTAGGGAGATCCCTTTCTTGTCAAAGAGGATTGCCTATACTATAATGAGCAAAGATCATTAGGATTTTAGCGGTTTACAGTTTAAAAGTATAAAAGGGGGAACGCAGCATGAGTTTGCGCTATTTAACAGCGGGGGAAACGCACGGCCCCCAGCTTACGGCCATTATTGAGGGATTGCCAAGTAATTTGACATTGGATTTTGAAGAGCTTAATTTTCAATTGCAGCGTCGACAAAAGGGTTATGGACGTGGACGTCGCATGCAGATTGAGAAAGATACGGCACAAATTGTAGGTGGAGTGCGTCATGGCTATACTACAGGTGCTCCAGTAGCCTTGGTAGTAGAGAATAAAGACTGGACCCACTGGAAGAACATCATGAATATCGAGCCTATTCCTGGCAGTGACGAAGAAAAACGCCGCGTAAATCGGCCGCGTCCTGGCCATGCAGACCTGAATGGCGGATTGAAGTACAACCATACGGATCTTCGTAACGTACTGGAGCGCTCCAGTGCTCGCGAAACAGCAGCCAGAGTAGCATGTGGCGCTGTAGCCAGACAGCTGCTTGCAGCTTTTGGCGTGAAGGTAGCAGGGCAAGTTATTCGTATCGGTGAAATTGAAGCACCTGCTAACGATCTGCCTATCGATGAGCTGATTGAGCGGACAGAACAGTCCTCTGTCAGAGTTGTCGACAAAGAAACGGAACAGAAGATGGAGGCTTACATAGATCAGATTAAGGAAGAGGGCGACTCCATCGGTGGAATCGTTGAATGTATCGTCGAAGGACTTCCTATTGGACTTGGCAGTTATGTACAGTCTGATCGGAAGCTTGACGGAGCAATCGCTGGGGCGGTAATGTCGATTAATGCATTCAAAGGCGTTGAAATCGGCATTGGGTTTGAAGCTGGCAAATTGCGTGGATCGCAAGTCCATGATGAAATTATGTATGAAGCTTCTAAAGGATACTACCGTGCAAGTAATCGCTTAGGTGGTTTTGAAGGTGGTATGACTAACGGCATGCCGGTTGTAGTTCGCGGTGTCATGAAGCCGATCCCTACCCTTTATAAACCGCTTCAAAGTGTGGATATTGACACGAAAGAACCATTTACAGCGCAAGTTGAACGCTCCGATGCTTGTGCAGTTCCAGCGGCGTGTGTTGTTCTGGAAAACGTAGTGGCTTGGGAAATCGCAAAAGCATTCCTTGATAAATTCGGTGGCGACTCACTGGAAGAAATTAAAGCGAACTATGAAAATTACCTATCACAGCTGGAGAGCTACTAATTATGCGTACTATTAATGTAGATTTGGGCGACCGCTCGTATCCTATTCTTATCGGTAGTGGTTTACTAAAGGACATCGCCCATTATTGTGCTGAGGCCGGATTTTCGGAGCGTAGTCCACTGTTAGTAGTGAGTGATACTGAAGTAGCGCCAAGGTACTTGCCGGCTCTTGAAGAAGCTTTGCGTTCTCACGGCTATACTGTGGTTAGTCACATAATGACGGCAGGTGAAGCCTCTAAATCATTAGCCGTGTATGAAGAAGTCATGACAACCGCGATTCAAGCAGGATTAGACCGCAATTCAGCAGTTCTAGCTTTAGGCGGCGGCGTGGTTGGCGATTTAGCAGGATTTGTAGCAGCAACCTATATGCGTGGAATCGGCTTTCTGCAAATTCCGACGACGATCCTAGCTCATGATAGTAGTGTGGGTGGTAAAGTGGCGGTCAATCATCCATTAGCCAAAAATATGATAGGTGCTTTTTATCAACCGTCAATGGTACTCTACGATTTGGATACACTAAGTACTCTTCCAGCACGGCAAGTGTCATCAGGTCTGGCTGAAGTGGTAAAGCACGGTCTCCTCGTGGACAAAGAGTTCGCATATTGGTGTCGTGATCATGCCGAAGAGCTGCTAGAGCTGAATGTCGAAGCCTTAGGTTATGCTTTAGAGCGTGGCTGTGCAATTAAGGCAGAGGTAGTGGCGAATGATGAGCGTGAGCATGGACTTCGAGCGATATTGAACCTTGGACATACGATTGGACATGCCATTGAAGCAGTTGGTGGGTATGGGGTGTTTCTGCACGGAGAAGCGATTGCGATTGGGATGGCGGGTTCAGCGCTATTGGCTGCGAAGCTTGGGCGGGGTACTTCCATTTATGAGGACACTGTATCTATGCTGACCGCGCTGTCACTGCCTGTACGGCTTCCTTCCGAGTATGATGAAGATGAACTGATGGACGCTATGATGCATGATAAGAAATTCAAGGAAGGCAAGATGACCTTTATCGTGCCTGATTCCATAGGCTCTGTAAGCATTGTGAACGATGTGCAGGAGTCGCTTGTGCGAGAGGTTCTCGCAGAGCTTAAGAAGGAGGGAAGACCGTGGTAAACCGAGGAATTCGCGGAGCAACAACCGTGACTAGGAACGAAGAGGCAGAGATTTTACGTGAGACCGTTATATTGCTGCGGGAGATCGTAGAACGTAATGATGTTATAGCTGAGAATATAAGCAATGTATGGATTACGATGACCAATGATCTGGATGCTACTTTTCCTGCAAGAGCTATTCGTGAGATTGAAGGCTGGGAAATGGTTCCACTTATGTGTTCAACGGAAATCCCGGTTAAAGGAAGCTTGCCGATGTGTATCCGGTTGATGGTACAGATTAATACGGATAAATCGCAGCGTGAGATTCGCCACGTTTATCTGAATGAGGCTCAGAAGCTACGTCCGGATTTATCAGAGAGCAAGTCTTAAATTATAGTTGTGGGTTGTCAATGACCCTCGTCATCATGTATAGTGTAGTTAGCCGAGTATAGAAGAGTTTAGTTTAGTTGAGATGAGTATAGTTGAGCAGAGTGCGAGAAGTTTTTTAGATTAGCATTTATCGTGTAAGCAGAGTCTTTATTTTGATATGCACTGAAGTCATTTATCAGTGATATATCTTATTTAGGGATAAGTCTGTAAACACTACATAATTATGCTAATCAATGCTCAAAAACATATACTTACTTACACAAACCCTCTACTTCGGTAGAGGGTTTTTTTGTATTTCGGAACCATTCATATATCTAAGGGGGCATCTAACAATGACGAATCCAAGTGTTCAAGAGGTGGTAAAGCTGTCGCGGGATTATAATCTGATTCCTGTTGTAAAGCGACTGCTCGCGGATATGGAAACACCTATCCGATTATTCCAACGTTTCGCTGAACGTGATCGCGCGTTCTTACTTGAAAGTGTAGAGGGTGGAAAACAATGGGCACGGTATTCGTTCATCGGTAGCGATCCCTTTTTGATGATATCCGGTAAAAAGGGTGCAATTAACGTTGAAGTCGGCGGAGAGAAGAAGCAACTATACGGAAAGCCGATTGAGGAGCTTAAAGCGTTACTTCGTTCATACCGTAGTCCTAAGCTTGACGAAATGCCTCCATTTACTGGAGGGGCTATCGGATTTTTCGGATATGATCTGCTGCAATATTATGAGAAGTTACCTCAGCATCCTGTGGATGATCTCCAAATGGATGATATAAGATTTATGTTTTGCGATCGGATCATTGTTTTTGACCATGTGAAGCAACAGATTCTGCTTGTTGGTAACCTGCATGTAAAAGACGGAGATACAGATTCGGATATCAGATCCAATTATGAAGGCCTGAGTCGTAAGCTGGAGGCTATGGCCGAAGATCTACAAAAAGAAGGCCCTAAGGAAAATGTGAATCGTCGCAGCATTCCGCAGGATATCGAGCTTGGAGAGATTCATTCTAATCTCACTAAAGAGCAGTACATCAACAATGTAGAACAGGCGAAGGAATATATTCGCTCAGGCGATATTTTTCAAGTGGTATTGTCACAGCGGTTGCATATTGAAACGGAAGTTTCTCCATTGCATGTATATCGGATGCTCAGAACTCTTAACCCCTCTCCTTATATGTACTATTTGAAAATGGACGAGGAGATTATTGTTGGCACTTCACCTGAAGCACTCGTAAAGGTAGATGGAAATCGTGTGGAGACACGGCCGATTGCTGGAACTAGACCAAGGGGTGACAGTGAAGCATCAGACCGGGCGTTTGCTGCGGAGCTCTTGGAGGATGAAAAAGAACGTGCGGAACATCTGATGCTTGTTGATCTGGGTCGTAATGATCTAGGGAGAGTATCCAAATTTGGTTCAGTAAAATGTGATTCCTTTATGGAGATT
Source organism: Paenibacillus sp. NPDC101420 (assembly GCF_050277435.1). NCBI lineage: Bacteria > Bacillati > Bacillota > Bacilli > Caryophanales > Paenibacillaceae > Paenibacillus > Paenibacillus sp. NPDC101420. The sequence goes on from NZ_JBNNSE010000002.1 coordinate 484,214, forward strand.
GAAAGATACTCCCATGTCATGCACATGGTATCGAATGTGTCAGGCACGCTCAGTGAGGATAAAGATTTCTTTGATGCCTTTCTCTCCTGTCTGCCTGCCGGAACGGTTTCTGGGGCACCGAAGCTGCGAGCTATGGAGATTATAGCAGAGCTGGAAAAAGAAGCTCGAGGTGCTTATGCCGGAGCAATTGGATATTTAGGGTTCTCAGGAAACATGGATTCTTGTATCACCATTCGTACCATCATCTTCCGAAAAGGTCGTGCGTACGTACAGGCCGGAGCAGGTATCGTTTGGGATTCGGTTCCCGAGAAAGAGTATGAAGAAACGGTGAATAAGGCGAAGGGGATGCTGAAAGCTATTCGTATGGCAGAAGCTATGTTTCCATCCGAAGTGAAAGAAAAACAAGTTATCAACCAAGATTATATGTACGAATATACCCCTGAACAAGTGGTTTGATTTATATAGTAACTCATTAAGGCTGGGAGGAAGAACATTATGGATGCAACGAAATTAATTCAAACAGGAATCGCCGGACTAATCGAAGGCAAGAATCTGACACGTACAGAAGCACGGGATATAATGGGTGCTATAATGCTAGGAGATGCTTCACAAGCGCAAATCGGTTCACTGCTGACCGCTTTACGAATTAAAGGAGAAACCGTGGAGGAGATTACGGGTTTTGCAGAAGCTATGAGAGGGTTCGGCACATCCGTACTGACTGATCGCGCACGCTTGTTAGATACTTGTGGTACGGGCGGTTCCGGCATCCATAAATTTAATATTTCAACCGCCTCAGCAATTATTTCATCAGCGGCTTCTGTAAGAGTTGCCAAGCATGGAAATCGCTCTGCTTCAGGCAGAGCGGGAAGTGCGGATGTACTTGAAGCCCTTGGCGTAAACATTCATCTGAATGCAGACCAAGCCCGAGAATGTCTGGATCGTATCGGCATTTGCTTTTTATTCGCACAAATTTATCATCCTTCGATGCGGCATGCAGCAGCTCCTCGCAAGGAGCTTGGTGTACGTACGATCTTCAATATGTTGGGTCCTCTTACGAATCCCGCTGGAGCTGACCGTCAGCTCCTAGGGATTTATGACCGAAATAAGACGGAGACGGTGGCTAATGTACTGAAGGAGCTAGGTTCCAAGCGCGCAATGGTTGTAAGCAGTTCGGATGGTCTAGACGAGATTAGCATCTCAGCCTCTACATTAGTGTCTGAACTAAAAGAGGGTGTAGTGACAACTTATGAAATTACTCCGGAGGGATTAGGTCTTAACAGACATCCACTTGAAGCTGTTTTGGGTGGAGACGCAGCAGAGAACGCAGCAATTATTACCTCTGTGCTCCAAGGTGAGATCAATCCCTACCGAGATATCGTGTTAGCTAATGCAGGAGCATGTATATATGTTGCGGGTCTGGCAGATACCATGGCCGGAGGCGTCGAGAAAGCTAAAGAAGTAGTGGATTCGGGTAAGGCATTATCCAAGCTGAAACAGCTTGTTGTGATGACGGAGGAGCTTAATTATGTATCTTGATAAAATTGTCGCTACAAAGATCAAAGAGGTGGAGGCGCTCAGTAATAGCTTTTCTCTAGCCCAAGCTGAACGTGATATAGCAGCACTCCCTCAGACTAGAGGCTTTCGTAAGGCTCTGACCCAGGGGAAGAACAGGGATATAGGTTTGATTGCGGAGGTAAAGAAGGCATCCCCTTCAAAAGGGCTGATTCGTGAGGATTTCGATCCTGTTTCCATTGCAAAAGGTTATGAAGCGGGCGGTGCTGATTGTTTATCTGTTTTGACGGATACGGATTATTTTCAGGGAAGCGCTGCTTACTTGCAGCAAGTGAAGGAAGCTGTAAATCTGCCGCTGCTACGCAAAGATTTTATTATCGATGAGAAACAAATTTATGAAGCGCGTATTCTTGGAGCAGATGCGGTGTTGTTAATCGTTGCTATTTTGACACCGGATAAACTGTCTCATTTTATAGAAATAGCTACTGGACTTGGAATGGATGTATTAATCGAAGTTCATGATCGGAATGAGCTTGCAGTGGTATTAAGTACAGACAAGATAACACATCCTAATATTCTGCTGGGTATTAATAATCGTAATCTGCGTACCTTTGAGACGTCCTTAGAGACAACGGCAGAGCTGGCAGCACTAGTACCTCAAGGGGTACCTGTGATCAGTGAAAGCGGAATTGCAGGGCCAAGTGATATTGACTACTTAAGAACGACTGGCGCTCACGGGGTCCTCGTAGGGGAATATCTAATGCGTCAGGCAAATGTAGAAGAAGCGGTAAATGGATTGCTAGGAATGCTTCCAAATGGAAAGGACCGTGTCCGGCATGGCTGAGACATTGGTAAAAATCTGTGGACTTCAGGACGTTGAAGTGCTAAAATCTATGTTACACTTACCACTAGATTATATTGGATTTGTATTCGCTCCTAGTCGTCGCAGGGTTACTCTGGAGCGTGCTTCCGAACTGATTGCTGAACTTCCGCAATGGAAGACTAGTGAAAAACCTAAAGCTGCTGGGGTTTTTGTTAATCCAGAGCTGGATGAGCTGAGCGAACTGCTTTCCGTTGTGTCACTAGATGTCATTCAGCTACATGGGCAGGAAAGTCCAGCCTTTTGTCAAAAGGTTCAGCAAGCTTTCCCACAAGTTCAGGTGTGGAAGGCATTGTCTGTTGCTGATAAAGAGCGTGATGACGCGGATAACAAATATACATTGGAACAATACGCAGGCTTCGTTGATGCTGTATTGTTAGATACTTATGATCCTCAGCAGAGCGGCGGCTCTGGGCGCACGTTCGCTTGGGAGAGGTTGCCTGATTATCAGGAAATCGCGCTACGAAATGGTTTGCCGTTATTTGTGGCTGGCGGACTTCATCCTAATAACGTAGGAGAGTTGCTAGATACTTATGCTCCGTACGGAGTAGACGTATCTAGTGGAGTAGAGAGTGAAGGCGTTAAAGATATTATTAAAATGACAGCTTTTGTGGAAAGGGTGAAGCAATCATGACACAAGTACCGGACCAGCATGGACGTTTCGGTTCATTCGGAGGGCGCTTCGTGCCCGAAACTTTGATGACTGCATTGATTGAGCTGGAGGAAGCCTATGAGAAGTATTCGGCAGACCCTGCTTTTCAAGAAGAAATAGATTATCTATTAAAGCAATATTCCGGACGGGAGACCCCACTGTATTATGCGGAACGTCTAAGTAAACATCTGGGAGAAGCAAAAATATATTTGAAGCGTGAAGATTTGAATCATACGGGCGCTCATAAGATTAACAATGCGATTGGTCAGGGCATTCTGGCTAAAATGATGGGTAAAACCAAGGTGATCGCTGAGACTGGAGCTGGTCAGCATGGTGTAGCTACTGCTACGGTTGCAGCCCTTCTTGGTATGGAATGTAAGGTATTTATGGGGGAAGAGGATACTCGTCGCCAGGCACTCAATGTATTCCGTATGAAGCTGCTTGGTGCTGAGGTAATTCCCGTTACGTCCGGATCGCGTACCTTAAAAGATGCCGGCAACGAAGCGCTTCGCTACTGGGTTAGCAATGTGGAAGATACTTTTTACATTCTCGGTTCTGCCGTAGGCCCACATCCTTATCCGATGATGGTTCGTAACTTTCAGCGGGTTATTGGTGATGAAACGCGGCGCCAGATTCTGGAGGCTGAAGGAAGACTGCCGGATGTGCTTGTTGCTGCAGTAGGCGGCGGTAGTAATGCTATCGGCATGTTCTATCCATTCGTAGAGGATAAAGGTGTCGGTATGATTGGTGTTGAGGCAGCAGGCAAGGGAATTGACACACCATTTCATGCGGCGACGATGAGTAAGGGGACTCATGGCGTATTCCAGGGTTCGATGAGTTACCTTCTGCAGGATGAACATGGTCAAGTAACAGAGGCTCATTCCATCTCCGCAGGTCTGGATTATCCAGGCGTAGGTCCTGAACACTCTTATTTAAAAGATATCGAACGCGCAAAATATGTTCCGATTACGGATGCAGAGGCGCTTGATGCACTGAAGCTGCTATGTGTAACGGAAGGCATTATTCCAGCTTTGGAGTCAGCACATGCGATAGCCCATGTAGTGAAGATGGGTCCAACCCTTACCAAGGATGATATTGTTGTTATCTGCCTGTCAGGCCGGGGAGACAAAGATGTGGAATCGATCATGGCGTACACAGAAGGGAAGGGAAACGAATGACAACCGAAACTACAAACCGGATGGATTTGGTATTCCGGAAGCTTAAAGCTGAAGAACGGACGGCATTAATTCCTTTTCTGACGGTTGGAGACCCTGATCTGGAGACTACGCTTGCCATCATCGCAGAACTGGAGGCGGCAGGTGCAGACATTTTGGAGCTAGGAGTACCTTACTCTGATCCGCTAGCAGATGGCCCTGTCATTCAGCGAGCGTCTGCACGAGCTCTGCGGGGGGAGGTTCACCTGCGTACCTGTATGGAGACCGCGTTAAAAGCTCGTCAAGCCGGAAGCAGCCTGCCCTTTATTTTGTTTTCCTATTACAATCCTATCCTGCAAATGGGGTTGGATACATTTTTCGCAGAACTGAATGCTCATGAGATTAGTGGTCTTATTATTCCAGATCTTCCTGTCGAGGAATCAGAGGAGATGCGCCGCCGCAGTAGTGAAGTTGGCGTTAATCTCATTCCACTAGTTGCACCGACCTCAAGTGAACGTATTGCGAAGATTGTCTCAGGTGCGAGTGGGTTTATCTATTGTGTATCCTCGTTAGGTGTGACAGGGGAACGATCCACTTTCCATGCTGATGTAGAGGCGTTTATTGATTCCGTGCGTCAAGCTACGGATCTGCCGGTGGCTGTAGGATTTGGGATCTCAACTGGCGAACAGGTTGCCCGCTTTGCTCAGATTTGCGATGGCGTGGTAGTAGGTAGTGCGATTGTTCGTAAAATAGAAGAGGTCATTCCGCTGCTCGATAATCCCGCTACACGGAATGAGGGGCTGTTGCAAATTCGAGAATTTGTGGCACAATTAAAAAGACCATAACAGTGTCATTTTGACCTGTGTATAGTGGAGTAATCAACTATGGAGAGCGAGGACTATTCATGAATCCAAAACCGAATATAGTTAATCTCCCTGTCTACAAACCAGGGAAACCTATAGACGAAGTTAAGAAGGAGCTTGGCTTAAGTGAGGTTATTAAGCTTGCATCCAATGAGAACCCGTATGGAGCTTCCCCGAGTGCTAAAGAAGCTATTCTAGCAGAGCTTGAGAATCTTTATCTATATCCAGACGGATCGGCCGTTGAGTTGACGGCAGCACTTGCCAACCGTCTTGGTGTGAACAGCGATAATATTATTTTTGGCTGTGGTTCTGATGAGATTATTGCTCTTATTGCTCGTGCTTTCTTCTTGCCAGGTGATGAGACAATCATGGCTGACCAGACCTTCTCTGTGTATAAGAGTAACGCAGATATCGAAGGCGCTGTGTCCATCGAGGTACCACTTGTAAATGGTACACATGATCTGGATGGGATGCTGGCCCGTATTACGGACCGTACGAAGGTTATCTGGATTTGTAATCCGAATAACCCAACAGGAACGATTGTACCAGAGGAAGCCTTGGTTTCTTTCCTTGATGCTGTTCCTTCCAATGTAATGGTTGTTCTTGATGAAGCTTACTGTGAGTACGTAACAGATCTTTCTTACTCCAACGGTATCCAATTATTAAATCGTTATACGAATTTGGTTGTGCTTCGCACATTCTCCAAAATTTATGGCTTAGCCGCATTGCGTATTGGTTATGGCGTTGCTAGTCCTGAGATTATTTCATTGATCAACAAGGTACGCGAGCCTTTCAATACCACTCGTCTTGCGCAAGCCGCGGCTCTTGCTGCCTTGAATGACCAAGAATACGTGGAGGAATGCCGTCGTCTTAATAGCGCGGGTATTGTCCAATTACAAGGTGAATTCAAACGTCTGGGCCTTGAATCCTTCCCTGCACACGGGAACTTCATTATGGTAGATGTTCGTAAACCTGCAACCGAGGTTTTCGATGCTTTGATGCGTAAAGGAATCATAGTAAGAGCGGGTCATCAAGTTTACCCTACTTATATTCGTGTTACTGTGGGCTCTGCTGAACAGAACACAGCGTTTATAACTGCGCTGGAACAAACGCTTATAGAGTCTGGTGTGCGGGCTTAGTAATAAACAGCAAGACTAGACTAAAAAAGGCAGGTAGTTCAAAGAACATGACGACAAAAATAGCTATATTCGGTGTCGGTCTGATCGGAGGCTCACTGGCCCTTTGCTTTAAAGGCAAGGAGGGCCTGACCGTCGTAGGACATGCCCACCGTCCTGAATCCGCGAGTAAATATATAAGCAGAGGTGTGGTTGATCAAGCCACGCTTTCTGTTGAAGAAGCGGCACTTGATGCTGATTTCATTTTTTTATGTGTACCGGTAGGGATGTTAGAGGATTATCTGCAGCAATTAAGTAAATTGCCTCTAAAACCCGGCTGCATTATTACAGATGTAGGAAGCACGAAAGCTAGTATTGCCGCATGTGCGGTCTCCTTAGATATTCCTGGAGTACATTTTATCGGCGGACACCCAATGGCAGGATCAGAGCGCTCAGGTGTTGAGGCAGCTTCATCACTGCTATTTGAGAATGCCTATTATGTGTTGACGCCTCCTCCAGGAGTGCCAGATGAGGCTTATCATGCACTGGAGTCTCTACTACACCACACAAGAGCACAGATAGTACGCCTTGATCCAGAACGCCATGATGAGATTGTAGGTGCCATTAGTCATCTACCGCATATTATTGCTGTTGCTTTGGTAAATCAGATTCGTGCCTATGACGATACAGACTCCTTATATAGCACGCTAGCTGCAGGGGGCTTTCGGGATATCACTCGGATTGCGTCCAGTGATCCTATAATTTGGCGAGACATTTTGCTGAACAATCGTTCCGTAATGCTTCGTTTATTGAAGGATTGGAACGAGGAAGTTTCTTCTTTTGTTCGTCTACTGGAAAGAGAAGATGGCGTAGGGATTGAAGAGGCCTTCGAAGAAGCGAATGGCTTCCGCAGTCAGTTGCCTGAACGGCGTAAAGGCATGATCGCACCTTTATTTGACCTACATATTGATGTACCGGATCATCCGGGGATTATCGGTCGCATCGCTACTGAGCTGGGGGACCAAGGCATTAACCTTAGCAACGTACAAATCATCGAGAGTCGTGAAGATGTGCCGGGTATTATGCGCCTATCTTTTCGTCAGGAGAACGATATGGAACGAGCGAAAGTGCTCCTGCAGGAGCACGATTATACCGTATATGTGTAGTATTAAGGTTCGCTCAGGGTCATTTTCAAATCGTAATAAATAGTAAAAACAGCGATTCTCATGTTATTAGAGAATCGCTGTTTTGTTATTCTGGCTTGTTGGTTGCTAGCTTCCACATGCCGCCGTCAGTACCACCTTTGAAGTAGTCTTTCGGACTCCACTGACGCTATTTCATTTGGAGGGCTTATATTGGGTGTTTTTCGCTCTAATTTAGATTTGGCTTTTTGTAACTGTTCCCGAACTCGCTTTCTCCATTTCGATCAGTATTTCTTCCAAGAAATTCTCAGGTACATAAGTCATGCCATTCATTATAAATTCCTGGCTGACATTAACCAAATTAACTTGAGTTTATTTCGCCGTAACTATTTTGGCTATCTACAAAACGATTTCTTGCTGCTCCTATACCAACTAAAAAGAGAAAGGCCGAAGCTCCAAGCAGAATGAAAAGTGGCAGGTTCCAACTATTTGTCGCATCATGCAGATATCCTATAAGGGCAGGACCGATTGCGGCAAGCAGATATCCGATCGATTGCGCCATACCAGACAGTTCCGCCGCTTGATGCGCATTTTTAGTACGTAAACCGAAAAACATCATGGATAAGCTAAAGGCGCAGCCTCCACCAATTCCGAGTATGATGATCCACAACAGAATGATATTGGAGCTTCCGTAAAGCAGTCCGAGCGTTCCCGTCAAAAGCAAAATGGTTGTGATGACCACTAACGAACGTTGACTTGACATTCGCCCAGCAATAACGGGGACAATAAAGGTAAATGGAAGCAGCGCTAACTGCATTATTGAGAGGTACCATCCTGATTGGCTTGAGTCAATGCCTTGCTGCTTTAAAATTTCAGGCAACCATGCGATCAGCACATAGAAAATCATGGACTGCATACCCATAAACAAGGTTACTTGCCAGGCGAGAGGGGAACGCCAAACATTTACATCATTGCAGGCCATCTGTTGACTCGTCGAGGTTGTTCGCTTCGTATGCTTCCTTAATTGAGGCAACCAGCAGAGGATCGATACAAAGCTTAAGATCCCCCATATTCCCAACGCTCCCTGCCATTTTAAACCTACGTTTGCGGCTAGCGGTACACTAATTCCCGATGCGATCGCTCCAGATAAACTCATTGAAATTCCAAAGATACCAGTCATGGCACCTATTTTATTAGGGAAATCACGTTTAATTAAACTTGGCATTAATACATTACAAACGGCAATTGCAAATCCAAGAATTGCAGTTCCAATATACAGATTTGCAGCGCCAGCTAAAGAACGTATTACAATACCAACAGTCAAAAAGATCAGGGCAAACAAAATTAAAAGTTCTACTCCATACCTGCGTCCTAGTTTTGGTACTAGAGGCGATAATAAAGCAAAGGTAAGTAACGGTACCGTTGTTATCAGGCCTGCTAAAGTATTGGAGATATGAACGTCTTCCCTTATGAGACCCACTAAAGGACCGACCGAGGTTAAGGGAGCACGTAAATTTGCGGCAATAATAATAATGCCGAGTATTAGCAGCCCTAGAGATGATGGTAAGATTTTCTTGTTCGGCATTCTTCATTTCACCTTCCAGAATTATGTGTACTTTTGGTTTTCTGCTGATTGAAAAACTATGAAATAACATCCGCGCGGACAATAAAAGTATATTATAATATATTAAAATTAACAATAAGTATTTTATAGTTAACTTTATAAAGACTGTCCTATCACTTGAAGTGCTTTATATTAGTTAAAAAAAATACAACTCTGAGTTCCCATATATAATGGAATACTGAGTTGCATTTTATAAGTGAAATTTTCGGCTTTTAGAAACCATATTTTAAGGAGATATGGAGCACTGTTTCGCTATTCGTATGATTGGTATAAGAGTGAGGGCGATCTGCACGAAAACTGATCGTATCATATTGATTCAATGTGTACATCTCACCATTGACTTGAATTTCAATGGAACCAGTCATTACTGTCGCAATTTCAGTTGTATTCACATGATGACCTTCAGGGTGATACGAACTATTTGGCTGTAAGTAAGCTCGACACATTTCAATATCGTTGCTTACGTTTTTAAAGACGGGTTCAATGATCCAATTCTTTTGATCATTAGAAAACCGAAGACCTTCGCCTGCTCGATACAAACTAACAGGGTCTTCAGATTTGAACAAAGCTAGTAGGGGTAAAGATAGGCCTTTTGAAATTTTCCATATAATCGCCAAAGTTGGATTTGTCTCGCCGCGTTCGATATTCCCCAGAGTAAGTTTACTTACACCTGTTAATTCCGCTAAGTCATCTAAGTTCATGTTTTTTTCTTTTCTGTACTTTTTCAAGGCACCGCCGATTTGAAGTACAAGTTGTTTTGATTCATCGATTTCATTCATTTCATATTCACCTCAACAAATATCTTTATAGCTAGTATATTGTTTATCTTGACTCTTTTCCATACCTCTTCAAGTGGACGCAAACGGGGTAATAGATGACTGTGGGGATTTGTAGAAGCTAATTCGCTCGCTATAGTAAAATAACCTATTATAGATCATCTAACAAAAGGTACAGCGCTTACAGGACAAAAAAAGACCGCTTACAAAGTAAGCGGCTACAGTTCACAATAAATTGGAACCGTGTAGTATTTGGATAGGAGTGGAGAGAAACCATACTGTACTTTTATTATATGTATACGTTTACATTTTGTCAACAGTTTATTAAAAAGAGATTAAAGTCACATTACAGTGATCAAAGTCTTATGGTTGAACTTCATGTTCGTTTATAATCTGTTGTCAGGTCATGCTGACGAGATTACTGCTCTGAAGTCTATTAATGTCATCCTATGAGAATCTGTGATACAATAGATCTGGTATATTTCTAGATTCGTTATAAAATTTATATGCTCATAGAAATATGCCATTTTTCTTTTTATATTCATCACAATCATCATGCCTTAATTATTGGGTGTTTGAATATACATAGGTGTATTTCAAAATTGAAGAACGGATAAGTTGCACGTCATATATTTCCCCTTAAATTCCCACAAGGAACGTTTGTCTTACATAAAAGGTCGACAATATCGTTTCTTCTTGTAATAAACTAAAAAGTTGTAGTAAACCAGCGCAACTTTTAAAGCCCAAACCGGTATAATAAGTACGGACCGGACGGGAAAAGACGTGCAAGGGCGAGGAGGGCCAATCTCACCATGACGGATTCCCAGTTGATCCAGGAAATTAAACAAGGCAACACAGAATTATATTCAGAATTAATGCGTCGTTATCAACGAAAAATATTGGCATTTGTATATCATATGCTTAGAAACTCACAAATGGAGCTAATTGCAGAGGACCTTTGTTCGGAGACTTTCTACAAGGCATTCCGTAGCTTGCATTCCTTTCGAGAGGTAGATGCTTCCTTTTCAACGTGGTTGTACACTATTGCTCGTAATACCGTGCTAAGTGAGCTTCGTAAGAATCGTGCCGGAAATGTATCCCTAGAAGAGAGTGGATATACTCCCGTTGCACCGTTTGAAGTAGCGCCTGAGCAGGCTGCATTGCGTAAAGAACGGATGAATTTGGTTCGTGAGGCAATTAATAATCTTCCGGAGAAACAACGCTCTGCGCTAATCCTGCGTGAATACGATCAGATGGATTATCAAGAAATTGCAGAAATTTTGGATCAGAGTGTAAGCTCCGTGAAATCATTGTTGTTTCGTGCCAGAAGTAGTGTGAAGCTTCAACTCGAATCCTATTTCAATGAGCCTGAAGTTGAAGAGCAGGTTGAGAGGGTGTAAGGCGAATGAATTGCAGGGAAGCGCAAGAATGTATTCCGCTCTTGTGGGACGCTCCCCCCACACATCCTAGGCGGATTTTGCTCGAACAACATATTGAAACTTGTCCTTACTGCGCGGCTGAATGGTCTCTGTGGCAAGAGAGTAGCCAGCTTATGCATGATTTGAAAGAAGAGATTAGTGAAGAGCGTGCAGAAGTTATAAATGTTAAAGTTATGGAGCGGATTTATCTAGAGAGTCCTTGGTTGATGCCAGGGGATGGGAAATCCGCAGGGACATCTGCCATTGTTCGTCATAGGCTTAGTCTCTGGATCGCTTGCTTCCTGGCGGTATTTTTGTCTAGTGTTCTTTACTTTACTATGTTTAGAACACCTGCAGATATCACTGTGGCTCAAAGTGGAATTGTAGAGACTGGCGTTGCTGGCTCTATGGAATGGACTTCTACATATCCCATTTTAGGCTCTGAAGGTGGGATTATTGAACCGCTTGTAGTAAATATGGGACCTACTCATCCTCAATATTGGATGATGTTATCCATGCTTGGCGTGGGTTTTGCAGTGTTTTCGTTAACCCGGCTGAATCGATATCGCAGATCATAAAGGGTCTATTGATGTATGACTTAGCTATTGCAGTATATAATAGTGTTAAGAACGATGTAGGAGTCCCTTTATGTAAAGATAAGGGGCTTTTTTGTATTCTAATACGCATAAAAGAAGACTTTTTATTTCATCCATGTTACATTAAGAGACAAATACTTAGGTGAAAAGGGGGAGGCAATATGCTAATCGGCTTGATACGCCATGGATTGACGGACTGGAACGCAATTGGAAAGATACAGGGGCAAAGTGATATTCCGCTTAATGATGAAGGACGGATGCAAGCTGCTATGCTTGCTGACCGCTTATTACAAGAGCCGTATCGCTGGGATTATTGCATTACAAGTAACCTTTCCCGGGCAGCAGAGACAGGCAAGATCATCGCTGATAAATTAAATGTACCGTTGCTTGATCCTGATGACCGGATCCGGGAACGTGCCTACGGGCAAGTAGAAGGGCTTACTGCCGCTGAGCGTGAAGAGAAGTGGGGGAAAGATTGGAGTCAGCTTTCACTTGGTCAAGAAACTGACGAACAGCTTCAAGCACGTGCACTTGCCTTTATGGAGGATATTTCTGCGCAGCATCCCAATCGGAACATACTAGTCATATCTCATGGAGGATTCCTCGCTCAACTGTATACTGCATTTTACAAAGATAAGTATTCTGAGCGAATTGGGAATTTATCCCTGACAATTTTGGAGAAGAAAGAACGGGAGTGGAACCCTATTCTATATAATTGTACTCGCCATATCCTGCAAAATCAGCGTTAACCCGTGCATCGGGTTATTTTTTTTGCGCAAAGGGGAATAAAAAGGGCTGTATTTCCCATAATGGTAGTAAAACGGTGAGGCGATAAAACATGAATCTGGCGGATATGCTCACTTATGCAGATATTGGACAGCTGACCGCCATAGCGGGACGCTACCGGTGTGAATGCAAGCAGAATTCCAAACATGACTTGATCCAGAGTATTTTGATTATGCTTGGAAGCAGAAGTTTTATGGAGTCTCATATCCGGGAATGTGCTCCGGAGGATCTACGGTTTCTGAATACATTACTTTTTGATGAACGCAGCTACTTTAGTCTGGAAGATTTGTTGGCTGTAGCTAGACAGGCTTCTTTTGATGCTCAAGAAGGAAAGACCGGGGGCTTCCGGGAAATGGTTTCTCGTTTCAAAAGCGGAGGCTGGCTCTTTAGCGGTTCCTCCCAGCAAACCAGATACTTGTTCCAAGTGCCTAAAGACTTGAAAGAGCGCTTTCGTGAGACGATGAGCGCACATATCAAGGATAAGGTTGCGGTTAGCTCTGAACCAGCCATGTATCGAAATGAAGGAGAATTGTTATTAAGTGATCTGGTTATGCTTCTGAGATATATCAAGGAAAATGAGCCAGAGCTTAATCAGGAAGGGGCAATGTATAGGCGGTATCAGCAAGGAGTGATGAATGCACTTCATATTCCGGAGGATCTTCTTAGCAAAGGCGGCTGGAGATTTGGTTATGGTAGGGCATGTGAGCATTATCCGCCTAGATTAGCGCTCCTGTATGATTATGTTCGTCATCGCCGCTGGATCACTGAAGAAGGTTTTCGGCTAAGGCTTACGGCGACTGGAGAGGCAGTGTTAGCCGACGGAAAATGTGACTCTTTGATGCAGATATTCTCTTTTTGGTTAAAACTATATAAGGGGGCTGTACCAAACCTGCCTTCACTTGTGTATTGGGTAAGCATTAGTGCTGGGAATTGGGTGAGCGTACCTTCATTAGTGGATGGTATTGGGTGGTTAATTAAACCGTTCTATTATGACAATGCTGCCTCTATTTTGGAGCAACGAATTATTCGGATGATGGTGCACCTTGGGATGCTTAAATTAGGGGAGACTACTGCTGGTCTCACTGTGATGATGACGCCGTGGGGGATGGAGATAGCCGTGCCTAAACATCTATAGTAGTATGAAGGCATACAAGCAAATGCTTATGGGGATTACATACGTAGATGAGGACTTCGCTTTGGTTGTTGATAGGAACATTAGATGAAGTATTGATCAGAATGGGTAAATATGTAGAACGTAGACAGGATTGTTGAATATGATTTAGTAGGTGCCGTCACTTTTGAAACCGAAAACAAAATCATCTTGATGGATATCAAAATATTAAAGCAATAAGGATCTCTTAAACAGCGGAGGTGTATCGAATGGACAAAATGAAGGCTACGTACGAAGTGATGCTAGGACTTGCGGCAGAAATGGTGTGGGATGAAGCGCTGCGAAAGCGTCGCTCCGACATCTTGCACCGTGAGATTGACACGGCGCTGGCTACAGGAGATAAATTGGCTTTTCGAAATCTTACAGAAGAACTTAAAAGTTTGGCATAAAGAAATGCGCTTAGCGCATTTCTTTTTTTATTAAATAGGTACCTGTTCAACTCACTTTCTGTATCAATTAGAGGTGAAGGAAGCCGGGGGAAAATCTAAATCTAGACGTTTGTCTTCCTCTTTCAATATAATGGGATTTATAACATCGGGCAAATTTGTGAAAAGTGGATGCGAAAAAGGATCGCAAATAGGGAGATGACATTAATGAAATTCAGTGATTTTGAAGTTGAACAGTGGGAAGAAAATCGAAAGTTCTATGATACATGTCTCATACCTTTTACAGGATTAAGTGGGTCCGAGAGTCCCCCTGAGACGGTTCAAGCATTAGAAAGATTACGTGATTTTATGGATTTGGTGGAAATACCGTTTAAGGGACGGATTGTAACTTACCCGGCGATTCAGTATGGAGGGGAAGGATATGTCGATCTAATTAATGAGGTTTGCCGAAAAGTCAAATCCAGTGGTTTCCAGTATGCCGTGGTGTTAACAGCAGATATAGCACTTCTGGAACAAGAAATTTTTGAAAGCGATTTAGTACTCTCTCTGCCTATCATTGAGGGCTCTCTGGAAGGTAAGATTAATAGTGATATTGGTATGAAAATTCAAAAGATGTGGGGACGGTGAGTCACTTTTAAATGTGACAGAAAATCAACAATTGTAAGTGGAAATCACTTTTTGGCCTGTCACAAATTAGACAATATTCTTGACGGGTTTTAGTGCCTAAGCTATTATTAGGTTGAATCGAAATGGTATGTGATGTATTTCATTGAAAAGATTTGAAAACGGATTATTTATAGTAAGGCATCTCTGATCGGACACCTTAGATACTTTCTTATATCTTGAGAAGGGGGTTATATAACAGTATGAGCAGCCATAATGATCAACAGGATATTTGGCCTGAACAACCACCCAGCCGTAAAGAGATGTCGCGCAGGCAATTTTTGACCTACACGCTAGGTGGCGCTACTGCTTTTATGGGGGCAGGTACAATTCTCCCAATGGTCCGTTTTGTCGTGGACCCAATATTACATAAGAAGGGCGCAGGTGATTTTATAAAGGTTGCTGAAATTAGCAAAATCACCGAAGAGCCCCAAGAGTTTACGTTTGAATTGAAACAGAAAGACGGATGGTACGACAGCACAGCGACGCTGACTGCGTGGATCCGTAAAGACGCAAAGGGTGATATTTATGCGCTTTCACCCATTTGTAAACATTTAGGTTGTACGGTTGGATGGAACAATGATAAGGCACATCCGGACGAGTATCACTGTCCTTGCCACGGTGCGCGTTATACCAAACTCGGCAAAAATCTCGAAGTAGCTCCAAAACCGCTTGACCAGTATAAAACGAAATTTGATAACGGGTGGGTTCTTTTGGGTGATATTGTGCCTAATACAGTAGCTAGTGAGGAGGCGTAGGTTCTAATGTTTAAAAATGTCTATAACTGGATTGACGAACGTTTGGATGTTACGCCAATTTGGAGAGACGTGGCCGACCACGAGGTTCCTGAGCATGTTAACCCGGCCCATCACTTCTCTGCGTTTGTGTATTGTTTTGGCGGACTGACCTTTTTTATTACAGTGATTCAGATCTTATCGGGTATGTTCTTAACGATGTATTATGTTCCAGATATTATCAATGCTTATGCAAGTGTTGAGTATTTACAATCTAGTGTTGCCTTTGGACAAATTGTTCGCGGAATGCATCACTGGGGTGCAAGTCTTGTCATTGTTATGATGTTCCTTCATACGATGCGCGTCTTCTTTACAGGCTCTTATAAAGCTCCGCGTGAGATGAACTGGGTAGTTGGAATGCTCATCTTCTTCGTAATGTTGGGGCTTGGTTTAACGGGTTACTTATTGCCTTGGGATAATAAAGCTTACTTCGCGACTAAAGTAACACTCGAAATTGCTAACTCTGTTCCAGTGATGGGACCCGTATTGAAAGAACTTATGCAAGGCGGTACGATTGTTGGTGCAGAAACGTTGACTCGGTTCTTCGCACTTCATGTATTCTTCCTCCCAGCGGTGCTTCTTAGTCTGCTCGTAGGACACTTTATTATGATCCGCAGACAAGGGATTTCTGGACCGTTGTAAGTTAATCTGAGAGAGGAGGAATACGGATGGCACATGGAAACAATTCTAAGGAAAAGGTTGTATATGTCGGTGATACCAGAGTTCGTAAAGGCAATGGATTTATCACACCTCCAGACTATTCAGCCTATCCTGGTAAATCGGAAGCCTTTATCCCTAACTTTCTACTGAAAGAATGGATGGTTGGCGTCGTTGTACTTGTAGGAATATTAGTGCTTACTATTTCAGAGCCAGCGCCGCTAGGGTTTCCAGCGAATGCGAGTGCTACGGTTATCCCAATTCCTGACTGGTATTTCTTGTTTCTCTATCAGTATTTGAAGCTTCCTTATGCTTCAGGTGATTATATCGTTCTGGGTACATTAGGTGTAACCGGTGTAGCTTTTGGTTCACTTCTTTTAGCACCATTTCTTGACACGGGCAGAGAACGTCGCTTCTATCGTAGACCGATCGCTTCATCTTTGATGTTCTTATCGCTAGCGGCGATTGTGTACTTAACAAATACCGCTTGGACGGAATACAAACATGAAATGGCTGAAACTGGTCAAATTCCTGAAGATGTTCAACGGGAAGAGAAGGCGGCAGAGAATAGGGCGAAGGGGCTTCCAACCTCGAGTGCAGTTAAGGCAAAGGAAGTAGCGATTGTAGATAAGGATGATCCGGCTATGGGGCTGTTTAAGCAAGCTACTTGCATCTCTTGTCATGCGGCGGATTTGAAAGGGGCAGGCGGGCCTTCACTTCGCGGCGTTGGGGACACCCATGATAAAGAAGCAATCCTTACTATTATAAAAGAGGGTCAAGGACAGATGCCGAAGATGTATGATATTGCTCTGGGAGCGGGGCTTTCGGATCAAGACATTGATGCCTTGGCAGACTGGCTTGCCAAACAAAAAAGCGAACAGTAAAATAAAAATAACGCAAAACCTGATCGAAACTGCGGTCAGGTTTTTGTATGTCTAAATGTAAAGTTGCCACTACTTGGGAGGTTAATGATCTGTATGTCCGTTCTTGATAAACTGTTTAAGCACCGAGGAATCATTTGGTTGTTATTTATTGTGAATCTTCTCGGTACCATTTATGGCTACATATGGTATGGCAATCAATTGGAGTTCACGGCGGCTAACTTTCCGCTTTGGCTGCTCCCGTTTGTTCCAGATAGTCCAACCGCAAGCTTGTTCTTTACCTTGGCGCTGTTGCTAATGCTCTTTCCTCCAAAAAGCTATACGGGAAACAATGTAAGGGAGCTTATAGAGGCGTTAGCGGTTGTGACGTCTGTGAAGTATGGGATTTGGGCAGTAAGTATGATTTTTGCTGGAGGTTATCAAGGAGACATTCTAGTTTGGAAAGACTGGATGCTGGTGATCTCTCATTTGGGGATGGCGGTAGAAGCCTTGATCTATGCACGATTCTTTTCTTTCCGCAAAATGATTCCGCTAGCGCTGTTCTGGACCCTTGCTAACGATATGCTGGACTATTCCTATGGAATATACCCATGGTTACCTTCTGTACTGAATGATGATGTCACACAGGTGCAATATTTCACGATGGCGCTAACGGTGTTTAGTGTAATTGTTGCTTGGTTGTTTAGTAGTAGACAAAGATCAGTAGACTCTATCTATCAGTTTAAGAACAGGTTCTAGTAAGCAGTTCTAACCCTTGTCCGCCTGCCATACATTTAGAATTATAAGAAGTATAAGTTTTATCCTATACTTTATCCTTATAATTTTACGAGAAACGAAAATCGTCTAATAAAGACGACAACGTCGTTTCTTCTTAGGTAGGAGGGGGATGTCTCATGCTCCGAGGGAGATATTATGTGTTGGTTATTCTAGTGTTTTGTTGGTTATTGACCAGCATGAATGTTGAAAAAGCTTCAGCAGCGCAAGGGAATGCTGGTGAAGGTTCTGGCAAGGTTTCGAAGCAAAGCGCCGACGTTAGTTCGGGCGACGGTTTGACAGTGATGAGTGGAAAGACTGGAGCACAGCAGCTAGAACAAGCCGCTGAGGCATTGTATGGGTATGTCTTGGAAGGGGATGTGATGAAGGTCCGACAAGAGACCGAAGAGATCTCTAGGATCATAGTGTCCTCTTCTTTTGAAGGAATGACCTCTGTAGAGGGCATTAATGCGTTGTCAGGGGTCATTATGGACCTGAAGGCTGCTGTGGCAAGTGCAAAAGTATCTCAGCAGCAATTGGAGGCTACAGCTACCAGGTTACGATTAGCTGCCAACAGTCTGAATCAACCCGGACAACCCATTTGGCTTCAGTATTATAAGCTAATTCGCGAGGATTTAAATGCGATGGAGCAAAGTGGCGCTACAAATGATCTGGCGGGATGGAAAACGGCTGTAGAGAGGCTACAGGGCAGGTATGAAAATATCCGGCCAGCGGTGATCGTCTCTCGGAAACCTGAAGTTGTAAATACATTTGATTCTTGGCTCTCATATGCCGCAGGCATTCCTTCTTCCTCACAAAAAATCGAACGGGCCCGGTTACTTGAAATTGTGTCTTATGGTCAGGATACTGTGCGGGTAATGTTCGGAAAAGAGAAGGATGAGCCGGCTTTGTCAGTACCCCTGGCCTCACAAGAATTTGGGATTTGGGGAGGACTAGCCGCAGGATTTATTATCGCTGTATTAGCTTATGCGGGTTATCGTAAGTACCGTGGAGAGAATCAGAACTTCAAACCAATTTAGTGGAATGGTTATATAAATAAGTAAAAGGAGCGGGGTAGAATCCCCCGCTCCTTTTTTAACGAATCAAAACTTATATATTTGGGGCCCCCGCAAAGTACCTGAGTACGTATCGAAGCAAGGCCCCACTTTGTGGGGATATTTTATGTTTCTCTGAATCCCTCGCCTTGTACGTCGTGCACATCGCTAATAATTACGAACGCGTGCGGATCAATCGATTTGACCAGTAAACTAAGACGGCGAATTTCCTGCCTTGAAACTACACAGTACACCATATGTTTGGCTTGCTTAGAATACGCACCGATTGCAGGGATGAGTGTTACACCTCGTTCTAGTTCAGCAGTTATTAGATCAGCAATTTGGGGTGCCTCATCACTAATGATTGTAAATGCTTTGGCGGCATATGCGCCTTCCTGGATAAAATCGATGACACGCGATGCGATGAACACTGCAACGAGTGTGTATAGAATTTTTTCTTTGGGAATATAGAAGATGGAAGAGCCGATAATGAAAATGTCGATGGCCAGAATAATCTGCCCCATACTCCAGCCGAAATTCCGTCCCAGAATTCTTGCCACAATGTCTACGCCACCTGTAGTGCCACCAAAACGGAACACAATCCCAAGCCCGGTTCCAAGTGTTACCCCTGCGTATAGTGCAGCAAGAATAAAGTCATGTTCGGTACTGAAAGGGACAATCCATCCAGCAGAGATCAATCTTTCGAAGATCCACAAGAAAAGGGACAAAGATCCGATTCCTACCCCTGTGTATACAATTTGGCGGCCGCCTAGGACTTTCCAACCGAGCAGAAACAATGGGAGATTGATTAGCAGTGTTGTTAAAAAGATTGGAATGTCAAAGGCATAATTAAGCAGCAGTGTGATTCCCGTTACGCCGCCTTCCATTAGTTGACTGGGAATGATG
Source organism: Paenibacillus sp. NPDC101420 (assembly GCF_050277435.1). Taxonomy (NCBI): domain Bacteria; kingdom Bacillati; phylum Bacillota; class Bacilli; order Caryophanales; family Paenibacillaceae; genus Paenibacillus; species Paenibacillus sp. NPDC101420. The sequence goes on from NZ_JBNNSE010000002.1 coordinate 503,998, forward strand.
AAATACAGTAGTCCGAATGCATATACTGCGGTTCCGAGCATGATAGGGGCAACTGTTTTGCTGATTGAAATTACCTTGTTTGAATTCATGGAATCCCTCGTTAGGCCTTGTTAAGGCAGTTTTTCTTTTCCTATAATAAGTATACCTTTTCTTGCAGGTGTTAAAATATTCAAAAAAGATTTGTCTTCAAAACGTCTTTACGATAACATAGGGGCAAACAGAAGGCAAGATATACAGAGGGGGCAAAGATACATTTTATGGACAAAAGTCTTGGTGACATTCAGCGTGAAGTAGACGCTTATATATCGCAATTTAAAGAAGGGTACTTCAGTCCGCTGTCTATGTTAGCCCGCATGTCCGAGGAAGTCGGAGAGTTGGCGCGGGAAGTCAATCATGAATTCGGTGAGAAGCCGAAGAAGTCTGATGAAGCAGAGAATTCTATAGAGCTTGAACTGGGAGATATTTTGTTTATTACTGTTTGTTTTGCAAATTCTCTTGGGATTGATCTGACTGAAGCACATAATAAGGTCATGCATAAGTTTAATACCCGAGACGCTGGTCGTTGGACACCAAAAGACACCGATTAGGCCTCTATAACATATGCTGTACCAAACGAACGGGATTTAGCCGTGAGGATGGTGAGGATATGGATCAAAGGGATTATGTAAGAGAAGCCTATCGCTCTATATTGCGTAGTGACTTTGCAGAAGCTATTGTATGCTTTGAAGCCGCGATTGCAGCAAGTCCGGCTGATGCTGAAGTCAGATATCGTTGTTCCATAACGTATGCCCGCAGTGGTATGCTAGATAAAGCTTTAGTTCATGCTCAGGCGGCTATGAAGTTAGATGGCAGCAAACCTGAGTATAGTCTACATCTACAGCATCTTCAAGCTATGATGCATGTACAGGAAGCTAAGCGGTTGATAGAAGATGAAGATAACAAAACTCGTAACCCGTATCATCCGATTACGCTACTCAAAGAGGCCATCACCCTTGATCCATTATATGGGGATGCTTATGTATGGCTTGCCATCGCACATAGTCGGGTGAATGAACATATGCAGGCTATGGCCGCCTTGAAAGAAGTGATTTCTTTACATCCGGATGATTCTGGCTTGCGAGAATTAATGGTAGACCTTCAGAAATCCATACAATCGTATATGCAGTAACTATATAACTAGTGAAAGCGAGGATGAAAAGATATGAGCAACAAGATCAGAGTTATCGTATCCGGAGCAGGCGGGAGAATGGGTAAAGAGGTTGTTAAACTTGTGCTGCAGGACGAAGAGTTGGAGCTAGCGGCTGCGGTAGATCGTTCAACGATGGATATCGATGCAGGCCGTCTGGTAGGTCTCGAAGACTCAGGAGTTATTGTAACTTCAGATCTTGAGGCTGCCCTCGCGGGAAGCAACGGAGATGTTGTGGTCGATTTCACTACACCACAATCCGCGTATATGAATACAGTGCTAGCCATTAAATATGGAGTGCGTCCGGTTATCGGTACAACCGGATTCACACCGGAGCAAATTGTGGAACTGGACAAGCAGTGTCAAGACCAGGGGATAGGTGGACTTATTGCTCCAAACTTCTCTATAGGGGCTATTCTGTTGATGAGATTTGCGGCTCAAGCTTCAAAATACTTTCCGCATCTGGAGATTATCGAGTATCATGGTGACCAAAAACTGGATGCTCCATCCGGGACTGCAGTCAAAACAGCAGAGATGATTTCAGAAGTACGGGAAGAGCTTCGTCAAGGAAACCCTAAAGAAGAAGAAACGATTGAGGGTGCGCGCGGGGGTTACTATAATGGATTCCGGATACATAGTGTCCGTCTTCCTGGTGTGTTTGCCCAAGAAGAAGTGATTTTTGGTGGGTTCGGACAATCCTTAAAAATCCGGCATGATTCTTATGAGCGAGCAGGCTATATGCCAGGCGTTAAGATGGGTATTCAAAAGGTTATGGGATATACTGGCTTGATCTATGGATTTGAGCACTTTATAGAATAGACAGGGGAGAACACCATGTTAAAGATCGCATTTATTGCACATGATCGTAAAAAAGATGAAATCGTAAATTTTGTATTAGCCTATGAGCATGTATTTGTAGGTCATGAACTATTTTCTACGGGGACTACTGGCCAACGGATCATGGATGTGACTAGCTTGAAGATTCATCGCTATATGTCAGGACCATTGGGTGGAGATCAGCAAATTGGGGCAATGGTAGCCCAAGATGAATTGGATCTTATTATTTTCTTGCGCGACCCATTAATGGCACAGCCACATGAACCAGATATTACAGCTTTACTTCGTCTATGTGACGTATATGGTATCCCTGTAGCAACGAATATCGCAACAGCTGAGGTGCTTGTGAAGGCGATTGATCGCGGTGACTTTGCTTGGCGTGAACTCGTCCATAAATACAAACCAGGTGTTGATGAATGAAGCTGGACATTCTTGTATTTGGGGCTCATGCGGATGATGCGGAGATCGGAATGGCAGGTACGATTGCGAAGCATACCGCTGCAGGACTAAAAGTAGGTCTGTGCGATTTAACAGCTGCGGAAATGTCCTCGAACGGTACTGTAGAGCTACGCAAGGAAGAGGCACAGCAAGCTGCTGATCTGCTTGGCGTGTCTGTGCGGACGAATTTGGGTTTATCTGACAGAGGGCTGTTTATAACAGAAGAGCATGTGGCCGCTGTGACAGCCGAAATTCGCCGGTTTGCTCCTGCGATTGTTTTTGCTCCTTATTGGGAAGATCGTCATCCGGATCATATTGCGTGCAGTAAGCTAGTAGAAGAGGCTGTTTTTAATGCTAAACTACGTAAATATATGCCGGACAAGCCGGCAGTTCCGGCTCCTCAGCTGTTTTTTTATTTTATAAATGATTTAGGACGTACGGATCTTATTGTAGATGTTACTAAACAATATGGGCTGAAGGAGCAGGCGTTGTCCTGCTATCGCTCCCAGTTCACCAAGCCGCTCGGTGCCGATGCTGTATCCACACCGCTAACGGAAGGTTATATTGAACGTGTTCGTTCCAGAGACATGTTGCTTGGACAGCGGAGACTTATTCCCTATGCGGAAGGATTTGCAACAAAAGTTCCCTATGCAGTAGATCTGTTTACTGCAGGGGATCAAACTATATAAGGTATAGAAGGGGACGGAATATGGATCGTTTGAAAATAGGCATCACTTGTTATCCGTCTCTTGGCGGCTCAGGCGTAGTAGCGACTGAATTAGGAAAACTCTTGGCCGAGAAGGGACATGAAGTTCATTTTATTACACACAGCATTCCGTTTCGGTTAGGGAAATTCCAGAAAAATATATTTTATCATGAGGTAGAGGTTAATGATTATTATGTATTTAAATATCCTCCTTATGATTTAGCACTTGCTACGAAGATGGCTCAGGTTGCCAAAATGCAGAATTTAGATCTGTTGCATGTTCATTACGCCGTTCCGCATGCTGTTTGTGCTTTCCTTGCTAAGCAGATGCTTGGTAATGATATAAAAGTTGTAACGACTTTGCATGGCACTGATATTACGGTACTTGGACAGGATGAATCGCTAAAAGATCTAATCCGTCTTGGAATTAATGAAAGTGATGCCGTAACAGCCGTATCGAAGGATCTCATTAGAGAAACACGAGAAGTGCTGGATATTACGCGCCAGATCGACCTCACTTATAACTTCGTTGATCATCGTGTCTATTATCCACGGGATGTATCGAATCTGCGAGAAGATTTTGCTTCTCCTGAGGAGAAGATCTTGATGCACATCAGTAACTTCCGCCCAGTTAAAAGGGTAAGCGATGTTGTCGATATCTTTGCTAAAGTGAATCGTGAAATCCCTTCACGTCTGCTGCTTGTTGGCGAAGGGCCAGATCTTCCTAAGATTCAAGCTAAGATCAGTGAAATGGGTCTGGATGATAAAGTCCGCTTCTTAGGAAGACAGGATGAGATTGCTCAAGTTATTTCGTTGGCTGATCTTCTTCTGTTACCTTCTGAGAAGGAAAGCTTTGGTCTGGTCGCCCTGGAAGCGATGGCCTGTGGTGTTCCGACTATAGGTTCTCAAACCGGAGGCATTCCGGAGCTCATAGAACATGGCAAGACAGGATTCATTGCTCCAATTGGTGATACAGAAACTATGGCGAAATATGCAATCAAACTCCTATCGGATGATCGCATGGTGGAGCAGTTCAGACAAGCTTGTCTGGAAACGGCCTGCAAAGATTTCTGTAAGGATTCGATTACAAGTCAGTATGAGGATATATATTACCGTGTGCTCGGGCGCAAGGTACCTAGACTGGATACAGTCAGGGGGTAAGGAGTTCGTAATGAAATGGAAAATGGCGCCATCTGCTATGGCTCTTGCGGCGGAAAATGTAATTTCTGAGCTAACGCAAAACGGCCATGAGGCTTTTTGGGTTGGAGGCTGCATTCGCGATGAGCTATTGGGTAGGCCAGTGCATGATATGGATATTACAACTTCAGCAGTGCCGGAGGAAGTGATAGCCATTTTCGCACGCAGTATTCCGACAGGGCTAGCACATGGGACGGTCACTGTGCTTCAGGATGGGCATGGAATTGAGGTGACGACATACCGAACTGAAAGCGGCTATGTCGATCATCGTCGTCCGGACCATGTTGAATTTGTTAGTGATGTGAAGGAAGATCTTCGTCGTCGTGATTTTACGATTAACGCGATATGCTGCGGGCTGGGTGGAGATTTGATTGATCCCTTCGGAGGCGAGAAGGATCTAGCTCTCCGTGTGATCCGCTGTGTGGGTGATGCTGAGGAACGGTTCGATGAGGATGCGCTTCGCATGCTTCGCTGCGTTCGTTTCGCATCGGTGTTAGATTTCTCCATCGCTAAGAATACGTGGAGGGGGCTACTGCGCCAGCGAGATAAGCTGGCGCATATTGCTGTAGAGCGTGTCCGCGCGGAGCTGGACCGCATCGTAGAGGGGCCGCATCCTCGGCGCGGCCTTGCTATGCTCGCGCGCTGCGAGCTGCTCGCGCGCGGCAAAGCCCCGTTCCCCTGGACCGGAACCGATCTGGCGGCTGCTGCCGCCTTAACGGCCGGGATAGGGGAACTGGAGAGCGCCCACCTGCGGTGGGCGCTTCTCCTCCATGCCCTGAAGCAGTCGGCCCAGGAGGCCGATGAGCTGCTGCGGGCATGGACGTTCTCTGGGACGACGCGTACTAGCGTCGTCCAGGTGCTGCGGGTCCGCGAAGCTTGGACCGCTGCCCTGGAGGCTGTGCCGCCAGGGGAACCGGGCGGCACGGATCTACTGCGGCGGCGCTGGATCGCCGCCGTGCTGACCTTCGGCGTGGAAGCCGCCGAAGGGTGGCTCTCGCTGCTGGCGATCTTGCCAGCAGGTGGCCTTCCCGCTGCGAACCCGCCAGCGGTTTCAGAGATTTCACCCGCTGTCACTACCCCAGCGGCGCCAGAGCTTGTAAATGGCTTGATCCATTTGCAAGCTGCAAGAGACTGGATCTCACAGATGCCGCTTAAGAGCTTATCGGAGCTTGCTGTTACAGGCAATGAGTTGGCGAAAGCGCTTGAGAAACGTCCAGGACCTTGGCTTGGCAATATGCTGAGTGCACTTCTGCAGGCGACTGCTTCGGGAGATCTTCTTAACAATAAACAAGAATTGCTGCTTGAAGCAAAAAGGATGGATGGACATGAGCTATGAAAAAGCGCTGTCGCTAACCGGGTTGAAGCAGAAAGCTTCTGATTCGAATTGGCTAGACAGAGTTCAGCTCCTGGAGTCTGTCGTATCTACTCAGGAGGAAGCCAAACGATTGGCGGAAAACGGTGCACCAGAAGGAACAACCGTAATCGCTGAAGAACAGACCGGTGCTAGAGGGCGAATGGGTAGGAAATGGTTTTCTCCTCGTGGCAAAGGCATTTGGATGAGTATTGTATTGCGTCCGAATTTACCTTTGTTACAGACTCCTCAGTTAACACTGCTTGCTGGGGTTGCAGTCTGTAAGGCAATTCGCCGTGTAACCGGAGTAGACGCCGGGATTAAATGGCCAAATGATTTGCTTGCGGGCGGTCGAAAGATATGTGGAATTTTGCTCGAGTCTTCGCTAAGAGAAGGAGAGCTTCATTATTGCATCGCCGGGATTGGAATTTCTGCGAACTTGACTGAAGACGATTATCCTGATCATCTGAAGGAAGTAGCGACTTCTCTTCGGATTCAGCGGGGCGGTGTCCCTATTGACCGTTCGGAGCTGGTAAGAGCTGTACTGAATGAGTTAGAGCTGCATTTCAATCTTTACATGGAACAAGGTTTTAAACCTATCAAAGAGCTGTGGGAGTCGATGTCAGTTACTTTGGGTCGCCAAATCGCTCTGAATAGCCCTCAGGGACGCTCTGAAAGCGTTGTGGTAGGTTTGGATGAGTTAGGTGGACTAATCCTTAAAAACAGCACAGGAGAGATTTCTAGCGTATGCTCAGGTGAAATCGAGCTATTATAAATCTTTTTTATATGACAGGGTGTCATCCCCTGTCATATTTTTTTCGTGTATTTCCGAGTCCTTTTTGTTATACTATGGGGCAGAGGCGGTATCGTTTTGCGAACTGTACTCTTGATCTGATGTACTTATAATGGTTTTATTATTGGAATCACCTTCATAACTGCGTTAGACGGTTACGTTGGATTCTGCTCTGAGCCGTAAGGACCGAGACAGAAGGGACGATCGCGAGTGACTCTTTTTTGCCCTTCGGACCTTTTTAGCAAATCGTTGCTAAAAGGTTTTTTTGTTGCGATTTTTACGGGGATGTAATTTCAAAAAGGAGGACGAAGAGAGAAATGGCAAACAAACAAGCACTTAATATTGTGAAAATGAAAAAAATGAAAGCAGATGGTGAGCGGTTAAGCATGCTGACTGCTTATGATTACCCATCGGCTCTACTTGCTGAAGAAGCCGGTATCGATCTTATTCTGGTGGGTGACTCCCTGGGAAATGTGGTACTTGGATATGATACAACTTTACCTGTTACGATTGACGATATGGTCTACCACACTCGTTCGGTAACTCGGGGCGCACAAAAAACATTCATTGTGGCAGATATGCCATTTATGACCTACCACGGAAGTATAGATGAAACCTTGCGGGGTGTGCGCAGACTGATGCAGGAAGGGCGGGCTCATGCCGTCAAAATGGAAGGCGGTCTCGAAATTTGCGAGACAGTTACTGCGGTTGTAGCTGCGGGAGTTCCTGTGCTGGGGCATATTGGACTTACACCACAATCGGTAAATATGATTGGCGGCTACCGCATTCAAGGTAAGGACGCCAAAGATGCAAAACGTCTGATGGATGAAGCTAAGGCCCTTGAAGCAGCAGGTGCTTTTGCAGTGGTACTGGAGCTGGTGACAGAAGAAGTAGCACAAGCAATTTCTGAGGCACTGAGCATTCCGACCATTGGGATTGGTGCAGGTCGTTATTGTGATGGACAGGTATTGGTTTTCCATGATTTGTTGCGTTATGCCTCACCCTACCGTGAGAAACGTTTTGTCAAAACCTACGCAGATGTGGGTAGCCTGATTCGTGAGGGTATCAGCCAATATGTGCAAGAAGTGAAGGATCGCTCGTACCCAGATGAAGGTCATGTTTTTAAAGCAGATGAAACCGTTCTGGAATCTTTATACGGCGGTGCCGGAAAGGATGGGGAATAAGATGAGAGTCGTCAGAAGCATTAAGCAACTTCGCGAAGCTTTGGAATATATGAGACAAGGTGGACATACCCCGATTGGGTTTGTTCCAACCATGGGATACCTGCATGAAGGACATGCCAGTCTGCTTCGGCGGGCGGGAGAAATGAGCAACACGGTCGTTATGAGCATATTTGTGAACCCGCTGCAGTTCGGACCGAATGAGGATTATGATTCCTATCCGCGCGATGAAGAGCGTGATTTGGAGCTTGCGGAACGCGAAGGTGTCGATATTGTATTTATCCCCAGTGTGGAAGAAATGTATCCGCAGCCTACCCGGACTACTGTCTCGGTATCAGAGCTTACCACTCGACTTTGTGGGGCTTCGCGTCCAGGGCATTTTAATGGCGTGACAACAGTTGTTAATAAACTATTCAATATCGTGCAGCCAGATTATGCTTTCTTCGGGCTAAAGGATGCTCAGCAAGTAGCTGTGCTCCGCAGAATGGTATCTGATTTGAATATGAATGTTGAAATTGTACCTTGCCCTATCGTTCGTGAAGGAGATGGACTTGCACTTAGCTCGCGTAACGTATTCTTATCTCCAGAGGAACGTTCTCAAGCTCTAGTGTTATCTCGTTCCTTGCGTGAAGCACGTCAGTCTATTGAAGAAGGAAAAGTAACAACCGTTGCTGAAGTGCGGGAATTGTTGACCTCGGTTATTTCCAGCTCTCCTTTGGCGGTCATTGATTATGCGGAAATACTGACTTTCCCTAATCTGGAAGGCTTAGAGAACGAAGTTTTATTAACGGATGTAAATGGGGAAATTATTATAGCGCTTGCCGTGAAGTTTGGCAGAACGCGATTAATTGACAATAATGTATTTATTCCAAAGGAGGTTGCCGCTCTTGTTTAGACATATGATGAAATCCAAAATTCACCGTGCGACGGTGACAGAAGCGAATTTGAATTATGTGGGAAGTATTACCATTGATGAGAACTTAATGGAAGCGGCAGATATTCTTGAGAATGAAAAAGTGCAGATCGTGGACAACAATAATGGTTCACGGTTAGAAACTTATGTTATTCCAGGGCCTCGCGGCAGTGGTGTGATCTGCCTAAATGGTGCAGCTGCACGTCTTGTTCAACCGGGAGATACAGTAATTATTATTTCGTATGCGATGTTGTCTTCGGAAGAACTGGAGTCGCATAAGCCAACGGTGGTATTCGTGGATGAGAACAACAGACCAGTGAAGCTGGCTGATCATGAATTGCATGCTACAATCGCTTAAATTATGGACTTACGCCATGTAATGAATGGCAGGGATGAAAGACCCCGTTCTCGCAGAAAATGAAGTCAGGCAAGCTGAACTGATTTCATCTTCAGTAAGGGGGGATAGCCCATGTTTCAACATTTGTTTGCTGAAATGAACAAGGTGCTTCAGGAGATCGTTACAGATTACCCTACAGCGGAGGGTGCCCGCCGGAATGAGCTTTTATGCAATTATAATATGCTGCATCGACTTAGTGATAAAGTGATGGATGAATGGCTGGCCTTTGCAGAGAAGCTAAGTCACTTTCGTGAAAGTGTAGATTTTACGACTGTGGTTGAAGAGGAAGTGCCAGAACAGGAAGCACCCGAGCTGTGCATGGATACTTTTGTTAGAGGTCAGGGGTATTATAAGCTGCTGATGTATGGAAAATGTATTGAACAGTTTAAGGAAGTTATTGTGCAATATCCGGATAGCTTGGCTGCTCGATTATATTTAGCTATCTCTTACCTGCAGGAAGGGGAGGGGGAAGCTGCTTGGAATCATCTGAACCATATGCTCGGTTTGATACGGGAAACCAAGCTGAAGGCAATGGTTTATAACGCTTTAGGTTGCATCAGGGCCTCTCAAGAACGGTTCAATGAAGCGCAGGAGCTGTTTGGCCTTTCTTTGCAACTTGACCCGGCACTTCCTGAACCAACCGTTAATTTGGAGGTTTGCCGCCGCCGAGGAGGTAAGCTTCATTTCGGAAATCAGCTTGTTTCATTATTGTAAATTATTACGTTTACGGTTTATTATTCCGCATTTTCATTCAAGCGATGCATCCCCTGTACCAGTGGTGTGCATCGCCTTTTTTCGCAACTTCTGTTATGCTGATTAAGAGTCTCAATTGAAAGGGAATAGAATTATAATGAAATTTGCCGTGCTTGATTTTGAAACAACGGGAACCCAATCCGTGGGTGAAATTATCCAGGTTGGCCTTGCAATTATAGAAGAAGACCGGTCCATCTCCCGGGTATATGGTTCCTACGTCAAGCCCGGAACGCCGATACCTCCTTTTATAACTGGTCTAACGGGGATTACCGATGATGATGTAAAGGATGCACCTGAGCTGGATGAGATGATGATGGAGCTTGTCCCACTCTTGGATGATGTTGTGCTTGTAGGGCATAATGTCGCATTTGACTTCCATTTTTTGCAAAATGCTTTAGACCGATGTGGGTATTTACCATTTCAAGGGCGGATTTTAGATACGATTGATTTTCTGAAAATCTGCTTTCCTTCCCTCACATCCTATCAACTAGGATCAGTTAGTGCACATTTTGGAGTGACGCACGATCGTCCGCATCAGGCAGACAGTGATGCACTCGCAACTGCTCTTGTATTGCTGAAATGTCTGGAGGAGCTCTACGATTTGCCTCTGCTGACGATTCAGAGACTCTGTGAGCTGTTTACGGAAGAGGATAGTGATCTGGGTTGGTATTTTGATGGTCTACTGCGTGAACGGGAAGCGGAGACGCTTCAGCCCGAAGGTGATCTGACTTTCTATCGTCAATTAGCGCTTGCTGTAGGAGACTGGAACGAATTAGCTCCACCTCGAGACGAGCATGCTGAGAATCCACTACACAATTTATCTTTTACAGATTATATGGATGAAGTAACGAAACGACTTAAGGAAACTTTGCCACAGTATGAAAGCCGAGAAGCTCAGGATATTATGATCAATGAGGTGATGACGGCACTTGCCGAAGACAAGCATCTATTGATCGAAGCAGGGACAGGAACCGGTAAATCCCTTGGTTATTTATTGCCTGCCATATACCAAAGCGTACGCACTAATGAAAAAGTCATGGTCAGCACTCATACTATTAATCTGCAGGATCAATTGCGTGAGCGTGATATTCCTTTGTTAACGCAGGTAGTTCCTTTTCCATTTAAAGCTGCAATTTTTAAGGGCAGAGGGCATTATTTGTGTCTTCGTAAGTTCGAACATAAAATTAATAAAAAAGACTTTATAAGTCCGAGGGAAGATGCGCTTACTGCGGCTCAGATGATCGTTTGGCTGACACAAAGTGAATCAGGAGATGACGAAGAGCTCAATCTAAGTGGACGTGGCGGAGATTTTTGGGAGACGGTGGCAAGCGATACCGATTCTTGTCTGGGTCGCTCGTGTCCTTGGTTCCGTAAGTGTTATTATCATCGGGCTAAGCATGAAGCTGGTATTGCAGACGTGGTCATTACGAACCACTCTAAGCTTTTCGCAGATGTTAAGGCTGGGCATCAACTACTTCCGGCTTATGAACATCTTGTAATAGATGAGGCCCATCATCTGGAGGACGTGGCTGGCAAGCATTTAGGCATGCATATGAAGCATTTCACGGTGGCACATACACTATCGCGTCTTTATAAGGATAGTCGAAATGGCCAACTTCCTACACTTCGCCAAATGCTTCAGTCATCAGGCAGTGAGGAAGCTTCTGAATGGAGCGGAGTGATCGATAGAATCTATCCGGACCTTCTTACCGTAAAAGAAACCTGGGATCTGCTTAGTGATAAACTATTCAGCCTCTTGCCGGAACGCAGCGATGCAGCGGCGGGAGAAGCCGGCCAGTTAGTCATGCGGCTACTTCCTACCCGTAAACCGAAAGATTGGGATGAATTGGTTGCTTTAGAGAATACTATGAATCTGACATTAAGCGAAATTATCCGTAAAGGTGATAAAATGCTTAATGAGATGCGAGATCAAGAAGGACAATCTTCCTCAGATAGCCTAGTTACCGATATTAGCGGCTTATTTAAGGATTTAGCTTCTATACGTGAGCAAGTACGGTTTTTTATGGGATTAAATGATGAGAATGTAGTATATTGGCTGGAGGCGAATGGAAATTATCGCAGTAAATCGCTACAGCTGTATGCCGTTCCTGTTGATGTTAGTAATCAGCTTAAGGAGCTGTTTTTCGACAAGAAGAAAAGTATCGTACTAACTTCGGCGACACTCTCTGTGGATAAATCTTTCCAGTTTATGATTGATAATCTCGGACTTAATGAAGCTGCGGAAGAGGGGCGTCTGATGACATCACTCCTGCCTTCTCCCTTTAAGTATCGGGAGCAGGCGCTGTTAGTTATTCCGCGGGATTTCCCAAGTGTGAAGGGGAGTGTAGGCGATGCCCGATTTGTCGATACACTCGTACAGTCACTAGCAGAAGCAGCTATTACAACACGTGGGCGGATGCTTGTCCTGTTTACTTCTTACAAGATGCTACGCCAGGTTTATGATCCTCTGAAAGAGGCTCTAGCCTCACAAGAGATCACGGTGCTAGGTCAAGGCGTGGAGGGGGGCAGCCGTAGTAAGCTGATCCGCCGTTTTCAGGACAGTGCAGCCTCTGTGCTGTTAGGAACAAGCAGCTTTTGGGAGGGTGTAGATATTCCGGGTGAAGCATTAACATGCTTGGCTATCGTGAGGCTTCCATTTCAACCGCCGAATCACCCCCTAGCGGAAGCGAAGTCTGAGTTATTACAAGCCCAGAAGAAGAATCCGTTCATGAAGTTGTCTGTTCCTCAGGCAGTTATCCGCTTTAAGCAAGGATTTGGAAGACTGGTGCGGACAGCGCAGGATCGGGGTATTGTTATTGTGTATGACACAAGGGTGATCGAATCTCACTATGGGAAGTATTTCCTGTATTCGTTGCCTGGCCCGAAAATGGAGCATATGCTTACGGATCAAATGGTTCCTCGAATAGCGGAGTGGTTGGAGGACGGAGGCGTTTCTTGAAAAGGGCGTCTTCCCTCTAATTAATCACTCTACAATGAAGGGCGGTATAAGAATACCGCTCTTCATTGAGACGAGGTGCAGAAATTTCGATAGGATTTGAACAGAATATCACTTAAATTAGGAGGTAAATTATGAAATCGGATAAAATATCAGAAGCCGTTGTTCGCAGACTTCCTGTGTACTTGCGTTTCCTGAATGATCTCCAGAAACGTGAAATATTAACCGTTTCCTCACAAGAACTAGGACAAAAACTTGATTTGAATCCTGCTCAAATTCGTAAAGATTTAGCTTATTTTGGAGACTTTGGTAGAAAAGGTATCGGGTATGACGTAACTTATCTTATTGAAAAAATCCGTCATATTCTGAAGCTGGATCAACAATTGAATGTGGCTTTAGTAGGTGCCGGTAACCTTGGACATGCATTATCTAATTACAATGCTTATCTGAAAGATACTATGAAGATTACCGCTATATTTGACTCCTATGCACCTAAGGTAGGGCGGAAAATTAACTCTCTTACCGTTCAACCGATGGAGGAGCTTGGTCAGACGGTTCGTGAGCAAGGTATTCGAATTGGGATCATTACTGTGCCTGATTCAGAAGCGCAGAATGTAGCAGATATTCTCATTGAGTCTGGCATTGAGGCGATTTTGAATTTTGCACCAGTGATTCTAAAAACACCATCGAATATCCGGGTTCATGCTGCCGATTTTACAACGGATTTGCAAAGCCTTGCTTATTATTTGAAAGACGGAAAGGAAGAAACCGGAAATGAAGAGCAGTAAAACGATTATTAAGGGCGGGCGTTTTCTTATTCCGGGAACGGATGAGCCGGTTCTGAATGGATATATGACTATTGAAGATGATTTGATCACTTACATAGGAAAAGAAGAGCCTTTAATGGAAGATGATGTACAAGTTGTTGATGGCAGTCGTCTGCTGTTTATGCCAGGTCTGGTAAACACACATGGCCATGCGGCAATGTCATTGCTTCGTGGTTATGGAGATGATTTAGCACTTCAGGTGTGGCTTCAAGAGAAGATGTGGCCGATGGAAGCGAAATTCACTGGAGAAGATGTATACTGGGGAACCTCCTTGTCGGTACTGGAAATGCTAAAAGGTGGTACTACAACCTTCTTGGATATGTATGATCATATGGATCGAGTAGCAGAGGTAGTCGAATTATCAGGCATTCGTTCTGTACTGATGAGAGGCGTAATCGGATTATGCCCAGAGGAAGTACAAAATCACAAGCTTGCGGAAGCGATTTCTTTTGCACGAAATTGGCATGGTAAGGCTGATGGTAGAATTACGACGATGATCTCGCCACACGCCCCATATACTTGCCCACCGGACTTCTTTGTTAAGTTTGTTCAAGCGGCACATGATTTGGATTTACCGATGCATACCCATATGTCCGAGACCAAACGCGAAGTGGAGCAGAATGTGGTGGATTACGGACTTCGGCCTGTAGCGCATTTAGAGAAGCTTGGAATGTTCACACGTCCGTCTATTGTTGCACATGGCGTTCATTTGAATGATGAAGAGATCGAGATACTGGCTCGTCATGATGTAGGCGTGTCTCATAACCCAGGAAGTAATCTGAAACTGGCTAGTGGAGTGGCTCGGGTTACGGATCTTCTAAAGGCTGGTGTGAAGGTATCACTGGGTACAGATGGTGCGGCAAGCAATAATAACCTGGATATGTTTGAAGAGATGCGTCTTGCAGCCCTCATCCATAAAGGTGTAAGTGGTGATCCGACGGCTGTTCCAGCTCCGGAAGCGCTGCGTATAGCTACAGAGTATGGCGCAAAGTCTATCTTTTTAAATGATGTGGGTAGACTCGCTGTTGGCATGAAAGCGGACTTTATCGCGATTGATATAGACCAGCCGCATTTGCTACCACACACAGATCTGTTGTCTCATGCTGTATACTCTGCCAGTGCCAAGGATGTTGAGCATGTATGGGTGAATGGTAAACAGGTTGTAAAACATGGAGAATGTGTAACGCTAGATGAGGAAGCAATCCGTCGTAAGGCGCAAGAATCATTTGATGGACTGCTTAAACGGTAGTCTAAGATCATAACGAATAACTGAAAGGCTGTGACTTTCTGCGATTGCAAAGTTACAGCCTTTTGTGTTTCTGATAATTAGATCATTGAATTGGATATGAAACTTTGGATAAACACACAGGTGTGTTATATAATCAAAAAAGATATATTACTAGAAAGGGAGCTGTACCTTGAAGAAAAGGAAAAAATGGATCCTCCTGGGGTCAGTTCTGATTCTGCTCCTTCTGTTTGGACTTATCCAGTTCTATGCTTATATTATGAAAGATCAATGGAACGAGCGAGATATCGCTAAGGATGTCGCTAAAACCAGTGCTGGTCTGACAGAGGTAACCAAAGCGCAGAAATCCGTGTGGGATGAAAATGCGGTGTACTGGGTCTTAACAGGGAAGAATGAAGCCGGGACCGAGTTGATGGTTTGGGTACGTTTTACTGTAGACGGGAAGTTTGCTGAAGGAACCGACGCAGTATATGCTGAAGAACTAAGTAAAGGGACCTCTGAAGCGAAAATGCGTAGCCTTATAAAAGCCGATCTTCCGGACATCAGCATTGAGCGGTTGTTGCCAGGAGTATATAACGGGGAGTATGCTTGGCAGCTTTTTTATAAACAAAGCGGTCGATATTATTATCAATTTTATCGGTTCTCGGATGGGGCTCAAATGGGTGAAGGTTACAGTTTACCTAGCCGCTAAATTAAACAAAGGCATTATAAGAGAAACAAGCGGACCATTTATGGTTCGCTTGTTTTTTAAAATGACATATTATTTGATATACTATTAGTACACGAACTGTGATATACTATAAGAGTGGATTTATATATTGCGATTTAAAGATTCATACGAAAAAAGGTCTGTTATTTTAAGAGTAACAGCCCTTTTTTTGTCGAATTAAATCAATAAATTAAATAAAATGGAAAGAATTAAAAAATAAAATTTTAAATATCTTCACACTTTTTTTCAATATAGTATATACACCTGTGATATACTACTGTTTGTAATTAGAACAGTGTTAGTAGAACGTCAGGCTCTGGTGAGCTCTTAGCAGCTATGACTTTGGATCATTCTGTTTACATTTTTTCATCTTTGAGAGGAGGACGTTTCTTGAAATTACGTCTTGTACCTGTACTGATAACGTCTCTACTGTCGGCTATGCTATTATTCGGAGGATTCTTTTTATATCGTCAGTTTGCTTTACAGGAACCGCTCCAAAAGATTGTAACCGGATTTGAGGGAGTAAATACTTCACATATTAGTATTAACCGCGATGAGGTCACTTTGAAACTTGATTTGCAGCCGGGCACGAATTTACGTGATCTAGTATCGTATGTATCCAAAGAAGGAAAATCAGTGATTGAAGGACGTAAACTTAAACTCGATGTGGAGCAAAATTCAAGTGAACTATTGGATGATTACTGGGATAAAGCGATGTTCTCTGTAGCTGAAGCCATGGAGAGCCGTAAATATACGATTATACCTACAGAACTTGATAGATTGAAACAGCAAAATACGGAATTTAAAGATGTGATAGCATCTACTGATATCGACGACAACAATGTGTACGTAAGCTTGAGTAATGGAAAAGAAAGCAAATTTATTATTTTGCCGCGAAAACCTGCGACCTTGGGGGTATGGAATAATGCCTAAGTACCTTAAAGAAATTTTACTCGGATTTATTCCTGTACTGTTTATTTTCATGGCTTTTTTAGGTATTAATATATTCCCGATTGTTATAGCAGCTGGGATGCTCACTGCACTACTTATAATTGCTCATTTGCGTGGTGGGCTTACAGTGAACGCTGGTGCTGGAAAGAAACGCAAGAAGGAAGGACCTTCAAAGCTCACTTTTGAAGAAATAGGTGGGCAAGATAATGCGAAGCAAGAGCTTCGTGAGGCACTTGATTTTTTGATCCGGCATGAGGAGATCAGTAAATTTGGGATTCGCCCTTTGAAAGGGATTCTACTCACTGGCCCTCCAGGAACAGGTAAGACCCTTATGGCCAGAGCAGCTGCACATTATACAAACTCTGTATTCGTGGCTGCATCAGGCAGTGAATTTGTAGAAATGTATGTAGGTGTCGGGGCCGGCCGGATCCGCGATTTGTTCAAGGATGCTCGTAACCGTGCTGTTAAGGAAAATAAACAGAGTGCCATTATTTTTATTGATGAAATTGACGTAATTGGCGGTAAACGTGAAGGCGGACAGCAGCGTGAATATGATCAGACCTTGAATCAGCTGTTGACTGAGATGGATGGTATTTATAATAACGAAACACCGCGTATTCTACTGGTAGCTGCAACAAACCGGAAAGAAATGCTTGATTCGGCATTGCTACGTCCTGGACGCTTCGACCGTCATATTCAAGTGGACATGCCTGACAAAAAGGGCCGCAAATCGATTCTGGAATTGCATGCGAAGAATAAACCTCTTCATCCAGATGTGAGTCTCGACAAAATTGCTGAAGAAGCCTATGGCTTTTCCGGTGCTCAGCTTGAAAGTGTCATGAATGAGGCTGCGATTTATATGATGCGTGAGGACTTGACGAAAGTTGAGCAGCGGCATCTGTCGATGGCGATTGACAAGGTAATGATGGGTGAAAAAACGGATAGAGAAACAAATCACGAAGAGAAAAAGAGAGTCGCCATTCATGAATTGGGACATGCCATCATGGCAGAGCTCCTTCGTCCCGGAAGCGTTAGTCAGGTTACGCTGACTCCGCGTGGGCAAGCCCTTGGTTATGTGCGACATAATCCTCAGCAAGAGCAGTATTTGTACACCAAAGATTATCTCGAAGATCAGATTATGATTGCACTTGGTGGAGCAGCTGCTGAAGAAATGTATTATGGTGGACGAAGCACAGGTTCACGCGGTGATTTCGATCAGGCGCTGAATATTGTGGAAACGATGATGAAGTCAGGTTTAACTTCGCTGGGTATTGCTAAGCTGGAAATGGTTACCACTGAAGAGCTTATGAAGGAAAATAGTAAGATATTGGATGAGCTGATGACGCGCACTCGTGAGCACCTTGAAAAGCAACGAAATGTATTTGATTACTCTCTTGACATTTTAATGAAGGAAGAAGTACTCTCTGGAGAGCAATTTCGATGTCAATTTCGTGACAGCGTCCTTTTACCAGCATAAATATTTATGCTGGTTATTTTTTTTTACTTTTCAGGCATGCTAAGATATCATTATATGTCGGGCTTTATAAATTTTTGCGACAGACAAGGTACAATACAAAAGTATAGATACCTGAAAGGATGGAGACTTTTTTATGAATTTCAAAAAAATAGGTGTCATCGGCGGTGGCACAATGGGACAAGGTATTGCTGAAATGTTAGCAGCCAAAGGCCTGGATGTATTACTAGTGGAGAAAACCGCGGAGAAACTGGACTACTCTTACGAAATGATCGAGACAAGTCTAGATAAGCAACTGGAGAAATGGGCGATCACTCAAGCTGAGAAGAAGCTGATTCTTAGCCGCATTCAAAAAGTGACACATTTCGCGGAGCTCAGCTCTTGTGACATGGTTATCGAAACCATTGTTGAGGATTTAGAAGAAAAGAAAAAGATTTTGAATCAATTGGATCAAGTATGCCCGAACCACATTATTCTTGCCAGCAATACATCAACACTTAGCTTGACTGAACTTGCAAGTTCTACGATGTATCCGGAACGCGTGATCGGAATGCATTTCATATATCCTGTAGCTAAAGTGGATCTTGTAGAAATCGTACGTGGTCTGAAAACTTCAGATGCTACTTTTGAAGATACAAAATCCTTTGTTGATGAGATTGTTGAGAAAAAAGGTGTAATGATTTATGAATCCCCAGGATTTGTAACATCACGCCTCATTTGCTTGTTTATCAATGAAGCCATGCATGTGCTGCAAGAAGGCGTTGCCTCCGCACAGGATATTGACGATGCTATGCGTATTGGTTATCAATTCCAATATGGACCGCTTGAAATGGCTGACAGATTTGGCCTGGATTCGGTACTTGCGGCACTCGAAAATATGTTCCGTGAATACGGAGAGCTGAAATACCGTCCTTCTACAATTCTTAAGAAGATGGTACGTGCAGGACAACTGGGTATGAAATCAGGAGAAGGCTTCTTCAAGTACGACAAGGATGGTGACCGTGTATGAATATTTTAGTTATTAACTCAGGTAGTTCTTCTTTGAAATATCAGCTGTATAACATGACCGATGAATCGGTTTTGGCTAAGGGTTTGGTTGAACGTATCGGGATGGATTCCTCCATTCTGAATCATAAACCTACTGGCAAAGCGGAAGTGACAGAAGTAAGCGAAATTCTGGAACATAATACTGCGATCCGCAAAGTCCTTGCTTGTCTTACAGACAAAGAGCATGGTGTAATTGAATCTATTAAAGAAATTGATGCTGTAGGTCACCGCGTAGTGCATGGTGGAGAGTTCTTCAAATCCTCCGCACTTGTGGATGCTGACGCAAAAACGAAAATTCGTCAATTGTTTGACCTTGCACCACTGCATAACCCAGCAGCAATGATGGGGATTACGGCTTCTGAAGTAAATATGCCAGGTGTACCGCAGGTTGTTGTATTCGATACCGCATTCCACCAAACCATGCCTGAAAAAGCTTATATGTACGCTATTCCTAGAGTATTGTACAATAAATATAAAGTTCGTCGTTATGGCGCACACGGTACATCACACGACTTCGTAAGCAAGGCTGCTGCGGAGTACTTGGAGCGTCCTCTGGAAGATCTGAAGATCATTACTTGTCATATCGGTAACGGCGGTAGTGTAACTGCAGTTCAAGGTGGAGTGTCCGTGGATACTTCCATGGGTATGACCCCTCTGGAAGGTTTGATGATGGGTACTCGCAGTGGCGATCTTGACCCAGCAATTGTCCCTTATGTGATGAACAAGGAAGAATTGTCCGTAGGAGAAGTTAACTCCATGTTGAATAAACATAGTGGCCTCTTAGCGATTTCGGGCGTAAGCAGTGACATGCGCGATATTATTGATGGTATGGAAAAAGGTGAGCCTAATTCCACACTAGCTTTTGAAATGTATGAGTACCGCTTGCGCAAGTATATCGGTTCATATACGGCTGCCATGAACGGTGTAGATGCGATCGTATTTACTGCCGGTGTTGGTGAAAATGCTTCATTGCTTCGTGAGAAACTGCTAAATAACCTTACGTTCCTGGGTATTGAGTTGGATGCTGAAGCTAACAAAGTTCGTTCCGGCGATCCACGTCGTATCTCTACGGAAGATTCCAAGGTACAAGTGCTAGTAGTTCCGACAAACGAAGAACTTGTCATTGCACGTGATACACACCGTATTGTGCAAGGAATTAACGGCTAAATTAGAGGAGAGATTGAAGGCATGGCTAACAAGAGTGTAATTAAGAACGTGAATGAACATGTTGGAGAGAGTGTTGTTATCGGTTGTTGGGTAAACAACAAGCGCTCCAGTGGTAAAATTCAGTTCCTGCAGCTTCGCGATGGTACAGGTTATATTCAGGGAGTTGTAGTGAAATCAGAAGTGCCTGAAGAGGTATGGGATGCAGCTAAGAGCCTCACACAGGAAAGCTCTTTGTATGTGACCGGAATTATCCGCGAGGAACCTCGCAGTCAATCTGGTTTTGAAATGACTGTAACTGGAATTGAAGTCCTGCATCTTACAGAGAATTATCCAATTACTCCGAAAGAGCATGGCGTAGATTTCTTGATGGATCACCGTCACCTTTGGCTGCGTGCCTCGAAGCAGCGGGCTGTTCTGGTAATTCGTGCGGAAATTATTCGTGCAATCCAACAGTTCTTCAACGAGAGTGGATTTACAAAGGTGGATCCTCCGATTCTGACGCCAACGTCAGCAGAAGGAACTACTAACTTGTTCCACACGAAGTACTTCGATGAGGACGCCTATCTAACACAAAGCGGACAGTTGTATATGGAAGCTGCAGCAATGGCACTAGGCCGTGTATATTCCTTTGGACCAACTTTCCGTGCAGAGAAATCTAAGACTCGTCGCCACTTAATTGAGTTCTGGATGATCGAACCAGAAATGGCCTTTACAGATCACGAAGAAAGCTTGAAGGTTCAGGAAGAATTTATTAGCTTCGTAGTGCAATCTGTATTGAAGAATTGCCGTGCGGAGTTGGAAGCGGTAGGTCGCGATATTTCCAAGCTGGAGAATATCAAAGCACCATTCCCACGCATTACTTATGACGATGCGATCAAGTTCTTGAACGATAAAGGCTTTGAAGATATTGCTTGGGGTGATGATTTCGGTGCACCTCATGAAACAGCAATCGCAGAAGCATACGATAAACCTGTATTTATTACTCATTATCCTGCTTCTTTCAAAGCGTTCTATATGAAGCCAGATCCAAACCGTCCGGAAGTCGTACTGTGTGCGGATATGATCGCTCCAGAAGGCTACGGAGAGATTATTGGTGGTTCACAGCGGATCGATGATCCTGCGCTGCTTGAAGAGCGTTACAAAGAGCATAATCTTTCGATGGACTCTTACAAATGGTACATGGATCTGCGTACTTACGGATCTGTACCTCACTCTGGTTTTGGACTTGGACTTGAGCGTACTGTAGCTTGGATCTGTGGCCTTGACCATGTACGTGAGACTATTCCATTCCCACGTACACTGTACCGTCTCTACCCATAAGTTCTTATATTTGAAGGGGGACGTTCATGGACGGCAAAGGATGGAGTACCTGGGGCGAAGGCGTCTCCTTCGGTCTGGAGAACGGAATGGCCGTCATACCTTACGCATTACTGAAGTATTACCGGAAGCTGAATTTAAGCGGAAGTGAAGCTATGCTGCTGATACATCTGCTTTCTTTCAGGCAGGTGGAAGGGATTGACTTCCCTTCTCTTGAGGAGCTTCAGGTTGTAACTGGCCGTAGCATATCTGTACTAGCAGGAGAGTTGCAGAAGCTTATGAAGGAAGGTTTTATTAGCATCGATGGAGACAACGATGAGCTAAGAGACATCCATTATGAACGCTACAATTTCTCAGGGTTATACGGAAAGCTTGGTGCTTATCTAGCGACAGTTGTACAAGAGCATGAGCAAGATAAGCACGTAGGTGGCTATGCAACGTCGGCACCTCGAGCTGCTTCAGGGGGTGGATTCGGCGGAAAGCCCCCCTCATCTCCTTCTCAACTTGGGGCTGAAGAGGAAAGCCGAAATCTATTCAGTATTTTCGAAAAGGAATTCGGACGTCCGCTATCTCCAATGGAGTGTGAGACGATATCCAGTTGGGTGGATCAAGACCGGTATCCCGAGGAGCTGATTCTGTTAGCGCTGAAGGAATCTGTATTTGCAGGAAAGGTTCATTTCCGTTATATTGATCGAATATTGCTGGAATGGGCCCGCAACCGGGTCAAGAACGCTCAGGATGTTAAGAACTATACACAAAAATTCCGCAATGGCGGAAGATAGATAGATTAGGAGAGAACCGCACTGCTTTAGCCCATCGCTAAAGTAAGTGCGGTTCTTTTTAATATTTTTATTAAAAAGTGCAGGGGTAGTTGTAATCTGGCGCGTCTATTGCTGTGGGAAGGAGGGGAGAGTCATTGAAGAAGAGGTATTAATCCAGCGGATTTGCCAAGGTAACGAGGATGCGTTCCGTCAATTTGTAAATACATACAGTCAGCAAATTTACAAAATTACTTATTCTGTATTACGCGATGTCAAAATGGCTGAAGATGCTGCTCAGGAAGCTTTTTTACAAATGTACAAATCTCTCCCTGACTACCGTTATCAAGGTTTAAAGTCATGGATTACACGGATCGCCTTAAATAAGGCAATTGATGCGAAACGTAAACGTGATCGACTTAGGGAACTTCCTGTTGACTATGAGCTTGTACTGAGCCAGACCGCTTCCAACGAAGAGGATGTGTTGTCAGGTGTTATACGCCGTGATCGGATGGATCGGCTGCTCGGTGAAATCAATAGCCTGCCTGAAACTCATCGTGAAATTATGGTGGCTTATTATCTGGAACATAAAAAATATGATCAGATTGCTGCAGAGCAGGGAATTTCCCTGAAGACGGTAGAGTCCAGATTGTATAGGGCGAGACAATGGATCCGAAATCATTGGAAGGAGGACGAATGGCTATGATGAAGCGTGGAGACGATCTAATCCAACGGGAACAAGCAAAAGCTTATATTGAAGGTCACATGGACGAGGCGACCAGAGAAGATTGGGAACAGTTGCTGCTGGAAGATACGGAAAGTTTTACTTCATACATGGAAATGTTGGATGAGCTACAGGAGGATCTGCCTTCATTGGAGAATTCGTCTATTTTTACAGAGAGGGTTATGGGAGATTGGGCTAGTATGACGGAATCGTCAGCAGCATTGGAACAAGTGACGGTTGAAGAAGGGGTACGGCGATATCGCTGGTATGAAAAGACAATCTTTCATTATGCGGTTGCCGCGTCACTTACGCTGTTGATAATGACATCTGGTATGTTTGATAAGCTGCACACAGGTCAAATGGAGCTTATGATCCCTAAAAAAGATAATTCCCCATCATTTAGCGAGCAAGTCATACAGGCAACTAGCGGATGGTTGGATCAGCTAATGGGCAGCAGAAAGTGATGAGAGGAGAAATGAAATATGCAACAGCAGCGTAGTAAATTAAAAGCTTTTTTTCTTAATTTGATTCCTGGAGCAGGTCATTATTATATGGGAAAACGCCCACAGGGAATTGTTTATCTTCTGTTAAGCTTTGGCATCTTATTTATGTCATTCTTAATAGCTGTGGCTGAAGGTGCCGAGGATATTCTATTAATGGGTGTGATAGGGTTCCTACTTATTGGGACGGTTTCGATGGTGCATCTGGTGGTTAAAATGCTCCAGATGCCTGCTCCTGCAATGACTCCAGATGGATCGAATTTTGATTTTTCTTCAATGCCCGTTAAGACAGACGATAATGAGCGTGTACATGTAATTTTATTATCGTTCATTCCAGGATTGGGTCATTTTCATATGGGGTTGATGCAGCGAGGATTGTCTTTCCTCATTTCTTTCTTCGGTTTCATGACCGTGATGTTATTCCTGGCAGGGATTACGTCAAGTGATGTTTTCCTTCTTCTGTTTGGCGTATTACCAGTGATTTGGTTATATTGTATGTTTGATGCGGTTCAGTTAATCCATCGCAAGCAAGCTGGTGAAGCGCTGGTTGATCGCACTTTATTCGAAGAGATGGAGGCTGGTCGTGAGGAAGGGCGCCGTAGCAAAGTTTTGGCAACATTGCTTTCTGCTTTTCCGGGTGCCGGACAAATGTATCTAGGGCTGCAAAAAAGAGGATTACAGCTCATGTTACTATTCCTAGGAAGCATTTATGTCATGGACCTACTGCGGTTAACGTTACTCTTCTTCTTGATCCCAGTCATTTGGTTTTACAGTTTGTTCGATGGCTTACAGCTTGTCAGCCGGTATGGACGTGAACCCTTGCAGGATAAGCCAGTCATAGAAGGATTTTTAAATCATCAAGGATGGCTTGGAGCTGCTCTGATGTGTCTAGGACTGTATTACATTGTAGTTAATGTCGCAGTTCCTGCGCTTGATATCAGATTTCCTGGATGGCGTTTAGAGTATATAGTCAATGAATATTTCAGGACCTTTATCGTATCTGTGCTGTTGATTGGCGGTGGTTTGAAGCTGATGGCGGGAAGCAAGAACAATAAAGGGAGAAAAGGGACAGGTGGTCATTCTTGAATAATCCGACAGAATTACAGCAAGGAGTTATTGTTTCAAGTGAGCGTCCGGTTGCTGAAGATAAATCAAGACGCTGGCGTGTTGGAACGTTGTCGATGGGATTGAGCCTTTTATTTCTGGGAGCACTAATCATGGTCTCGCAGTGGAGGGGCGCCGAAGTGTTTGAGACGACGCTTGCTTGGTGGCCGATCATTTTTATACTATTAGGCTTAGAAATTGTGATATACACTTTATGGTTTCGTGGAAAAGGAAAAATGTATTATGATGTGCTAAGCGTTCTGTTCGTAGGGTTTATAGCTGTATGTTGTTTGGTTTTTGCAGCATTTAGTTCTTTAGGATTAACACAGGAATTTCGCCGTACCGTTTCAGCTGTGCAAGAAAGTTACGCATTGCCAGATTGGAAGGGAGCCGTTCCAGAGGGCGTTAGTACCATCATTATCCAAGCTGCAGAGCCTTATGGGATTAAAGTAGATCAAACGGGTGGAAACGAGCTGAATGTATTCGGGAGTTATTCTTCAAATAAAGGAAAGCTACAAGAAGCACAAGAACAACAGCTGCTTCAAACTAAGCATGTTGGGAATACGCTATACATCATTTTAGGGGAAACTCCTAGAGATCTGCTATTCGATAATTCTAGGAACACGCTGGACGTGACTGTTGGGGCTCCGGCTAATGTTAAAGTGATTGTTCGAGATACTTATGGAAATGTTGTAACGGGCTAATCATGGCCTTAAATTGAAAAAAATCGCTTCCTGACCAATGTGGTATGGGAAGCGATCTTTTTATTTTACGAATGCAGCTCTTTCTCAAGCGCAGCGCCCATTTCACGGGAACGTTCGGCACAGCGATTTACTGCCGCGATGACAGTTTCGAAAAATTCTCCCTGCTCGAGTACTTCTATCGCTGCTTGTGTAGAGCCATTCGGGGATGTGACCTTTTTACGAAGTGCAGCTGGATCCTCGCCCGTCTGTTGTACCATTCTAGCAGCGCCAAGAACCGTTTGAACGGTTAACTCCGTGCTTTGATCAAGCGGCAGTCCGCCCCGTATACCGGCAGCGATCATTGCCTCCATCATATAATAAATATAGGCAGGCCCACTGCCGGAGATACCCGTTAAGGTCTCCATGCGTTCTTCATCAATGACTGTTGTTAGTCCGACAGCTTCAAAGATGTTGAGTGCTAGGCGTCGTCCTTTCTCATCTACTTCTTTGGAAAAGGCTATGCCAGTGGCACCAAGACCTATGGAACTAGAAGTATTCGGCATAGTACGGACGATGGGTTGCTCTTTGCCAAGCAGACCTTGCATCGTTCGAATGGACAGCCCAGCAATTACAGAGACTATGATCTGATCAGGTGAGAGAAGTGGGCTGAGTCCCCGAAGTGCTTCTGCAGCGTCTTTTGGTTTCATAGCCAACACGATTACTGGTGAGTTCCGTAGGTAATCTGTTTTTTGTTCAGGATCATTTGTACCGATTACACCGTAACGACTTCTTAGTTCTGCCAGACGTTCACTACTGCTACGGTTAAGCATAATAACATTATCGGATTTTACGATACTACGGCTAATCATCCCGCGAACGATGGCTTCTGCCATAGAGCCTGCGCCATAAAATACAATATTATGATTCATAAGTGGAATGGAAGGTTGCTGACACATGGCTCAAAATCCTCCTAAAAGTGGTGTAATTAAAAACGGATGCATGGACACTAACCCCGAATTTGACCTGTTCCATAAATCTTATATTTGGTTGAAGTAAGAGCAGGCAGACCCATCGGTCCACGGGCATGGAGTTTCTGTGTACTAATGCCGATCTCTGCACCAAATCCAAATTCAAAGCCGTCTGTGAAGCGGGTTGAAGCATTGTGGTAAACAGCTGCAGCATCAACCTCCTGTAAGAAGCGTGAAGCGTTATCCGGATCTTCAGTTACGATACATTCCGAGTGCTTCGTGCCATACTGGGCGATATGCTGCATAGCTTCGTCTAAATCGCTGACGATTTTGATATTCAAGATATAATCATTATATTCAGTAGCATAGTCCTCTAATGTTGCAGGTAATGCCCATGGGACAAAGGATAATGTTTCCTGGCAGCCACGTAATTCAACGTTAACATCCCGGAAAGCTTCGGCCAAAGAAAGCAGATACTCGTTTGCGTAATCCTTATGAACGAGTAGCGTCTCCATGGAATTGCAAACTGAAGGGCGCTGTGCTTTGGCATTCAGACTAATGTTCTGAGCCATTTCTGGCAAAGCGCTTGCGTCGAGATAAGTATGGCAGATGCCTGCACCCGTTTCAATGACGGGCACGGTTGCGTTAAGCACAACATTTTGAATCAGAGAACTTCCTCCGCGAGGGATAATCACGTCAAGTAGTCCGTTGAGCTTAAGCATTTCATCAACGGAGGAACGGTTGGGATCTTCGATCAACTGTAGCGCATTTTTCGGCATTGAAGTATTTGCTAGAGCGTTGTGAAGAACCTCGACAATTTGTCGGTTGGAGGACAGGGCGGAGGAGCCACCTCGCAACACAACAGCGTTACCAGTCTTTAGACACAGACCAGCGGCATCAACAGTTACGTTTGGACGTGCTTCATAGATAATGCCGATGACACCGAGTGGAACACGGAGTTTCTGGATGTTGAGACCATTTGGACGTTCAATAGTTTCTAGCGTGTCACCAATTGGATCAGGTAATACAGCGATTTGTTGAAGTCCTTCTGCGATACTGTTAATTCGGCCTACATCTAACGCTAGTCGATCAAGCATGGACTCGGGAGTACCACTTAAGCGTCCGCGTTCCAGATCTTCCCGGTTGGCAGCAATGATAGCTGGAGCTTCACGGCGCAGCGCATCAGCCATAACTAAGAGTGCTTCATTTTTTTGGCCGGTAGTTAGACTCGCTAATACTCCGGTGGTTTCCTTGGCTAATTTTGCTTTATTGACAACTTCACTCATGACGATTCCTC
This sequence comes from Paenibacillus sp. NPDC101420, assembly GCF_050277435.1. NCBI lineage: Bacteria > Bacillati > Bacillota > Bacilli > Caryophanales > Paenibacillaceae > Paenibacillus > Paenibacillus sp. NPDC101420. Next base: position 531,478 of record NZ_JBNNSE010000002.1, read on the forward strand.
CTTAAATTTGTATGGGCAAAATTTTTACCTCAATGTAATCCATTCGTCACGGTGAATGACCTCCAGCCGGTGTACTTCTCCCAGCTTCGGTACAATCTGACGGCTGGGTAACCCTTGAATACTGCGCAGCTGAGTGTCATCGTAATTCACAATCCCGCGTCCCAGCAATTTGGAGTCTGGTCCAAGGACTTCTACAACATCCCCAGCGTGAAAGTTTCCTTCGATCTGCTTGACGCCGACAGGCAGCAGACTATGACCGCCATGAAGCAGCGCTTCAACGGCGCCTTCGTCAACGTACAGGGAGCCGAGTGGGGTGGACATGAAGCCAAGCCATTGCTTTTTAACTGGTAAAGAAGATAACTTGGTTGCAAAATAAGTACCTCGGCCCGAGCCTGTCGCTGCGAGTTGTAAATCCCCTGGCTCGGTAGCTCTCCCAACAAAGACGGGCACACCGCCTCGTGTAGCGATCTTGGCAGCATCGATTTTTGAACGCATGCCACCTGTCCCCACACTAGAGCCAGCTCCACCAGCAATAGCATAAATCTCCGGCGTAATATCATCAACGAACTGATAGCGAACAGCGTCGGGATGTTTCCGAGGATCTCCACTATATAAGCCATCCATGTCAGTTAAGACGAGCAATCTGGTGGCTTTCAGCAGGTTAGCTACCAGCGCGGACAAAGTGTCGTTATCACCGAATTTTAACTCATCAACGGAGACGGTGTCATTCTCGTTAAATACGGGTACCGCTCCTAGGCGAAGCAGCTCTTCTACCGTCATCATCGCGTTGTTCATAGCTCTGCGACTACAAAAGTCGGTACGGGTTAGTAAGATCTGTGCTGTGGTTATTCCATGCTCGGCAAAAGCTTCCTGATATGCCTGCATGAGCAGTACTTGGCCTACAGCTGCAGCTGCTTGCTTCTCATGCAGCAGCTTCGGACGTGTAGGATAACCGATACTGCGAAAGCCTGCGGCTACAGCACCGGAGGTTACTAATAACACCTCGCAGCCGTTTCTCTTCAATTCGGCAATCTCTGAAGCGAAGAAGGACACGGCTTCGCGATTTAATCCGCCTTCTGTTCCAGTCAGTGAGCTGCTGCCTATTTTGACTACGATTCGTGTCGTCATATCTGTTCACTTCCTCAGTATTTTTATAGATGCTGAAAACGACAAAAAGCCCCCATCCTTAGACTTAGCAAAGGACGAAAGCTTGTAAACTTCCGCGGTACCACCTTCATTGATGAGGGATCATCCGACTTCATTCTCGTAACGGGAGGATCCGTCCTGCTTAGCACAGGCCGCTCGGGGGTAGGATTCGGAACGAAAACCGCGGTAAATTCTTTCAGCCTGTCGGAATTTACTCTCTAGGCGCGGTTAGACTCATTCTTACTGGTCCCGTCTGCACGTTTCACTTATTTTCAATAGAATACCATGGAGATGGTTGCTTTGCAAAGGAAAAACGAAGGAACTATTTCTCGCATTAGAAAGCTTTGATTATTCTGTTTAACCTCTAAGTAAGGGTATAATCTGTTACCAAGAGGTGAATTAAATTGACTAAAGACAACAATCCTGAGCAGGCGCAGAATCAAGATCTAAACGAAAAAGCGGCCAGTTAATGAAAGTGCGGCTCGGTGTCAGATGATCTGAGCAGCCTTCCAAGGGTCTATTCTTCGGTTAATTCAGATACCGTAGATTTAAATGTTTCTACAAAAGCTTTAGCGGCTTTAGATAAATAACGTCCACGTCGATAGGCTACGACAAGTGTTCGGCTAGGGGCAGGATCAGTGAGCGGTAAGTAGACAGGGACGAATTCACTCCGCGGTGCACGGGCAATAAAATGAGGCACAAGAGTTACACCCATTCCAGTGGCGACCAGTGACTGAACTGTTTCCATGTTATTGCTCTCAAAAACAATTTTTGGTTCGAAGCCAGCGTTTCGGCACAGATCCATAGTCATTTTACGGAAGCCTTGGCCTTCTTTAAGTACGATAAATGGCTCGTCCTTTAGTTCTTGTAAAGAGGTCTTAGTTCCATCTAAGCTACGTTTAGCCAGCGGGTGTTCGGGTGGGACTGCAAGATCGATCCTTTCCTCACCCAGTTCTTCGTAAGCAAGAGCTGGAATTTCGAGTGGCAATGAGAGCAGGCTCAAATCAGTCTGACCACTCGCAGTGAGCTTCTCTAGGTTCATGGAGGAGTCTTCGAGCAGAGTGATTTCTACTTCCGGGTAATTTTGTTTAAAAACCGGAAGTACATGCGGTAGTAAATGTGCACCAGTGATCGGCATACTGCCTACAACGACGCGCCCGGTACGCAATTCAGAAATATCAGACATTTCTTGTCGCAGCAGTTCTACGCCATCAATGATGATTTGGGCTTGCTCTACGAATTTAGATCCAGCATAGGTCAGTTCAACAGAGCTGGTATTTCGCTGGAACAGCATCACACCGAGCTCTTTTTCCAGCTTGGAAAGCTGCTGACTGAGTGATGGTTGGGCAATGTGCAGCTTGTCCGCTGCACGGGAGAAGTTTTTTTCGGCTGCGATTTGTAGTACATATTGTAGTTGTCTCAGTTCCATGTATAAACTCCTTTGGGAGATTGTTTTTACTTATAAGTATAAACTATGAAACTGAAGTTTTATATAGGTTCACATGTAAGTTCGTGCACGAACGCACTGACCGGCAAATAGGAAGGTGTGGTTTACCAGTATTCGCTGGAGTCCTTTATGTTTGCCGGTCTAATTTCGATGCTACGCTATTACGTCTTACTATACTTTGCGGGCTGGAGAGATGCTTTGAGGGTTGTTAAATATATTTCCCGGGTCATATTTAGCTTTGACTCTCCGTAATCTAGGATAGTTCGCTCCATAATATACTGGTCCGGAATTTTTAATTCCCTGGTCTGGAACGTTGATGTAGCTCCCCACGATAAATGGCTGCAGCTTCCGGCGTGTATTTCGTACTACGAATATATTTCTGGCAGCTTCCGATTTCTTGATCCATGAGCTATTCCACTCAACATAGAATTTCGCTTTACGCCAGTAAAAGGCTGTAGATTTGGGTGACTTACGGCTCACAGCTCCACCCCAGTTGAGGAAAAAGAAACCTGCGAATTCTCCCTCCACTTTCTCTAAGAATTCACGCATGGACTTAATTGCCTTGTCCGGGAAGGGTTTTCTTACGAAACCGCTGGAGAACTGGTTGCTGACTCTTTGAGTTAGCACTGGATCAGGCGCTAACATAAAACTCACTACTTTTGTATAGGGCAAAGAGCGGATGATTTGATTCGTAGGCGTTCCAACGCTCGTAACGGGCTTTAAGAGGCGGGAAGCCTCTGCCTTTGATCCGAGGAACAGCCCCGTCATAGTGACATTACCGCCTTTTTTCGGACCAATGGATAATTCACTGCCCAGTTTGGTATTAACGCAAGGAGCCCAGAGTTGCCAAGCTTTGAATACCTTCTCGAACTGATCCCAAGGCCAGGTGATACGAAAAACGGTAGCCGAAGCTGGAGCAGGACGTACTTTGAATTTGTAACTGGTGTAAACTCCGAAATTCCCCCCGCCACCTCCGCGGGAAGCCCAGAGGAGATCAGAGTTACTATTCTTATTGGCACGAATAATTTTCCCTTTGGCATCAACCATTTCGAGTTCGATTAGATTATCACTAACAAGGCCCACGGTTCGCTGGAGCGGCCCGATACCCCCGCCTAGGGTGATGCCTCCGATTCCAACCGTAGGGCTATCGCCGAATGGAGCCATATATCCTTGCCCAGCAAGCGTGTGTGCAATTCTCCCCACAGTATTTCCGGTACCCACAACAACAGTTCCTGATTTTTTATTTAGTTTGATTTTCTTCATTTCACTTACATCGATGACGATTCCTCCGGTGACCTGTGAAAGATTAACCTCCAGAGAATGTCTACCGCTTCTTGCACGGATGGGGACTTTATTCTCGTTAGCCCATTTTATGGCGTTCGCTACATCTTGTGTTTTTTGTGCGAAAACAAACACTTTCGGGAATTTGTCAGTATGCGGATCCCAATTTTTACGTGCCGTTTCATACCCTTGATCACCTTTGAAAATAACTCGCCCGGTAAGTCTCGTTCCTGACCTCAATTGTTCCAACTCCTTCTGCGCTAACAAATGCACTGCATTTCAACAACCAGGACCCGATATAGTATGAAGGGCATTCGTCTAAGGAGTGGGCTGACTAGGGTCTCAGCAAAAAAATCATCTTCAATTTATAGGTTAAACCTATCACTTCTATAGATATCATATCTTGGAATTATAAAGATGGTGATGTTATATTTAGATCATTCAAGAGAGACTCCACGCTCTCTTCCAATGAACGATTCTATTAATGAGGTGAAATTATGAGCAACAAGACAATGTTTGAAAAGATTTGGGATAATCATGTTATTCATCAAGAGGAAGGTAAACCTAGCATTATTTATATCGATCTGCATTTGGTTCATGAAGTAACTTCTCCACAAGCTTTCGAAGGACTTCGCCTCAGTAACCGCAAGGTCCGCCGTCCTGAGCTGACTTTCGCTACAATGGACCACAACGTTCCTACCAAGGATCGTTTTAACATTAAGGATCCAATTTCCAAGCAGCAAATTGATACACTTTCTAAAAACTGTGCTGATTTTGGAGTTAGATTGTTCGACCTGAATGATATCGATCAAGGCGTTGTACACGTAATGGGACCTGAGATCGGTTTGACGCACCCTGGTAAAACTATCGTTTGCGGTGACAGCCATACCTCCACACATGGAGCATTTGGTGCGCTGGCTTTTGGTATCGGTACTAGTGAAGTTGAACATGTAATGGCTACCCAATGTTTGCAGCAATCCAAAGCTAAGACTATGGAAGTTCGTTTCACAGGTAAACGCAATCCTGGTGTAACAGCAAAGGATATGATCCTTGGTGTTATTGCTAAGTATGGTACTGATTTTGCAACAGGTTATGTAATTGAATACACAGGTGAAGCTATTCGTGAGCTGTCGATGGAAGAACGTATGACCGTCTGCAACATGTCGATCGAAGGCGGAGCAAGAGCAGGTTTGATCGCTCCTGACGAAACTACTTTTAACTATCTGCGTGGACGTCAATATGTGCCGCAAGGCGAAGCATACGACGCTGCTGTTGAAGGATGGAAGAGTCTTGTTAGTGACGAAGGTGCTCAGTATGATACGGTAGTTGAATTCGATGTGGAGACATTGATTCCACAAGTGACTTGGGGTACTAGCCCGGGCATGGGTACTGATATCAACTCTAGCGTGCCAAATCCGGCTGACTTTACCACTGAAAATGAACGCAAAGCTGCTGAAAAAGCGCTTGAATATATGGATTTGACTCCTGGAACTCCTATTTCTGAAATTCCAATTGATTATGTATTTATCGGTTCTTGTACTAACGGACGGATCGAAGATTTGAGAGCCGCAGCCGTGGTAGCAAAAGGCCATAAAGTCTCTGATAAGGTTACTGCCATTGTTGTTCCTGGATCTGGTCGTGTTAAAATGCAGGCTGAGAAGGAAGGGCTTGATAAAGTCTTTACTGACGCGGGCTTTGAATGGCGCGAAGCGGGATGCAGCATGTGTCTTGCGATGAACCCTGATGTACTGCAACCGGGGCAACGCTGTGCATCTACCTCGAACCGTAACTTTGAAGGACGTCAAGGTCGCGGTGGACGCACGCATCTTGTATCCCCAGCTATGGCTGCTGCAGCTGCGATAAAAGGCCGTTTCACTGATGTACGTGATTGGAACTATAAGACGGAAGCTGTCAGCTCATAGAACTAGAGAGAACACGGGAGGATAAAACTATGGATGCTTTTAAAAAATTAACAGGAATTGTTGCACCAGTAGATCGGGTGAATGTAGATACGGATGCTATTATCCCAAAGCAGTTCCTGAAACGGATTGAACGGACAGGATTTGGACAATTTTTGTTCTACGAATGGCGTTTTGATGAAGCTGGTAACGATAACGCTGCCTTTGAAATGAATAAGCCACGCTATAAAGGTGCTTCTGTCTTGATCTCACGTGCTAACTTTGGCTGTGGTTCCTCACGGGAACATGCACCTTGGGCGATTATGGATTATGGGTTCAGAGTTGTTATTGCACCTTCTTATGCAGATATCTTCTACAACAACTGCTTTAAGAATGGCATTTTGCCGATCAAGCTTTCGGAAGAGCAAGTGGATGAGCTATTTAATCGGACAGCCGAGCATGATGGCTACCAGTTGACCGTGGATCTTGAGAGCAATACACTTCACGATGAATTTGGACTGAGCATCAGCTTTGATCTGGATGAGCACCGTCGTCAGTTCTTGCTGCAAGGTCTGGATGATATCGGATTAACCCTTCAGCATGCAGATGAAATTGCTGCGTATGAAGAGCGTCATGCGGCTAAGTTATTCTCTTAATAATAGGATATAACTGGTTTCATTCTTAACTTTTACAAAAATTACGCAAAACTTCTATTTCCGGGTGTCGGAAATAGAAGTTTTTTTGCTATAATCGAAATATTGATTGGTGATAAAGGAAACATTTGGTGATTTCTGTCGTCTTAATACTTATCTAGATCTATTACTTGCAGAAGGAGCGGGAAAATGAGAAGAGTTGGGTATCGAACGTTGCTACTATTGTTGCTGCCATTATTATTACTATCATTCACTGGACGTGAAGCTGCCGCAGCTGGTAGCAGCTCAGGCAGAATTATTATGGACAATCAAGAGCTTGCTTTGCCAAAAGGAATTAAACTTGAGAATGTCAATGGTAGCGTTATGATTCCCGTCAGAGTGGTAGTGGAGAATCTTGGATTTGAGGTATTGTGGGAGCAGCAGGCCCGCAAAGTAACGGTTCACCAAGATGGAAAAAGCATTGAGCTGGCTGTAGGAAAAAAAACAGCTGATGCGGATGGAGTAACGTTTGATTTAAACGCAGCACCCAAGCAAAGCGGTGGTACAGTTCTCGTTCCGATTCGCTTCGTAAGTGAGCAGTTCGGTCTAAAGGTTGGCTGGGATAATAGCGATAAAACGGTCTATTTGACGGGTGGACAAGCTTCGGTGGCTACACCTGAGGGAACCGTTACTAGTCCAACAGCAACAAGTACTCCTTCTCCAACCCAGATTACTACACCCGGCGTGGATAATGGCACAAGCACTGGAAGTGTTTTGCCCTCACCGACACCACAATCATCCTCAGTACCAGGAAGCACTGGTGTGAATGCAGCAGGTCCGCTGGTAAATGGGGCAGCCTTCACTGAGAATCGATTAATCATCGCTGTTTCTGGGGCCCCTAAACCTAGCATCACAAAAATGAGCAGTCCAGATCGAATCGTTGTAGATTTTCCCGGTGCAGCTTTTGCTCCTGATTTCGTAGGAGGTCTACCGAGTATTACCACAAACGGAAGTCCGCAAGGGAAGCTGGATGTTACTGGTTACCCTCTAGTTTCTGAGATCCGGTATGCGTTGTTCAGTGTAAGTCCTTCTACTGTTAGGTTCGTGATTCAAACGGTCGGGAGCCAGCCTTATCAATTAAGTACGGATGAAAGTACTGGACTGGTGACACTGGATTTGAATGTTACAGGCAGTGAAGGGAACACCTCAGGTGGTAGTGGAATGACAGGAAAGCCAGTTGTAGTTCTCGACGCGGGTCATGGAGGGACACAATCAGGAGCAGTCAGTCTCACGGGTAAGCTGGAAAAAGACTTCAATCTGGCAGTTATCCGTAAAGTGCAAACACTACTTATGCAGGAAGCTTTGGTTGACGTCGTATTTACTAGGACTGAAGACATTACGTTGGGTCTTCAGGATCGAGTAAATATCGCAGAAGCAGCAAAGGCTAATCTATTTATTTCAGTGCATGGGAATTCACTAGAGCTGGGTTATCCGAATAGAGACAAAATAAATGGCAGTGAAACGTACTATTCGCGTAGTGGGAGTCTGCCGCTTGCTCAGGTCATGCACAAACATCTGATAGCAGGTACTGGATTCAAGGACAACGGAGTAAGAACGAAAAGTCTGCATGTTACAAGAGAAACCAGTATGCCGGCAGTACTTCTAGAAGTGGGGTATCTTACTAATTCAGGAAATGAATCAGGGATGTATAGTGAGCAGCTTCAAGACAAATTAGCGAGAGAAATTGTAGCCGGTATTAAGGAATATCTAGGACTTTAATGCTTAATGTTGGTGAGATTTCTCAATTTTTATGGAATATATTCGCAACCTTTATAGATTATTAGCGTCTAATAGAGGTCTGAGGTTGACGTAGACAGGCCATCACGATCGCCATTCACAGGCGAATACTAGATTTAGAGGTGAAGAATGAAGAAATTCAGTTTGATGTTGTTTTTGTTGCTCTTAGTATTTGTTTTGCCTGAGAACGGACATGCTGCTGCCGGGAATAGCAAGATTTTTCTGGACGGCAAGGAGCTGACCGCAGGGCAAAATGTCCCGGTTGAGAATGTGAATGATACAATCATGGTGCCGTTAAGGTTGATCTCTGAAAGCCTTGGATATAACGTGGGTTGGGATCAGAAGAGCAAGACGGTAACGATTGAACAGCAAGGAAAAGTCATCAAATTGGTTGTGAATCAAAAGATAGCCTCAGTTGATGACAAGACAGTAACACTTACCACAGCACCTATCCTTCGTAGTAATACGACACTTGTACCGATTCGGTTCATTAGTGAACAGTTCGGATTAAATGTCTCGTGGGACAACGTGAAGAAGAGTGTGTATCTTATTACCCCAGGATCCTCAAATGATAACGGCAGTTCAGGTGGAAATACTGAAAATGGTGGATCTGAGGTTGTACCGCCGGTAGATCCTTCTAAGAATTTAGCGATGGTAAATGGTGTGAGCTTTAGCGAAAATCGTTTGAGCATAGCCATGGAGGGTAATTCAGTACCGAAAGTGACAGTGATGACTGGGCCGGATCGGTTAGTTGTTGATTTACCTAATGCCACCTTCTCAGACCTATTTGGCACAGGACAGATCCTTGATCCTGACCTAAACGGTAGCTTGGAAGTGAAAGATTATCCCGATGTATCAGGAGTACGTTACTCCCTTTATAGCACGAATCCTTATACAGTACGTTTTGTAATCGATTTGAACTATGCTAAGAATTACAACGTTAGCGTAACTGGAGACGATTCTAAGCTGGTTGTAATCGATCTAAATGCGGAAAGCACTGATGATACTACTACACAACCAGGAAATAATGGCAGAAAGCTAGTAGTATTAGATGCAGGGCATGGTGCTAAAGATTCTGGAGCAGTGGGTGTTACAGGTAAATACGAGAAGAATTTTAATTTGGCCATCGTACTTAAGACAGCTGAATTGCTGAAAAAAGAAAGTAATATTGACGTCGTGTTAACACGAAGTAATGATACTTTCTTGGAGCTTAAAGAAAGAGCCGCTATGGCGAATAATTTAAAAGCTGATATCTTCATATCTGTACACGCCAATAGCTCAGGTTCCTCATCAGCTAGTGGAACAGAAACGTATTATCAACGGGAAGCCAGTAAAGCATTGGCGAACGTGATGCATAAATATCTTGTTCAAGCTACAGGGCTTAGTGATCGCGGTGTACGTTATGGGAATTTCCATGTTATCCGTGAAACGAAAATGCCTGCAGTATTACTTGAAGTGGGATACCTTAGCAACAAAAAAGATGAAGCATTGCTCTTTACAGATGCACTTCAAAACAAAGTTGCGGCTTCAATAGTGAGTGGGATTAAGGAATATTTGGGTATAAAATAACAGACCAGTGGCAGACGAGCGCCGCAAAGTCAGCTTTCTGCTTTTATTTTAAAAGGCAAGAAGTGGTTTTGCGGTACCTGTCTGCCCGTATTCATCTAGAGGAGGCGTTTATTAATGATGAAACAAAAATGGAGTACAATTGGGATCGCTACACTGCTTCTGCTAGTGATTGCTGGCTGTGGAGACAAGCCTACTGCGGCTCCAGCAAATGGTGTGGAGCAAGAGACTTCAAATGTTGTAAGTGGTGCGGGAGAAAGTACACCGGCTCCAAGCGATGAACCAGGAAACGAAGTGACTAGCACTCCGCAACCGACAGCAGATAATAGCAACACAGAAACTCAGGCAACTGCAAAGCCAGTAGCAGATGAGAAGCAAAAACAGAGCCAGAGTATCGATGCATATTATACGGATTCACAAGTTATGGATCTGATTCCTGCTAAGACTAGCATTAGCTTCTCTGACGATGCCCAGAAATATACAGAGACGTTCAAAGCATTGCAAAGCAACGAGAATACTGACCTTGTATCATTATGGGGCAAAATTGAACTGAAATCGTTAAAGTTTGTTGATGGTCAAATTGTGATGGATCTTCATAAACCGGATGAAGCACAGCTGGGTGCTGGTGGGGAGTCCTTAGCGATTTCATCACTTGCCAAAACCTATTTTCAATTTGAAGAAGTAAAAAGCATCGAAGTTTTGGTGGATGGTGAAAAGGTTGAAAGCTTAATGGGTCATGTTGACCTAATGCATCCTATGACTAGAGATAATAGCTAATTGTTATTACAACAAAGGATAAAAGCATCTAACTGACGAATTTTAAATTATACTATTTATTTGAGTCATAGAGAGGGGAATAATCTATTGTCCGCGCAAAAAAGGTCAAAACGACCATTGAAGGCTTATTCTACGAAAGCAGTATCGGCTGTTATGGCTGGAACCATGATTTTTAGTGGCGCAAGCACAGTGTTTGCAGACACAGCTGCTACGACAACAGCAACAACCACTACACAATCTGTAGGAATTTTTAGCGATGTGAAGACAGGCTTCTGGGCTGAAAAGCATATTTATAAATTAGCATCACAAGGAATTGTGGTTGGAAATAATGGTTTATTTCGCCCGGGAGATTCTGTAACTCAGCAGGAAGCAGTGCTTATGGCATTACGTTTTATGAAGTTGCAGGATAAAGTGGATACTTCTTCAGCTGTGGCCTTGCCTACTGATTTTAAGGTTTCAAATTATTACAAAGATTATGTTGTTCTAGCTTTCCAGCAAGGTCTTTTGGACAAAACTACGGAAATGTCTCCTGATAATTTGAAAACTTCATGGGGTGAACGTAAAGCATCCCGAGAATGGATTGCTGAACTGTTAATTCGTGCACTAGGTAAAAGTGCAGATGCAACTGTAGCAGCTAGCAAACCGACAGGCTTTGCAGACGATTCTAAAGTGTCTGCGAACAAAAGAGGGTATATCAACGTTGCTGTTGATCTAAAACTAGCCAATGGTCTTGACGGTAATCGCTTTGATCCACAAGGGGCTGTGACCCGTGCTCAGCTGGCGACCTTTTTCAGTCGGGCAGAAGCCCATAATACACTTGAGTATGATAACACTTACACAGGAACAATCAGTCAATTAGCAGATGGGAAACTATCCGTTTATAATAACGGAAAGACTTCTACATATACCCTGGGAGCGAGCACCGCTTATTACACAAGCGCTTCTGAAAGTAGAATAAATCTAAGTGATATCCAACCTTACACAAAGGTTACTGTAATTGGAGCGACATATAACGCAGCCTATGTTGAAGTGACTGACCCTACACAACAAGTGGAGAGCCTTTCCGGAAGTTTCGCAATGGTAGCACCTGGTAATAAGCTATGGCTGAAATCAGCTACTGGGTTCACTGAATATTACTACGATGAAACGACTACCTTTGTAGATGCGAATGGGACTTCAATTGAACCTGCTTCGCTGGTAGCAGACAGTATAGTTACGTTACAGCGTGAAACTTATAGTGGTTCACATAAAGTTGTCAAGGTTCAAGTGACTTCAGGGGTAGTTAACAAAACGACAACAGGTACCGTTCAAAGTATAGATCTTACTGGGAAAAGCATTACGTTTAAAAATGCTGCTGGTACGGTGGAAACCTTTAAATGGGAAGATGGAACTTCATTATTCACTTATCAAGCATCCGTGTTGCAGCCTGCAGAATTGAAGACAGGTTCTGCTGTTAAATATACGGTTAAAGAAAATGTGATACGTACTGTAGAAGTGACAGAAGGTATTGAACGGACCGTTCAGGGTGTACTTACAGAACTGACTAATTCAACAGTTGTTTATAAAAAAACGGATGGAACTCGTGAAGTTAAGCTACTGGCTACAAAGCCAGCAATTATTATACCGAACATGAATAGCCCTGTGGCCGATGATCTTATAGCTGATACAGTCGGTGGGGACAAGGTTCAGCTTACGCTGAACAGCAGTGATCAAGTCATAAAGATTGAAGTGTTAAGCCGCCAAATTGATCAGTTTAGTGGAGCGACAGTTATTGATTATAATAGTAAAACGCAGCTTCTAACGGTTATGGACACTGATAAAAAAGCCCATGTCGTTCAGTTGGATGAAAAAACAAAGCTCACCTATGAAGGTGTATTGCCTAACTTAACTAGTGTTGGTGCAAGATTGACTGAGAATCGCAAGGTGAATATAAAGGCAATCGGACAACGAGCATTGTCTCTGGAAGTTGTTACGAAGTATGAAGGAACCGTTACTGCTGTCAATGTTTCAGCAAGAACTATAGTTCTGAAGCTAAATGACGGACAGAGCTTGACTCTGCCTTCGCCGCAGCTTATTGATCTCTTTGGTAAAACGAATCCAACCGTAACGGATATTCCTGTTGGTAGTTATGTGACAGCCTCGTTAACGGCTGGTCAAGATTTAATCGCTGTCCTGAAAGTTAAGACCGTTCTTCAGGTTGAAGCAGCAACAGTAAATTCTGGAACCAACCGTTTGAGCATTAAATGGAGTGGAGGGACCAGTGAAATTAATCCTTATGCTATTCCATTAACAAATGAAGCAGGCGAAAGTATAAAACTTACAGCTGTGAAATCGGGAGATTTTCTTAATGTGACTTTTGATGGAAGCACTCCACTCGCTATTCAGACAGTTAAGCTTACAACGGGTCAGATTAATTCAGTCGATGCTGCAGCGAATAGTTTGGTGGTAAAAGAGTATGCTGGAGCAGCACAAAACTTTACTGTAAGCGGTGGGGTTAGAATCATACGTGATGGCGCCACAACAACTGCTCTTAGTAACTTAACAACAGCGGACAGAGTGGAGATTCGTAAAGACACGGATGGAGCGACAGTCATTCGTGTGTTACCACAGTTAACTCGTTCATTCTCTCGCTATGACAGTACGACGAACTCATTGGTGACTAAGAGAGCTAATCTGAACGATAAGTATCAGTTCACTTTTGCTTCAAATGTATATATTCATCAAGGAGATACGACATTGTCCGTGCAATCTCTGAAAGAAAATGATAATATTATAATGTATTTCAATAATGATATCGTGGTTGAAATTGTGAAACAATAGTAGCAATGGTGGATTTCTGAGTGAATCACCGTCTTGACACAGGAGCTTTGCCTGCGTCAAGACGTTTTTTTTGAAATATAAGAAAGTATAAGAGTTGTATTTTCTTGAAATGTATGAAACCATACGTTATAATACAGACTTTGCTTATATTTCTTTACATTAGAGATGACACGCTCATGTGAGTTTTAATGAGCGTAATCGCTCCGTGGAGGGGACACTATGAAAGTTGCAGAGGTCCGCCACATTTTGGATACGATTGGAGACTTGTTCCCTGATGCTCATTGCGAGCTAAATCACAGTAACGCTTTTGAATTAACGATAGCGGTACTGTTATCAGCCCAATGTACGGATGCAACGGTGAACAAAGTGACCGTGGACCTGTTCCAAAAGTACAAAGCCCCCATCGATTATATTTCTGTACCGCTGGAGGAGTTGGAGGGGGATATCCGGCGCATCGGCCTATATCGTAACAAAGCTAAGCATATCCAAAGCCTATGCTCTATACTCATAGAACAGTATGGTGGCGAGGTGCCTGAGGCTCATGACTTGCTTGTAACTTTACCCGGTGTAGGTCGTAAAACTGCAAATGTAGTAGTATCCAATGCTTTTGGAGTTCCTGCCATTGCAGTGGACACGCATGTGGAGAGGGTTGCTAAACGACTTGCATTAGCAGGCTGGAAAGATTCTGTGCTGGAAGTGGAAAAGAAGCTGATGAAGGCTGTGCCACGTGACGAATGGACGATCACTCATCACCGGCTTATCTTTTTCGGACGATATCACTGCAAGGCACAGAACCCAAAATGTCAAGTTTGCCCGCTCCTTGATGTATGTCGAGAGGGCAAAAAACGTATGAAAACAGCTGTTGTCAGGAAAGCTAAAGATCATACGCCAAAAAGTTAGAGTTGAAGAAGAGGATGGGATAGAGATGAAATGCATTTCTGTATACACAGATAATTTTGAAGTGTTCTCGGATATTTTTGATCGCGTAGTGGAAAGCCCACTCGAAGAGAACGAAGAGCAAGAAGTAGAAGGTATCACGATCAGTCATTCCGGTGACGTTCCTGAACACTATTTTGAGCGTATGTCAGTGAAACCTGAGGTTGTTGTAATGAGAGATAAATCTCGTGGTTTGACTATTCTGCAACACGGAAAAGTATTCGAAATTCTTTTGCCTGTTTCGGAAACTGCATAAATTTAGAAGTGATAAAAGGAGTCGGCCCTAGGGCTGGCTCCTTTTTTGTTTCTTACTTTTCTAGCGAAAAAGCAGAAAGATGTTTGAATAACCTCATTTCGTAAGAGATGATAGGTTATTTTGTAAGTAGTGTGTATTTAATTTGTGTCAAACTGGTGATAAACTGTAATTATTATTTATAAAAAAGGTTCTGCGTGACATCACAGAAATTACACCTGTATAAACATTGAATAAGCATAAACGTCTTCGGCGTCCTTATAAGGACGGTAAGCGTTTAAGCGAGAAATATAAGGATAATGTATCATGTGAAACTTTTACTTTCCTATATTTTAATAATGAGTCTGATTTCGTATTCTTGAATGGGTTATATTCAAAGCATGATTAGATGGTAACAGTGGAGGTGGAGAGTCAGTGAGAGCGGAACAGGTTAGAATCGAGAAAGAGACATTAAGTGAAACGGCATCGCTGCTTTTCCAGTTGCGTGGATTAATGCATCGCTGGGGTGATGAAGGCTCTGAACGTATATATGAAGATTTACAACATAAAGAGGGTGGGAATGAGCTGACCCTTGCTTTTTGCGGACATTTTTCGGCAGGAAAATCCAGTATGATCAATCTTCTTTGCGGCAGTTCGGTGCTGCCTTCTGGACCTGTGCCGACTAGTGCGAATATTGTCTCTATTCGCAGTGGAGTTCCACGAGTGCTTATTTATCCTAGAGTTGAAGGAAGTAAAAATGATGCTGCTCCTATAGAGACAACTCCAGAAAGATTACAAGAATACTGTCGAAATGGTGGTGAATATTCCGCAATTGAAGTGTGGAATGAGATACCACTGCTAGGTAAGGATGGCGTACTATTGGATACACCTGGTGTAGATTCGACGGATGATGGTCATCAGGCGGCCACCCGCTCTGCGCTGCATTTAGCTGATGTCGTATTTTATGTGATGGATTATAACCATGTACAGTCAGAGAATAATTTGGCCTTTGCTAAAAATCTTAGTGACTGGGGTAAACCTTTGTATCTGATTGTTAATCAGATCGACAAGCACAGGGAACAAGAGATTTCCATTGAGGAATATAAACGTCAACTTGAAAATGCTTTTGAACAATGGGGGATTCATTGTGCGGGAATTTTATTCACCTCTCTCAAAAAGAAAGAGCATCCTCTTAATCATTGGGATCAGCTACTCAGCCTTATAACCGAACTGTTGGAACAAAAGGAACAGCTACTTCAATATAGCTTGTCTCGTTCTATTCATCATACAGCGGATTCTTCTCTAACTGCATTCCGTGAAGATCAGCAGGAGGAAAGAGCGGCTCTTCTTGAAGAACTAGAAGGTACGAATGCAGAGACAGTGACGAATGAACTGAAGTCACTCGAAGAAGAGAAGGCACGACTTGAGGCGTTGCCTCAGCAGTCACGAGCGAGTTTGCGAACTGGCCTAGACACCTTACTTAATAATGCTAATCTAATGCCTGCAGATGTAAGAGAGGCGTCGGGAAGCTATATGGAAAGTGCTAGCCCTACGTTTCGATTAGGGTTATTCTCTACGGCTGCACGGCGGGAGAAGGAACAAAGTAAACGACTGGCAGTCTGGCAAGGACTGTTGACCCGAGAGGTTTCCGCTCAGCTGGAATGGCATTTGATTCAGCTGGTACGTGATTGGGCGGAGAATCTCGGGCTGTGGGAGGAGGAGGCGGAGACGACTCTGAAGCAAGGGTTCCCGGCGGTGAGCCAGGAGTGGCTGGCGGCTGCAGTTAAGCCGGGAACGGGGTATAGCGGCGAGGCGCTGCTCAATTTCTGCCGCACACTTGCGGCTGATATTAAGAGCCAGTTCCGCCGTGCCGCGTTAGCGGTGAGCGATGAGCTGTTAGCGAAGCTGCCGCCGCTCATGGAGGAGCAGCGTGCAGTACTCCAGCGCCGCGAACAGGCTCTTGCGCGGCAGGCGCGCGCCGTTGACGCGCTAGCCGCGCTGGACCGCGCGGCAGCTGCCCGCGCGCACGAACTCGCGGCGCTGCTGCCGCCGCGCCGGCCCCTCACCCCCGGCATCCTGCCGGAGGTGAGGGTAACCCCGCGAGCGGCTGCGCAGAGCGCCGCACCGCGGGAGGTCCAGCCGCCGCAAAGCGCTGCGGCTGGAAGTGCCGCCGCCGCAAATTGGGCGGCGGGAACGGCTTCGCCGGCGGGCGGCCGCCGCCGGCTATCCGCAGCCGCTGACGCGCTGGCGGCTGCGGCAGAGCTGCTGCGCCGCGAGCCAGCGATGGCATCGGCGGCGCGGAGTCTGGCCGCACGGGCGGAGGATCTCGCCGGCGGCCGCTTTACCCTCGCGCTGTTTGGTGCATTCAGCGCGGGTAAGTCCTCCTTCGCCAACGCTTTGCTCGGCGAAGAAGTGCTGCCCGTGTCTCCACATCCTGCCACGGCTGCGGTCAACCGCATTTTGGCGCCGGAAGGTGACTTCCGCCATGCCAGCGCGGTTGTCACAATGAAGACGATGGCAGATTTCTGGGATGACATCTGCCATTCCTTCAGTGTGCTGCAACTAGGAGAACCACAGCAAAACTCATGGACAACAGTTCTAGCAAGCTTGCCTGCAAGGGGAATTCATCCTTCTGCGTTGCCACATGCTGGATTTCTAAGGGCAGCAGCGGCTGGCTGGGCAGAAGCTAAGCCCTTGCTGGGAACGGTGCGAACGGTTGATTTAGAAGAATACCGAGGCCTTGTAGCGGAGGAGACCCGAGCCTGTTTTGTGCAGGGGATTGATTTGTATTATGCCTGTCCATTGACCGAAAGCGGAATTGTACTCGTGGATACACCAGGAGCCGACTCATTGCATGCTCGTCATACAGGCGTAACCTTTAATTACATGAAAAACGCAGACGCGATTTGTTTTGTTACCTATTACAACCACGCCTTTTCAAAAGCAGATCGAGGTCTGCTTGCGCAGCTAGGCCGAATTAAAGATAGCTTTGCACTTGATAAAATGTTCTTTATTATCAACGCTTCTGATCTTGCTTCAGGCGAAGATGAATTGGAAGAGGTACGAGAACATGTTGCTCAAAATTTACGTGCAGGCGGCTTACGCTCGCCGAGAATTTATGCACTCTCTAGCTTGCTTGCTCTGGAAGGCAAAACCCAGCATGATTATGCACGCTATGAGGCTTCCCGTTTCCATCATTTTGAGCAAGCCTTATCAAGCTTTGCGGGAGATGAACTTCCTCAACTTTCACTTAACGCAGCTGCAGAGAGCATCGCATCTGTTCGCCGCAGGGCGGAAGAGTGGCAGAATCTCGCTTCTATGGCGGCAAACGAGCGTGAAGCAGGATTAAAAGAAATGCAAGAACGTCGTCAGCTAGCTATGAAGAGACTTTCCCTATTGGAGACCGAAGAACGTCCTAGCAGAGATCTTGTTCATGAAGGTGAGGAACTGATCTATCATGTCTGTCAACGAATTAGCTTCTCCTTCACCAGAAATTTTCAGGAATCTTTCCACCCCTCATTATTACGTGAGGACGCAGGAAATTTAAAAGCTATCTTCGCTGCGTGTGGTGCAGAGCTGATGCGTACCACTAAGCGTGAATTGGAGCAAGAGCTATGGGCGACAACACTGCGATTAGAAAGTACCGGGCGTAGACTTGTTCATGAAGCGGCTGAAGCGGCTGCTACTGAGCTGTTTTTCTCTACTCAAGAGTTTCATCTGATGGAGAATGAAGAAGCAGCATGGCCTTCTCCTAGTGAGTTGGAATGCCAGCTTCAGTCCGTGGAATGGCCAACCTTATGGGGACATTTCAAATCCCCTCGCTATTTCTTTGAAGGCGCTGGCCGGGAGCAAGTCAAAGGTGCGGCTGAGCCTCTTGTGAAAGAAGCTGTTAATGTTGCGGCGGCAGAGCAGAAGAAAAAATTGCTTGCGCATTATGTCGATTGCATAGCCAGAGAATTAAAGGTTGCTGCAGAACGCCTACAAGAAGGGTTAGCGGAGCAAGAGAAAGCGATGTTAGATCTCCTTAAAGGGGGTGAATCCGCAGATCATTGGGGTCAATTAGGTCACCAATTATCTCTCTTGGAACAATCTTTCGTTGATAGATTAGACAAAAATCTTTGAAATTTGTAGGAAATTGTCGAAGAACACTTGCAATCTGGCGTATGATGGATGAAAATAAAGAAGCCTGAAAATATACAATGAAACTGTTTTGTTTTCAGAAATTTATGGAAACGAGATAGTCAATTTGCCGAAAGAGGTTGAAATCGACAATGTGGGGAGCTCCTTTTTCAGCTCAAAGCCGCAAGCTGCTGCTACTGGGCAGCGGGGAACTGGGTAAGGAAGTCATAATCGAAGCTCAACGTCTTGGCGTAGAGACCGTAGCTGTAGACCGTTATAGCGATGCACCAGCGATGGGTGTAGCTCATCGTTCACATGTTATTGATATGCTGGATGCAGAGGCGCTTAAAATGCTTATTCGCTCAGAAAAACCGGATGTTATTGTTCCGGAGATTGAAGCAATCGCTACTCATGCTCTTCAAGAGCTTGAAGAGGAAGGTTTCTTTGTTGTTCCGACCGCACGAGCGGCTCGTCTGACCATGGACAGAGAAGGAATTCGCCGACTTGCTGCTGAAGAACTTGGATTGCCAACAGCGGATTATCGTTTTGCAGATAGTCTGGAAGAACTGCATCAAGCCGTTGCAGAACTAGGCACTCCTTGTGTCATCAAGCCGATTATGAGTTCTTCCGGCAAAGGTCAGAGTGTTTGCAAAAGACCGGAGGATGCGGAAGAATGCTGGAACACTGCTTTGGATGGAGCGAGAGCTAAAGGCACTCGTGTTATCGTAGAGGCATTCGTTACCTTTGAAAGCGAGATTACACTTTTAACGGTGCGGTCCGTGTCTGGCACGATATTTTGTCCACCTATTGGGCATATTCAGAAGGACGGGGATTATGTCGAATCATGGCAGCCTCACTTTATGAAGGCGGAACTTCTGGATGAAGCTCAGTCTATTGCCAAGGCAGTTACCGATCAGCTCGGAGGTTTTGGTATTTTTGGAGTGGAGCTTTTCTTGACGGATCGAGGCGTATTGTTTAGTGAAGTGTCCCCTAGACCTCATGATACGGGGATGGTAACGATGGCAACGCAGGATTTATCTCAATTTGCAGTGCATGTCAGAGCTATTCTTGGTTTTCCAGTCCAGTCAGTACAATTACTGACACCAGGTGCCTCAGCTACGCTGAAGGCTGAAGGAGAAGGACGAGCTTTTGTTGTGACCGGAATTGGTGAAGCTTTGGATCTACCTAGGACTCAGGTTCGGGTGTTTGGTAAACCAGAAGTCCGTCCAGGGCGGCGGATGGCTGTAGCGTTAAGTGCGGCGGAAAATGTGGAAATCGCGCGGACGGTAGCCAAGCAGGCAGCGTCTATGCTAAAAGTGGAGGTAAATGAGGATGAACAGTAGTACCATGGCACCTGTACTGGAAATTCGCAAATGCGGCTTGAATGATCTGGAGAGAGTGACAGCGCTTCTGCGTGAATTCGGCTATCCAACAACGCTTAGCGTGATGAAAGAGAGACTGGAAAGCATGGAGAATAACCATCTCCAATGCACGCTTGTTGCAGAACTAAACAATGAAGTTGTGGGAATGGTCGGTCTTAGACAGGTAATCTCGTATTACAAACAGACAGATTGTATCACTGAGATTACTGCACTTATCGTATCAGAAGAACTCAGAGGAAACGGACTCGGTAAAAGACTTGTGGCCGCAGCTGAAGAATGGGCACGTGAGCAAGGTTGCTGTCAGCTCTTCTTGAGAAGTGGTAACCGCGTAGAACGCGCACCGGCACATGCTTTTTATCGTCATCTAGGTTTCGAAAAGACAGCAGGCTATCGCTTTAACAAAGCGTTGCTATAATACTTATAGGTTCCGATCATCCCCATCCCAGCTACGGCGGGATGGTTTTTTTTGCTCAAAATCTATTTAAATAACTTAACCATAGATGGAATAGTTTGAATCATATAGAATGAATTTTATGACAGCTAAATAAATCGTGTCCAAAGAGGGATGAGAAATGTACAAGTTAATTCTTGCTGAAGATGAAGAAGATGTAAGGGAAGGGGTCATCAGTCAGATTGATTGGGAGCACTATGGCTTCGAAATTGTAGAACAGGCGGAGAATGGACGAGAGGCAGCGGATGCGATAGATCGTTTACTCCCGGATGTAGTTGTGACTGATATTCAAATGCCTTTTATGAACGGGCTGCAGCTGGCGGAATGGATTCGCGAGCGGCATCCTAATACCAAGATCATTATTCTGACAGGGTATGATGAATTTGAATATGCACAGAAGGCGATTAAACTGCAAATCGATGAGTATATTTTGAAACCGTTTTCTTCACAGGAGCTGATTGATGTTCTGCTAAAGGTCAGAGCCACTATAGAGGCTGAAATCGCAGAGAAGGAGAATGTTTTTGTACTCAGTGAGCATTATCGGAAAAGTCTGCCTGTGCTGCGTGAGCAGTTTTTATCTTCACTAGTTTCACGCAAGTTACGAATGAATGAAATAGATGAGAAAAGTTCGGAATACGGAATTGATCTACATGGAAAATGGTTCCAAGCCTCGGTAATTAGTGTGGATTATATTCGTCCAGAGCGGGAAACGGTTAGCCTTACCGCAGGTAAGCAAATTTCTTTGCGAGATACGGGAGAGAGAAATTTACAGCTCTTCGCTGTGCTGAATATTGCAGAAGAATTATGTAATAAGCATAATTTTGGCAGGGTGTTTATCCATCGTGATGAGGTAGTGCTTCTTTCCATTTGTGATGCAGGAGAAGAAACTGAAATTACGGGGAAGACTTTTGAAATTCTAGAAGAAATCCGTCACAATGTGCAGCGGTTTCTTAAGCTAACGGTAACCGCTGGTTCTGGAACGGTTTGTCACTCGCCTGCTATGCTATTTAACTCCTTTGGAGATGCCATGCAAGCGTTAGATTATCGTCTCATTCTTGGCAATAACAGAGTCATTTGGATCGAGGATGTGGAGTCACGTTCGAATACACTCTTGGCCTATGATGAATTGACCCAGCAGTCCTTAATCCGAACGATTAAGATGGGAACCGTACAGGAGCTTAAGGAGGTCGTGGAGGAGTTATTTGGCGGATTGAATGCTGAGCAGGTATCTACTCAGGATTATCAGATTTTTTTGCTGGAGATTATTACATCCATCCTGCGTGTAGCCAAAGAGTCCGGTAGTGATGCTGCTAAGTTCGTTGGATCTGGCATTTCCTCATTAACTGAGATGAATAAATTCAATAGTATGAGTGAAGCCAAGCAATGGATTATTACGATCTGCAGCCGGCTAATGGACTCTATTGCCTTAGAACGCCAATCTAGCTATAAGCTGCTCATTGATGAAGCTAAAGATTACATCCGTAGCCATTATGAGGAATCGGATATTTCTATCGGAAAGGTCTGTCAGCATTTACATATCAGTACGGGTTATTTTAGCAGTATTTTTAAGAAGGAAATGAAGATGACTTTCGTTAGTTATCTCTTGCAAATCCGATTAGAGGCAGCGAAGGAACTTTTACGCTCCACGGAACTGAAGGCTTTTGAAATCGCCGAGAAAATTGGCTTTGCTGATCCTAACTATTTCAGCTTTTGCTTCCGTAAAAAATATGGTCAGTCTCCCAAAGAGTATAAAAATAGCTCCAGAGGAGGGTAGTTATGCGGCAAGAAAAGCCATATTCTTTTCGACTGCGGCCGCAGCATCCAACAGGGGGAAAACGCCGGTTGTCCTCTAAGCTGCGTAGTATTCAAGTAACGATTACGCTCACTTTTACATCCGTTGCCGTTCTTGTAGCCGTCGTTGTCAGCCTTATGCTGTATAACAAGTTTGCGAAGACAGCAGAAGAGAATGCCAATATGAATATGCAGCAGATTATTGAGCAAGTGAACTACAATTTGGAGCTTTATGTAAAAGGAATGCGAAATATTTTTGAAACTGCAGAAGATCAAATTACGAATAGTCCCTCCGTGGACTCTGCTTTACTGATGGAAAGAATGGCCATGTTAATGGGAAGTAGAGAGGATCTGGTTTCTGCTGCGGTTTTTACACCACAGGGGAAATACGTCGTGGGCACAGCAGGACAGAAGTTGCGCAGCAACACACAGTTAGAAACCCAGAGCTGGTTTACAACGGCCAAAAGAACATCTGAGATCTCCTATTCAGCGCCCCATATTCAGAACTTGTTTAAAGGTCAATATATTTGGGTTGTGTCGATCAGTAAACTCATTCAATATCAGGAAAATGGAGTCCTAAAAACGGGTATCCTCCTGATGGATTTTAACTTTCGCACCATAGATGAGCTGAGTAAGCAGGTTAAGCTTGGTAAAAGAGGATACGCTTACATCCTCGATCAGTTAGGCAACATCGTGTATCATCCGCAGCAGCAGCTTATTTATGCTGGTTTAAAGTATGAGAATGTGGAGCCGGTATTGGAATATGCTTATCGTAGCTATTTGGATGAGTCTACAGGTGAAAAACGATTTATTACAGTACGTACGTTAGAACAAACCGGGTGGAAAATAGTAGGTGTTGCTTATTATGACGAGATCGTGACCACCAAGCGTGATCTGAACAACTTTTTATCCTGGTTCTTAGCGGTAGTTATTTTATGTGTAATTATCGTATCTGTCTTTTTGTCTGCGCGAATTGCCCGCCCGATCCGTAAGCTGGAACGGACACTTCAGCAGGTAGGAGAAGGGGATCTTAATACTCGAATCGATGTGAGTGGCGCCTATGAGGTAGAACAGTTGTCTAAACGCTTTAACCTCATGCTACAGCGTATCCGTCAATTGATGGATCAAATTATTTATGAACAAGAGACGAAACGTAAGGGTGAGCTTGAAGTTCTGCAATCCCAGATTAATCCACACTTTTTGTACAATACTTTGAACTCTGTGATCCGGCTTGCTGAGCGTGGTAAGACGGAGGAGGTCGTTACAATGATTCAATCTTTATCTAAGTTTTTCCGAATTAGTCTAAGCAAAGGGAATAATATGATTACCGTGCAGGAAGAGCTTGATCATATTCGTCATTATCTCGTCATTCAGAGCTTTCGTTTTAAAAATAAATTCCGCTACGAGATCATTGCACAAGATGAAGTACTGCAGTGTCAGACGATTAAGCTGATTTTGCAGCCGATTGTAGAGAATGCCTTGTATCACGGAATAGAAATGATGCCTGATGAAGGCTTTATCTCTATCCAAGCAGAACTGAAGGACAATCTTGTCATTATAAGGATTAGTGATAATGGATTAGGAATGTCCAAGGAGACTATGAAGGTTATTTTGACAGGCGGCAGTAAGAGTATGAGTGGTTCCGGGGTAGGCGTAAGAAATGTGAACGAGCGTATTGAGTTGTACTATGGCCGTGAATATGGACTTTCTTTTGAAAGTGAAATTGAAGAAGGCACTACGGTTACCCTTATCTTCCCGGCACTAGCAAAAGGCGAAGGCAATGAAGGGCTTAAGGAGGATGAGACATCGTCATGAAAACCTTTCGTTTTTGGCTAACCTTGTTAATGTGTGCGGTGTTATGGACTACAGTTACCTCTTGTTTTAATTCAGCGCCCAATTACATTAACACAAATAAGACCCGTAATATTCATCTTATTGTGAAAATGAACAGGGGCGATTACTGGAATACGGTTAAATTGGGAGCAGAAGCTGCAGCGCAGGAATTCAACGTCAAACTAACCTTCAAAGCTCCGGACTCCGAGAGTGACATCACAGAACAGGTGAAAATGGTGCAGGACTCCATAAAAGAAAAAGCAGACGTGATTATTTTAGCTGCAAGTAGTTACATGGGGCTTGCTCAGGTTGTAGATCAGGCGGCTTATTCCAAAATCCCTGTCATATCCGTAGATGCGGAAGTAGGTTCAGCAAGAGTAAGGACATATATTGGCTCGAACGGCTATGAAGCGGGTCAAAAATCTGCAGAACGATTGATCAAGCTGTTAAAAGGATACGGCGAGGTTGGTATTATTAACTTCACCAATTCAACGCAGAGTGAGAAGCAGGAGTCTTCTAACGGCATTGAGTATGGTGCAAGAGATGCGGAGGAGCGGGAGAAGGGATTTTTAAATTACACTGCACGTTATCCGAATATACAAGTGGTTGAGATTTCATACACGACCTCCAGTATTAAGGATGCAGAAGATCTTACACAACTGATGCTGCTGAAGCATCCGAATCTTCGAGGAATCGCGAGCCTGAATGAGACTGCTTCACAGGGGGCGGCAATGGCTATCCAAAGTCGGGGGCTGCAAAATATAAAAATGGTAGCCTTTGATAGCTCCCCCTCCATGATGGAATTGCTGCAGGACGGTACTGTTCAAGCAACAGTGATCCAAAATCCTTTTAGCAACGGGTATTTGGCAGTAAAACATGCCGTAGAAGTGATCGAAGGAATCGATGTACCAGAACGTGTCGATACAGGAACAAAGCTAATTGATTTGGACAATATGCTGTGGCCAGAGAATCAAAAGCTGTTATTTCCGTTTGTTAGATAGGAGCTGTTTTAAAATAGGCGCCGAAGGCGTTTATGCTTATACGTTTCGTGTAACGGATACCATCCTTGAATGGGGCGGTATTCGTTTTTTATTTTAGAATATAAGAAAGTATAAATTTTTAATGAAAATCATCCTTATATTTCTTCTTGGGTTCATTAGAATTTTTATAGTAATGAGTAGGATTTTATATTCGCAAGCGTTTTCAGGTGAGGCATAATATGGATGTACCCGAGACGATCAGGGGCAAACAAAAAAAGAAGTATAAATAGGAGGTCAATGAATAATGAAAAAAATCACTTCCGTTCTATTAGCTAGTGCTTTGCTGGGTGCTGCTCTGACAGGCTGTGGTGGCAACAACAAAACTACAGATAGTGCTACAGACAAGGCAACTAACGCTCCAAAGACTGAGAACTCGGGCACTACAACAGAAACGCCTAAAGTTGGGGTCGCCATTTACAAATTTGACGATACTTTTATGACAGGTGTTCGTAACGCTATCGATAGTGCTGCTAAAGGCATCGCTACAGTAGATATCGTAGATAGCCAAAATTCACAACCAACACAAAATGACAAGGTTGACTTATTCATCACTAAAAAATATAACGGGATGCTGATTAACCCAGTTGACCGTACAGCTGCTGGCGTCATTATCGAAAAAGCAAAAACAGCAAACATTCCAGTGGTATTCCTTAACCGCGAACCGCTTCCTGAAGATATGAAGAAATGGGATAAAGTTTATTATGTAGGTGCGAAAGCAGAAGAGTCCGGTACAATGTCCGGCCAACTGATTGTTGACTACTGGAAAGCACATCCTGAAGCGGACAAGAACGGCGACGGAGTTCTCCAATATGTAATGCTGAAAGGTGAACCAGGCCACCAAGATGCTGAGCTTCGTACTACTTACTCTATTCAAGCTATCGAAGATGCAGGAATCAAGGTAGAGAAACTGGCTGAAGATACAGCAATGTGGGATCGCGTAAAAGGACAAGAAAAAATGGCTGCATTCCTTGGCTCCCACGGCGACAAAATTGAAGCTGTTCTTGCTAACAACGATGATATGGCCCTCGGTGCAATCGAAGCTCTGAAAGCTTCTGGCTACTTTACGGGTGACAAATTCATGCCGGTAGTAGGTGTGGATGCAACTGCTCCTGCGATTCAAGCGCTGGAAGATGGAACAATGCTCGGTACGGTGCTGAATGATGCGAACAACCAAGGTAAGGCTGCCATCACAGTTGCTGCTCTGCTTGCTAAAGGCGAAACGCCTTCGAAAGACAATGTAGGCTTTGATATCACTGACAACCAATACGTATGGATTTCCTACAAAAAGATTACGAAAGACAACATAGCTGACGCTAAGTAATTAACATCGGCTACAGAGTTACTCATGATCATATGACAGCACGGGGAGCGGATAACCGCTCCTCGGTATTTCTTTTAGGCAGGGAACAGGATGGAACCGCTGTGCCTCTCATAAAAAAGAAAAAAAGCGTAGGGGGCGTAACAACATGGAAAAAGCTGAGTTTTTGCTGGAAATGAACAACATTACTAAAGAATTCCCCGGCGTCAAAGCGCTGGATGATGTTAGTTTAAAGGTCAGACCGGGTTCGGTGCATGCCCTTATGGGCGAGAATGGTGCAGGTAAGTCCACACTTATGAAATGTCTTTTTGGTATTTATTCACCGGATGCCGGTGAGATCTTTTTGGATGGCGAGAAGGCTTCCATCAGCAGTTCAAATGATGCGTTAAAAAGTGGTATTTCGATGATTCACCAGGAGCTGCATCCCGTGCCGTTCCGAAGTGTTATGGAGAATATCTGGCTAGGACGTTTTCCAACGAAGGGAATCGGACCGATTCAGTTTATTGACCATAAGAAAATGTTCACTGACACGGAAAATTTGTTTAAAGATCTGGATATCGACCTGAATCCCGAAACATTAGTGGGTAAGCTTTCCGTATCCAAAATCCAATCCATTGAAATTGCGAAGGCTGTCTCTTTTCACTCCCGAGTTATTGTAATGGATGAACCCACTTCTTCCCTAACCAGTGTGGAGGTGGAACATTTATTCCGGATCATACGGGATCTCAGAAGTAGAGGCGTAGCTATTATCTATATATCTCACAAAATGGAAGAGATTCTTGCAATCTCTGACGAAGTTACTATTATGCGTGACGGTAAAAAAATCGGAACTTGGCCAGCGGCAGAATTAACTACAGATCTTATCATTTCCAAAATGGTGGGCCGCGAATTGACCAGCCGTTTCCCTGAACGCTTCAACGTACCTGGCGAAGTATACATGAAAGTGGAAGGCTTAACCTCTCCGGAGGAAAGATCTTTTAAAGATGTGTCTTTCGAATTAAGACGTGGAGAGGTCCTTGGTATTGGGGGTCTGGTAGGTGCCCAGAGAACTGAGGTAATTGAGGCGTTGTTCGGTCTGCGAGCCTTGAAATCCGGAACGATCTCTATTAAAGGCAAGGATGTTACTATTAATTCTCCGAAAGATGCTAAGAAACACGGAATGGCTTTGCTTACCGAAGAGCGTCGTGTAACAGGCATATTTCCAGTCTTGTCTGTTCATGAGAATGGTGCGATTGCTAATCTACATCGTTATCAAAAACCGTACTTCCTGCTGAATAGCAAGAAGAAAAAAGTTGAAGTCGATAAAATGATTGAAAAATTACGAACTAAAACACCTACAACCAAAACGCTAATCATGAATCTTTCTGGTGGTAATCAGCAAAAGGTCTTGCTTGCTAGATGGCTGCTTACTGAGCCCGAAATCCTGCTTCTGGACGAGCCGACCCGTGGTATCGACGTAGGGGCTAAATTCGAGATTTACTCCATAATTGCCGACTTGGCGCAGCAAGGGAAGAGTATCATTATGATCTCCTCTGAAATGCCGGAGCTGCTCGGAATGTCTGACCGTGTCATGGTCATGTCGGAAGGACGGCTTACAGGAATATTAGAAGGCGAGCAAGCTACGGAAACCGAAGTTATGCGTCTCGCTGCACAGCATTAAGGAGTACGGATAGGAGAATATGTTTGCGTAATTTTAAGGGGGATCACTACTAATGAACGTTAAAAAAGCTCAATCCTTTGTGACTCAAAACGCAATTTACATCGTGCTGGTACTGCTGATTATGGGGATCATCATATATGATCCAAACTTTATGTCCATCAACACCCTGCGTGACGTACTGATTCAGTCGTCTACACGCGTTATCATCGCACTTGGGGTTGCCTTTATCCTTATTACGGCAGGTACTGACTTGTCAGCTGGACGGGTGGTTGGTTTTACGGCGGTTATCTCCGCTTCCATGCTGCAAATCCCAGACTATTCCCGTCGTTTTTTTCCAGATCTTCCGCAAGTGGAAGTATGGCTCCCAATCCTTATTGCTATCGTTGCTGGTCTTCTCTGTGGACTTATAAATGGTATTGTCGTTTCCAAGCTTCATGTTCCGCCATTTATCGCTACCTTGGGTACAATGCTAATCGTGTACGGGCTGAACTCCCTGTACTTTGATATGGACCCGAACCAATCCCAGCCAATCGGCGGTCTGCGTCCTGATTTCACCAAGATCGGCTCGGGCTTTATCGGGAGCGGCCAATATTCAATCCCGTATATCGTGCTGATAGCCTTGGGTGTCGCTGCCATTGTGTGGGTGGTATTCAATAAAACCAAGCTGGGTAAGAATATGTATGCTATTGGCGGAAATATGCAGGCAGCTAAAGTATCCGGTATCGATGTATCCAAGAACCTGATTTACATCTATGCCATTGCTGGTGCGCTTTATGGTCTGGCAGGCGTTCTGGAAGCTGCTAGAACAGGTGGAGCAACTAATAACTACGGTAACATGTATGAGCTTGATGCCATTGCAGCTTGTGTAGTTGGTGGTGTATCTACAACCGGGGGTATCGGTACTGTACCGGGTGTTCTAGTGGGGGTTATCATCTTTACTCTCATTAACTATGGTCTGACCTTTATCGGCATTAGCCCGTACTATCAGTTGATTATCAAAGGTTTGATTATTATAGCCGCTGTCGCATTTGATATGCGGAAGTACTCTTCGAAGAAGTAGCAGCGTGGTCGCGTGGTGATTAAGGGCTAACTCCGGGGAATATTGGGCTTACGATCGCTGTTGTTCTCAGATTCCTTGATTGATACCGCGTTAGCGGTTGGAATCTGAGAACAAAGGCGACCACTTCGTTTCTACAGCTCCAAAATTCCCCTCCGTTATCCTTATCACCTCGCTGGGGTAGGGCAGAAGAAGCGTTTGCTAGTTATCGCAAACGCTTTTTGGCATGCCTGTTTCGATGGCTTCGCTTCGAAAAAGTAGCAGGTAAAACAAACAATTAACACTGTCACAAATAAAATTGCGACAACCAAAACTGCTATAACTAAAACTGGCGCAACAACACTGATACAACAACACTGATACAACAACACTTCTGCAACTAACACCGTCACAACCAACTTCACTATACCCAATACCGCTACAACAACATCGTGCGAACACCTTCGGCTACTGCCGCCAGTAATCCTATAGCGACTTAGCCACGTCTTAGACCAACTTATAATACATGCAGATACTTGACTTGTTTTTGTTTGAAATGTGACAAATGAACGGTAAAAATCCCGTAGAATCGGCGGAATTGAGCTAAAAGTGGTAAAAGAACGGTAATAATCCCGCAGAATCGGCTGAAATGAGCTACAAGTTGCAAAAGAACGGTAAAAATCCCGTAGAATCGGCTGAAATGAGCTAGAAGTGGTAAAAGAACGGTATTAATCCCGTAGAATCGGCTGAAATGAGCTACAGGTGGCAAATGAACGGTAAAAATCCCTTAGAATCGACGAAAATGAGCTATATGAAGCGGATGCATGAAGAAACAAGGGCATAAATACCCCAGAAATAGCGGAAAAGAGCCCTAGTGGAAGAATAAGGGGTATAAATGCCCCAGAAATAGCGGAAAAGAGCCAAAGTGGAAGAATAAGGGGTATAAATGCCCTAGAAATAGCCGAAATGAGCCATTGTAGAAGAATAAAGGGTATAAATGCCCCAGAAATAGCCAAACGAGTCATTGTGGAAGAATGAAGGGCATAAATGCTCTAGAATTAACCGATAGGAGCAACGTGAAGCCTTGAATTCGTGGTGAGACTGAGTTGACGAAAAACGTTAATAGCAGCTGAGAGAACGGCATGATTGCGTGCAAGCGCTAGCGTTCGTTCTTCTCTTTATACTTTAATGCGCATGTGGTACAAATCAATAAATTTGGAGACAATAGCGATAGGAGCAACGTTTCGTTCTCGGAGCGAACGCCCAGCACGAACCGCCATCCTCAATCACACTCCCTTACTAACTCCACACCTCCTACGTTACTCCACACCCCGATCCAAGTACGCTTTGACAATAGCCCTAGCAAATCTCCCGCCTCATCTTGTCATACTTCCGCACCCCACGAACGCGTGAATCCTCCAAACCCGACTCCCCCGCGGCCCGATCCATCCTCAAGTGCATCCCGCAAATCCCAGGAGTCACACGAATCCCCACACCCTGCACTCGTACTCGCCCCGTAGCTCAATCCATCTTCAATCACACTCCCTTATTTACTTAACGGCTACTATGTTACTTTCCACACCACGACCCGAAACTTCGCGCTGCACCCCAAACCCGCATCGCAGCCCTAACCATTCTCAAGCGCATCCCACAAACCCTAGGAGTCACACGAATCCCCGCACTGTCACATCCCCCGTCACCAGCAATGCCACCAGTCTTTGCCCCCGTCCAACCTCCCACGGTGCAACCAGTATCGACACACCTAACACGCTTAATGCGTTTTCACCTTTCTCCCACACCTCAAAGATCAAAATCACATAAACCAACATTCTCCCATATTCTATAGGCAAATGCCTTTGTTAAAGGGGAGCGACTCGATGTTAAGGATTAGATTGAATGAGCTGGGGAAAGGGAATGACAATGGTCCATTGCAAGCGGATGTATGGAGATGGGACGGCATTGGCTGGAACGAATATATTACGCAGCAAGAAGAAGATTTCATACGCACAGAAGAGGAACTGTTCGTTACGATCCCGGCAGAGGCGGGATTATATCGTGTAGACTACTCAAATAAGCCTTATGAGACGCCGTATGTATTACCGGAGTGGGTTGATGATGAATTAAGGAATACTGGGCTACATCCGGCGCCTTTTAATCTTAAAGAGGGTATGCTCTGGGGATATATTAACGACGAAGGTCGTGCTCAGATTGAACCTAGATACGAATATGCTGAGGATTTTCAGAAGAACGGGCTAGCAATTGTACAACGAAAAAACAGTAGCGGACTGATCGACAGCTCTGGAAGGGAGCGGGTGAAGCCCATTTACTCGTTTATTGCCCCTTTTTCGGAAGGACGCGCAGTAGTATCAGATGCGAAAGGGTACACATTTATCGATGAAAAAGGTAAAGAGGTGACTCCAGCCCGTTATGATTAT
This sequence comes from Paenibacillus sp. NPDC101420, assembly GCF_050277435.1. Taxonomy (NCBI): domain Bacteria; kingdom Bacillati; phylum Bacillota; class Bacilli; order Caryophanales; family Paenibacillaceae; genus Paenibacillus; species Paenibacillus sp. NPDC101420. The sequence continues at coordinate 563,075 of NZ_JBNNSE010000002.1, forward strand.
CTAAACTCATTGCATGAGGGACTTGCATTATTTTCGAAACAAAATACAACGGGTGGTCCATCACTATATGGGTATGTAGATGCGCAAGGCAAAGAGGTTTTGCCTGCAATTTATGTGGACGCCAATGATTTCATGAATGGTGTGGCTTTAGTCAAGATTAAAGAGGGGGAGTACGCACTCATTGATCCTGAAGGGAAGATTCTCTATACGTACAATCATCCATTCGTAGGGAGTCCGGGTGATGGGCTGCTCTCCTATCAAGAGACTGAGAACGGTAAGTACGGCTATTTAAACACGGATGGAACAGTAGCTATTCAGCCACAATTTACTTCTGCCTTACCTTTCTCTGAGGGGCGTGCAGTGGTGAATACCGCTGAGAACTATGGCAACGCCTACGGGCTGATTGATAAACAAGGAAAAATGATTATCCCCGCGAAATATTATGAAGTCCTGCAGCTTGGTGAAGGTAGAGCAGCTATAGGAACACCAATATTCCCTAGTCAACCTTATCGAGGCTCACGTTACATTATCGCTGATGCAGAGACAGGAGCAATTCTGAGCAATCATACCCTGCTTGGTGTGAATAATTATCAGGACGGACTGGCATCTGTATATGATGCTAAGGAGACTTTTTTTATAGATCGAACTGGAAAAAGAGCAGCTCAGCCTCCAGTTATTCAAGGGACGGGAACACTTACCCTCAGTGGACGCCTAATTAGAGCAGATATAGATCAACGTACAGCATATTATGATCGTCAAGGGAAGCAGATTTGGAGGCAAAATGGAGTCATCCCACTTAGACCTCCGTATTCCGTAGTCGAGAAGAAGTACAAACCGAACAGGGATTATCTGGTTTACTATCCGGTTGTTGAAGGAATTGCAAGCGCGGAAGTTTCTAGAGAGGTTAATGATAAATTACGGAAGCTTTCGCTAGTCGAAGACCCAGGTAGTAATGGAGCAACACAGGATTTCAGTTATAATGGTGATTTTTCAGTGTCCTTTTTCCGCAAAAACCTTCTAGTGCTGGAGTTAACGGGATACCGTTATCCTTTTGGAGCAGCCCACGGCATGCCTACCAAAATCTATACACATACTAACGTACGTAACGGAAGGTTCTATAAGCTAGGTGATTTGTTCAAGCCAGGAAGTAGATACGTGGAGAAGCTCAGTAAAATCGTAGGTAAGCAGATTGAGAATGATCCTGAGTACTCCTATGTTTTTCCGGATACGTATAAAGGAATTACCTCAGATCAGCCTTTCTTTGTAGATAATGAAGCGTTATATCTTTATTTCGCACCTTATGAGATTGCTCCTTATTCTGCGGGTTTTCCTACTTTCCGTATTCCTTATGCAGAAATTATGGGACTTATCTCTACTGAGGGAGAATTTTGGCAGTCGTTTCACTAGTTACTTTTTATCTTTTAGCACATAGAAGTTGCTATTCTCTCGAGAATGGCGACTTTTTTTGCTTTTTAACACCAATATCGAATGCAATTCATGCTCAGGAAACTTACAATCAAGACTAGTAAATGTTAAAAATTAGAAGAGCACAGCTGATAGATTTATGCTACAATGACTGAGGAACAAATTACAACTTTGTAACATTTGTAGCTGGTCACTCTAAGCAGAAGCATATAGTACACACAAGAAAGAGGAGATGGCAGAATGAAGAACAAGAGATTAAGAGCAATTATTGGTGGTAGTGTAGCAGCTGTTATGGCACTTAGTATTTCTCTTCCACTCGAAGCGAATGCGGCCTCAACTGAGGTAACAGTAATTAAATCAGGTACTAGCTATGAGCAAGTTTTACAATATTTAAAACAAGCTAACCTACAGGGATTCCCTATTTTTAATAGCACAATCGTGGTGTCCAAGCCTCAAACAGGAACGGTTCCAAATAAAGATACATCTACCGGAACTCCGGTTACTAAGCCTTCGGATACAACTACTGTAACCAAGCCTGTAACTAAGCCTTCGGATACGACTACTGTAACTAAACCTGTAACTAAACCTGTAACTAAACCTACAGAAACTACACCTACTACAGGTGCTGCGAGCAATAAAGGAACTTATGTTCAACAGATCGTAACGCTGGTAAATAAAGAGCGTGCAGCAGCTGGTTTGAAGCCTGTTTCTGGGTTGGACAGCCTTCATAAAGTAGCAGCTACAAAAGCTACGGATATGCGTACTAATAACTATTTTTCACATACTTCACCTACGTATGGCTCACCATTCGATATGATGAAATCCTTTGGTATCACTTATAACGCTGCAGGCGAGAACATCGCAATGGGTCAAAAAACACCAGAAGAAGTAATGAAAGCATGGATGAATAGTCCTGGTCACAAGGCTAATATTTTGAATGCTAACTTCAATTATATCGGTGTAGGGTATGACAATAACTATTGGGTTCAAGAATTTATTGGTAAATAATTAAAAAAAATTGCTGGAATCAAACGTTCTCCGATGAAAATCGGGGAACGTTTTTTTGTACCCAAACTTTAATCGCTAAATTTTTTTGAGAATTTTCGTATTCAGATTCGGGTTAAATAAGCGGATTAGCTGGATTTATTTCTATTTTAGACATTTGCAAAACCGGTATGGAAGATTTATGTTTATGTACATAGTTAAGATCTTTGTAAAATGTGGAACAATACATAATAGAACGGCACACGGAGGGATGGCTTTGAATGATTCAAAGTGGACATGGCGCACGGTCAGCCTGATTTCCATAGTAACAACAATAATTCTAATTGTAGGTTTAGTTTATGCGGTCAGAGACATCATCTATCCGGTTGGAGAAGCGTCAGGGACCAACTTACCTCAGCAAACAGCCGCTCCAGTGACGGAGACGGTTAAGAAGCTCAAATTTGTTGCTCTCGGAGATTCGCTAGCCAAGGGAACTGGTGATAACACCGGAGAAGGATTTGTTAAGCGTACGGTTAGTGGTTTATCCGCTAAAGGTGTCGAAGTTGATTTACTGGGTAATATGGGAATTAATGGTTTAACAACTGCAGGACTGCAAAGCAAGCTGGATGAAGATGGTATAGATTACGCGCTGCATATGGCGAATGTCATTCTACTCTCGATCGGAGGGAATGATTTATTCAAGGACTCCAATATTTTGCAGAATAGTGGCGCACTTCAAAGTGAATCCACGACTGATCAAGAGCTGACTCCAGAGTCTTTGCTAGCAGCCCTTCCGGAAGCAGTAGAAAGATTAGGTAAGATTCTGGAGAAAATCACGGAAATCAATCCAAACGCTCAAATTTATTATATGGGGTTATACAATCCCTTTGGTGATATACCAGATCTACTTGTACCAGGTAATCAGGCGGTTGCGAAGTGGAATAATGCGGCAATGGATATTATTAATAAGCACAGCAATATGACATTGGTTCCAACCTTCGACTTGTTTAACAAGCATTTGGACAAATACTTATCAACGGATCATTTTCATCCGAATGGGGATGGCTATCAACGAATTGGAGAGCGATTCATTCAGGCTATACACTAGAAAAAGAAGTGAGAGCCAGCTTTCTAAGAATGATGATTTGTATTAGATAAAATATCCTTTGAGCAAGTACTAGCCAAGGAAATGACAGTAACAAGGAGCTAAGGAGAATATGACAAAAGCGAACAGTGGAGAATCCAGCCCGGTCGTCTTGTCTGTAGACGGGGTACGGAAAAAAATAGGGCGAAAGTGGATTATAGATGATGTTACGTTTGATGTGAGAGAAGGAGAAATTTTTGGCTTCCTCGGACCCAATGGAGCTGGGAAGACAACTACGATTAGAATGCTTGTCGATTTGATTCGTCCAAGCGAGGGCAAGATTACGGTATGTGGTTACAATGTGAACCGAAATCCGGAAAAAGCGTTGCAATTTGTCGGCTCTATCGTTGAGAATCCTGAGGTATATACCTATTTGACGGGATGGGAGAATTTACAGCATTTTGCCCGTATGCAGCCAGGTATAGATAATGCACGTATTAGTGAAGTCGTAGATATCGTTCGGTTGGATCAACGAATCCATGATAAGGTAAGTACATATTCGCTTGGGATGAGACAACGACTTGGTATAGCGCAGGCTCTTCTGGGACGTCCGCGTCTGCTTATTCTGGACGAGCCTACAAATGGCTTAGATCCAAAGGGAATTAAGGAGCTGCGAGAATTTATACGCAAACTAGCAGATGAGGGTTTAGCGGTATTTGTATCGAGTCATTTACTTAGTGAAATCCAGCTTCTCTGCGACCGTGTTGCGATTATTAGTAAAGGGCGAGTACTTGCAGTGGGTGCGGTAGATGAGCTGATCGCTCGAAATTCTCCGTATGTACTTTGGGAGCTGGAGCCTTTTTCTGAAGCTAGGGCATTACTGGCTGATCGCCCGGATATTCAGATTCAGAATCTGGAAGACGTTACCTTGGATGATTCAATAATTGCTGGTATGGGCCCGAATTCTTTAATCACAATTATGGAGCAGGATTTGATCCCCGAGATTGTGGCTGTTATGGTGACTGCTGAAATCGAAGTTAGGGCTGTGCATAAAATCAATCCGACACTGGAACAGCTATTCTTGAAACTAACGGAGGGTGAGAACGTTGAATAATATGCTTCCGCTAATCCGTAATGAATGTTTAAAAATCATAAAAAAGAAACGGTTTTATGTTATACTGCTGATTCTGATTGTACTGGTGCCTATGTTCACCTACGCTCAAATGCGCTCAGCTGAGCGTAGCCGAGATAAATTCAACTCCGATTGGCGCCTGGAGATCCAGCAGCAGATCATTGATAATCAAAATTCTTTGGGTAGCGACCGAATTCCAGAGGAATGGAAGACTTATCGGCGAATATTTGTACAGCAGCTTCAGTACTACCTTCACCATGATGTGAATCCGAACGAGCCAAGTGGCGTTACCTTTACCCGTGAGTTTATGGATAATTCCGTTACTTTATTTATTCCGCTGCTCATTATGGCGGTAGCCTCGGATTTAGTTTCTGCGGAGCGAACTACAGGGACGATCAAAATGCTGCTGACAAGGCCAGTTAAGCGTTGGAAAGTTTTGTTTAGCAAATTAGCGGCTCTGCTTATGTTTGTCTCGCTTATTGTGCTCTCCACCTTTGTGATCAGCTACCTTATCTCTGGTCTTGCTTTTGGATATAAGGGCTTTAATATCCCTGTCTTTACAGGCTTTAAGATCAGTGGAGACTCGGTGGATATGTCTACTGTGCATGCAGTACCACAATGGAAATATATGCTTATGCAAGGTGGATTGGTCTGGTTCGTAAGTGTCGTAGTTGCCCTGCTTGCTTTTATGATCTCTGTACTTGTAAGGAGCACTGCTGCTAGTATAGTGGTCATGATGGCAGCGCTGATCGCTGGAAATATTCTGACTAATATGGCTTCAGCCTGGACAACAGCGAAATATTTATTTATGGTAAATCTTGGACTGACCGGTTATTTGTCAGGAACTCCCGCACCCATAGAGGGGATGTCCTTGTCATTTTCCATGGCTGTACTGGCCGTGTGGGGGGCTGCTTCGGTGATCATTTCATTCGCCGTCTTTACGAAAAGGGATATTTTGAATTAGAATGTACAAAGTGACGAAAACGTTTGTTTGCATTTCTAGAGATATAAGAAAGTATAAGTTTTGCATTTATACTGTATGTCTTATATTTCTCGCTTAAAGGCTTACCGTCTTTATAAGGACGCCGAAGGCGTTAATGCTTGAGTATAGAGAAAAGAAGGAGGAGCATGAATGCTCGAACAGATCGATATGTTTGCTGAAGTTTCTAATAACGGCGAGAATAGCCGTACTGGATACGATGCTGACGACATTCAAGTGCTCGAAGGTCTGGTTGCAGTACGCAAACGACCTGGCATGTATATCGGCAGTACAAGTTCTTCGGGACTACATCATCTAGTATGGGAAATTGTAGATAATGCTGTGGATGAGCATTTAGCCAAGTATTGTACGAAGATTGACTTACTGCTTCGCAAAGATGGCTCAGTAACGGTGACGGACAACGGTCGTGGGATTCCAACTGGAATGCATAAGACAGGAGTGCCAACGCCGCAAGTTGTATTTACAATTTTGCATGCAGGCGGTAAATTCGGTGGATCTGGTTACAAGAAATCAGGCGGTTTGCATGGCGTAGGGGCTTCAGTAACGAATGCTTTGTCTGAATGGCTTGAAGTAGAGATTTATCGTGAAGGCAAAATCCATCGTCAACGGTTTGAATATTGGGTGGACAAGAAGGGGAAAGAGCATGTTGGCGAACCTGTAACGGGCCTTGAAATTCTGGGCAACACCAACAAAACCGGTTCGAAAATTACTTTTAAACCGGATATTCGCGTCTTTCCAAATGGAATTGCCCTGAATTATGATACGCTGGCAGAGCGAGTACAGGAGATTGCCTTTCTGAATTCCGGTCTGCGTATTACGCTGCATGATGAGCGGAGCAATCGTCAGGATGAGTTCTTTTACGAGGGTGGAGCAAGCCAATTCGTACAGTTCCTGAATGAGGGCAAGGATGTTCTACATGATGTTATTCACTTCAGCGCTGAAAAGGACGATATCGAAGTGGAAGTAGCCCTTCAGTACAATGGAGGCTATACAGAAACCTTGGCTTCCTTCGTTAACTCCATTCCTACTCGTAGCGGCGGTACTCATGAGACAGGCTTTAAGACCGCGTATACTCGTGTGTTGAATGATTATGCCCGACGTACACAGCTGCTTAAAGAAAAGGATAAGAATTTAGAAGGAAATGATTTGCGCGAAGGTATGATGGCTGTCATTAGTGTCAAAATGTCCGAGGTTGAATTTGTTGGACAGACGAAGGATCAGCTTGGTAGTGCTTCTGCTCGTAGTGCAGTAGACTATATCGTATCTGAGAATATGGCTCGTTTTCTGGAAGAAAACCCGCAGGTAGCACAGAGCCTTCTGAAAAAATCAATTCAGGCCTCGAAGGCTCGGGAAGCGGCTCGCAAAGCCCGCGATGAGATCCGTACAGGTAAGAAACGTAGCGAGAGCTCGAATCTTGGCGGAAAATTATCACCTGCGCAGTCTAAGGACGTTACACGAACTGAGCTGTTTATCGTAGAAGGTGATTCAGCTGGTGGCTCAGCGAAGCAAGGCCGTGATTCAAAGATTCAGGCGATCTTGCCGCTAAAAGGGAAACCGATGAATCCGGAAAAAGCCAAGCTGCTGGATATCCTGAAGAACGATGAATATAAAGCGATCATTTCCACGATTGGTGCAGGAATTGGTCCGGATTTTACCGTCGAAGACAGCAATTATTCCAAAATTATCATTATGACCGATGCGGATACAGATGGAGCGCATATTCAGGTGCTGCTGCTGACATTTTTCTATCGTTATATGAAGCCGTTAATAGATGCAGGAAAGGTTTTTATTGCTCAGCCTCCGCTTTATAAGCTGACCCGCAAAACGGGCAAGCTGGAAACCGTTAGGTATGCATGGAGTGATGAAGAACTGCAAAATTACTTAAAGGAATTCGGCAAAAACTTCGAGCTTCAGCGTTATAAAGGATTGGGTGAGATGAACCCTGATCAGCTGTGGGAAACAACGATGAATCCAGAATCGCGTACACTGCTTCAGGTGCAGATTGAGGATGCTGCTAAGGCTGAGCGTCGTGTTTCTACACTGATGGGTGATAAAGTCGATCCACGTAAACGCTGGATTGTTGAAAATGTCGATTTCACTGAAATTGTAGAGTAGTTGCAGTTAGTAGTGCTGCAAGTGACGAATACTTCCACTATTTTTAATTTTTTGGTGATAGGCAAACGGAGTGGCGGAATCGTTCTGGAGGAGCGTTAGCGTTCGCCTTTGTTTCCGGATTTTATCTGCTAACAGCGGTATAATCAAAAAATCTGGAAACAACAGCGACCGGAAGAATGATCCGCAAAGCGAAGTGAAAGAATATCACCAATCTTTAAGAAAGTGGACAGATTGAGGAACAGAAGGTGAGCCAAGTGAGTAGTTTATCAGAACAATTTTTGCCGGCTTTTCTGGAAGAGGTCGTCGGTGACCGCTTTGGTCGGTATTCCAAATATATTATTCAGGACCGGGCGATTCCCGATGTCCGCGATGGACTTAAGCCTGTACAACGCCGTATTCTTTATGCGATGTACGATTCTGGCAACACGCCTGACAAGCCGTACCGTAAGTCGGCCAAAACCGTCGGGGATGTAATGGGTAATTACCATCCACATGGTGACTCCTCGATTTACGACGGTATGGTTCGTATGGCACAGCCATGGAAGATGGGGCATGTTCTTGTTGACGGTCATGGCAACTGGGGCTCGATGGACGATGACCCAGCTGCGGCAATGCGTTATACAGAAGCACGCTTATCTCCGATTGCAATGGAGATGATGCGTGATATCGAGAAGCGGACGGTGCTGTTTAAGGACAACTTTGACAATACAGCCAAAGAGCCTGTGGTTGTTCCTTCCCGGTATCCGAATCTACTCGTAAACGGCACGAGCGGGATTTCCGCAGGCTTTGCCACTGAGATTCCGCCACATAACCTACGTGAGGTTATTGATGCTTGTATCGCAGTGATGCAGAAGCCGGATATTGAACTTGAAGATATCATGACCTTTATGAAAGGTCCGGATTTCCCTACAGGCGGCACTATTATGGGCGGAGACGGCATCATGGATGCTTACCGCACTGGTAAAGGCCGTATTTATTTACGCTCCAAGACTGAGATTGAAAATATGCGTGGAGGCAAGCAACAAATCGTGATTACGGAAGTTCCATTCCAGATTGTAAAATCACGACTAGTTACCTCCATGGAGAATATTCGATTAGAGAAGAAAATCGATGGCATTGCTGAAGTTCGTGATGAGAGTGGACGAGAAGGACTTCGGATTGTAGTTGAACTCAAGAAAGAAGCGGATGCCCAAGGCGTTTTGGCGTATCTGCTCAAAAAAACCGATCTACAAATCACCTATAATTTCAATATGGTGGCGATTGTCAACAAGGCTCCGCAACAGCTTGGTCTTAAAGCCATCCTGGAGGCTTATATCGCGCATCAGCGTGAAGTAGTGACTCATCGCACCCAATTTGATCTGGAACGCGCAGAAGACCGTGCTCATGTCTTAGAGGGCTTGGTTAAGGCGCTGAATATTCTGGATGAGGTCATCGCTGCCATCAAAGCATCGAAGAACCGTCAGGATGCTCAGAACAATCTCGTGTGGATGTTCGGGTTCAGTGAACGTCAAGCGGATTCTATTCTTACCTTACAATTGTATCGTTTGACGAATTTGGAGATTACTTCACTCCAAAAAGAATTGGATGAAATGATGGCAAAGATTACACATCTGCGTGGCATTTTGGAAAGTGACAAGAAGCTCGTAGCTGTAATCCGTAAGGAATTGCTGGAGATCCGTGATAAATACGGGATCGATCGCCGTTCGCTGATCCAAGGCGAAGTTGAGGAGCTTAAAGTTAGCCTTGAAGCGCTGGTCAACGCAGAGGATGTGCTAGTAGCACTTTCCGCAGACGGTTATATTAAGCGTACAAGTATGCTTTCCTTTACCCGCTCTGGTGGGGAACGTCATACATCAGGCGTTAAAGAAGGCGATCATATCGTTAAGCTGCTCGATGTGAATACCCGTGACAGTCTGCTGGTATTTACGCGCAAGGGGCAGTACTTCTTACTTCCGGTTCACCAGATTCCAGAGTTTAAATGGAAAGAACCTGGTACTGCGATTGTTAACGTTATCGGATTGTCTAAAGGGGATGGAATCATTAGCGTGATTCCGGTCAATAATCTTGATGATCCGCAGCAAAGCCTCGTGTTTATCACCCGCAGAGGTCAGGTTAAGCGTACAGAGCTCAAGGAATACTCTACAAGCCGCTCTGGAGCCGTAGCAGCCTGTAAGGTAGCAGACGGTGATGAGATCATTACAGTGGCTACTAGTACGAATGACAAGGACATTGTACTCGTGACTCGCGAAGGAATGAGTATTAGATTCCATGAGAATGAAGTTAATCCTATGGGCCGTGTTGCATCCGGTGTAAGAGGCATTCAGCTTCGTGAGGGCGATGAGGTGATTTCTTGCTTCTGGGTCAGTGAAGATGAAGGTGAGATCCTTTCTATCTCCGATATCGGATATGCGAAACGTTCATTACTAGTGGATTATCCATCTCAAAGCCGCGGTGGCAAAGGGATGCCAACCTTTGAATTTAAGGAAGGCAAGCGAGTACGACCAAATGGCAGTAAATTGGCAGGGGCTTTCTATTGCAGAGAACCGCTGGAACTTAATGCAATTACACGGGAGAATGCACATCATACATTCTCTTCTGAATCTGCACCACTTGGAGAGCGTCGTTCTACAGGCAAACAGATTGTTCCTGTGGAGAAAAAGGATGAGATTGTTAATCTTTTCCCGGCAGTTAAGTAAAATAAACTAGTAATAAACAGATTTGTTAAAATAACTTATCAAGGCACTTAGTCAATTCTTCTTGAGAACTGACTAAGTGCCTTTTTTTAATTTTCCCGCTTATCAGTTTAGAAGATTTATTTTTCTTCTTTTGCAGGAAATGGAATTTGTTTCGCGAAAATGTAGTTATACCGGATAGAACCGCAAGGAAAGGAAGGAATCAGTGTGCACGCTTCTGAATTCAGTAAAATTTGGCATAAAATTTTAAAAGATTACAAACTACATATGGACAGTAATCTTGCCCCATCGCTAACGGATGCCCAACTCACAGTACTTGAACTGCTTCAGGAACGTGATGCCATGAAGCCTTCTGATCTGGCTCCACATCTGGCGACCAGTCCTGCAGCGGTTACTATGTTACTTGATCGGATGGAGAAAAATGGGCTTATCATTCGGGAGAGAGATGCTGCGGATCGCCGTATTGTATGGGTGAGTATAACGGAAATTGGAACGCAGGAGACTGTACGTGGTTTGAAGATCCGCAGTGATTTTTTTGCAGAAGCGCTTGATCCGATATCCTCTCATAACCAACAGCTACTACTCTATTTAATGGGCAAAATGGTTGTTACAACTGCACCGGAAGGTTCTACACCATGAATATATACAACAACTCTTTATTTCAAAAAAAGAAGGCCATCCATTAACGGATAGCCTTCTTTTGTAATTCCTTGGACCATAAATCCCATGGATGGGTTTGCGGAGGCAGGGAAATAAGTTCTACTTCTTCTTTAGTAACAGGGTGGGGAAAGCCTACAAGTGCAGACCACAGTGCAATTTGCTGTCCAGGTCTGTTCACCGAAGCTCCATACTTCTGATCACCGTATAAGGGGCAGCCGATGGAGCTAAGCTGCACTCGAATTTGATGTGAACGTCCGGTAAGTAAATCGATCTTGAGCAGGCTGTAACCCTCAGCGCTGCCAAGTACTGTGTAATCCAGAATGGCTTCCTTACCGCCGGGTGTTCCTTTCCGGACTACAGTGACGGTATTGCTCTTGGCGTCTTTAAGCAGCGTATCGGTAAGACGGCCATGAGATGCTGGTGGTTTACCGTGCACGACCGTTAAGTACACCTTATGAAAGCTGTGAGTTCTGACACACTCGGATAGTCTCGATGCTGCTTTTGATGTCTTGGCAAAGATCATTGCACCCCCAACCGGACGATCCAGGCGGTGGACTAGCCCCATATAGACGTTGCCAGGCTTGTTAAAGCGTTCCTTCACATCTTCTTTGAGCAGGTTGAGCAGATCAGGATCTCCAGTAGCATCCTCCTGAACAGGAATATTCACGGGCTTCACTATGCCTAGAAGATGATTATCTTCGTATAACACTTCAAAGCGCTTCGACATTCCGTCCAGCGGCTCGTTGCTGCCAGATAAATGCTGTGTCATGGCTTACGCCTCCCAGCGTCCCAGAATACCGCATGGCAGGTTCATGCCGGAGGAAGTGATCGGAAGACCGATTTCACCGGAGGTGAGCTTCCCGCCATAACGTTTCCCCATGGTCATCGACAACATATTACGTAGGACAGTTGGAGAAATCCCAGTGGTGTATGAATTGATTAGCATAAACAAAGGTTTGTCGCTCATTATTTGCATACAGCTCTCAAGGAAAGGATATAAGCTGGATTCCAGCTTCCACATTTCTCCGCCAGGTCCTCTTCCGTAGGAAGGCGGGTCCATTATAATCGCATCATACTTACTACCACGACGTTGTTCACGTTGTACGAATTTGAATACGTCATCCGTGATGTAGCGAACTGGACGCTCGCCCAGACCGGACAGCTGGACATTTTCTTTTGCCCATTGCACCATTCCTTTGGCTGCATCCACGTGAACAACAGAAGCGCCGGCACTTGCGGCGGCTACAGTAGCTCCACCAGTGTAAGCAAATAGATTCAGTACTGAGATCGGACGGTTAGCAGCCGTAATCTTGTCCATCATCCAGCTCCAGTTGGCCGCTTGTTCAGGGAATAACCCTGTATGCTTAAAATTTGTAGGACGTAAATGGAATTTTAATTTTCCGTAACTAATTTTCCAATCATCCGGAATTGTTTTCTTCATTTCCCATTGTCCACCACCGGCTGAGGAACGGTGATAATGACCGTGTACATCACGCCATTTCGCTGTCTCATTGGAGAGTGGCCAAATAATTTGTGGATCCGGACGGCGCAGAATAATGTCACCCCAACGTTCAAGCTTCTCTCCACCGCCAGTGTCAATTACTTCATAGTCTTTCCAGTCGCTAGCTATATACATTTTTTAATCCATCCTTCAAAAATTCATTTAGCCTTTATTGTACATCATTTCACCATATAGCTACAAACAAAATACGCACAAGCTCAACACTCTACTTATTTTATCCAATGAAGATTATGTGTATAATATTTCCATGCTCACAGCTATTATTCTGGTAGATCAAGCAATGATTGTGTATGATCAGATATCAGAGTCTTTACAATATTTATGATCGGAGAATAGCAGCTTATGTTCAATCTTGCGCCTCTATATTTCCCGATAACTGCAAATCCAGCACAAACTAGTGAATTTCTACCCAGTCAAGCTTTGCAGCCATATATTCGCTGTTTCTGGGGTTCTGATACACCGCGTATTCCTACAGAGGCATCCGTTCACGTAGTGGACAAGGCATCTGGTTACGAACCTCGAATGGAAACAATTATTCCAGATACATGCATGGATATTATTTGGAATCTGAATGAATCGACAGGCTTAACAACTACCGTTTTTTCCGGCATCAATGATGCTCCTTTTGAAGTCCCTTCAGACAGAGGGGAAGGTATGATCTCAACCTTTGGTATCCGATTTCATTTCTGGGCCGTTCATTTTTTTGCAGATGACCATCTGCGGGATGTCCTGAATGCATTTGTAGATGTGGACCAATACTTTTGTACTTTTAAAAAAGAGCTAGGACTTCTGCTGGAACAAGCAAATTCTATGAATGATAGGATAGTGGCAGCTGAGGCTTATCTTTTTCAGCGTCTTGAGCGTGGTGGACGGACTAATGATCGGATGATGAATGCAATTTATACCCTAATTAAACAAAAGGGTGTGGTAACAGCTGAGGATTTGGAAACCAGCTCTAATCTAAGCCGACGCCAACTCGAAAGACTTTTTCAAGAATACATAGGTGTATCACCTAAAAAAACAGCTGACCTTGTGCGATTTCAGAATGTATGGCGGGAAATGTATCAACTGCCTGTGCAGACGAAGAATATGCAGGAACTTATTTTTACGTATGGATTCAGCCACCAGCCTCATTTTATAAACAGTTTCAAGAAATATGCAGGAAGAACACCACTTGAGGCTTTAGTCTATGCGGGCAGATAAATGTCGCAATTTTGCAATACAAAGGGTGCTAGCCTTGTTAAACTCAAGTAAGAAATGGGCACTATGATGATGAGAATGAAAGGGGACAAATTATGATTTCGTCTTTTGAAGGTACTAACATCTACACTAAGGATACTGCTGCGTTGGCTGCATTTTATTCGGAGGTGCTAGGGATTCCAATTCCGTTCGAAGGCTACGGCAATTTTGATGGCGCAAAGATTGGATTCGACAAGAAGCAGCCTGGAATCATCATTTGGGATGAGACGAAATGGGAAAAGCTCACGACTGGCTTTGTTAATTTAGTATTCAGCTGCGATAATCTCGATGAGACGTACGAGCAGTTAAAGGCTAAGGGACTGGATTGTCAGCCACCGGTTACGATGGCGTATGGCGGGAAAGAAATGAATTTCCGCGATCCAGATGGTAATCACATTACCTTGCTCGAAGGAGCATACTAAATAATTTTGAACAAAAAAGGGATTGAACGCAAACATCAACCGTGTGAATAAACGGGAGTTTGCGTTTTTTTTTATTTTATTCATTTGACAATGATAATCATTATCAAATAGAATGAGGGTGAAGCACACATCATTTAAATTTTATGTTTAGTAATGGGAGGAACAGAAAGATGACTAAAGTGCTAGTGGCATACGCCAGTCTAACTGGAAACACTGAGGAAATGGCTGAATTGATTGTAGAGGGAATACGCCAAGCAGGCGGTGAAGCCGTTTTGAAATCGGTCACTGAATGTAACGCGGTTGAGATAAATTCATATGAAGGCGTCCTGTTAGGGGCATACACTTGGGGAGATGGTGAGCTACCTGATGAAGCTCTTGATTTCTATGAGGAGATGGATGAGCTTGATTTGACCGCTATGAAATCAGCAGTTTTTGGCAGTGGAGACACAGGTTACGCGATTTATTGTGGAGCCGTGGACTTATTCGTGGAGAAGTTAAAGGAACGTGGAGCTGTGATATTACAGGATAGTCTTAAGATTGAATATGGCCCGAACGCTGCTGAAAAAGAAGCTTGCCGTCAATTCGGTCGTCAATTTATCGAAGCTTGTATGGTGGCATCATAGGATGGGCGGGCCAGCGGGAAGTTGGATGAAGAAACAAGTGAATTTACATACGCCTCCATATAAACGACTGCATGATTATCGAGTGGAGCACATTATGCTTGGAGGGGCCGAGAATTTATCAAGCGGAGCTCCAGCGACCGGGCTCCCACGCTGGCGCCAGCAGGTTCAATATGCTGTAGGGCATACACTTAACGACTTTTATAGTTTGCTGCCTGAAGTTCGAAGGGAGACACCGATACAATTTCTGTTAGAGCGTCGTTGGCCACCTAGGGGGGATGCTTTTCCTTCATTACTGCAATATTGGGATATCAAGACGAGTATAGCGGATGAACTAATGCGTATCGTTTCGACCAATCATTTACTGGAAATTCCGGTAATGCTATACGAGCAGTGGTATGTGCCAGTCCCGGAGCTGAGCTTGGAGCTTTCGATGATTACTCAATTAGCTTGGAATTCTACTCAGAATGGTCGAAGCCTGAACATTCAGAAATTTATGGTGAATGGCAATGAGGATACTATTGCGGGCTTTTTGCATATGACAAACGTCTTTTGTTATGCGGCTTACGGTGAACCTGCGGAGACCGTGGAAATCTACTCCTTGCTAGAGGGTCGTAAATACTCTTACAAGGGAAATGCAGTCCCGTATAAGGAGTCTTTGGATTATGTTCGATTGTTATCTGTATTTCTGGAGCAGGAAGTGCACGCTGATGGTTCATTAAACTGTAGCGACCGTAGAAATGATAGAGGCGAAGCTAATGTTGGAGGCTTTGGGCTGATGTGATTACTCCTAATAATAAAATAAGGCCTCCTGCTCTACAGGCGAGAACGCCCATTAGACAGGAGGCTTTAATTCTATGGATTAGCCGATATAACGGTAATAATCCTGTTTATTCTGAATGATAAAGCCACAGCTTTCATATAGCTTAAGCGCATTGGGATTATCTAGAGCGACCTCGAGATTAATTCCATTATAGTTTTTACGTTCTCGTTCGATCGTTTGAAGAAGTGCACTTCGTCCAATGCCTAGCCCCCGTAGCTTCTTGCTGACAGTAAATCCATAAATCCAGGTTTCATTATCTTCGGTCCACAGCCGCATTTTACCAACAGGTTGTCCGTCCATTTCGATCATAATATGTTCTTGCAGGCCTTCCTGTTTCTGCAGGTCATAGAGTTCGGCAGCATCTTCAGTCTTTATGTCAAAGCCTCCACAATCCAGCTCAACGAGAATTGGGGCTTCGTCTTCACGAGCAGGGCGTAAGATCACAGTCCCTGTGGCTGAGCTTGCTTCAGAAGAAGCAACCGAATTTTCGCCCCATTTCATTTGGTATTCCGCGTGATTAAACTCTAGTGGTAGCGTTTGAAGGAATGCTACACCAGATGATGAGGCAGCAGGAGCGTTTAGAAGTAGGGTAGCAACATTGCCCCGTTTGATAATAGTTTGCGCTCGGTTCCACAGTGAGGTGAAGATGCCCCGTCGGCGGTAGCCTGGTCGAACCATGCCACAGACCTCCATATCGCTTCCGAATCCATAAAGTCCTAAGAAGCCGACGAGTAAATCATCTTCATATGTCACGAGCCATTCCGTATCTCCTACGCTTGATGGCTGGCGAAGCATATCCCAATTCAATTTCAGTGAAATTCCATCATATTGCTCACAGCGTTCTTGTAATTCTTCTATATTTCTCAAAGTATCAGTAGTAGTCAAACCCGTTTCCTCCTAAAGTGTATTTGAACTAAGTGTATTAGTTCGAATAGGTTAATAAAGCTTCACGGAAACGGGAACGGAGATCAGTCTCGCTCGCCTGTGTTCCCGCTCAGCACGTCCTTATACTCCGGATGCTTCTCAAATTGATGAGCTGCATAGGAGCACACAGGAACAATTTTCAAATTTTCATTTCGAGCCTTATCTACAACAGCCCGTACAAGTTCTTCACCTGTACCTTGACCGCGCAGTTCCTCAGAGACACGAGTGTGGTCAATGACCAATTCCCCAGCATCTTCATCCAAACTGTATGTGATCTCGGCAAGGTCCTTACCGTCATTCGCAACAAAAAAACGTCCTGTTCCAGTTTGAATTTGCATCTTATGGCTTCACTCCTAAATTGTTATTGCCTATATTTTACTACCACGATTTGCAAAAAGCGAGGAACGAAGCAGAATGATTGCTCGCCCTGGACGTTTGATGGCGTTCCATAGATGGATTTATCGAGGAAGTTAGGATTATTGGTGTGAATGATGCGCTCATGTTACTCAAGGCAGTTGCTTTGTAATGTTTGTTCTGCAAGTAGTCTGGCTTTGCGGAATGGGGACAGGAGGCAGACGTGATCGAGTGACTTTTGGCGAGCCGAGAAGGTGGGAGGACTGGAATTTCTGGACAAGCTGGTGTGCTGGATACGCAAGCCGGCCCAGACATTCCTGGCACTCTAACGCAGGAATATCCAGGACAGCCGGACTCATGGGAATTCTTGAGACCTCAGCGTGCCAAAACTCCTGTTATCATAATCATCCATTGGAGCTTTCGGACTCAGATGACGTTATTTGCAAATTTTTAGCCGTTTGAGTAAAGTTTCGGACTCCATTACAGCTATTCCTTAGGAAAAAGCACAAATTAGGCGATTTCTATGCCAATAGCGCCTATGGAGTCCGATAGAACCCCAAATTGGGGGGAATACTGCTTATAAGGTCCACTGTGCCCGATAGCAACTTCGTATGGGGACGTGTTCACCGTTGAAATCGCACTTTAATGTCCTGCTTCATATGAGTAGCAATTCCCTTGCTTAGACTCTCGCAATCTCAAAATCAAAGAGAGATGCAAATAAATTCTGCATTCAAACAGTAGTCAAGCAGCAGTCAATGAATTTTTATACACTCCCGTTTATAAAGTAGCTTGCGTATTCTCAGGATAATACAATAAGATTAAGAGAATATCTCACTACTGAAAAGAACCGCTAGCAGGAGGAATCATTGTGGAATACAAAGTTGAGGTTGAATTTGGATCGATTTATGAGTTATTGAATAGCTTACATACTTATCTCTGCAAAAAATCCTATAAGAAGATTGACCTAGGGGTAGCGTGGGTTACTGAAATTGAAAGCACCCTAAGTGAGGAACTATTATCCCGTCTGAAGGAAACCGAACTAAACAATGAATGGAAAATGTTGAATCTGCTCATTTACTGTTGTCCATTCAAGGATGATGTAGACAGTGTGCTGAACTGGATTGAAGGGTTAACAGTTGGCGAGTTATATGAGACCTTATCAAAATATGTAATGGTATTTCCAAGCCATATGGAGGATTACCGTAATCGCGTAGTATTTTTACTCTCCGAATGGAACCGCCAGTACTTTAGTCAATGCAATCCTGCGATTCTAAGCAAATTACAGCAGCATACGGATTTGAAGAACATGGAGCTTAATGCACTGGATACTGCTGATTTTGTGAACAAAACGACCAACGGATTCTATTTCATGCCTACTGATGGGCTTAAGAAGCTTGTATTAATTCCACAGTATCATTTTCAGCCTGCTAATATTATCTATTGCTACGGTGAATTAACAATCTGTCATTATGCGGCCTGGATTTCGATGGAGAACGAGGAAATTTCACCTTTTATGTATAGAGCCATTCGTAGTCTGGGTGAAAAAAGCCGCCTGAAAATTCTCCATGCTCTTAGCGGTGGTCGCAAAACATTCACCGAAATTGTTAAGCATGCGGGGATCTCGAAGGGAATTGTTCACGATCATATTTTTAATCTTCGTTGTGCGGGTTTGCTTCATGCCTATATTGAAGGGGAGAATGTCACCGGATATAGTCTACGCCTGGAAGGCATTCATCGGATGAATGAGCAGCTATTCGATTATTTGAAATAATCATTTCTCAAAAAAAAAAATAACGATCTAAAAGTCAGAATTCTCTTATGAAGAGAGGGTTTTGGCTTTTTTTAGTTGTCTTAATTCTCATTTGATTCTGTTTATAGAGAATTTTTTAAAAGTTCTCTCTTTACAGAACTCAAAAACCTTTCTATAATGAACATCAGAAGTTATTCATACTTAACAGGTAGGAATTATAGTTATTATTCTATTAGAGAGAAAAGGGAGATAGGTACATGAGAAAAAATGCGATTGTAATCACTTCATTACTGCTTACGGGTTCACTGTTACTTTCTGCTTGCGCTAACAACAGTAATAACGAATCCTCGTCTGGTAACAACGCGGCTGCAGGGTCCAATTCAACCAATGTGGAAGCAACAACTCCGGCAGAGACTGTTCCTGCGGGTGCGCTAAGCGAGCCTTTTACCGCAACCGATTTGTCCAAACTTCCAGCAGTTGCACAGAAACGTACTGACACCATTATCGTAGGGTTAACGGACCCGAGCGGAGCTTTTACTCCGTATTTTCAGCAAAGTGGTTATGATGGCAATGTATCTTCACTGCTATACGCTTCTCTCGTAACTGTAGACGATAAAGGCGTTCCAACACCGGAGCTTGCAGAGAGCTGGGATGTTTCGGATGATCAGCTTACATACACGTTCCACTTGAGAAAAGATCTAAAATTCAGCGACGGTTCACCATTGACAGCGGATGACGTAGCGTTTACTTGGACGATCCAATACGACAAATCGTATGACGGTAGCTCACAGCTCCCATCCCTAAATGTTAAAGGCGGCAAAGCCTATAAAGAAGGTACTTCTACAGCGATTGAAGGGATTAAAGTGATTGATCCACAGACGATCTCAGTGACGCTTGAGCAACCAAACGCAACAGCGCTGGTACAGCTCGGCTCGAATGTTCTGTCGAAAGCTTACTATGGCAAGGACTATAAATTTGGAGATCTTGAATACATCAAGAAGCTGCATGAGAAGCCACTTGGAGATGGACCTTACAAGCTGGAGAAATTTATTCCGGGGCAAGAAGTACGTTTTGTGGCGAATGAGAATTATTTCAAAGGTAAACCAAAAACGGAACATTTCATTTATAAAACTACGGAAGGCGATGTATGGCAGTTCGTAGAAACAGGTGAGGTAGACTACGCTTCTTTTAGTGCGACAGACGAGAATATCGAGAAGCTGAAAGCGCTCGGTTTTGTGAATATTATTCCTTACACTCCAAGCACCTATGGTTATTTGCAAGTCAATCTGAAGCATGAACAGCTCAAGGATAAGCTTGTACGTCAAGCCATTGTGTACGGTCTGGATCGTCAGAGTATTTATGTAGATGCAGCGCAAGGTGCAGGCTCAATTGCCAACATCCCGGCATCCCCTATCTCTTGGTCTTACACGGAGGAAGGCATTAATCCTTACAAATATGATCCGGAAAAAGCAAAACAATTGCTGGATGAAGCAGGCTGGACAGTAGGCGCGGGTGGTATCCGTGAAAAAGATGGCAAACCGCTTACCATTCACTACCTCGGCTCTAAGAGCAAAAATACAGATATTTTCATTGCTGTAGCTAAAGAGAATTTTGAAGCACTGGGTATCGATTTCCAGCCTGAGGTTTTTGCAGATTTTAACTCTTTGGTATCTAAGGTAGAAGGCGGGGACTACGATCTTGTATCCTTCTCCACAAGTATGTTAACTGATCCGGCTGACGGGTTTATGCAATTCTTCGATGGAGAAATCACGGATTATGACAATCCGAAATTCCTGGAGCTATACAATAAAGCCTTAGCTACTACTGATATTGAAGCACGCAAAGCGGTGTACAAAGAGCTGTATCAGCTCTTCAATGATGAACTGCCTATTATTTTCACAAGTTACAAAAAGACTGTATACGCCTATAACGGACGTATTGAGAATCTATCGGTCAGCCCGTTCATCGGTCTTGCTGGCAGTCTGCCAACTTGGAGCCTGAAATAAATAAAACAGTGTCCCCTGCTCTGATGAGCAGGGGACAAATCATAAGGAGTCTGTCATGAGCGCTTATTTATCGAAAAGACTGTTGTACATGGTCATTATCTTATTTGCGGCATCATTATTGATCTTCTGCCTGTATGCTTCAACTCCCGGAGACTTCATAACCGGAAATATCAAATTGACTGCAGAACGTAAAGCTGAGCTGCGTGAGATTTACGGCTTAAACAAGCCGATGCTTGAGCGCTATGGAATCTGGATGAAGAATGCGCTGCATGGCGATTTCGGGTATTCCTTAGCCCAACAAAAGCCTGTGCTGCAGCTTTTTAATGATTATATTTGGAATTCCTTTTTACTGGCTGCCGTTTCCACGTTTCTGACGTGGGTGATTGCAGTTATTATTGGTGTGATTTCAGCTTATAAGCAATATTCCTGGTTCGATACACTCGTGATGATCGCTATATTCGCAGCAATGTCGCTGCCGTCATTTTTTATAGGCTTATTCCTGATCAAAATCCTGGCCGTCGATCTCAAGTGGCTCCCTCCGGGTGGAATAATCACGACAGGTAGTAATGCTACGGGTCTGGCGTATTTTAAGGAGATTGTAACGCATATGACCCTTCCGGTTGTTGTTATGACTCTACTTGGATTGGGCTCACTCACCCGTTATTTCCGCAGTAATATGATCGATGTCTTAAAACAGGATTATATCCGCACCGCCCGTGCCAAAGGCTTAAAAGAACGAAAGGTGCTATTTACACACGCCTTACGTAATGCCTTGCTGCCCGCAATTACACTGGTTGGTTTCGAGCTTCCAGCACTATTTGGCGGATCACTTATTATTGAAAAAATATTCAATTGGCCTGGGATTGGCCAGCTGTATATGCAGTCCTTCGGACTTAGGGATTATCCTTTGCTGATGGGCTTTACGATGTTTATTGCCATACTTACCGTCATAGGAACGTTGCTTTCGGATGTTTTGTACCGGATTGCTGATCCTAGAGTTCGGCTATAGAGAGGAGGAAGCTGACGTGGCAGTTCAAAGTAATGTAGCGGGTATCTCGAAACCCCAGACCACCAAAGGAAAATCCTCTTTATTCCGGCAATCCCTTCGGAGGTTGCTGAAGAACAAGCTGGCGGTATCCGGGTTTGTGGTAGTGATCTTTATGTTTGCGCTTTGTTTTATTGGCCCGCTGTTCTCACCCTATACGGATAACAAAATAAATATGGCACTGATGAACAAGGCCCCTGATATGAAGCATTGGCTTGGCACTGACGCGCTGGGCAGAGATATTTTGACCCGGGTGATGCAGGCAGGACGCATTTCACTAACAGTAGGACTGGCATCAATGGTTCTTTCAGTGTTTATCGGGGCTCTTTTGGGAGCCATAGCTGGGTATTACCGCGGAATCGCCGATCAAATCATAATGCGGATTGCGGATCTTCTATTGACGGTTCCGAGTTTGCCGCTGCTCTTTATTTTTGGAGCATTATTATCAGAGTGGAAGATTCCAACGGACTACCGGATGTATATCGTTATGCTTATGCTCAGCATTGTGAGCTGGCCAGGTATGGCGCGTATGGTACGGGGGCAAATGCTTAGTCTGCGAGAACGTGAGTTTATGCAAGCAGCTGTAGTATTAGGCCTTCGGGATCGGCGTAAATTATTTAACCATTTGCTGCCGAACATTATCCCGCTGCTGATCGTTATGGCAACGCTCAACATCGGTGGCGCTATTCTGAGTGAATCGGTTCTTAGCTTTTTTGGGCTAGGTGTTATGCCGCCAACGCCAACCTGGGGCAATATGATTGACGCAGCGAATAATATGATCGACTTCAAGGATCGGCCGTGGCTGTGGATTCCACCTGGGCTATCCATCTTCGCGACAGTAATCGCGATCAATATGTTTGGTGACGGACTCCGGGACGTACTTGATCCTAAACAGAAGAGGTAGGTGACCCTCACATGAGTGATTTAATGAATATAGACGGTCTAAGTACATACTTCTTCACGGAAGAAGGAAAAGTGAAAGCCGTTGATGATGTAAGCTTCCGTGTCCGTGAAGGAGAGACGGTCTGTATCGTCGGAGAATCGGGCTGCGGCAAAAGCGTGACCGCGATGTCCATCATGGGACTTGTTGAAGAGCCAGGGGGCAAGGTAACCCATGGCAAAATTGATTTTCAGGGTGAAGATTTGTTGCAAATGGACAAAAACACACTGCGAGCCATCCGTGGCAACGAGATCGCGATGATCTTCCAGGAGCCCATGTCCTCCCTTAATCCTGTAATCAAGATCGGTGAACAAATTATGGAGCCGTTGATCGTGCATTTGAAGATGAATAAGAAGCAGGCGCGTATCCGGGCGATTGAACTAATAAAACAGGTAGGCATATCACGACCTGAGCAAATTGCTGATAGTTATCCACATGAATTAAGTGGAGGGATGCTGCAGCGGATAATGATCGCTATTGCTATCGCCTGCAGTCCAAAGTTATTGATTGCAGATGAACCGACAACGGCGCTGGATGTAACGATTCAAGCACAAATTCTGGATATGCTTCGTGAAATTAAAGACAACTCCGGCATGTCTATTCTATTAATCACCCATGATCTGGGTGTAGTCGCGGAGATGGCTGATTACGTGATTGTTATGTACTCCGGAAAGATTGTGGAGGAGGGGGAGGTTGTTGAATTGTTCAACAATCCCAAACACCCTTATACGAAAGGGCTGCTCAAATCGAAGCCAGTTATCAATCAGCGGCAGGATGAGCTGTATTCCATACCAGGTCAAGTGCCAAATCCGCTAGAGCTGGTACCCTCTTGTTATTTTCATGACCGCTGTGAGCATTGCATGCCTGTATGTGTCAGCCAGCAGCCCCAGCTTAAAGAAGTGGCCAGCAGACAAAAGGTAGCTTGCTGGTTGTATGAGGAGGCGGTTGTTCATGCCTGAGGCACTGCTTGAGGTCAATCATCTGAAGAAATATTTCCCTGTCACTAAGGGATTGCTTAACCGGACGGTTGGGCATGTAAAGGCTGTTGATGATATTAGCATCACGCTTCAGCCAGGGGAGACGTTTGGGCTTGTAGGAGAATCCGGGAGCGGAAAGAGTACGGTCGGACGGACGATTTTACGGCTAACGGATAAAACTGCAGGCGAGATCAAATTCAAAGGGATAGACATTCATTCTTTGTCTCCCGCTGAATTGCGAAATATCAGACCCCAAATGCAGCTAATCTTTCAAGACCCGTATAGCTCACTTAACCCTCGGGTCCGCATAGGGGATGCTATCGGAGAAGCTTTACTGGATCATGGGTTATGCTCAAAATCAGAGGTTCGTGATCGGGTACTTGAGGCGCTTGAGGCATGTGGTTTATCCTCTTATCATATTGATCGCTTCCCGCATGAATTCTCAGGAGGACAGCGACAACGGATCGGAATCGCGCGTGCGCTTGTGCTGAATCCTGAGCTAATCATTGCAGACGAGCCAGTCTCGGCCTTGGATGTATCTATCCAAGCACAGATTATTAATTTATTTAGTAAGCTGCAGCAGAGCCGTGGGCTCACCTATTTGTTTATCTCCCATGATTTGAGTGTGGTTGAGCATTTATGTTCAAGAATCGGTGTTATGTATCTGGGATCTATGATGGAGACGGCTTCTAGAGATGAATTATTTAAGAATCCGCTCCATCCGTATACCAAGGCATTGCTATCAGCTGTTCCAATACCTATTCCCAAGCTGAAAAGGGAAAGAATTGTCCTTAAGGGGGATATTCCGAGCCCAGTGAACCCGCCTTCCGGTTGTAAATTTCATACCCGGTGTCCCTATGCACAAGAGGTTTGTAGGTCTGAAATCCCGGTATTCCGTGATGCCGGCAATAACCATTTTGTAGCTTGTCATTTAGTCTAATAGCTGTCAAAGATATAATGACGATTCGCTCCTAAGTCTTGAATAATTAAAGTTGAATTGTATAATAATACAATTTGACCTTATTTTTGCCTGTGCTCAAAAAGTTTTTAAGGGTTTCAAAGCCAGGTTAATGGGGTAATTAGAGAGTGGTTAGGTTAGACGTACATATCTAATCGGTCTAGTATAAAATCCCTACTTAGGAGGAATCATCGTGAATACAACAGTACGTTTGACAGAAAGATCCGGCTCGACTTCTTCACAGCGCAGAAAAGGCTTTGTACCGGTAGTCGTGTACGGTGCAGGTTCAGATAGCCAGTCCTTTACAGCGGATGCTAAGACAATTACCGGGATTTTGGCTAATAACCCTCGGGCAGTATTAACCTTGGAATTACCAGACTCGGGTAAAAAGAACGTTGTCATCCAAGAAATCCAGCGCCAGCCAGTATCCAAACAACTGCTGCATATTGATTTTCAACAAATTGATATGAAGGCTAAATTGGATACAAAAGTGGCATTCCACTTTACAGGTGATCCAGTAGGTGTGAAGAGTGGCGGCGTGCAGCAAATTGAATTGCATGAGCTGGATATTCGCACACTTCCAGATAAATTAACGGCATCCTTTGAGGTGGATCTCAGTGGACTAGATATTGGTGATCAATTGCTGGTGTCTGATCTTCCGAAGCATGAAGGCTGGGAAGTATTGACGCCTGAGGACACTTTGATTGTCCGGATCGCACCTCCAGCAGCTCAAGAGCCAACCGATGAAGATGCTGCTGAACCAGCTGCAGTCGAAGCTTCTGGTGAAGATAAAGCTGAATAGAATAGTTATTAAATCATAAGAGCAGATAGAATCCTACCCAAGGAGCTGTCTGCTCTTTTTGTTTTGTCTTCGTGAACACGAATTAATAAAATAAGTGCGGTCTTTCGTATAGTTTCTTAAATGGGATTTATGGTTGTTTCGCCTCATTTAGTTAAAATTTTACAGAAAATCGTTGACGAATTGGCCGCGAAGGCTGAAAATGAGGACAATTACCATGGTAAAGAATTCAAAAGTTCCTGTTGTCGCTGTTTGAAAACGCTTTAGTGTTATGCTTCAAAGAACTCTCATTGCCTAGTTCATCATGATTATGAGGAGGAAAGTTATGAAGGTGAGGAAGCTGTTTTCGATCTTAATGACAAGTCTGTTGGTGCTTGGGGTAGCTCTACCTTTTGGTGGAAAAGCGAGTGCAGATGCCACAAGTGATGCTTCAAATCGTGCTTTAGTCTGGCTGAAGGCCCAGCAGGATGCAACGGCGGGATATGCTTTTGAGGGACTGGTAGATAGCTTTGAGGATTTCTGGGGACCTAACAACCCCAAACAGATTGTATACACGTATGATCAAGCTGTTGCAGCTATTGCCTTTATTGTAAAAGGTGAACGGACACGGGCAGAGCAAGTGTTGAACAAAATGCGAGACATTCAGGACCCTTCAGGCTTCTGGCTGAATTCTTATTGGTATAACAATGGCTTCGGAGAAGAAATCCGTAAACATGTGGGACCCGTTGTATGGATGGCAATGGCTGCTATGGCTTATGAGAAGCAATATAATGATTCACGGTATCGTCCAATGGCGCTCAAAGCACTAGATTGGAGTTTACAGTATAAAAAGGCTAATGGCAGTATTGCAGGGGGATGGAGTGGTTGGAGTAATTCAGATGAGCCTTGGAGCTCAACCGAGCACAATATCGATATTTATCGGGTGCTGCAGTATTATGCTACGGTGGATTCCTCAAAGGCTGCCACATACAATAGCGCAGCTACTGGAGTCAAAACCTTCCTGGATAATTATGTGTGGGATGACAGTGTCAAACGCTTCAAGGGAGGCTGGAAAAACGATACGAATCTGATTGATCCTAAAATTCCTTTAGATGTGAATCCATGGGGAGTACTGGCTTTAGGAGTATCCGGAACGCATAACTATGGAGCAAGCTTAGCATATGTTGAAAATGCCTCCGGCACCCCGGGGACCCTTGCAAATCCGCGTTACAAGCAGACGCTTACTTACAATGATGCTGGGAATACGCTGACCGGCTATGATTTTGACTGGACGGATGAAGTTTTACCCGCATATGACGATAACGGGAATCAAATCGGTAACACGGGTGCTGATGTATGGTTTGAAGGAAGCGCATTTATGTCGCTCGCCTACTTTATGCAAGGCAATGTATCCAAAGCGGATGCCATTAACACTGAAATTATTAAAAAACAAGGCACAAGCGGCGCTTCGCTTGGGGGAATCCCGTACTCACTGAAAGGGACCAGCAACAGCTATTGGGTGATGGCGCAGCAAAACTGCGTGTCCAGCACGGGTTGGTTAATTCTATCCCTGCATCGATTTAACCCATTCACCGGGCAATACTTGACGGGTGGTGGTAATACTGGAGACACGATAGCACCTACTACACCTGCTAATCTGACAGTAACCAGCAAGACGGATACAGCAGTTAACCTGAGCTGGTCTGCTTCAACTGATAATGTTGGTGTAACGGGATATCTCGTTTATCGCGGAACACAGCAGGTAGCCTCTGTGGCGGGAACTACAGCAACTGTTAGTGGACTTACTCCGAGCACAGCCTATACGTTTACAGTAAAAGCTACGGACGCAGCAGGTAATTTATCATCCGCTAGTAATACCGCAACAGTTACTACTAATCCCACTGGAGGCAGCGGAGGCGGTGATCATGTGACGGCTGACTTTACAGCAGGGGTAACGAGACTTTCTTCAACAGAAGCGAGCATTTATATTACACCTGTAACCAGTGCTCTTTATGTAGATGTGCATTATAAGGTTAACGGGGGGCCACAGCTTAATTACCGGATGACCAACAGCTCAGGTACATGGAAACAGACTGTGAGTGGGTTAAGTGCTGGCAGCAGCATTGAGTACTGGTTCACTTACGAGAAATCCGGCCCACAATATGATTCAGCGCATTATACCTATGTGCAGTAAGGTTAATGAAAGACTTAAACGATAAGATTTGTAGATAGAGCAAGTAAAATAAAGAAGGCTGTCCCAGATGCCATAGTATTGGCTCGGGAGGGCTTTCTTTTCTTTGTTTTAGGCTATGTTAAATCACATTGTTGATATTTGATTTTTACAAACGTTTGTTCTTTTATTAAGGTGACACTATGGTAAGATGTTGATTACCCATTGGATTTGAAGGAAATGAAGTAAATTCCAACGGAATCATTCCAAGGTATCGTCGAAATGGACGAGGGGTTTAGTGCAACAAATTTACTTTTACAACGTATATATAGTGCTTCCATATTTAGGGATATTAAAGGGATTAAGAGGAATGTTACTGAAGTAAATCTACGAACTAACAAGGTTTTCCATTGGTATTAATTCAAATAATTAGAGGTGATTTCATGAACAAATCTGGATTTATATTTTTTATTGCTGCAATTATATTTTTAATATCAGGATGTCAAAAGGCTGGTTCCAACGATGAATTAGCTAAAGCGCAGGTGCAGGTTAGTGCATTAGGATCTTCATTTAGTATCCCTACACTGGATGGATATGAAGTTAGTTATATACAACATAAATTCCCTTCAAAGGACAAACAAGGCAACTTTATTGGAGATAATCAAGAAGTTTTAGTCACATATACGAAAAACAAAGGGAAACTGGAGAAGTTAACAAAGGAACAAAAAGCGTCCAATGAAAGAGAAATCATCTACGGACCTTATCAAGGAGAAACACTCATTGAAATAACCTATAGCAATACTCAAGTTGATTTGAACGATGCTGATATTATTGATATTAGCGGCAATCAGGTGCAAAAAATAAAAAAAAGTGATTATACGTTTTTAGCATTCAATGCTTCAAAAGGTTCAATCACTTTAAAGTTCAACAGTTTGGATGAGGATACAATTCTAAGCATTGCTCAACAAGTAGTAAATGAAAATAAATAGGATGGAGTGCTGCTGTACATGGAATGCTTAGGATGTAGAATCGCTAACGGTATTGAACCTGACTTGAATATTGTTTATGAAAATGAATTTATTACTTGTGTGCTTGATATTGCTCCTTTTAATGAAGGACATACTCTAATCCTCCCCAAAAAGCATTACTGTGATGTCGAAGAGATGGAGTCAGAGACTGCTTATGCTATCATGGATGCTTCGAAAAAACTTTCAATTGCTTTGAAGAGCTTGTTTAAACCTGACGGTATAAGAATTTGTCAAGATGGAGGGAAGTTTAACGACCTTACCCATTACCATATGCATATCATTCCGAGGTACGAAGGTGATGGATTTATCTGGGGTGAACCATTACACCCACATGGTGCTGAAAAACGATTAAGCCAAACCAAAAAAAAGATTCTAAAGACATTAAGTGAGGAAAAGAGAAGGAGTCGATAAAGACTCCTTCTCTTTTTGTCATAAATTAATATGCCTAGCTTAAATCAAAGAATACAGTGCGGGTAAAAGAGCGAAGATCCTCCTCTAGACGGAGGTTTACTCTTTTCTTGTGTCGTAAAATCTTGGAGGGAAACTTTAATGCAATGATTTGTTTCAGTAGGAGATTTAAGGGGGAGTGTTTTATTTACAACGTAACAGTGTTATGTTACGATGTTTTTGAGGAGTGATCGCATATGGAAGATGATTTGATTTCGAAGAAGCAACTACTGGATTTAACCGGTATTTCATATGGGCAATTGTACCGCTGGAAAAGGAAGCAGTTAATCCCCGAGGAATGGTTTATTCGCAAATCTACCTTTACTGGACAAGAGACTTTTTTTCCTAAAGAGATGATCTTGTCGCGAATTCACAACATTGTGAATATGAAAGATGGGCTTTCTTTGGATGAAATGGCTGATAAGCTATCGGATAAGGCATCCTTTGAGAAGGTGAGTTTAACTGCTAAGGAAATTATAGAACGTAACATTGTTTCGACAACAACACTGAGGAAATTTGGAGAAAGTCTCGGTGATGAAAGTAAATATACTTTTGAGGAGCTCGTTCATTTATTCGCTGTAGACCGTCTGCTTAGTGCTGGGGAAATGAGTATGGAGGAGGCGGAGCTTCTGTTTCGCACTTTGCAGGAGAAAGTTTCAAGGCTCGAGAGTGGAAGCTGGGAGTTGTTTTTTGTCCGGAAAATGGGGGTTTCATCCTTCATTCTGGCACAAGCGCCTTCGGAGTTATGGTTTGATGAAGGGGTTAGATTAGTCAGTAAAATGACATATGCAGATTTGATCGAACAATTGAAAGGTAAGCTTGCCTACAAGCTTGTTGAATAGGAGGAAGAGTAATGGACAAAAATCAGCTGCCTGATTTAATAATAAACGGGGTTAGTGGTGGGGCCGGAGGTACTTACAACAACGTAAACATGGATGGTGTAGGTAAAGTAGTCGGACCGATTGTGGCGCGAATGTTTAAAGGAAATGGGCATATGAATTTGAATGATGATCTCGCAGCAGAAGAAGCAGAATGCAACGGGGTCATCAAAGTGATGGGTAATATGCGTTTTGGTACCCTAAAGGTGGATGGGGTTCTTAATGTAGGTAAGAGTTTTCGAGGTGAAAGCTGTACCCTTAACGGAATGGTGAGTATCAAAGGGGATTGTGAACTTGAGGATTTCGTAGGTGAAGGTAGCTTTAGTGTTGGTGGTTTACTAAGTGCCGGTCATGTGGATTTCAAACTGCAGAGTCAAGGGAAGGCTAATGAAATTGGTGTGGAAAGCCTCGTGATACGGCAAGTGAATAATGGGTTTTGGAGTAAGATGTTTAGCGGAATCATCCCTAAACTTCGGCCTGAGCTATGTGCTCGAACGATTGAGGGAGATTTTATAGATGTAGAATATACAACTGCGGATATCATCAGAGGAAATATTGTCATTATTGGCCCAGGCTGTACACTCGGACGGGTAGAGTATCGAGAACAAATTACAGTGCATCCAGAGGCTAAGGTTGGAAAGGTGGAGAAGGCCCTGTGAATGATAATCTGAAAATAATTGGAACGACATCTTCAGCCGGTGGTTCTTTCAAAGATGTTAAGATCACTGGAGAATGCAAATTCGCTGGAGATGTGAATTGCGAGAAGATGAATCTGACTGGAAATGCCAATATAGCTGGAAATCTGCATATGAAGCAAATGAAAATCACTGGCGAAATTGCACTCGAGGGTAATCTTGAAGGGGATTCCTTACGTGGACAGGGTGAAATAAAAGCAGCCTCCGTAAAAATCGATGAGCTTCATCTCTACGGAAATTTGGATGTGAAGGGTGATTGTGAAGGGGAAAAATTGCAAATTTCCGGTGCCTTAAGCGTAGCTGGATTACTTAGTGCTGAGCATTTGGAGATTAAATTGTTTGGTCCAAGTAGTGCGAAGGAGGTTGGGGGCAGTATCTTAACCATTAAGAAGAGTAAAACGGGGAGACTGCTGCATATGATGAAGCCAACTTCGAAAATACTGTTTGAAGCGGGGCTAATCGAAGGCGATGCTATTGATCTGGTCAATACAAAGGCTAGTATGGTAAGGGGAGAACGTGTAATCATTGGTCCGGATTGTGAAATAGAAACGGTGGAATTCCGCGATACACTAGAAGTTCATAAGCACGCAACAGTGAAGCATCAAGTGAAGATATAAAGACAATATTATAGTTATTTTTTGAGAAAAAGAGGAGTGGAACATATGAGTGCTGCCAAATCGCCCAATCTGGGTATTGTTATCGCAGGTCTCCTATTAGGAATTCTTATGGCCTCCATGGACAGCACCATCGTTGCAACTGCAATGGGTAATATTGTTGGGGAGCTTGGCGGAATGGACAAATTTGTCTGGGTGACATCAGCCTATCTCGTAGCCGAGATGGCGGGTATGCCCATTTTCGGCAAGCTGTCTGATATGTATGGTCGTAAGAAGTTTTTTATTTTTGGAATTATCGTATTCATGGCGGGTTCGGCTCTCTGTGGAACGGCTGATACAATAACTCAGTTAGCTGCGTACCGGGCTATTCAGGGCATTGGTGGCGGGGCGCTGGTGCCAATCGCTTTTGCCATCATGTTCGATGCTGTTCCGCTGGAGACGCGGGGCAAGCTTGGCGGGGCATTCGGAGCAGTATTTGGATTGTCGAGTATATTTGGTCCATTACTGGGTGCGTATATTACCGATCATATTGCTTGGCAGTGGATATTTTATATTAACTTACCCCTTGGACTGTTGGCTTTTGCGATGGTCGTATTCTTTTATAAAGAATCGCATGAGCATTCTAAACAGCCCATTGACTGGTTGGGAGCGGCTACGCTGCTTGGTTCAGTCATTTGCTTAATGTTTGCGCTGGAACTAGGCGGGAAAGAGTATGCTTGGAATTCGTCTATGATTCTTGGTTTATTTGCAGCCTTTGCCATCCTTGTAGCTGTGTTTCTTGTTGTAGAAACTAAAGCGAAAGAACCGATTATTTCCTTTGCTTTGTTTAAAAAAAGATTATATGCGGTGAGCATTATCTGTGCACTATTTAGCGGTGCAGCCTTTATTGTGGCTTCTGTGTATATTCCGATCTTTATTCAAGGGGTATTGGGCGGATCAGCTACAAATTCAGGACTTGTATTGCTGCCAATGATGGTTGGCTCAGTGGTTACAGCTACAATGGGCGGATTTCTGATGTCAAAAACCAGTTACCGCAGCCTGCTGATTCCTACATTCGCACTTTTGGTGATCGGTACTGGACTTGTAGCGACACTCACGCCGGATGCTTCACGACTGCTTGTTACTTTATATATGATTTTAATTGGGCTAGGGATTGGTGCTTCATTCTCAGTGCTAAGTACGGCATCTATTCATGGATTGACGGCACAGCAACGTGGCTCTGCCAGCGCAACGCTGAATTTCATTCGTTCAATGGGCATGACCATAGGCATTACCACCTTCGGTATCATTCAAAGTCACTATTTCTCAGGCAGTCTTACCAAGCTACTCTCGGCTAATGGTGGAGGAGCGGCTCCGGCGGGAGCTATGGATTTTAAAGATCCGCATGCTTTGCTCTCACCTGAGACTAGGGCGCTCATTCCACCTGAAATTCTGAGTAAGATTACAGCTGGGTTATCTTCTTCCATAGTAAACACCTTTGCTTGGGCGGTGATTCCTGCAGCTTTAGCGTTATTGGCTTCGTTCTATATGGGACGTCAGAAGATGGATGCCTCTGCGGAAGGGAATGTTCAGGCGTCTGGGCATTAGCATGTAGTCTAGATAATATTCGTTTGATTATGATTCAGTTGAAAATAGACATTTAAAAAAACGACCACCACTTCGGGTACTTCCTAAGTGGTGGTCGTTTTTTGTCTAAAGTCATATATGCCCTCCATCACTAGTCCCGCAAACAGGTAGAAAATGGTCGATTGTATTGCGAATTTGGTTCACAAGTATCTGACGGTTTCCCTGATAAGGCGTTCTGCTCTCTATCTCGCCAGAAGCTCAGATTCTGATACTCTGAAAACGTAATCAAAATCTGGGTATAGGAGATTCCGATATGGGGGTACCTGCTGGCGAACTGCTTCCCAGCGTCGATCCGGTTCATCGATCCCGCTGGAAGATGAAGAACAAACATAAGTTGTTCTTCATGGCTTTTCCATTTCTTGTTGTCACCTTTATTTTCTATTATCTGCCGATCAGCGGATGGATTTATGCCTTTTATGATTTCATTCCCGGAATACCGTTGTCAGACACGCCTTACGTTGGTTTGAAATGGTTCAAGACGATTGTATCTAATCCGACACAGACTGCAGAGGTTCTGCGGGTGCTGAAGAACACGCTTGCCATGAGTTCACTCGGATTAATTACATCCATCTTTCCAGTGATCTTTGCCATTATGTTGACTGAGATTAAGTCAGGCTGGTATCGCAAGTTGGTGCAGACACTAACCACGATTCCAAACTTTATCAGCTGGATTCTGGTATATGCATTGGCATTCTCGTTGTTCTCTGTAGATAACGGTGTCATCACTCACATTTTAGTGCAGCTTGGAGTGGTAGATGAAGGGTATAACTTCTTAGCCTCCAGCTCAAATATTTGGGTCACGATGATCGTTTGGTACTGGTGGAAATCGTTAGGCTGGGGTGCTATTCTCTATCTTGCTGCAATCGCAGGCATTGATCAGGAATTGTACGAAGCTGTTGAGGTGGATGGTGCAAGTCGGTTCCGCAAAATTTGGCATATCACCATTCCAGGTCTGATTCCAACCTTTTTTGTACTTCTGCTGCTCTCCATAGGTAATCTAGTCAATAACGGGATGGAGCAGTACTTTGCCTTTCAAAATGCGATGAATAAGGATTCTATTGAGGTGCTGGATCTTTATGTATACAACATCGCCTTCGCGAACAACTTTCCTTTTGCCACGGCCGTCAGCATGTTGAAATCGGTTGTCAGTGTAATTCTACTATTCGCAGCGAACACGTTGTCTAAGATGGTGCGTGACGAATCTATCATTTAAGTCAGGGGTGATCCCACTTGAGAAAGAAAAAACTAACGGCTGGAGAACTTATCTTCCAGATTATGATCTATACATTCTTTGGATTGTTCACCCTGTCATGCATTTACCCATTCTATTATTTGTTCATCAATACGATCAGCTCGAATGATCTTAGCGCAGCGGGGGATATCAAATTTTATCCAAGACAGATCCATTTTGATAACTATAGTAAGGTGCTAAGAATCAGCGGTTTAGGACATGCGGCAACAGTCTCCGTGTATAGAACGGTTGTCGGGACGTTGCTTACTGTGGGGTCTTCAGCTTTTTTAGGATATTTGTTCACCAAAAAGGAAATGTGGGGCCGGAGTATTTGGTACCGGAGTGTCGTGGTTACGATGTATTTTAGCGCAGGTCTGATCCCTTGGTATATTACAATGCACAATTTGCATCTGACCAATAATTATCTGGCTTATATTTTGCCTACGATTATTACGCCATTCAACATCATTTTGGTCAAAACCTTCGTTGAGGCCATTCCTCCATCCCTTGAGGAGTCAGCGTCTATGGATGGTGCTGGTTACATGCGGGTGTTCTGGAGCATTATTGTACCGCTTACTACGCCAATTTTGGCTACGATTACGATTTTTTCCGCAGTGAATCAGTGGAACTCATTTATTGATACGGCGTTTCTGATGACAGATACGAAGTACTTTACGCTCCAATTCTTGTTATGGCGTTATTTGAACGAGTCCAGCTCACTCGCAGCTTTAATTCGTAATTCACCAGATATGGCCGCTAGTGTAGCGAATATGCAGACTCCAACCTCTGTACGGATGACCGTAACGATGATCGTCGTATTGCCGATTCTAATCGTTTACCCATTCTTCCAGCGCTTTTTCGTCAAAGGGATTATGATCGGTGCGGTTAAGGGCTAATGAGCTACCGGATCGGTAACGAAATGGGGTTTTCCTCTGCTAGGAGCAGAGCTGAACTATATGTGAAGATACGAAAGGGAGGGTATAAAGCAATGAGACTAAGAAGAGCATCGCTTGTCATGCTATCCGTAATCCTGGTCTTTGTTCTGGCAGCATGTGGCGGGGGGAATAATACGGCTAACTCGGGTAAAAACACGAGCACAGAGAAGCCTACTTCCGCTGCAACGAATGCGCCGGCGGAAGAAACAGCAGCACCGGATGACGGAGCACTTGATCATTCCAAGCCGCTGAAGCTGACCGTATTCTCTACAACAGCTAACTATGCGGGTCCACAAACCGGGTGGTTTGCCAAAATCATCAAAGATAAGTTCAATATTGAGATGGACATTGTAGCTTCAAACCTGACAGGTGGAGATACCAAAATCTCTGCAATGATGGCTTCCGGAGATCTTGGAGATATCATTATTTTCGGTGATGATAAGAACCATTATCCAAATGCGATCAAAGGAAAGCTTCTCTTAGACTGGACACAAGACGGACTTCTGGATAAATACGGAAAAGACATTGCGAGTACGTTCCCAAAAGCGATTGAGAAAGCAAAGGTTGCTTTTGGCGGTGGATCATCAGTGTTTGGCATCGGAAACAGCGTAGCTTCTAATCCATCTGGACCTTCTGAAGGGAGAGATATGACTTGGGGGCCAGACCTGCGATGGGATCTTTATCAACAAATCGGAGCACCTGAAATTTCAAAGATTGAAGATTATTTGCCCGTGCTGAAAAAAATGCAAGAGCTTGAGCCCAAAAATGAGCAAGGAAAGAAAACCTATGCTTTCTCGATGTGGTCTGACTGGGACGGCAACTATAAAATGACACTGGCGAAACAGTTCGCCAACATGATGGGCTATGACGAAATTCCTGATACCGCTGTATATGTTAAAGCAGACGAAGAGAAATATTATGACTTCTTATCCGAAGACAGCTGGTATATGAAGTCGCTCAAACTGTATTTTGAAGCTAACCAAATGGGTCTGGTGGATCCAGATTCTATGACACAAAAATTCGACGATGTTGTAGCGAAATACAAGGATGGTCGTCTGTTGTTCTCTTGGTTCCCGTGGCTAGGGGCAGCAAACTACAATACATCGGAAAGAACAGCAGAAGGTAAAGGTT
The DNA here is from genome assembly GCF_050277435.1 of Paenibacillus sp. NPDC101420. Lineage (NCBI taxonomy): Bacteria > Bacillati > Bacillota > Bacilli > Caryophanales > Paenibacillaceae > Paenibacillus > Paenibacillus sp. NPDC101420. The sequence continues at coordinate 599,281 of NZ_JBNNSE010000002.1, forward strand.
TTGCATTAGTTCCGTTCAAGGATGAGCTGATGTATTCCACTGGCTTCAATGTATACGGTGGTAACGGTATTATAGCAATCGGTGCAAAAGCTAAAGAACCTGCTAGAATTATGGAATTTATTAACTGGATGTATACTCCGGAAGGTGCAATGATCTCTGCAGGAAGCGGAACAGCGGTGCCTAACGGACCTAAAGGTCTAACCTGGGATATGGATGCAAGCGGTAAACCTGTCGTGACTGACTTTGGTTGGAAGGCTTATGCCGATCAACAGAATACACAAGTGCCTGCAGAATATGGTGGTGGTGACTACTATTACGGCTCTAATCAAATGAACTTCTCTTTTGTAGTTCCGGCGATGGTGAATCCAGACAACAAAGAGCCATACGATCACAATCTATGGACGACAACCCTAGAGCGTAATCCGTCTAAGCTTGATAGTGACTGGAGAGCGAAGATGGGCGTTCTGACGCCTAAGGAGTATTTTGAGAAAAATAATCTATTGGCCGTAGCACCACAAGGCTTCACTGGAAAAGAACCATTGATGATGGACAAAACACTGGAGCAAAAGAACAAACAAATTGGTACGGTCATTCAACAAATTTCTTGGAAAATGGTTTTTGCTAAAGATCAAGCGGAATATGACAAATTGAATAAAGAAATGCATGATAAGGTGAATGGTCTCGGCTATGCCGAAGTTATGGATTTCTCGATTAAAAAGGCAGAGGAATTGTTCGAGGCTCGTAAAAGCGTGAAATAAGGTGTGATTAGAAAAATACAAATAGGGCGGGGCGGCGTGGAGGCTGTTCTGCCCTATTCTATTCAATTAAGGATAAATGTGGTATTCTCACATTGATATATATATAGAACGCTTACAGGAAGAAGGAAGAGGATCATTCGGATGGTAAGAGTACTTAAGCGTAATCATACCCCAGTTGTCAAATCCTTACGGAATACCTTATTCATCTATCTAGTTATCGGAACACTTCTTCCGCTTCTCTTAGTAGGATTCGTAACCTACACCTCTATTTACTCTATTCTTTCAGGGAAAATTGGCAATGGTATAAGTGCAAGCTTGAAACAGGAAGCCTCTAGCTTGGAGAATGCCATCGACAATATGGATTTTGCCTCTAAACAGTTTGCGCTGGATGGTCAGATTGTGGAAGAAATGTCCTCATTTATTCAGGAAAAGCAAATTTATCGCAAATCGCAAATGATGAACTCCATCAACCAGAAGATCAACCTCGTTAATTTCACGAATCCCTACATTGGACTTACAGCCTACATTATGCCAAGCAGTGATGATCCGGTTCTGTTCACGAATATGAGTGCGCGCAGAAATTTCGATATCAGTACGTTACCTTCTTTTATGCGATATAACGGAGCTGATTATTATGGACCTCATTCTACGATGTATGCCGTCGGCGATAATCTCGTGTTCTCAGAGCAGCGCATTGTACGCGTACCAGGTGAGCATAAGCTATATATTTATTTAGAGACGAATTATAGCCTGCTTCGCAAAATATTTAATCAGGAATCTTACGGGATGAAGGTTAACCACCTGCTTGTGAATCAACAGGGCTCTAGCACTTATGTCATTGATGGTAAATTGCCTCAAGGAATTATCAAAGCTGCTGGAAGCAACTCTAATCTATCACATGAAACACTTACCGGATATCATCTGTTTCGATACGCTAGCCCACAGGGATGGAAGCTTATTGCAGTAGTTAAAAAGTCCGAATTCAACAGTGAAATTTATTCTTGGTTCTATAAAATGATCCTGCTCGCGTTCTCGACACTACTCTTTGCTGGAGTTCTGGCTTTGATGATCTGGAAAAAGATTTATGGTCCTTTGCGCAAGGTTAACCTTGAAATTAATCGAATGGCGGAAAATGTTACCTCTCCGGTTGCCTACACGAATGTGGAAGAGTTTGATTTTGTGCTCAGTAACTTCCAGCAGATGAAGAAACAGGTGAATGAGCTGATTGTTGCGGTAGCCCATAATGAGAAGCAGAAAAGCCAATTCGAGATTGAAAAGCTACTTAGCCAGATTAACCCTCATTTTTTGCATAATACATTGAACACGGTGCAGTGGATGGCAAGGCTTAACGGTCAGAAGGAGATCGACAAGCTGGTTACCCTTCTTGTTAAGGTGCTGCATTATAATCTGGGCAAGCAAAGCATCATTGTTACCCTTGGAGAGGAAATTGAAGCGATCCGAAATTATATGGAACTGCAGCGCATCCGTTATGACTATGAATTCGAATTTAACGTGGAGGCTGATGAGGATGTATTGTCTGTGGCTGTCCCCAGATTCTTACTTCAACCTCTTGTTGAGAACTCGATTTATCATGGACTAAGCGATAATGGCAGGGTGGACGTCTTGATTACAGAGCATGGTGAAGGAGAAGTTCAGCTGTGTGTAAGAGACAATGGGGCTGGAATGGATGCGGATACGTTAGATCAACTGCTGTCAGAGAATGGCGCCAAGAAACGGGGGCTCGGAATCGGATTCTCGTACGTGAACCGGATGCTCAGAACCTACTATGGAGAACAAATGAAGCTAGAGATGTACAGCAAGCTAGGGGAAGGTACGGTTGTATCTATCGTGATTCCGAGGAAAGGTAAGGAGGACTTCGATGATTAAGGCTGTAGTGGTTGATGACGAGAGACTTGTGCGGAAAGGCTTCATATCTCTAATTGATTGGTCATCCTTAGGGGTTGTGATTGTCGGTGAGGCGGGAGATGGCAAATCGGCCTTGGAGCTACTTCAACAACAGGATGTGGATCTGTTATTTGTAGATTTGACCATGCCCGGCATTTCTGGGTTCGAGCTAATTAAACTAGTAAGGCAGCGTTTCGCAGGTATTCGCTGTGTTGTGCTTACTTGCCATCATGAGTTTGACTATGTGCAGGAGGCCATGCGTTTAGGAGCCGTTGATTATATTGTCAAAACTCTATTGGAGATGGAAAATGCGGACGAGACTATACGTCGCCTGGTCGATCGCATCAAATGGGAGGACAATACAAGGGATGCACTGGTTCATGGTGAAGGTAAAAGGATAGCTGCAGACAAGGCACTGCTCTATTTACCATTAAGCAGCCACTGTAATGAAGAAGAGTTATTTCACCTATCCTTCGTGAAGAATAATCCGCTGATTACCTTTCATGAGATGTGGATGTCGCCCTTGCTTCACCGGTTCTCGGAAGAGGAGGGGAAGCGTGAGCTTAAGAACCAGCTTTCTGGGAGATGGCAGACCGCGCTCATCAGTGGGTTAAGAGATCAGTCACTACAGGAATTGGAGGAGCAGCTCACCACGAAGCTTCGGCATATGCTATTTTATCATTCTAGTGCTGAAGAACTGACCTTTCTGAATTATGAGGAACTAAAGAAGGAAATAGCGGTTCCCCATTTAAAACCGGATGAAGCTGATCTATTCGTGCAAGCTCAAAATCTCAAGTGGACGATTGATGGAAACGAATGGGAGAATTTTGTAACGAACATACTCCTGCAGAAGCCAAGGCAAGATAGATTTCTAACGTTCGCCCATTCCCTTTTGCAAAGCTGGAGTTCTTTACTTTTGAAGTCAGAGGATGCTGTTCAACTGGAACGGGATATTTCTTTTAATTTGAACTGGTGCCATTGGAAGACCTGGCTGCGCCGATTTTCTGATCATGCGGGAAGGAGAATGCTCGAGCTAGGATTGACTAAAGAGGTGATGTCTTGCCTTATTCGCGCAGTTCGTTACATGAAGAGCCATGCAGGTGACAAAATCAATCAGAGCGACGTAGCGGCGGAAATTAATATGAGCCGTGGTTATTTCAGTCAATGTTTCGCTCGTTTTGCCGGGGAGACATTCGGTGAATGTTTACGGGGAATGCGGCTTGAGTTGGCTAAATCATTATTACGGGAGACTTCATTACCCGTCTGTGAGATTGCTTCAAGGTCTGGCTTTGAAGATGACCGTTACTTCAGTAGACTGTTCAAAGAACGTATTGGTCAACTCCCGAGTGAATATCGTGCGGAGGGGAAGGACCAATGATGAGATTGTATAGATCCATCCTCTTACTTGTAATGATGATCGGACTTACATCATGCCGTGACCAGAACAAAACAGTAGATTCTACTCGAAGTCCTCAGGGTGAGGTCGAAGATGCTTCTTTAGCGTATAGCAAATACGAAGATCCGATCGTGATTCGTGTAGGATTTAAGGTTCCCGATTCCAGGCTAAATACAGGTGACAGCAACGACAACAATCCAATCACCCGTTATTTGGAGAGCATTACGAATATCAAGGTAGTTCACTCTTGGGAAGCGAAGGGTGAAGATGCTTTTAATCAAAAAGCACAGCTTGCGATCGATAGCAATGATTTGCCGGATGCGATGGTTGTTGATCGAGATCAATTGAAGAAACTCATTGATAATGACATGATAGAGGATCTTACAGAGACCTACAATGTATATGGCTCTGATTTAATTAAGGATATGTACAATTCTACTCAGGGTGAGGCATTATCCGATGCTTCTCGATACGGCAAATTATACGGATTGCCTAATGTAGCCATTGATGCGGATTCGCCTGTTCTGCTCTGGGTGCGTCAGGATTGGCTGGATAAACTGGAGCTGCAGGCACCGCAAACCTTTGAAGATATTGAGAACATAGCGAAGGCTTTTATTGAGAAGGACCCCGATGGCAATGGCAAAAGAGATACGGTCGGACTTAGCGGCTACAAAAATATCATCTATGGGACAAAGCCATTAGTAAATGGTCTGGATGCTGTGTTTAGTGCATTGCATGCTTTTCCCACCAATTGGATCAAGGATAACGCTGGGAATATCGTATATGGATCCATTGCACCTGAGACCAAACAAGCGCTAGCCAAACTGGCTGATTGGTATAAAAGAGGGTTGCTGGACCCTAATTTTGCACTTTATAAAGAAACGCAAGAGCCTATTATTACAGGGAAATCAGGCATGTTCTTTGGCCCGTGGTGGATGCCGTATTATCCTTTGTCAGAGGCGGTTGCTCTCGATACGAAGGCAGAATGGAGAGCGTATGCTGCTCCACTTGATGAGTCTGGTAAATTTGTTGCTCATTTGGCTCCGGTAACAGACCGTTACCTTGTTGTGCGTAAAGGTTTCGAGCATCCAGAGGCGATTATGAAGCAGTTGAACGTGTTTACAAGACTTGAGAGAAGACAAGACCCTAATTCGGAGGAAGTTAAGAAGCTGGATGATTTCTCTGCGCAAACAGGAATTCAGCTGCGTGCTTATTATCCGTTTGACCTTTTAATTGATTATTCGGATGCGATAGAGAAACATTATGCAGATATCCAGCAAGCTTTGCATGGCAAAATAGACCCGGAAACATTAAATCCAGATACCCGTCTCATTTATGATCAATGGGTGGAGGACACTGAACAACCAAAGAAAGATCTGGAAGGCTGGAAAGCAGCGAATGCATATAAATATGGAGTTGCCGTCTTAACTTCAACTGCTATTGAGGGAGTGCGGGGAGTATTTTACGGAAACACCCAACTAATGAAGAGTAAGTGGACGGAGCTGCAAAATCTGGAGAGCGAGACATTTTTGAATATCATTGTGGGCGATTCACCGCTTAGTGACTTTGACGTTTTTGTAGCGAAATGGAAGAGCCTCGGCGGGGAGGCGATTACGAAAGAAGTTGCTGAAACTGTAAAGGTGAAGTGAACACGGGATGATATAGGTTTTTTCTCTAAAAGTAGCGGAGTGAATGGACTGGTTGTGGAAAAGTGGAGTGTCCTCACCAAGGAAACGGGAGCACAGATCGATAATTAGGGAATTTCTCCCTGTAATTCTGAGATTTCTGCTCATCTGACTAATAATTAGGGAAAATCTCCCTATAATTTTGCTGATTTGTTGGCAAATACCGATATTACTCTGATTTTTAGGGAGGATTTCCCTCTTTCTATTCATTTAAAACATTTACCAGCTATTTTCAGGGAGCATTTCCCTAATAATTCTCAAAAAAAGAAGCTGTCCCTTAAGTAGCCTTTACTACTTTTGAGACAGTTTCTTTTTTTGTCCTATTCTTCGTCAGTGCTGATTTTTTGAAGTAAGTAGCGAAGCTGCTCTACTTCCTCGCTGGTTAATTTACCAACTAGGCTCTTGTTATAATCATCTAAAATAGACTGAAGAATTGGCGAGAAATCGATTGCTTTAGGCGTTGGATATAGTAGTTGAGAGCGTCGATCATTAGGATCTGGTTTACGTTCAATATAACCCGAATTCTCTAATTGCTTCACGGAGCGTGCGGTGGTGGCTTTATCGAATTTTAGTTCAGAAGTTAGTTGATCTTGTGTAATCCCTGGTCTGGAAGTAATCAGTTTTAGAAAACTATGTTGCCCACCACTACCTATTCCATAGGGCATGAATTTTTTTACCAATTGCTTTTGATTTTGACGATGAAAATAGGAAATCAACTTTCCTATAGGCTCTTTTTCCAAGATATAGACACCTCTTTGGGTTTATAGTTCGCGTATTTGCTACTCTGAGACAAAGTGTACAATAAAGTCGTTGCGCGCGCAACTAAATTGATGTACACTGGGTAAGTGAGTTTTGTTGCGTGCGCAACTAAACGTTGATTATATATTCAATGAGGTGTTAGTTTATGAGTTCTATTAGCGCAACCTATCAGGAAGACAAGGAAATTCAGAAGAAACGCTGGATAATTTTAATTGTTCTGAATATTTTCACCTTCATGTCCACACTTGATGGTAGTATTGTCAACATCGCTCTGCCAGAATTATCGAAACAATTGAAGCTGCCTATGGCACAAATCGAATGGGTAACCACAGGATATTTGATGGCAATTTGTGCTGCGATTCTTTTCTTCGGGAAGCTTGGAGATATTGTCGGGAAGATTCGAATCTTTAAGATTGGTACGATAGTTTTTGTAATTGGTTCTATGCTGTGTGGATTTAGTTTAAGTTTACCTGCTTTACTTGCTTCGCGTGTCATTCAGGCTATCGGAGCTTCGATGACAATGGCGAACAGCCAGGGAATCGTTACGGATATCTTTCCTGCCAATGAGCGGGGGAAAGCGCTTGGTTTCATAGGTACATTCGTGTCTCTGGGAAGTATAGCTGGCCCTAGCTTAGGTGGGATTATGGTTTCGACATTAGGCTGGGAGTATATTTTTTGGGTGAACATTCCTATTGGAGTGATCGCTATCCTGTTAGGCTGGAAGGTACTGCCTAAGGATTTAACTAGGACGAAATCTACAATAGACGTTCCGGGTAGTTTACTCTTCGCTATTTTTATCATAAGTTTGTTCGCAGGGCTTTTATTGGGACAGCAGCTCGGTTATGGGGATAGCTTAATTGTGACGTCTTTAATCGTAGCTATAGTCAGCTTCATTGCTTTCTTATGGACGGAGCTTCGCCGGAAAGAACCGCTACTGCAATTGTCATTATTTAAGAATCCGTTGTTTTCATTAAGTATTTTATGTGGGTTTCTCGTGTTTACAGCGAACTTCTGCTTTAATATCATCGCGCCGTTTTATGCACAGAATATGCTGAATCTATCGCCCTTTGAAGCGGGATTCCTGTTGATGTTATTACCGATATGTATGGTAGTCGTAGCACCAATAAGCGGTGCTTTATCTGATAAAATCGGGTCTGAATTCCTAACTTTTGCAGGGCTGGTAGTTATGGTTATTGCTCAGTTTGGATTAGCTGAGCTTCATGAAGGAAGCTCTGTTGTGCTGGTAGGCGTGTGGATCGCTATGTTAGGAATAGGGAGTGGTCTGTTTCAGTCGCCAAATAATTCGCTTGTGATGTCAAAGGTGCCTAGAACTCAGCTTGGTTCTGCGGGCAGCGTCAACTCGCTTGTTCGTAATGTGGGGATGGTCGTCGGTATTACGATAGCTACGACGATTCTCTTTCATGTGATGAGCAGTGAAGCTGGTTATCGGGTAACAGGTCTAGTTCCAGGCCGACCAGAGTTATTTATCAGTGGGATGCATGTAGTGTTCATGACTTCGGCATCCATATGCTTTGTGGCTGCACTGCTAACGGGTTGGAGAATGATTAGTGCAAGAAGCGCCAGAGTGCAGACTTCGGAAAGACCATAAGGAGTAAAAGAAGAAGATCCTTCTGACGCTACGGCGTGGAAGGATCTTCTTTGTGATGATATTGAAGGGCTTTCTTAATGGCTTGCAAGTATTGATACCGATAATGATCATCCGGTTCTAAATAGGCACCCTCAGCCCATTCGTTCCAAGCGTTAATATAAATAAAATCACTTTTGAACATCTTCTTGGTCCTCTCAATTTGTCGTGACAGGTATTGACCGAATTTGTGAGGATTTGCACCTAAAGTACTTTGTCCGGCAGCACCTTTGCGTGGTGTATTATCCCAGTTAACAAATGCTCCCGGATATATAATTTCCCCATCCCTATGAGGTGTCCGTTCTAACATAGATTCCCATAATTCATCGTAATCAATGACAATATGCTTTTGATCCTCCACCTGCTTGGAACTCCATAAGTGCTTTACACCGCCATGTGCGAATGTGTAGTGAGGCTCGAATTCTAGACTGGCGTCGAACCCGTGCTCTGTATATAGGGGGAATCCGCCCAGTGTCCGGACAAGATGAAGGCCCTTAAGTCCGTTTTGCTGAGCCAAATCACGCCAACATTGAAGCATTTCATCACACCGAGGGATGCTGGAGGATCTATAGATAATGAATACTGGTTTGCCGTCTACGCAAATATATCGTTCATCTTTGAAGGCCTCCAACAAAGCATAAAAATGCATTCGCCAATCCCGTTCTTCTCCATATTCTTGTGGCATCAAGACATCTTCTTCAGTGCCATCCCAGCTACGTGTCCAAGGTTCGTTAGCCCAAGACAGACAAAAGGGGAAGTCAGGCTCTTTGCTGGCAAGAATCTGCTGAACCGGTTGTTCCAGAAGTCGCCTGCCATTGAACCAATAGTGATAATAACAAAAACCGTAAATGCCATGAGCTTTTGCAGTTTCTGCCTGCCATTGTTTCACATTAGGGTCCGTTAAATCGTAGTAGTTATTATTTAACGGTTTTTTCGGTTGATCATGTCCAGGATAAAGGGCTGTAGCCTTCCTGACATTTGTCCATTCTGTAAATCCCTCTCCCCACCAGGAATCGTTCTCTGCTATCTGATGAAACTGAGGCAATACAAAAGCGATGCATTTCAAGTCAAGTCACCCCCTATGGTTCCGTGAATATTTTTTTGAGAAGCAGCTTTCCCTGCTGAAGATAAGAATGATTGTACTTCACTTCCTTTAGAGCAAGAGAGGCCGAACTTCTCCTTGCATCACTATGAGCAATATAGTACTTGAAGCTCTCAGAGAGCTCTTTAAAGTTCTGGAAACGAATAAGGCCTTCTTCTGTGATGGGGTAACTTTGAAAATGGGGATGATCTTCCACGAACTGAAATACACCGCAAGCAGCGACCTCCATAATTTGCTGCACAGATCCTGTGCAATTGATGATGATCCTTGCTCCATTATAATAGTTAGATATTTCTGCTTTATCGTAGGTGATGTCTATGAAATTTTTAGTGGGCTCCCACCCGCTACCAATGGTCATTATCTTGAGACCATGAAGTAGTTCCGAATGAGCTAAGGTGTCAAGAACACTATTCATTTGAAAATGTCCGAGAATGAGTACGTCACTGTGGTAACGGTTCTCGACACGTCTTGGATAATAGAGTTCTGTATCTGGAGCATAAGGGAGGTAGCACGAATGTTTCTCACGTAAACCTTGATAATAGATTAGATTAGCTATGTTCTGTGTGAAAATATAATCGAATAACAGCGCTAGATTACGTTCTGTTCGGGTAAGGCAGGTCGCGTCTGCCATCCATACGGCCTTAGGAGCGTTATAAGCTTTGAGGGCAGGAATATTCTCCTCAGGGAACAGGGATTCTGATCCCAAGGCTAGTATCAGATCAGGCTGATACTGGGCTAAATATTCTTCTAGATTATGATGTAACTTAATGGCAAGCACTTCTTTGACCTGATGCCTTAGCTGATCTTTAAAAAGTCGTACATTAGGCATTTTATCACTTATCTCTGAGGGGACCAGAAGCAATACTCTTAATTGCTTTAGTTCCCGTGTTATGGTTTCCGCTCTGTAAGAGTTCTCGAGAATGAGATTATGGTGTTGCGATTGATGAACTTGGCTGATGGAGACTTCGTGAGTTGTGGTCCTTTGAGGAGTGAGCCTAGTAGCTGTCTTCTTCATAATTCCTCCTGTATTCATTGGAGCCAGTCGTTCGCTCTAGCACCTAGTCTTGCTAATCATTATATGTGTAGGGGGTTCATTTGACTTTAGGTATAAGACCATTAATCTGAATCTTGAAGGAAAAAGCGGATTTAGTAAAAGATGTATATCTATCTATGACCGGATTGTCTTGTCTAACATAAGATATACTATAAAACCTGAAAGGGATGATCGTCTTGCCAACCTTCGATAATATTCTTGTTACAGGAAGTCAGACCATTCAAAATGATCTGCATGTCAACGGGAATGAGACTATCGATTCAAACTTGCAATTAAATGGTAGTCAGACTATTATGGGAAGCCTTCAGGTGAACGGCAGTCAGTCCCTGCTCGGTCATTTGGGGGTTACCGGTGAGATTAGCGGTGCAGGCACCATCAAAACTGCGACCCGTTTGATCGCGGTGAATCAGGCATTGTCACCAGTTTCAGCACCTACGAGCCTTCAGCAAGTCAGATATTTCGCTGTGGGAGTTTCAAGTCAGACAGGACTCGTGCTGAAGGGCACGGATGGAAATGACTATGTATTATTTATCGATTTGACCGGGGGAACACCTAATATTGGGATCCAGAGAGCTTAAATCTGATAACATTAACATCTTCAAGCTCTGAACAATAAAAAACAGCAAGTCGCCTAGGTACAAATAGGGACTTGCTGTTTGAGGTTTCTATTAGTTCTTAAAGCTGTGAATTGGAGCAGGAATTCGTCCGCCTCGGTTGATAAAGTTGGCACAATTGAAGCCGTTAACAGCCATGACAGGCGCATATCCAAGTAGGCCGCCAAATTCTACGATTTCGCCTACATCCTTGCCAATGACAGGAATGACGCGAACAGCGGTTGTTTTGTTGTTGACCATTCCGATAGCAGCTTCATCGGCGATGATGCCAGAGATCGTCTCTTTGGTGGTACTTCCCGGAATAGCAATCATGTCCAGTCCCACAGAACATACACAGGTCATGGCTTCTAGCTTCTCAAGTGTAAGAGCACCACGTTGTACGGCTTGAATCATTCCGTGATCTTCACTAACTGGAATAAAGGCTCCACTGAGTCCACCAACATAGGAGGAGGCCATCACGCCACCTTTTTTAACATTGTCATTTAGAATCGCCAGAGCTGCTGTTGTTCCTGGTGCGCCAGCTTCTTCCAGACCCATGACTTGAAAGATCTCCGCAATGGAATCCCCAATTTCTGGTGTTGGAGCCAGAGATAAATCGATAATCCCAAAAGGCACGTTCATCCGTTTCGATGCTTCCTGCGCAACTAGTTGTCCCACACGCGTAACTTTAAACGCAGTTCGTTTGATCGTTTCACACAGGGTTTCGAAGTCCTGACCTTTTACTTCCTCTAATGCACGCTTGATTACACCTGGGCCACTGACGCCAACGTTGATGACACATTCCCGTTCACCGACCCCATGAAAGGCTCCAGCCATAAAAGGATTGTCCTCGACAGCATTACAGAAGACAACCAGCTTAGCACAGCCGATGGAATCCCGATCCTTGGTGCGTTCCGCAGTTTGAATAATGATATCACCCATTAATTTCACAGCATCCATATTGATTCCACTTCTGGAGGAGCCGACGTTGACGGACGAACAGACTCTTTCAGTGACTGCGAGTGCTTCTGGGATACTGTCGATTAGAATACGATCACCTTTGGTGCACCCTTTTTGCACAAGCGCAGAGAAGCCGCCAATAAAGTTAACGCCGACTTCTTTGGCAGCCTTGTCCAAAATTTCCGCTACAGGCACATACGTATCCGTCTTCACGGCGCCAGCAGCAATAGCAATAGGAGTCACAGAAATCCGTTTATTAACAATGGGTACACCGAATTGTCTTTCCAGATCTTCACCTGTTTTGACGAGCTTCTCGGCGGATCTAGTGATTTTGTCGTATACGTTTTGGTTAAAAGTTCTCATATCTGTATGTGCACAATCCATGAGGCTGATCCCCATCGTTATAGTACGTACATCCAGATTCATTTCACGGATCATCTTATTCGTTTCTTGTACTTCCACCAGTGATATCATGGTCATCCTCCTAAATGCGGTGCATAATATTAAAAATATCCTCATGCTGAAGCTTGATTTCCACGCCGATCGCTTCTCCGATCAAATGTAAATCTTCAACAATATCCTCAAATGCTTTAGTCGCGCCAGAAATGTCTACAATCATCATCATGTTAAAATAATCTTGTACAATCGTCTGAGAAATATCCAGAATGTTCAAATTGTGCTCGGCAAGATATGTACATACCTTGGCAATAATCCCTACTTTGTCTTTTCCTAATACAGTAATAATCCCCTTCATAAATACAGCCTCCCTTTGTATATGGTGATTACGCCGTGTAAACGGAATGAACCATTCCAATCATTATTACAAATGCTGAAGCAAGCTTCAACCAAAGGTTTTTTGTCCGTTTGATCATTTTTATATAAAGTCCTATGAATTTAAAGAAAATTCGATTGACAGTATATGAAAAATATGATGAAGTGAGAGATTGATACGATACTCTGAAGGAGTAAATATGACTACACAAAAATATAAAAATATGGTTGAAGAGCGGACCAAACAAACCCTCCAAGAATGGTCGGAACTGTCGGAAGTTAACGAGAAGGACATTTATCGTTTTTTGCATAATTTGAAAGGTACGGCAGGAACAGTGGGGTTACAAGAAGTTGAACAGTTTGCCGATGCAACGTTGCCCTATTTCATGGAAAGTAGCCTTAAGAGCTGGTCTATTGAAGAGTGGGGCGATTATTTGTATCCGCTTATTCCACTGTTTAACCAAGATTCATCGGTTTCTCTAGGTTCAGTTAAGCCGTTAGACAAAAAAGGAAATGATGTTGCACTCCCACATAATGATATTTTGCTTATTGATGATGATGTAGAATTAGTGGCTTATTTAAAAGAATCATTGGAGAAGCAGAACTATTATGTAAGCATAGCCTTATCCGCTGAACGGGGTCTCAAGATTTTTTATGAAACCAAACCGGATCTAATTCTTCTGGATATTCTTTTGCCTGATATCAGCGGAATTGAGGTCTTGAATCAAATTATCGGCAAAGCCAAAAAAGAACGTATTCCAATCATCATTATAAGTGGGGAGTACTCCAAAGCGACTCAACTGCATGCGTATAGGCTGGGCGTGATGGATTTTTTATCGAAGCCTGTAGATATTGATTTATTTCTGGCTTTGATTAAAAACCGCTTTGAGTTAAAGCGGGAGTGGCAGGAATCCATCATTGTGGATGAATTGACGGGTGCGTTTAATCGAAAACACTTTAATCAAGTGATGAAGCAGCTGATTTGCGATTTTAAGCGCACGGAACGGGTGTTTTCTTTAGCACTGATTGATCTGGACTATTTCAAAAAGATTAATGATACATATGGTCATCTAATCGGAGATGAGGTATTACAGTCCTTGTCTGAGCTTGTAAAGGGTTCGATTCGTATGGAAGATACCTTTTGCCGCTTCGGTGGAGAAGAGTTTGCTGTGTTCCTACCAAATACGGATGCGAGTTCTGCATTGACAGTAATAAACCGTATTCAGGAGCAATTTGCTGCCACTGACTTTTTTGCGAAGAATGAAGTCTTTCATGTGACCTTCTCGAGTGGGATATCAGAGGTAACAGAAGCTGAGAATATTGCCGATAAAATTGTAGAAGAAGCAGACCAAGCTCTCTATGCCAGCAAAGATGCCGGAAGGAATCAGACTACACTCTACACGGACCATTTATCGTCGACTAAAAAGCATTCGGTTCTAAATGTAATTGTTGTGGATGATGATGCGTTGATTCGAAAAATAGTGACTCATCAGATTGATACTTGGGAGCCGGAGGATATTGCTGAGGTGAATATCAGCAGTTATGCGAACGGGCTGGATTTCTTGCAATCGGATTGGTATTCCATAGATGAGAAATATATCATTCTACTAGATGGAGTGATGCCGGATCTTGATGGCGTTGAAGTCCTGGAAAGAATTCGCAAGACGTATCCGGAAGTGAATATATTAGTGATCATGCTGACAGGGAGAAATAATCAGGCGGATATTGTACATGCCCTGCAGATGGGTGCCGATGATTATGTAGTAAAACCTGTCCATATGCCTGAGCTGTTGTCCCGAATGGAACGGTTGGCTCATAGATTCTTGTTCTAACATGAAGGGAATTGTGTGAATATGCAAAAAATAATGGTAGTGGATGATGAAGAAGTATTACGGATGTTAATCGAGGATACATTGGAAGATTTGGAGAATGTTGAGATTCACACAGCGGAGAATGGGTTGGAAGCTCTAACTAAGCTGTCTACGGATCCTTATGATTTGGTGATTCTGGATTATATGATGCCGGAAATGACAGGGATTGAAGTGCTTCAGCAGCTGGATGAGGAGAAGAAGAAAAGTACAGCTATATTAATGTTAACGGCCAAAGCTCAAGATGTAGATCGAATTCGAGCAGTTGAAGCAGGTGCGCGTTACTTCATGCCGAAACCATTTAGTCCGATGGAACTCTTGCAGATTGTGGAGGGGATCCTGAGTGGTGAAGAAAAGTAACGCTAATCACAGCATCAAAAATAAATATTTCCGCATCATTGTATTAGTGTTTTCTTTAATCTTTCTTATGGGAACTGTTTTTTTTATTTTCATAAACTATGAGCAAGATGAATTAAGTAGAGAACGTGAAAGTTTGCAGTATAAAGCAGACACGATCAGCGAGATGGCGAGCACGTTAAATGAGGTGTTTTTCCGAGCTAGGGGATTCACTTTGCTTAAGGACGAGAATGAATTAAAGCTCTTAAATGCAGCCTTAGTAAAATTTGATCAAATACTGGATACGTATTCTAATCTTAATTTATCCGCCGAAGAAGCCTTGTTTAGAGATGGTTTAAAATCATTTTATGTCCAGTATAAAAATAAAACCTTACCGGAAGCAATTCGGCTTGTCGAGGCTGATGATTATGCTGCTTTAAGAGTACTATCCGGAGATGGTATTACTAAATCAGTGAATGATTTTCTAACGTATACGAAAGAGTACAGACAGCGATCCGATGCAGCATTAAATACCATGGCTATGGATTATATTAAACGAGCTAACGAATTCACCTTTATCGCCTTCTTTTTTAGCACGATTATTCTACTGTTCTTTACCTTTATGATCTGGCGGATTCTTAAGAATTTGATTAATCCTATTTTGAAGCTGGAAGGGGCCACTCATTCCTTGGCTGCCGGTGAGGAAATTCTTCTCGGCAAGCTTAAGCATCAAGATGAGATTGGTCGGCTTTATAATGCATTTCTAAATATGGCCAGAAGTATTCAGGACAAAGAAGAAGAATTGATGATGCAGAATGAAGAGCTGCACGCGCAGCAAGATGAACTTCAGGATCAGCAGTATAGACTGCAACGTTCGCTTAGTGAAATAGAGAGTATGATGAAGGCACTCGATCAATCCTCAGCGGTGGGGATCCTTACAGATAAAGGAGTATTTACCTACGCGAATGATAATTTAAGTAAATATACCGGCTATAAAAATTCTGAAATTATCGGTTTTACCTATAAGTTATTTGAACTCTATAATATTTCTAGAGAACAAATGCAGAAGATCTTCAACAAATTATATACGGGCGGGGTATGGAGCAATGAACTCCAGATTCTGACTAAAGACGGATCGCCAATCTGGATGCATCTGACTGTCGTGCCGTATCTGAACAATGAGGGTGTGATTTATCAGTACATTTTTATCGCGTATGATGTCACCTCTATGAAGAGTGTACAGCTGGAGCTAGCGGAAACGCTGAAGAATACGGAACAGACAAAAAAAATGCTTGAGCTTAATAATCAGTTGAATCATGACATTACTTACACCTTAGATAAACATGAATTTGCAGATAAGTTTATTCAGTTCATGCATCACCTGTATTCATTTGATTCGAGTTTCTTCCTTCTTGTAAAAGATAAGATCGCGGCTGTTAAAGGGATTCCTCAGGAAAATGTAGAGCGTTATCTCGATAATGAGAACAATGAAATGTTATATCGTTTGAAGACGGAAAAAACCTATCTGATTAAGCGTCTAGCTACGCAATCGGAACAGGGGATTTCTGCGGATGAGGTCTACTGTTATGATTTCTATACCACTGTTGTAAATGCAGAAGATGAGATTCTAGCTGTATTTTGCGGGACCCGGATTGGACATTCTTTCAGTAAAGAAGAGATTAATGAGGTTCAAGGAATGATGAATCGCGTAGCTCTGGCGATTGAACGTTTGTTCATGTACGAAGAGATTGAACATGGGCGAAAGCTGAACCGCGATATCGTGAATAACGTAAACGAAGGCATTCAGTTCGTGAGTACAGAAGGCGTGATGCTTCAGATGAATAAGGCGCTGTGCAACATCGTTAACTATGACTGGATCGAAGGTACACTGACTCCTAGAAAAGAATGGATGGATTATTTCATCGAACGCTCGAATGAGAACCATGAACTTCGGTCGTTTTTTGAACAGGCAATCTCTGAGGATGCTCTGGAGTCTAGCAGTATGCAATACTCCATTGGAACGGAATCCAAGAAGCATATTGATGTTTATGCGATTCCTGTTTTCCGTCGGGAGCTTAGAATTGGTACATTGTTTGTATATAGAGATATCACTAGGGAGTACGAGCTGGATCTTATGAAATCTGATCTTGTCAGTACGGTAAGTCATGAGCTGAGAACGCCATTGTCGAGTGTATTAGGATTCACGGAACTGCTATTGTCCAAAACCATGAAGCCTGAGAAGCAGCTGAAGTATTTGGAGACGATTCATAAGGAAGCGAAGCGGTTGACTGAGCTTATTAATGATTTTCTGGATCTGCAGAGAATGGAGTCAGGGAAGCAGCAGTATATCACGGAGCATGTAAATCTTAGTGAAATTGTCCTTGGGGTTATCGATCAATATAAACTTAGTAGCACACATCATGTGCTATTGGTGGATGAGGCTCTGAATGCGGAGGTAGATGTGGACAAGGATAAGATCGTCCAAGTTCTAACGAATTTGTTAAGTAATGCGATCAAGTTCTCACCCTCTAACAATGAAGTGAAGGTACTGCTGCATAATGAGCCGGATCATATTATTGTGCGTATCCAGGATAATGGTCTGGGCATTCCAAAGGATCAAATCGGACAGCTATTCCAAAAATTCAGACGAGTGGACAACAGTGCCTCCAAAAGAATTGGTGGAACAGGTCTCGGTCTTGCCATCTGTAAAGAAATTATTGAGAAACAAAAGGGAACCATCGGTATAGATTCGGTAGAGGGTGAAGGGACAACCGTTTGGTTTAGCCTTCCAATCCTTAATGCAGAAGCAAGCCGGCAGCAAGATGAGCTGAATAAATGGAATGCTGATAAAGAGCTCAAACCGAATGTAATGATTGTTGAAGATGATTATAGTCTTTCGTTGCTTTTATCAGAAGAGCTTAAAGGGAAGGGGTTCCGTGTTACCCATCACTATCATCCACAGCAAGCTTTTGATCAAGCCTTGAAAACACCATTTGTTGCGATCGTGGTTGATTTGATGCTTGGTGAAGAACTGGACGGCTGGGATTTGATCCGAATGCTAAAAGAGGATTCGAGAACAGAGAATATTCCGATTGTTATCTCTTCTGCTCTGGATCAATCAGATAAGAACCAATTGAATGATGTGATACAGAAGTATTTGACGAAGCCTTATCCGCCAGGTGAGTTATCAAATACGCTTGAAGAGATTGTGAAGATAAAGACAGGGGTAGGCGAGGTATTATTTCCCGAAAGTAAGAAGGATTTATAGTTTTTATTTATCACAATATTTTATAAATAGTATCATTTTTTATAATGAAACCGATCAAAACAGGGCAAATCATACTGTTTTGATCGGTTTTTACGTACTTTATTGATACTTTTTCAATAATTAACAATTTTTAGGTGAAAATGACTTCATTGATCGTTTACAAATATTGTGATAGCCTGATTTTATGAGGTTCTAAAAAAGGCTCAGATAAATTCAATTGAGGCACGGATCATAACCAGATTTCATGTTTAGGAGAGGTGGATATTGTTGCAACTACAGGTAACGAACAGTCCTTTTAACGAGAATCAAGTCGAGCTTCTCAATCGTCTTCTACCAACCTTAACGGAGACGCAGCAAATATGGCTCAGTGGATATTTGTCCGCGATTGGACGTACTACGGCGGCAGCGCCAGCAGGTGCTGAACTTCAAGTGCCATCGAATAAGATTGGAAATACAGAGGTTGGCGCTGCTGTAACGAGCCAACCAGCAGCCTCACGGGAAGTGACCATATTATTTGGTTCGCAAACGGGGAATTGCCAGCGACTTGCGGGGAGCTTGTCCCGCAAGCTGGAAGAGCAAGGATTTCAGGTCACACTCTCCGCGATGAACAATTTCAAACCTACAGCGCTTAAAAAGGTTGAAAATCTACTTCTATTGGTGAGTACTCATGGAGAAGGTGAACCACCTGATAATGCAAGGATTTTTCATGAATTTCTTTACAGTAAAAGAGCTCCTCAATTAGAGAACCTACGGTTTTCAGTTCTGGCTCTGGGAGACACCTCTTATGAATTTTTCTGTCAGACGGGTAAAGAGTTCGATCAGAGGTTAGAGGAGCTTGGTGGTAAGCGCCTAAGTCCACGTGTAGATTGTGATCTCGATTATGACGATTCCGTTGCCGAATGGTTTGAAGGTGTAATTGGTGCATTAAATGCAAATTTAAATGCTCCAGCCATTGCTGCAAAAGCGGTTCAAGCCGCGGAGGACGCAGAGTCACAAGAACCTCTATATACTCGTAATAATCCTTTTAAGGCAGAGGTACTGGAGAATCTGAATTTGAACGGACGCGGTTCGGACCGGGAGACTCGCCATTTGGAACTATCGCTTGAAGGCTCTAATATACAGTTTGAACCTGGGGATGCACTGGGAGTATACCCAGAGAATCATCCTGAACTGGTGGACGCTATTATTCATACTATGGGCTGGAATCCTAATGATAAGGTTCCGTTTAATAAGAAAGGTGATGAAGGAGCCTTACGTGAGGCACTTCTGCATCATTATGAAATCACTGTATTGACCAAACCTTTGCTGGAGCAAGCGGCAAAGCTGTCTGCTTCAAACAAGCTGAGTGAGTTATTAGCTCCAGACCGTGCTCCGGAGCTTAAAGCGTATATTCAAGGACGCGATCTACTCGATTTGATCCAGGACTTCTCACCGTGGGAAGGTCCAGCCAGCAGTTTTGTGACGATTTTGCGGAAGCTTCCTGCACGGCTATATTCTATCGCCAGCAGTTATAAAGCTAACCCGGATGAGGTTCATCTAACCGTCAGAGCTGTACGTTATGAGGCTCACGGTAGGGAACGTTACGGTGTCTGCTCAGTGCATTGCGCAGAAAGAGTAGAGCCGGGAGATACTTTGCCTATTTACATTCAGCATAATCCTAACTTTAAGCTGCCGACTAATCCGGATGCGCCGATCATCATGATCGGACCAGGCACAGGTGTTGCACCATTCCGCTCTTTCCTCGAGGAACGTGGAGAACTGGGAGCGGAAGGGAAATCTTGGCTGTTCTATGGGGATCGGCATTTTGTAACAGATTTCCTGTATCAGACTGATTGGCAGAGAATGCTAAAGGATGGCGTTCTAAGCAAGCTGGATGTCGCCTTCTCACGTGATACCGAAGAGAAAGTATATGTACAACATCGCATTTTACAAAAGAGTCGTGAGGTTTATGAATGGCTGCAAGAAGGTGCTCATATCTACGTTTGTGGTGACGAGAAGTACATGGCGCATGATGTTCATTCTGCACTGCTTACGGTGATTCAGAGTGAGGGCGGACTGAGCCCTGAAGCGGCAGCGGCTTATCTGGAAGATATGCAACAGACGCAGCGTTACCAGCGTGATGTCTATTAATGGATAGATGGAGTTATCGAATGACTTCGGGGGGAGATAACAACAATGGCAAACAATGAGAAGGTTAAGCCGATCGGCGGGCCTCCAAGTGATGTTGAGCATATTAAATCGGAGAGTAACTATCTGCGGGGTGCATTAGTTGAGACACTAAGCAATCCGATTACGGGTGGTCTGCCTGAAGATGATAATCGGCTGCTTAAATTTCACGGAAGCTATATGCAGGATGACAGAGATTTGCGCAATGAACGGGAACGTCAGAAGCTGGAGCCAGCATTCCAGTTTATGCTTCGCGTAGTTGCCCCAGGTGGTGTAGCTACACCGGAACAATGGCTGGTGATGGATGATCTGGCACAGAAGTATGGTAACGGAACCTTACGTCTGACTACAAGACAGGCATTTCAAATGCATGGCGTTCTCAAATGGAACTTAAAAAAGACCATTCGAAGCATCAATGATACGCTAATGACAACCCTTGCAGCTTGTGGGGATGTCAACCGTAACGTAATGAGCAATCCGAATCCTTATCAATCTGAGGTGCATGCAGAAGTCTATGAATGGGCGCGCAAAGTTAGTGATCATCTATCCCCACGTACTCCCGCTTACCATGAAATTTGGCTAGACGGTGAAAAGGTAGTGGATAGTTTAGGAGATCGGGCAGAAGTTGAACCGATCTATGGTCCGGTATATTTACCGCGTAAATTCAAGATTGGTCTTGCGGTGCCTCCTTCAAATGACGTAGATGTGTTCTCGCAGGATCTAGGCTTCATCGCTATTCTTGAGAATGATAAGCTGGTAGGGTTCAACGTTTCTGTAGGCGGCGGTATGGGAATGACGCATGGCGATACCAGCACGTATCCTCAGCTTGGCCGTATCATTGGTTTTTGCCGTCCTGATCAATTGATTGATGTAGCGGAGAAGACAGTAACGATTCAGCGGGACTATGGAAATCGTTCTGTCCGCAAAAATGCACGGTTCAAGTATACGATTGACCGCCACGGTCTGGAATGGTTTGTCGATGAGCTGCATGAAAGACTCGGATGGCAGCTTGAGGCGGCACGTGAGTACCATTTCGACCATAATGGAGATCGCTATGGCTGGGTGAAGGGTACCAATGGAAAATGGAATTTGACGCTTTATATCCAAAGCGGACGGATTCATGACCAAGAAGGGTACACATTGATGACTGGACTGCGGGAAATTGCCAAGATTCATACCGGGGATTTCCGGCTTACGCCGAATCAGAATTTAACGATTGCTAACGTAACCACTGCCAAAAAGCGAAAAGTGGCTGAGCTGGCTAAACAGCATGGACTTACGGACGGAGCTCATCTGTCTGCGCTACGACGCAGTTCGATGTCTTGTGTGGCGCTACCAACCTGCGGACTTGCAATGGCTGAAGCAGAACGTTATTTGCCTTCGTTGATTGATAAGCTAGAGCTTGTCCTTGATGAAGCTGGTCTACGCGATGAGGAAATCGTGATCCGGATGACAGGCTGTCCTAATGGGTGTGCAAGACCGGCACTAGGCGAAATCTCGTTTATTGGTAAAGGTCCAGGCAGATATAATATGTACTTGGGAGCAGGTTTTACGGGAGATCGCTTGAACAAAATGTATAAAGAAAACATAGATGAAAAAGAAATTCTGGAGACGCTGGAGCCAATTCTTCATCGTTATTCAAAAGAACGTCTGCATAGCGAGCATTTTGGAGATTTCGTGATCCGTGCAGGTTATGTCAAAGCGGTTTCGTCAGGTCTTAATTTTCATGACTAATCTAATTTAGACTGAAATGGGTGTCCCAGAGCCTGCATTATGGCTGCTGGGACACCTCTTTGTTGGTTGGCCTAACCCTAACCCTAACCACATTTTTATAAGAATAAGGGGAGTTTTTTAGTTTCAGACAGGAATAAATATTTTTTTTGCTTAATGATTTGGATTTCTCGTGTTTTTCTTTCATAATATAAAGGGGAAACTAAATACAAAAGAAGAGCCATTGCCCGAGAGTGATGTGTTCTGTACAGAAGAGGCGATATTATGATTATCATGAAAACGATGGAAGAAATCGAAAAAATGCGTGCGGCGGGAAAAATTCTCGCTGAATGTCATCGTCAAATTGCGCAAATTCTACAGCCGGGAATTACTACCTGGGAGATTGATGAATTTGCAGAAAAATTTATACTGTCTCAAGGAGCAACTCCTGAGCAAAAGGGATATAACGGATATCCGTACGCAACTTGTGCCTCTGTAAATGATGTAATCTGCCACGGATTTCCGAAAAAGGAACCACTTAAAGATGGAGATATAGTAACCATAGACATGGTAGTTAACTTAGATGGCTGGTTGGCAGATTCCGCTTGGTCATATGGGATTGGCAACATTAGTGAGCAGGCGACTAAATTGCTAGACACCACAAAGGAATCTTTATTCCGTGGTATCGAGCAGGCAGTTGCAGGCAACCGTATCGGGGATGTCGCTCATGCTATTCAAGTTTACGCAGAGTCTAATGGTTTTTCAGTTGTGCGTGATTTTATTGGCCATGGGATTGGTTCAGAAATGCATGAAGCACCAGAAGTACCTCACTATGGTCCGGCTGGCAGAGGACCTCGTCTTAAAGAGGGGATGGTATTTACCATTGAACCGATGCTGAACACAGGCAGCTACAGAACAAAAATTGATGCGGATGGTTGGACTGCACGTACCATTGACGGCGGTCTGTCAGCACAGTATGAACATACATTAGCTATCACCCCTCAAGGAACTATTATTCTGACTGAACTATAATTTAGGGTAGAAAATAGACCTGATTAGCTTCATCTTCTCATGATGTTGCTGATCAGGTCTATTTGTTGTTCAATTAATCAGTTAATCAGTAATGTTGCGAGTATAATATTCAATGATATCTTTTCGACGAATAATTCCGACAAACACGCCTTCTTTATCAATCACAGGAACAAAATTCTGATCTGCGGCGAGCGTCAGCATATCCTCCATTTCGGCATTTATGAGAACGCTCTCGTTATGAACATGCTTCTGGATATCGCTTACTGGAACTTCTCCTATATTGTCAAAAGTTAGACCTGCTGTGTTTTTCAGCTTCCACAATAGATCCCCTTCCGAAAGTGTTCCTACATATTTTCCTTCATTATCAATAATAGGGATAGCCGTATAATGGTGCTGCTCTAATTGTTCTAAGGCTTCCAGCATGGATAGTGAGTTAGTGATATAGGCAACTTGATCTTTAGGCAACAAAAAAGAGGATATTTCCATCGGCATGAACTCCTTTGTATTGAGATTTTTTTAGTTAGGCTACTTTTATTTAAACATACTTTTTGAAGGGATAGGTGTTTTAAATTTTATTATTTAATTATAGGTGAAAAGACCTATTTAATGATAGTCGTATTTTGTCGATTAAAGATAAGGTATATTATCCTAGAGTGGAGTTGTTCAGATGGCGTTATATCGTAGGCTTTCTTTAACGGTTAAATTTGTTCTGGTAGTAAGTTTAGTTATCATTGTTATCTTTTTCTTTAGTCTAATCGCGAATCTGCTTAATCTGCGAAGTGTGAGCATATCGAACGGTGAACTAGAGGCGGAAGTTGCTGGGCGAAGTTATGCGGAAACTATTCAGAATAGTATGGTAGACATAGAGTCGGCAGCAAAGGTATTCACAGAAGTACTGGTTGAATCAAGAGAACATCAAACTTTGAGTCGTGAAGAAGTTATTTCTACAATGAAATCGATGCTTGAGAATAGACCCGAGCTTTTTGCAATTAGTACAGTGTGGGAACCCAATGCCTTCGATCAAAATGATCAGGCTAATATCAATAAGACGCCATATGATGATGGTACGGGGCGTTTTATTCCTTATGTTCTTAGGAATCAAGGTTCAATAACGGTTGAACCCTTAAAGAATTACGATGTAGAAGGTGCGGGTGATTATTACCTTATACCTAAAAAAGAGAAAAAACCGATCTACATTGAACCCTATTCCTATGAGACGACTGGTGGGGCTATAGAGATGATTTCGGTTATGCTGCCCATTTTGGACAAATCGGGCACTTTTCTTGGGACGGTAGGATTTGATGTTTCGTTATCAAAGCTCCAGGAGGATGCTGAGAAATATAAACCTATGGGTGGATACGTTTCTCTAGTCACGGGTAATGGTAAATATGCAGCTAATCCTAATGATCCAGAAAGTGTACTTAAAGATTTCGGTGATACGGAAGAGAAAGCTGCACTGTGGAGACAAGTGAAGAATGGGAAGTCGGTTCAGGGGTACACCAATAATTCGAAAGGAGAAAATGTACTTCGTATTTTTGTTCCGATTCCACTGCCAGAAAGCGATCAGGTATGGTATACGCAGACTGCGATTCCTAAAGCTACAATCATGGCTGATTACGAACAAACGAAAACAGAATCATTTATTATCATGATTGTTGGGATGCTGATTCTAGGAATAGTTATAGTCTTACAATTATGGTTAATGGTGATCAAACCGCTTCGAGTATTATCTGAGAAATTGCAGCTTATGGCTCAAGGGGACTTAACACAAACATTGCAGGTTCGAAATGATGATGAATTCGGTAAGATGTCTTCACATTTTAATCAGATGACATATAAGCTTCGAGAAATGTTTGGACTTGTGGCTGATTTATCGATGTCAGTGGGTGCTACTTCTGAAGAGTTGACAGCGAACGCGGAACAGACAGGGAAAGCTGCTGAACAGATTGCTGTGGCTATTGGACGAGTCGCCGAGGGAGCGCAACTGCAGAATGGTTATGCAGGAGAATCTTCTCTGGCCATGAGCGATCTTAGCATTGGAGTGCAACGTATCGCTGACTCTTCATCAGCGGTGTCTGCATCTGCAGACGAAGTAACCGATCAAACGAAGAGAGGCAGTGCACAGCTTCAAATGGCGGTGAACCAGATGACAGAGCTTAAGCAATCCGTGGACGAGACCAGTCTGGCGATTGAACGACTAGGTGAAAGATCTGTACAGATTAGTGGGATTATTGGTCTGATCTCAAATATTAGTAAGCAGACTAATCTATTGGCATTAAACGCAGCAATTGAAGCATCCAGAGTGGGTGAACAAGGTCGTGGATTTGCTGTAGTAGCTTCGGAAATACGGATGTTGGCGGATCAAACGAAACAAGCTGCCGAACAAGTTACTGAATTAGTCGAACATGTGGTCCAAGATACTAATCAAGCCTCACAGGCTATGGCCGTTGGTAATGAGCAAGTACGTATCGGTGTGCAGGGTGTATCTGACAGTGATCTTTTGTTTACATCGATTCTTGCTGAAATGACACAGGTTACAGATCAGATTCAGGAAGTATCTGCAGCTGCACAGCAGATGACTGCTGGTACAGAGCAAATTTCAGCTAGTGTAAAAGTATTAGCCGAACTTGCATCAGAAGCGTCCGCAGATTCACAAAGTGTAGCAGCAGCCTCAGAGGAGCAGCTTGCTTCTATGGAAGAGATCTCAGCTTCGACGGAATCCCTTAGCTCAATGGTGCAAGATTTGCTGGACAAATTGTCTTATTTTAAAATTTAAACTGATGTGATATCGTGATTACAGGTGGGAAACCCTGTCCTTTTATAAAGGATTAGGGTTTTTTCCATTTCTTACATAATCTAAAAGGTATCTACATGCCATCGGATGTGCTATAATCAATATATCGAAAGTAGTTACCTGCTAATTCACATAGCGTAGAGGGTTATTCTTAAGATGACAATAACCTTGTACCATATGTGAATTTTTATTTTTTTAGAGATTTTGTAAGAGATTTTTTTGGGATAAGAATAACATGTAAATTAAAAAAAGGTGGTAATTATATTATGCAAACAGGAACAGTGAAATGGTTTAACGCAGACAAAGGCTTTGGTTTTATCGAGGTTGAAGGCGGAGAAGACGTATTCGTACATTTCAGCGCAATCACTGGTGACGGATTCAAGTCTTTGGATGAAGGACAACGTGTAGAATTTAACGTAGTTCAAGGCAATCGTGGTCAACAAGCTGAGAATGTTGTAAAACTCTAAAGTTGTGAAAAGAATCCCCAAACTTATAGTTTGGGGATTTTTTTAAATATAAGAAATTATAAGTTTCACACAATACTTTATGTCTTATATTTCTCGCTTAGTAGAAAGGTGGCGGATGTAAGTGCAGGTGTTTGAAGACTGGAATTTAAAAGTGAAGAAAACCTTTAACGCTACAAGCAACAAAGAAGTATTGACTGTGTCTGAAGCCGGTAGCTTGCTTGGTCTGTCTAAAGATCAAATGAAAAGCTATGTAGACCAGCATAAGTTAACCAAAGTCCCAATTATGAGAAGTGTTGTCAGGTATCTTTTACTGAAAAGTGAAATCGATACGATCCTGAACAAAACCTAATGTAACCTCAATAAACTTTGCAGACCCATCCTTGATAGGATGTGGTCTTTTTTTTGCCTCAAAAATTTCTTATAAAAAGAAACTTATCGATCCAATGATCGTCTATAATAATGGGATATTTAGGTAATGGAGGGTAGGCACAAATAAAAAGTGATGTTCATTAATGGTGAGAAGTCGCATAAACAGAAAGGGTAATTCATTCAAATGAAAAATAAACAGAGCACTCATCCACCTGCTTCATTTGCATTAAGTAGAATCGAGAAAAAGAAAGTGAAAAAGAATAAAATCAGCAAGAAAATGAAGATTTGGTACTTTTCGATCGCTACCTTACTTCTTGTTGGGCTGGGATCCTTTATTTTCCGTAAAGAACTAATGATTTTTGGGTTTGATAATGTTGTAGCACCAACTATTGAACACACCCTTGAAGAGTCTTATGTGCCGTTGGAAGACACTGAAGAATCTGGATTACAAGCAACGACGGAAAATAAAGACCGTCCTTTCTCTATCCTTCTACTAGGCACCGATCAGCGTGGCAAAGAAAACGGACTTTCTGATTCCATTATTTATACAGTTATTCGACCTGTAGACCATAAAGCACTGCTCGTCTCCATTCCCCGTGATTCATATACTGAAATTATTGGAGCAGAAAATATCAAAGGAGCACGAAAAGAAACCAAGATTAATGCAGCGCATTCCTACGGTGGTCCTCAGATGAGTGTGGATACCGTTAAGAATCTACTGAACGCACCTATTGATTACTATGCTACTATTAATTTTAATGGGCTTGTGGGTGTTACAGATGCTCTTGGAGGAGTGGTGCTTCCAATCACCAAGGTGATAGAGAATAAGAGCCCCGATCATGAAAAACTAAGAATTGAGCCGAACAAACCGATCTATTCCGGTAAGGAAGCTTTAATGTATGTAAGATATCGGGAAGATTCTGATTTTAAGAGAACAGAGAGACAAAGGATTTTCCTAAAAGCAGCGCTTGATCGGATGAAAAGAATAGATAATATTCTTAATATACAGAACATTATTGAAATTGCTGGCAGTAACTTTAAAACCAATATGAAGTCAGATTTTATTTTGGATTTGGCTAAGAAGGTAATTCTTGAAGGTGGAACCCCTGAAATAACGAGTCATATGCTCCAAGGGGAAGGAAAACATACGGATCAATGGTATTATATACTCGATGAAAATGATGTAAAGCGTACCCATGATATGATTGAGATTTGGCTGAATCCAGAATCTACTGAGGCTGATCTAATAACTGCTTCTAAGGATGATGCTGCATAATATTTTTGCTATTCTATTTTATATTCACACGGAGGTTAGCTTCTATGGCAGTAAAATCAAAGGAGCAAATGATACTCGAATTTAAGTCTCTTATTCCATTCGTGAAATCATTAGAAGAGGTGCCAGATAAACATTGGGATAAGCCCATAGCTACTGGTAAATGGACCGTGAAGGATATTCTCTGTCACCTCATGCTCTGGGATAAATATTTCTATGAAGGTGCTATTAAGAAGATTATTTTGAAAGAACCACTAACAACGAAACATTTGGATTTTAACGAATTTAATGCTAACGCGATTGAGTATGCCAAATTGTTATCCAAGCAAACCTTGATTGAACAATTTGTGCTCTACAGATCTAGAATTTTAGATGCAGTCTCTGGATTATCGGATGAAGAATGTGATTTGGAATATAAGGATGGAGACCGCAAGAAGTTCAGTGTTCGCAAGTATATGAGAAGTTTTATACCACATGATAAGCATCATAAAAAACAGATTGAACAATTTCTAAAATACATACAGCAAGGTTGAAAGTTTGCCTTTTATGGTTTAAGCTTTAGCGCGATTCTGAACCAATTTCATGGATTGGCGAATGAGTATTGGGCCGAACATGCTGCCGGCTGAGGCGGCTATAAAGGAATGTAAGGGAAACCTAATGGCAAAGTAAATGACCGTTCCAGCTACAAAGTCAATAAGAATGAATTTCTTGATCTCGGATAGTGGGATTGTGACGAATACAAATGATTCTTTATTTTTCAAGTGGTTGACCTCCTATTTGATAACGCAGCATATAAATCCACTGTTCATTCTATTTTGAGAACAAGATGTCCCATTCGAAATATTTAGACTAACGGCATAGAAGAGTAAAGGGTGAAGACTCGAATGGATAATCAGGATCATCAAAAAGAGCGGAAACCGCTATTATATATACAGACAGCAAATCATATTATGGAAGAAATAAGGAAGAGAAGGCTTCAGTCACATGATCTTGTCCCATCTGAAGGGGAAATTGCGAAGTTGTACGGTGTCAGTCGCATGACGGCGAAGCTTGCTCTGCAGATCTTGGAGAAAAAAGGGATCGTTTATCGCCATGCCCGTCGTGGGACATTCATATCCGCTGATTACCAGCATACACATTCCGGTGAACAGATGCTGGAGAAGGTGATCGAGGAGAAGAAACCGATACGAAGGATTGCATTGGTGATTCCTAATATGGATGATTATATTGGTAGAATAATTACTTCCGTCGAAAAAGAAGCGCGTGAAGCGAATTGTCATTTACTCATTCGAATGACTGGGGACAAAGAAGACGAAAGCATATGCTTGCAAGAGCTGTACGATGATCAAGTGGAGGGTATTATTTTATATCCGCGTGGGAGTATGCAGTGCAGTGAGAAAGTATTGGAGCTTAGTCTATTAAACTACCCTCTAGTTATCATTGATCGTATCTTTCGAGAGGTGCAGATTGACTGTGTCTACCATGATCATTACCAAGGGGCTTATAAAACCACCCAGTATTTGATTGAGAAAGGCCATCAGGAAATCGGATATCTTTCAATGGCATTTGATGGTGTGACGAGCAGGGAAGACCGGTATAGAGGTTATCTTCAAGCTATGCTGGATCATGATCTGCCGGTAAACAGCCGTAAAATTTACTTGAGCTGCTCAGAAGATTATATGCATCAGTTGAATGCTCCGAATGTGCAGTTGGCGTCGTTTTTAGGTAATAATTCCGCTTTAACGGCAGTCGTATGTGCAGACGACTATATCGCTGCATCATGCTTGTATACGGCAATCTCCATGCAAATATTGGTTCCGGATCATTTGTCTATCATAGGGTTTACCGACATTCAATTGGCAAGCTTGCTGCCGGTTCCATTAACTACAGCAAGACAAGCTACAGAGAAACTCGGACAAGCAGCTGTCCAGCGAGTTGTTAAACGGATGGATAATTCACGTGAAGGGGCGCTAACGATTAAGATTGATACCACCATCGTCGAGCGAAGCTCCGTTAGACCCAACGTTATTAAATAATTCGCTTGTAAATTAACTTTTGAGGCTCTTTCCCCACATTTTTGTGGAGGGAAGAGTTTTTTTTATATCAGTGATATAAAATTGCGACATTGTATTTTTCATATTATTTAATGTTATTATTTCGGACTATTTGGTTGTATAGATCAGTGACATATAATAATCTGAAAATAGATCGTTGGAAATTCCAGTTTTCTATAAGCCATAATCTAACGGAAGCAGGTCGGGAAAATGAATAACACTAAGAAGGTCCATGTTGTATTTAAAACGCATTTGGATATTGGGTTCACGAATTTGGCTGCGCATGTATTAAGACAATACATGGAAGAGTATATTCCGAAAGCGATCGCTTTGGCCGATACATTAGAGGCTGAAGGAGGCCGCGCGCAATTTGTATGGACGACTGGATCCTGGCTAATTCGTTATTATTTGGATCGCGCACCTGCTTCGGAAAGAGAAGCGATGGAGAAGGCAATTCGTAAAGGACATATAGTGTGGCATGGGTTACCGTTCACTACACATACAGAGCTTATGGATAAGGAGCTTTTCCAATACGGGCTAACGATCAGCCAAGAGCTTGATCAACAATTTGGAAAACAAACGATAGCCGCCAAAATGACGGATGTGCCAGGTCATACCCTGTCCATGGTTCCGTATATGCAGAAAGCAGGCATTCAGTATATGCATCTCGGAGTTAACCCAGCATCTATGCGTCCTGATGTACCAAAGCTGTTTCGCTGGCAGGCAGAGGATGGCAGCGAATTAATTGTGAACTATGCCGGAAGCTACGGAGAGCCGGTTGAGATTGAAGGGATCGACGATATATTGCTATTTGCGCATACAGGTGACAATTGTGGGCCGCCAAGTGCTGAGGAAATCGAAGAGCAGTTCCGTGAAATCCAAGAACGATACCCTGACGCTGAGATTATAGCGTCTTCACTAGATGCATTTGCAAGAAGTCTTATGCAAGTTCGCGAGCAGCTTCCTGTGGTTAGTGAAGAAATCGGTGATACTTGGATTCATGGTGCAGGGACAGATCCATTAAAACTTGCCAAGCTTCGTGAGCTTCAACGTTTGAGAAGCAAATGGCTGTCCGAAGGAAGCTTAGACGAGCATAGTACTGCCTATAAAGGGATGAGCGATGCTATGTTGATGGTAGCAGAGCATACATGGGGTTTAGACGTAAAAAAATGGCTTCCTGACTTTCGAAACTATGCGAAAATAGATTTCAATGATGCTAGAATCAAGGACGAGATTGATATAGACGATATTCCTGCGAAATTCAATTATATTGGTGCATTCGCTATGGATGAATTCGATAAACATTCTATTGGTTTATTTGCCTCAGAACAGAGCGTCCGAAAGTATTCGATGATCGAACGTTCTTGGGCGGAGCAACGAGGCTATCTGGATCAGGCAGTCGCATGCCTGGATAAAGATAAACAAGCGGAGGCAAAGGAAGCGTTCGGTAGGCTAGAGCCTACGAGGAAAGATTGTTCCGCTGATGCTGAGCAGGTTAGTGTCCAAGAGGTGTACGCGGTTGAGGGTTATAAACTGACCTTTGGTGTGAATGGCTCACTTGTTCATTTATCGGACGCTAATGAGAAAGTATGGGTAGACGAAAGCCATCCCTTCGGCGTTTACGCCTATGAGACGTTTGGAACGGAGGACTATGCCAGATACTTCCGTACCTATATGCAAAATTTAAGCTTCACCCATCCATGGTCTGATGCCGACTTTAATAAGCCTGGCTTTGAATTCGTTCGACCATTACCTAGCCATCAGCTATATGAGCCCATCGTGACTGATATGATGCGAGTAAACGGCAAACGGTTCTTGCTACGTTTACGCATGCCGGTACAAGCCTATGAATTATATGGTGCGCCGAAGGAACTTGAATTAGTGTATGATTTTGAGCATGAAGGTACGGTTGACGTATCACTGCAATGGTTCGGAAAAGAAGCGAACCGCCTTCCAGAAGCAAGCTGGTTCGGTTGTGCATTGAATGTCGATAATCCAAATCTTTGGATGATGGATAAGATGGGCTTGCCAGTCTCACCTTTGCGTGTAGTGAAGGACGGGAATCGTAATCTTCATGCAATTGGACGTGGCGTTAGTTATCAGGGGGCAGATGGGAGCGCCTTTATCGAAACCATGGATGCTGCTTTGGCTGCACCGGGTCAAAAAAGACTGCTACAATTTGATAATTCTTTTGTTTCTCTAGATAAAGGATGGCATTTTAATTTGCACAACAATATCTGGGGTACCAATTTCCCTATGTGGTACGGTGAAGATGCAGTATTTCGTTTTCGTCTAAATTTACAATCGAACCGTAAGTAAAATAATAGATGTACTTGTGACTGAAATGCACCCCTTAGAATAAACATTGGAAAAACCTCTGGGTCCGATGTCTTTCTATGAGGTGCATTTTTGCTCAGTTTCTGCAACTGATAAGATCTCAATGTTAAAAAGACAAATTTCCACTTGGAAAATTTGGTTTTCATAGATGATATCCCATATTCCGCCGATTTCTTCTACCGCATTCTTTACGCTTTTTAGACCGATACCATGAAAATGCTTGTCTCGTTTTGTTGTGGCTAATTCCCCGAAATGATTCATACGTATTGAATGCTGATATGGATTCTGTATTCTGATAAATAAAGTACCCTTATGATAATGAAGCTGGAATTTAATATAGGGCTGAGTCACACCTGGATGCTTGCATGCTTCTATGGCATTATCAAGGGTGTTCCCTAGAATAATGCTAAATGCATAAGCATCAAGGTCAAGCTGAGGTGGAATCTTAATATCCGTTTGAAAGGAAATACCCAGCTTTTTGGCAAATTGCGACTTGTAATTAATGATAGAGTCGATTAGGATGGAGCCGGTATTACTTTCACCTGAAGAGAGTTCTATTACTCCAAGAAGCTTATCCACATCATTCAGTCCGGCTTCTTTTTCCCCAGCTTGTAATTGAGACCTCAGGCCGAGCAAGATATTCCTGAAATCATGTTGAAACGTAAAGACTTCTTGCTGCCTTTCTTTCGTGAGCAGATACTGGTTCATATAGTAGGTGTTCTGCTGTTCCAACAAGTAGTTTTTATTCTGTGCCGATTGTATGGTTAATACACGATCACACAAAAGAATGATCAGGAAGTTGATTAACAGCAATCCTCCGGACAAAGTCGGATACAACGCCGGATATTCCCGCAATGACAGCTCGCCCGATAATTTTGCAATACTGAGGATGCTGATAAACGGAAAGCAGAACAGCCCGATCCAATACCAACTGCTTAGACTGCCCTCGCCAAAAGCTTTGGTAAAACGAAGCGTGATCTGTACCAGTATAAACATCAGAATCTTCGACAAAAACAAGGTAAAGATGTATCCGCTTGTCGTATACACAGGTGCAGTAGCTGCATCTGAAAGAATAATCAGTGCGACTATAAATAAAGCAGCACCAATTCGCCATTGTATTTTTCCTTTATACAAAAAGGACAAGAGAACGATCCCCACTATATTAAGCCCTAGCATCCATAAGCCGGGGAATGGGCTGTAATGAAGGAGGAGTACGAAAATATAATAAGCAGTGTATACGGAATAAAGGATTACTTTGGATTCCCAAAGCCGTGGGAAACAATGATCATAGAAATAATGAATGATAAATGGGAGAGCTGCCAGTGTGAGGGCATAGAACAGCTCATCCAGTAGAATATTATTCAAGCAGACTCCCCCTGAATTGCAAATAACTCTTTTTCACTACGGTGCTTTGCTTATCGCTAATCGGAAGTTCTTCCCCACTCGTTAATACAATTTTTTTGCCCTGAATTTGTTTTATGTAATCGAAATTCACAAGATACGATTGATGAATCCGCACAAACTGCTTCGAAGGTAGCTTTCCTTCTTCTATAGATAAAGTACTGTAATATTCCGTTTGATCTTCCGTTGTTTGCAAAATGATTTTTCGGCGATCACTTGCCAAGTACATAATATTACGGATTGGAATAAGTAGTTTAGTTCCGCTTTGGTGTACAGGCAGTAATTTTGGTTGATTTTGCTGACGCTTGACCTTTATTTGCTGAATCATAGAGATTAGTTTTTTTTCAAAAGACTCGTTATGTATAGGCTTCTTTATAAAACCAGAAGGTTGAACGTCAAATAGTTGAACATGATACTCTTCGTGGCTCGATACGTAAATCAACCGAACCCTATCATTATCACAATCTCTCCGTAATATATGACCCGCTGTTATTCCGCTTATTCCCTTCATTTCTATATCCATAAAAATAAGATCAAATGGACAACCATGTTGAATGGCTTTCGTGAAACTTTCACCAGAATAGAATATGGATACCTCTATCTTTACGGTCTGCTGAATGGGATGGTTAAGGATCAATCTCTCAATACATTCTGTTGTCTTAAAATCATCATCACAAATAGCAATATGTATCATGTGAAATTCCCCTCCTGTGTATAAATAATAATACATTATATGGGAGTATAATCAACCTTTATCCTTTTAGGGATCACTTGGAAGTGGTGAAAGTTACATTTATTCCAGTGTTTTTTACTATTGCGATTAGTAATTCTAGTAAACATGCTAATTTAATATCAATTAGTAGTAGACGGTATGGAGGAGTTGAAAAATGAATACAACAATCTTTGAAGCTGAGGGATTAACTAAACAGTACGGCAGTGCAAATGCGCTTCATAATATAAATATGCAGATTAAACAGGGTGATATCTATGGCTTTGTAGGTGAGAATGGAGCAGGTAAAACCACACTCATGAAAATAATTAGTGGATTAGTTTACCCTACAAAAGGGACTATCCAATTGATGGGTAAAAGTAGTGAGAAGGACATCGCACGAGTCAGAAAAAAAATGGGGGTTTTAATAGAGCTACCTGCCCTCTACCCCCATATGAATGCTGAAGAGAATTTAAGCTTTTATTGTAAGATTCATGGTATTTCGGATTTCAAGAGAATTAAAGATGTGCTGAATTTAGTGGGACTAACGGATGTTGAAAACAAAAATACAACGGAATATTCTCTGGGCATGCGTCAACGCTTAGGGCTGGCAATTTCCCTTCTCAATGAACCGGAATTTTTAGTGTTGGATGAACCGATTAATGGACTTGATCCTACAGGAATTGTAGAGATGAGAAAATTATTGGCTAAGCTGGCACATGAAAAAGGGGTTACCATCTTGATTTCCAGCCATATCTTGAGTGAGCTCCAATTGTTAGCTACCAAATTCGGGTTTATTCATAAAGGGCAGTTCATTAAGGAAGTCTCTGTGGAAGAACTCTTGCAATCAGCCGAAGCACAAATTTGTATTAAGACCGTTGAAATAGCTGCAGCAATAAACGTGCTTAAGAACGATCTTAATATTCATTCGATCACATTGTCAGAAGCCGGAGAAATATTGGTTCCCAAGGATTTGACAGATCTTGAACAGTTAATGTCAACGTTAATTAGAAATGGAATTCCACTTGAAGGAATCAACCTGTCCACAGCAAATCTTGAGCATTATTATATGGATCTGATAGGAGAATGAGCAATGAGGGATTTTCTGAAAGCTGAGTCTTACTTTATAAGAAGGGATATCATGTTTAAGGGAATTTCTCTTCTGTTCCTTATAGCAAGTCTGGTACTAGCAATCTGGATTGGCGGTAAAGGTGGTTTTGAAATCGGTAATCTCGCGGAACCCTTAACGATTGTGACACCTTTATCTTTATTTTTTTATTTTATTATTCCAGTTTACGTATGTTTTTTTGCAACCGAAGGATTTGAATATGGATCTATCAAAGTTATCCTGGCTTCCGGACAAAGTAGGTTTATCTATATCACGGGGAAATACCTTTCTGTTTTTAAAATTATTATATGGTGGATTTTACAATTTACAGTAGTGTTTTATCTCGCTTATATGATAGCTGCTTTGATAATTGGGACTGACATCGGTAATCGTAATTTTTCTGCTGACTTGATTCAAGTTTCCCGTGTACTGGGATTAAATATCCTTTATTTATCAGCTTATGCTGCTCTAATCATTATGGTAGGTATTCTTATTAAAAGAACGGCTTCAGCGGTGGTTGTAACTTTTCTAATTATATTCGGGGACTTCATGATATCCGGTTATTTCCGTGATGCTTCCTCCGCATTGTTAAGGGGGATTTCAGACCATGCTTTAACGACTCAGGTTATGAAGTTTTC
This sequence comes from Paenibacillus sp. NPDC101420, assembly GCF_050277435.1. Lineage (NCBI taxonomy): Bacteria > Bacillati > Bacillota > Bacilli > Caryophanales > Paenibacillaceae > Paenibacillus > Paenibacillus sp. NPDC101420. The sequence continues at coordinate 635,439 of NZ_JBNNSE010000002.1, forward strand.
CGGAATCTACGTCGTTAATTCACAACATATAGTCCTAACCGGAGCAAAGAGCTTTATGGAAGTGGTGTTGATTCCTGTGATTATCATAGCTATTAGTTTGTCTGTCACCTATATTTCGTTTGGAAAAAGAGATATACACGCGTAGATAAAGGAGGAATTGAAATGGACAGGGGTAATAGATCACCAAAAACGATCGTTATTGTAGGTGCGTTGCTAGCTATTGTAGTTTTTGTTGTTCTTTTTGTTGGTATTGAGATGGGATGAGGCTAGTCTCAGTATATGTCGCGGGGAGTTATGTGAAATGAAATACAATGTAGTATGGATCAGCATTAAAGAGTTATTTCATCCTTACCGTAAAAACATTTGGATAATCAGTATTGTTATGTTGGTGACTTCTATAGGGAGCTTTTTGACTCCTTGGTTTACCAAGCAACTTATTGACATTGGTATTCTAGGTTTGGATTTTTATCGAGTTATTCAATACGTAGGACTGATTTTTTTAATATTCCTTATCCAACAATTACTTGGTATTTTTCAATTCTATTACTATAAGGAAATAAGTGTGAGAATACCATATGACTTGAATAAGAAAGCTTGTAAACATGTGTTATCCGTACGCACGAAATTTTTTAAAGACAGAAATTTCTCAGTAGTGATGTCTGAGCTTTTTCAAGATATCGCCAACATATCGTCTTTGACAGACACGCAATTTTTAACATCTTTCGTTAATCTATTTAAAGTTTTCGCCGGCTTAACAGCATTGTTTTATATTAACTGGAAATTAACTCTAGTTATGCTCGCTACAATTCCAGTCAAAATGCTAATCAGCAGTTTTTTATATAAAAAGCAAGTAAAGGTATATGAAATCATTATGCACTTGCAATCAAATTTCTCAGAATGGTTAGGGGATGCAATTAGTGGCATTGAAGCGATAAAAGTATGGGGGATTACTGGAAAACGACTAGCGAAACTGAAAGTGAATCTGGATGGAAGTAAAAATGCTAAATCCAAGTTAATGCGTTATGGATTTATTGATAGTATATCGGGTTCATTAATGACGACATTGTTTACTTGTGGTCTTTACTTGTACGGTGCTTGGTTAATCCAAAAAGATGAAATCACTATTGGCGGTCTGGTATCCTTCATTTCGTACTCATCATTGGTATTTGAACCAATTACTATCATATCGTATTTGATTACTCAATTATCCAGCGTGAAACCAGCTTTTGAGCGGTTTTTAAAATTTCTAAATACGGATGCTGAAATTGATAAACCGGAAGCGAAGGAATTATTAGAATCAATATCTATCAATGATCTGAAATTCGAAAACGTATCCTTGGTTTATGAGAATGAAAAAGCTCTGGATCAAGTGAATTTCACCATTCAAAAAGGTGAGAAAGTAGCGATTATTGGTTTGAACGGCAGCGGCAAATCATCTGTTGTAAATCTGCTGCTAAGATTCTATGAGCCAACTGAAGGCAGCATCAAAATAAACGATAAAGATGTGAAAGAGTATACTTTTGAATCCTATCGCTCAATATGGAGCTTGATGGCTCAAAACAATTATCTTTTCAATGATACTGTGGCGAACAATATCAACATTTCTGAAGAACTTACACTTACTGAGATATTGGAAAGCTGCAAACAATCAGGGGCATATTCATTTATCCAAGACCTGCCCGAAAAAATGGACACTCGAATTGGTTATAATGGCGCTAAACTATCGGGTGGACAAAAACAAAAAATAGCACTTGCCCGAACATTAGCACGTAAGGATACAAAAATTCTGCTATTGGATGAAGCAACCTCAAGCTATGACTATTATTCGGAGCAGGTTTTTAACGAGGAACTGTTATCTTCAGATCGTTATATGATGACTATCATTATCACGCATCGACCGGAAGTATTAAAGAGATTAGATAAGATCATTTATTTAAATGGTGGCAAGGTTCTTGGGATAGGAACTTTTGATGAGTTGTATACATCTCAGGAGAGTTTTAGAGATATGATTACTAGTACGCAAAGGGAGGAAACCCCGGATGCCTTTTATTCCTTTTCAAACGAGAGCGAATCTACATTACGTCTATGACATGAATAGAAACAGTATTTATAAAATCAAACAGAATCAGTATGAAGCGTTAAGTCATATTTCTGAAGGCAGTTATGAGGAAGCTGATGTAAATGTGCTTAAAGATTTTCAAAAGAGAGGGCTTTTAGCTGAATCTCCGATTCTACAAATTGAGCATCCGGCAAGTCAAATGTTGGAGTACCAGTTAGAGCGCTGTGTTAACTCAATCACTTTTCAAATGTCTCAAAATTGCAACTTGCGTTGTGGTTACTGTCCTTACTCAAGCAATGAAATTTATAATAATCGTTCACATTCTGCCCTGAATATAACCTGGGATACTCTGCAGCAAGGGATTGATTTCCTTGTAGCCCATTCTAAAGACGTGGACCACTTGCATGTAGCTTTTTATGGTGGGGAGCCTTTGATTGAAAAAAAACTCATCATAGATACTATGAAATATACACAGGAAAAAGTCAGCGGCAAAGAAATTTCCTTTGGTATGACTACTAATGGCACACTTCTGGATGATAGTTTTGCAAGGGAAGTTCGTGATTTTAACATATCCATTATGATTAGCCTGGATGGACCGAAGGATGTTCATAATGAAAATAGGACGTTTGTAAATGGACGTGGTTCCTATGAGATTGTATATCGTAATGTTGTACATATTCGAGATAACTATCCTGATCTATATCAAAAACTGAAGTTCAATACAGTTATTAGTCCAGATGGTAAGTTCGAAGAAATCTTTGATTATTTTAGAGCGGGAGAAGGAGTTAGTGACCTCTCTAAAGTTAACTTTAATACACTATCCATGAACTATACAGAGACGGAATTCGTTTATGGTGAGGCTTATTTTGAAGAACGAAATTACGAAGCTTTGAAGGCATATCTATTGCTGCTAGGAAAAGTAAAAGAAGAGCCTGTGGCCTATCATAAACGTGATATTGAAACCATTTATAGCTACAAAGAGTTTCTTTCGCCAATCAATGAGACCCCAAAAATTGCTCATCCTAGCGGGACTTGTATACCAGGCTTGAAAAAACTTTTTGTAGATGTAAACGGTAACTTTTTTCCTTGTGAGCGTATAGATGAAAATTCTTCACTAATGAAAATGGGAAATCTTCAGGATGGTTTTGATATTAAAAAGGTTCGAGAAATTTTGAATGTTGGAGCAGTTACGGAACAACACTGTAAAGAATGCTGGGCCTTTCATTGCTGCTCTATATGCCCCGCTGCAGCGGATAATGGAAAGGATGAACATTATTCAGAAAGCTATAAGCTTAGCAAATGCAACAGGGTTAAAGCGTCGGCATTAGAGAATTTGAAGAACTATACGATGATGAGGGAATTTAAATATCAGTTTAAAAGAGAGGATATTTCACTGTGAAGAAAAAACTGGCGGTTTACCCTTTTCATAAAGGTCTGATGCCTTTATTGCTAACAGAAAGTGAGCTTCAGAATTTCGAGCTGATATATGCCGTAGTTCCAAAAGGCTGGGAGTCATTCGATGAAGTGGACGACACTAAAAAGGCTTTAATATGTGATGAAGAGAGCTTTTATTTAAATGATCTGATTAACTCTGTTGATGTACTGTTATTATGTAAGCCTCAATTTCAAGTTGATGAATCAGGTTACTGCCGGTTAACTTCTCTTGCAGAAGAGAAGGGAAAGCATATTATGTACGTGGCTGAATTGAAAACTGTATTAAACCAATCAACCATAGAGGGTTGGGAATGTCTGAATCTAGAGCATCCTTCTATATCGAAACAGAAAGCATTAGCGAGTATCGACGTCCCAGTTATTTTAATTATGGGGATGGGGGAAAACTGCGGAAAATGGAATTTGCAGCTTAAACTAAGTGAAAACTTTCGCAATTCGGGATATAAGATGAGTTTGATTTCCAGCAATGCACTATCTAGATTATGGGGATACCATACAATCCCAGACATTATAGACGGCAATGATCTAACGTTTTCAGAACAGGTCGAGAGTATTAATGCCTATATTAAATATATAGAACAAGCTGAGAATCCAGATGTCATTATTATTGGAGTTCCAGGAAGCATTCTTAAGTATAGCACTTCAGTTCCCAATGGATATGGGTATATACCTTTCCTAATCAGTAATGCAGTCACACCAGATATCACAATATTAAGTTTGTATAACGGAAATTACGAAGAATCCCATTTGAAAGAAATGAAGTCCACTTGTTTATACAAATATGGCGTTAATATTGATTACTATCATATTTCTGAGAATGTTTGTTTATATAATCCAGAAGCAAGACAACTAGAATACTATTCTGTAGATTATCTGGACTCAGTGGAAAACAATTCCTATTCTCAAGAGGGGATGTATACTTTTAATCTTTCTAATTCTACAAGTCAGGAAGAGGCTTTTAGAAGAATTATAAGTGAGCTGCAAAATAATATTCCGATGATTTAAAGGAGGGGAAGGAGTTGTTGTATCTAAACGAACAGGTTATAGAAGAAACAGTCAAAAATTATGTCAAAGAATTCGATAGAACGACCAATCTATTAGGTGTAACTTCTGTTAGAAATATCATTTATATTTTAACAGATCTCGAGAACGAACTTGGATTCCAGATCAATGATTCTTTTGTCCGTGAAATCAAAGACTTAACTGTAGAAAAACTTATTGAAGTTATACCGAAACATCTAAAGTAGTGGCATAGAAATTTCGCTCTATCATTCTCAATGCTGACATAAGAGATGTATTCAAAACAGACCCTATGACAAACTGAAAGGAGGGGACTAAACAATGGAACTGAATAAAAACGCTTCTCAACAAGTAGCTCCTATGGTCTCTACATTTGCAGCTTGCTGGTGTATGTGCCTATGCCTTATTTTTACAGAAAAAAGACATAGTGACCAATTAGATGCTTTGAATGCTGTTAAAAATTAGTGAATTTATGCATCATTAATTGAGATCCTGTTTTTGACGAAGTTTTATTAGAAAATTGGCTGTTTTGGATACATCCTTTATGTCAGCATTTAAACTCTAATATAAAATCTCCGGCAACAATATTGCCAGGAGATTTTTTTGTTCAGGGCTTGTTTTGATTGGGCTGATATCGGAAGAGTACTGAAAGTCACAGAGGATTATTTTAATTATCGATATAATGAAAGCGTTATCTTTTTTATTGCAGTTTACTTAAATTAAAAGGAGATAAGCTATGAGAGTGAGCAAAGTTTCTTTTAACCAGCTTGTGTTTATTTGTTTAGGGATTCAATACATGTTAATGCATTTGTTCTCTGCAGGCGAGGCGATTGTCATCACATCCATAGAGCTTGTTATATACATGATTTTTACCGTTGTTGGCCTTGTAGGATTTTTTATGCGGAGCAGAAAAGTGGATAGTGAGGCTATTTCCGGATTGGTCGCATTATTCTTCAGTGTATTATGGATGGTATCTTTATTTTCGCAATTTAAGAAAGAAAGCTACCCAGATGCTTTAACGGTAATTAATTCGCTTGGCGTAGCTACTGCCTTACTTGTGCTTCTGGCTGAGTTCATCATTATAGCTAAGGCCTAGCGTAAACACAAACAAAAAAAACAAGACAGGTCTATTTAAGACTTGTCTTGTTTTTTGTGCATCCCCAGAAATGAAAGCTCACCCTGTACATTCCGCTTAAATTCATACTCTGAATCATGCTTCGTATGATGGAATCTTGTTTCCGAGATTGGATAAAAGGGAGTGACCTCTACATCATTCCAGACAAAATAGTAATCTTGCCCACTACGCTCCACGCTCGCTTTGCAGCCATATCCCTCATAGGTTCCCATATATGAAGCATAAATGCTGTCATCAAGCGGGAAGGCATGTGGAGAGACAGGCACCCTTTCAGGTTCGCCGAATACTAATCCAGCTAGCGATTCTGTTAACTTAGTGACGGGTACGCAATCATAATTAGTCAACATGATGACGCTTGTTTGATCTTCAGGGTATCTATGCAGTTCACTTCGGAAGCCGCGATAGGCACCGCCGTGATACATTCTTTTTCGATCAAAACGTTCGTCCAAGAACCAACCGAATCGATATTTGAGATTACTGGAATGAAAAGCCATCTCTAGGGTGTTATGAGACACTAATTGATCAGAGTACAAGGCTTGATCCCACAGGAAAAGATCGGCAGCCGTCGAATACATCCCGCCAGCGGATAAGATAGAACTCATATCTATGTATTCCCCCTGAGTATACTCTCCCCAAGAAGAATGATAAGGCGAGGCTAATTTCGGAATAATTTGCTGGTTGTTATAAACTCCTGTATTTACCATGCCCAGAGGCTGTAATATAAAAGTAGTGATATAATCTTCAAATGTCATCCCTGTAATCTTCTCAATAATCATCCCCAGCAAATAATAACCTGAGTTGTTATAGGCAAATGAAGTGCCAGGCATAAATGCAGGGGGCTGACTCACAAATAGCTGAAACATCTCCTGTGGAGTCAGCTTTAGCTTATTTAATTTTTGATTATATTCGGGTATGGAAGTGTAGTTGGCTATACCAGAGGTATGTCCCAGCAGGTGAAGGATGGTAATCCCCTCTAGTGCATGCTGCTGAGGGAGATATTTTAGGATTGGATCTTCCAGTCTAAGACGTTTTTGTTCTTTTAGCATCAGGATAGCCATGCCAGTGAATGATTTGGTAAGTGACCAGATCCGGAATTTGGTATCTAAAGTGTTCGGGACCTGATGTTCAAGATTCGCATATCCGTACGCTTTATGTAACTTGATTTCTCCACGCTGAGCTATTAAGACTGTGCCACTTAATGGCCAGCTTTGTTCGTATTTATCTAAATAGTGCTCCAGACGCTGGAATTGTGTATCCACAGGTAACCCCTCCTTAAAGGCATATTCTAACATAATAATAAATTCAGTTGAAGCGGAGAGAAATCGATGAGATATGATTGTTTGATTATTGATGATGAAATTGAACTTGCGGAGACCACCTGCGAATATTTTAATTTGTTTGATGTTCAAACCGCATTTGTTACGAGCGCCGATGCCTGTCGGAGCTTTTTGAGTGAGCATCAGGTGTCGATGTTACTCCTAGATATTAATTTAGGTGGTGAATCCGGCTTCCAGTTATGCAAAGAACTGCGTCAGACGACCGGGATTCCCATCCTGTTTATTAGTGCCCGCTCCAGTGAGGATGATGTATTAATTGCGCTAGATATCGGGGGAGATGATTATATTCATAAGCCGTATACCCTGAGAGTGCTGCTGGCAAAAGTAAAGGCGGTGCTTAAACGGTACAACAACGAAGTTGTAGCCGAGTCCTCCCTTCTTGAATCCGGACCCATCCAGATTGATCCCGAACTCAGAAGGGCAAGTCTTAACGGCGTACCCCTCAAGCTGAAAACAATGGAATATAAATTGCTAAAGTTTTTGATCCAGCATAAAAATCGGGTAATCCCTAAAGAGGAGCTATTTACAGGGGTATGGGGGGATGTTTTTGCGGGAGATGGCACCTTAAATGTACATATCCGTCATCTTCGTGAGAAGATTGAGCAGAATCCTAACGATCCACAGTACATCCGTACCGTATGGGGCATCGGTTATGCTTTTGAGGATAAATAAGCTATGACTAAAAAACTGCTGATAGCTCTGATGCTCACTATACTCGCTGCAAGTATAACTCTCTTATTGCTGATATTTAATTTGAAGGTGGAGACCTCAACAGACCGAGTGGCGATCAATACCATTGTTAAGCTTACAGAGCAGCATTGGGATAAGCTTGAGCCGAAACTGTACAAGGAAAGTCCCTATGATTTCGCCATTATTGATACTTCTGGTGAACTAAAATATCAGACTGAAAATGCGATTTCCGTTAGCGTTAATGAAGCTATCAATAATCGGGATACCTTAGTCGACGTTGTTGTTCAGGATCAGCTGGTGGGTAAAGTAATTATTAATAATGATTACCGTACGATTTTTATACATATGAAACAACAATTTATACAAGTTTCAGTTGCGATGCTGCTTTTGCTTACAATTCTAGGCATCCTCTATATTTGGTTCCTGAATAGATCCATTCTTCGTCCGTTTCGCAAAATGCAGCTATTCGCAAAGCATATCGCAAGAGGCGATCTTGAAGTGCCTCTGGAGATGGATCGTAATCATCTATTTGGTGCTTTTACCGAAAGCTTCGATATGATGCGGGAAGAGCTTGCGGCGGCTAGGCACAGTGAATATTTAGCGAATAAGAGTAAGAAGGAGCTGGTTGCTAGTCTCAGTCATGATATTAAGACACCCGTCGCTTCGATGAAGGCGATTACGGAACTGATGTTATTAAGCGCAAGAGATGAGAAGACAAGTAGACAGCTAAACACCTTGTATTCCAAAGCGGATCAGATTGATCGTCTGGTCACAGACATGTTCCATTCCACCTTGGAGGAACTGAATGAACTAAAAGTCAGCTTAACGGAGGAGCATAGTCACCTCCTGACCCAAATTATAAATAATGTGAATTTCTACGAACGGATTTCAGCAGCATCTGTGCCAGACTGCATCATTATGGTGGATCCCTTACGGCTGCAGCAGGTCATCGATAATGTGGTGAACAATTCCTATAAGTATGCCTACGCCGGTACACCCATCGATATTCAATTCGAGATTAGGGATCATTATCTGGAGATTGATGTTCTGGATTATGGTCCGGGTATCCCTGAGGAGGAATTGCCTTTAATATTCAATAAATTCTTTAGGGGCAGTCTGGCCGTGAGCCAGAACGGTGCAGGTCTAGGTCTGTACATTTCTCGTTATATGATGCAAAAAATGCAGGGCGACATTGTATGCTCCAATCGGGAGGATGGATTTACTGTAAAGCTGCTGATTCCTTTAGCAGGATAGAATTAAGAATTCGCTAAGGATTGCACAAAGACATGTTAAGAACATTTAACGTACGATTAGGTTGCAATTACGAATGAGTCTGTGATTGCAGCCATTATATTGTGCGTAGAGCTAGGGTTACTATTAGCGTAATTAATGAGCATGAATGTAAATGGAGTGTTCAACATGAACGAAGTGAATAATAAAGTATTGATGCAGACCTATAAGCTTGGAAAAACCTTTTCCCATGGAGGAACTCAGCAGCATGTATTAAAAAATCTGGATCTGACCTTATATCATGGTGATTTCACGATTATCATGGGCAGCTCTGGTTCTGGTAAATCAACACTGCTGTATGCCATTTCGGGAATGGATAAACCAACGCTTGGAGAGGTCTTGTTTGAAGGTCAAGATATTACGGCGATGAGTAATGATCAGCTGGCGATATTCCGGCGGAAGAATTGTGGATTTGTGTTTCAGCAGATCCATCTGCTCGATTCAATGAGTGTGCTCGACAATGTATTATCAAGTGCTTTTCTTGTCCAAAAGGATAGAGCTGGGGCTGTGGAAAAAGCCAAAAAGCTGCTCTTAGATGTAGGCCTGGATGACACCATCTGGGGTAAGTTTCCAGCACAAATCTCAGGAGGAGAAGCTCAGCGTGCCGGAATTATCCGGGCCCTGATCAACAGTCCAAAAGCGGTCTTTGCGGATGAGCCGACTGGAGCGCTAAATAGCTCAGCAGGAATAGGGGTACTGCGTGTCCTAACCGAGGTAAATAAGCAGGGGCAAAGCATAATTATGGTAACCCATGATCTCAAAACTGCGCTGCGTGGTAATCGGATCTTGTATCTGCAGGATGGAGTAGTCATCGGGGATTTGCGCCTTTCCCCTTATAGCGAAGATAGTGGACCTGAACGGCAGCAGCAATTACAGTCCTTTCTGACCGAATTGGGGTGGTAGGGATGAGAAGCTTAATAGGAAAGCTTGCTTGGTCCAATATTCGTAAAAGAAAAAGTGCAACGATTACGCTCTTCGTATTGATTATGATTGCTGCGCTGCTGCTGAACATTGGCCTCACGGTCAGCTTGAAGCTTAATTCTTTTCAGCAAGAAAAAATATTGAAGCTAAATACACCTGATATCACCGCTTATTTTCCTTTAAATGAGAATGTGAAGAATTATGAATCTCTGGTGGATAGCTATCCTTATACTGAAACATGGGAGAATGAGGCGGCGCTTCTGCTACCTGATGTAAAGATAAACTACGGGGGAAACAATACAGCTATTGCTTTCTTGATTCTTAATAAGGATTCGCAGCGCTCTATGGGACTATTTAATACCACTTCTCGGTTGGAACCTGCGGATCAAAATACAATTTATTTGCCGTATATCTTTCACGGAGGCTCAGGGTATAACCTTGGGGACACGATCTCGTTTGAATACGATAACAACAAATTTACTTATACCATCGGTGGATTTACGGAGGAACCCCTTTTTGGGACATTGACGAATGGGGCTTTGAAAATATTTTTAAACGATGAAGGTTATAAGCAATTAGAGGAACGGCTTGGGAAAGAAGTTCAATTTAATTTTTTATCTGTACAATTAAACGAACGGGCGAAAGAAGTCAAGCTGGAGCAAAAGTTGAGTGAACAGATTTTTGGATCTGGAAACACAAGTTCATTTTTAGTCATGCGAACTGATGTGGGGCTCGAAGGTAACCGTGTTTTTGTGAATATTTTAGCCGCTATTCTGATTGTATTTGCATTGATCATGGTTGTAATCTCGTTGATTGTGATCAGGTTTCAGATCTTCGGGAATATTGAGGATAACCTAACCAACATCGGTGTTTTGAAAGCGAACGGTTATACGTCAAGGCAGATCATATCCTCATTTCTTTTACAGTTCGTCTCAGTGTCTATAATGGCCTCCATACCGGGAAGTTTGATTTCTGTTCTAGTCATGCCCTTAGTAGGTAATATGATTTCGTCTTCAGTTGGACTGTTGTGGCCGACAACTTTTGAATTATTAAGTGCTTTGTTGAGTTTGCTTATCGTTACGGTGCTGATTCTCTTAGTTGCCTACCTGTCTAGTAGAAAGATTCGAAGGATTACTCCGATAGCAGCTCTTCAGAGCGGGCTTCTTACCCACAATTTTAAGAAAAATCATTTTCAACTAGCGAGCACTTCATTGAATTTGCAATTCGCCTTAAGTCTGAAGTCTTTATTTAGACAGACCAAGCAGAATTTTATGATCGTGCTGATCGTTGCAGGGTTGACCTTTTCGAGTATATTTTGCTCCATCCTTAATTTTAACTTTAAAGGGGATACTTCAGCCGTTTTAGATTTAGTGGGTCTAGAACGTACCAATTTGCAACTTGATCTAAAAAAAGCTGATCATGATCCAAAGATATTTGCAGAAGTAGAGGCCATGCCTGAGGTTCAGAAGATCTCCATATTGGAAGGTAGAGTAGCTTCTATAGATGATTCCAGTTTTATGATCCGTGTATCTGATGATTATGCCAAGCTGGAGACGCAGACGGTCTATAAAGGTAGGCAGCCCATTTTTGATAATGAAATTGCGATATCCGGTGTAATTGCAAAAATGAAAAATAAATCGATTGGGGACGAGATTCCAGTTACGTTTAATGGGGTAACCCAAAATTATTTGGTGACTGGTCTTAGCCAGCAGATTAATCAGTTAGGTATGGTTGCTACCATAACAGAAGATGGAATGAGAAAATTGCAGCCGAATTACTCAGTCCAGTCCATTAATGTGTACTTAAAGGAAGGGGAAGATCCTCAAGTCTTCATTCAAAAGCTTGAAGAACGTCTCCCTGGACAATGGAACGTAACGAACATTTTAGACATGTTAGAAAGTACGCTCAGTACATTCACTTCAGCAGTATCTTCTATGACAGCAGTCATTACCGCGGTCACAATTATAGTGGTTAGTTTAATTTTGTATTTGGTGATTAAGACGTTGATTATGAAACGTAAGCGGGAATTCGGTATTCTTAAAGGTATCGGATATACGACCTTTAATTTGATGACACAGATTACGTTCAGTCTTTTTCCGGTGATTGTAGTTGGAGTATTATTGGGGAGTTTAGCAGGTTATTTTTTCTCGGATTCGGCGTTTGTATTATTGCTTTCAAGTCTAGGCATTTATAACGTTCAGCTGGCGGTTAGTCTGTCTCAAGTGCTTCTACTGTGTGCTGTCATTCTAGTTGTTGCTTATGTGGTATCCATGTTAGTTGCAAGACGGATTCGGAAGGTCAGTGTATATGATTTGATTATGGACTAAGAGCTTGAACAAGAAACAACGAGCTGGAGGTAGGCTGCACCTGTATTAATAGGTTCCACAGCCACTCCATACTCGTTGTTATTTTTATTACATATTCATTCGTCCGTCATCATAATTGAATTGCCAATCGATGCCGAATTTATCTTTTAGACTACCATAACACGAGCTCCAGAAGGTTTCTTGTAATTCCATACCTACTTTTCCGCCTTCTTTAAGCTTATGGAAATATTTCTTTATGCCATCCAAATCCTTACTAACTACCGAAAGACTAATGTTATTTCCTTCTACAAAAGGCATGCCCGGAAAAACATCAGAGAACATTACATTACTGCCTTCGATATTCAAGCGAGTGTGCATAACTAAATCTTTGGCTTCTTCAGGAAGAGTGAAATTGGGATCAGGTGGTGTTTCGCCAAAGGTCATGATTTGTGGACGTTCAACGCCAAATACCTCCGCGTAAAATTCTGCGGCTTGACGGCAATTCCCATTGAAATTCAGATAAACATCGATAGACATTTACTTCACTCCTTAAAAGTTTTATTGGCATCGAAAGTATAGTTTAAAGTTAAAATTTAAGATACCTCGCTACTTCCATATTGTATCATTTACCAGTGTATAAACAAATATACTTATAGTCTCATTTGGTATGAACTTTTACATGATTATAAAAAGGAGCCGCTGGAATATGATCCAGCGGCTCTTTTCCTATGATTTAATTCGTTTACCGAGCAGAACTAGTAGCCAAATGATACCAGCACCTACTATGGCATGACCGAGACCCGCAATATGCGGTAAGAAGCTGATATCAGTCCCGTTAATTTGCAGCATCCCGCGAGTGGCCATAGTACCGATCGTGATCAGGAGACCAATGTTATATACAATGTACCATGCGCCAAAGGATTTAGCTTCATGGATATTAAATAACTTGGCTAGGATCAATGCGATTATAAAGAAGAAGAAGCCCAGTACAAGGATATGAGTATGAAGTGCAACTAAGATGGTGTTTCCTTCGAAATCATTCATTTTGGTAATTTCACGATAAGCAACACCTGCTATCAAACCAAGAATGGCATAGAAAAAAGACGTGTAATACAATTTTTTCATGATCATGACTCCTTTATGTTTATTGTTATATTGAAATCATATCTTTCAAATAAGAACGCAGTATGAACAAATGATTATATAGTGATTAATTTCACGGAATTGACAAAAATTAATCTCTTAAGCATGTCCCACATAGTTTCCACACAATATTCATCTATAATCATTAATATTATTGAACCCCACTATTCATTGAATTCAGGGTGTTCGATGGCACGGGAGGATGAATATGAAAAAAGCGGATTGGATCATAGCCATTCTAGTTATGGGAATGGGTCTGATGTGCATGTTGGTTTCAGCAAATTTTTTTCGTATTGATTTTTTCCGTATTATAAAGTAGGAGATGGTTTTTTTGAAAAGAGGAGTATTTGCAGTAATCTGTGTTGTTATTTTGTCATTTGGAATTGGAACAGCAGCTTATGCTGCCGGGTTTGCTCCAAGCACTTTTAAAGAGATGTTGCCCTTTATGAAAGAAAGACATCCTAACTTAGGTGATTCCGAGCTAGAACAAATGTATAAGAGCTGTCATCTACAAGAAGGCATTTCTAATACTCGTGGAATGATGTAAGGCTATGCTGATATAGAGTCAACTATAAACAACGCCTTTTAAAAAGAACCCTTTGTTGCATACAACAAAGGGTTCTTTTTTTATCTTTATCATCGCATAAGTATCGTATTACAATCTTAAGTTGCTGGGTTCAATGCTCCCTGATACTCATACATTAAATTGTCAATGATCTGCTGTACGGACAATATCTCTTTAATCTCATGAACTCTGGACCCGGCAAACACTAACCCGTTCTTAACATCTCCTCTAAGGGAAGTTAGCAGGGATTCCATGGTACAGAAGCGATGCGAACAAACCTTTAGACAATTAGAGCATTTGGCTATTTTTAATTTGGCATCATCACTAATACGTTCTGTGAATTCATTACGAATCGCTCTGCCATCTAGCCCAACTGTAGACTTAATTAGAATAGTATCACCTTGCTGAGCATCTACATATTTTTGCTTAAAGGCCAGAGGAGCATCACATTCATGGCTCGCCACGAAACGAGTCCCCATCTGAACACCAGAAGCACCAATCCGAAGGGCTTTTGCGATATCATCTCCCGTCAGAATCCCACCAGCAGCAATAACCGGAATCGAAACGGCTTCTACAACCTCAGGAAGAATTTCGAACATGGATCTTTCTGTGCCCAAATGGCCCCCGGCTTCAAATCCTTCCACTACGACTGCAGAGGCACCAAGTCTTTCGGATATTCTGGCTAATTTGGCGGAGGAAACAATAGACACCACAGGAGTACCATACTCTTTACCCCAAGCATAAATATCTCTGGAAATCCCGGCTCCAGAAATAATAAAGTCCACTTTTTCTTCCAAAGCGACCTTCATTTTATCAGCAAAATCCTTCATCGCGAATAGAACATTCACACCGATATATCCAATCCCTTTTGAGAGCTCTCTTGTTTTGCGAATATGCATTCTCAGTTCATCAGTGGTGATTCCTGTACCGGAAATGGTGCCGATCCCGCCTGCATTGGCTACAGCAGCAGCTAAGCCACTTAAGGATATGCCTACGCCCATACCCCCTTGAATTACAGGAACCTTGGATTTAATATGCCCAAATTGGATTGTTGGCAGTTTCATATACGCACCTCTTTCACTAGTTGTAGACCGTTATAAAATGTCTACTGGAGTAACAGTTATAAAGGTATCACAGTTAAATCTTTGCAGATGTGACTGTGCGCATGCTCAAACTATGTTAAATATCATGTTCATATTATAGGAGGGGGAAATATAGAAATCCGTTTATGATACAATAAATAGCAATATTATAAGGAGAGAAGGACTATGTATGGAGTTTGAATATTTGCTTCGTGTAGTTGGAGCTGGAATTTGTGGTGTTTTAGTTGGCTTTGAACGAAAAAGTCGGATGAAAGAAGCGGGAGTTAGAACGCATTTTATTGTTGCTTTAGGTGCTGCACTTATGATGATCATTTCAAAATATGGATTTCAGGATCAAGCTGATTGGTCCTATGTTAAGCTCGATCCCGCACGTATAGCTGCCCAGGTAGTAAGTGGAGTGGGATTTCTTGGTGCAGGAATGATTTTCATGCATAGACACACTGTGAAGGGCCTGACAACTGCAGCGGGGATTTGGGCAACGGCGGGACTAGGGCTGGCGATTGGATCGGGCCTATATATTCTTGGTGGAGGAGCAACAATTATTATCTTACTTGGACAAAAGATTTTGCATGGCCGATACAGTTGGCTGGCCTCACCGAAAACGCAACAGATTGTGATCTGTCTGACTAATTCAGAAGGAGCCGTGAGTAGAATTCAACAGCTCCTTGAAGGAAAAAATATTACCATTTTAAGCTTTCACGCTGAAAATAATAGTCTTGCCTCCGAATTGAATTTAGAAATTATCGTAAAATTTCCTGAATCGTTTAATGCTGTGAAATTGTTGTCACTGATACAAGAGGACGCGTCTGTTAAGGCAGTAGAGTTTCAATAATTTTTTTAACATTCCGTATCAAAAGTTGGTTTCTATATGAAGAACTTACTTTTGATGCGGGTGCAATTTCCATTTCACTATCAATCCGCGCACGATTCTACCTTTTTTTCAATATTCAGATCCACAAAACTTCTGCATCGACCCCAAACCTCTTTTGTTTTTAAGATATTTCCTCCACCTCTAAATTAAGTTTTTCCTATTTATAGTTTCCGCTCGGTCTATTATGAGAGCGGTTTTGGTCTTTTGTGTTATGTTTGTGTTATGTATTTATTGGAGATTGTTATAAAAATCACATATTAAACGCTTTCATTTATTTCGAATAAAAAAATATGTCATTTATATTGACATACAATCAATGAGCCTTTATTATTAATCCCATCACTGGAGAAACTAAACTGAAATTTAATCAAATAATACATTAGCGTAGCTTAATTGGCAAATTTTTTCTTATTTTTATAGTTTTATTAGTTTGATTAATGCACTGAAGAAAATAATTAGGAGAATGTCTGTGAAAAAGCACGATCAGGATTTTATGAAGCGGCAAAATCGTTTGACGGTCTTCGAAATCATAAAAAATCAACAACCAATTTCTCGCGCTTCCATCGCCAAACAAACGGGTATGAGCCCTACAACTGTAAGTCGAATTGTTGGGGAATTAACTGAACAGGGCTATCTACTGGATTCGGATCAGGTATCGTCAGGATTAGGTCGGAAATCAACGTTGCTAGCTATGGTTGACGCTTCTGTATTGTCGGTTGGGGTTGAGCTGGATCGCAGTCTTATGATTGTAGGTATCGTAGATTTGCAAGGTAAGCTTCTATGCAGCAAGCAATACCCGCGTACTCCGGACGAGAGTCCAGACAAGACACTGGAACGAATCAATGAAGCGATTGAACAACTGACGCAGCAGCATGTGATTGACAGAACGCGTATCGTCGGTATTGGCGTTGGACTTCCTGGCATTGTGAATAACGAAGAAGGTATTGTTGTCTTCTCTGTTCAGCTTGGATGGAAGAATGTTGCCTTAGCAAAACGCCTAAAGGAACTAACCGGTTTTGAAATTGCTGTAGATAATGAGTTGAAAGTTAGAGCTCTTGCTGAACACCTCAAGGGTGCTGCTGTTGGATCTGTCCGTACCGCACTATTGGGCTTCGGGCAAGGCGTTGGCTCGGCGATGATCCTTGAGGGAGAGATCTATCGCGGGGTGATGAACAGTGCTGGTGAAATAGGGCATACGACTGTGGATCCTAACGGAATGATGTGCGAGTGCGGTAAGGCGGGTTGCTTACAGACCTACATAAATATCAGTTCATTGTTGTCAGAAGCCAATCGGATTCGTCCGATTCGCACGATTGAGGAGTTATTTGAAGCAAAGGATGCAGGAGAGCATTGGGCGGTTCATTTGATCGAGCGTGCGCTCATGTATATGGCGATTACTATCAACAATGTCGTATGCATGTATAACCCCGATAGTGTGATCCTGAGTGGAGAACTCGTAGACAAATTTCCGGATATTTATGAAGCAGTCGAGAAGCTATATCTTTCACGCTTCACATGGGAGCCCCTTCGTGGGTCTTTCTCCATTCATCGTTCGATGTTGAACGAGAATGGTGTAATTATCGGATCTGGACTACTATCGCAAAATCGTTTTTTCGCATTGGATTAAAATAATTACATCGAAGGAGGTTGTACAGATGGGGTTTACAACATTAGTAGAAGAATATCGCGGTGGCTTACTGGAGAATGTCCATTATGGTGCAGTTAGCGTGGTCGATGAGAAAGGTAATATTTTGTATAAAGCAGGTAATCCGGAGCATATGACCTATCTTCGTTCAGCTGCTAAACCATTCCAAGCTTTACCGGTTATGAAGCGCCGGATCGATGAAGTTTACGGTTTGACAAGTAAGGAAGCCTCACTCTTTACTGCTTCGCATCGGGGAGAGGCCTTTCATATTGAAGCACTTGAATCTCTTTTTCAGAAAATGGGATTAAAAGAAGAGGGACTTCATTGTTGTTCTACATACCCACTGAATGAGGAAGCCAAGGCAGAACGCCATCGGGCGAATGAGCCCACTCGTAAAATCTTTCATAATTGCTCAGGTAAACATGCAGGGTTAATGGGCCTTAGCAAATATATGGGTTGGGATATAGATACTTATTATGATCCTAACCATCCCGTGCAACAGGAGATCATTGATATCATGGCTTATATCGCAGAAGTATCGAAGGAATCCATTCCTCAAGGGATTGATGGTTGTGGTCTTCCTATCTTCGCACTCCCTCTTCATAAAATCGCTTATTCATATTTAAAGCTAGCCTGTCCTGATTTGATTGAGAATACGGAAATACGTAACGCAGCTGCTGCGACTGCAAAGCTTATGAACGATAATCCGGTGATGATTGCAGATACGAAATTCGTCTGCTCAGAGCTTCTAAAGGATGATAATCTGACGGCAAAGGGCGGCGCTAAAGGTGTATATGGGATTGGACTCCGAAAGGAACGAATCGGTATCTCGCTAAAAGTATCCGATGGCTCCGAGCAAGTATGGCCTTGTATCATCGCATCGATTCTGGAACGTTTAGGCTATAGCAATCAAGATACGATTGATCGTTTATATGCACTCGTGCCGAACACTATTGTCAATGATGGCGGTACAATTGTGGGCGAGCGACGTGCTGTATTCCAATGGGAAGTCTGATTATAAGGATCGAGAATAATCTTCAAGTCTCATGAATAATCGGACTGGGAGCTTTTCTAATACATCGTTTCTAAAGGGGAGTGTATAACATGAAAGCAAAAGGAAAAGTATGGTCAATGTTCATGCTGCTGCTTATTACAGTAGTAGTGACTGCAGGGTGCGGCAACAAAGCGAACAACGAGGGACAAGGCGGCAATACCGCTGGTGGAACGGAAACTAGCACCCCAACTACAAAAAATGATAAAGACATTGTAATTGCCATCAATGCTAACTTTATTACGCTGGACCCTCATAACGCAAGCGATACACATTCAATCAGCGCTGCCAGAACGATGTACGAAGGTCTAATGGGTTTTGATGAGAATATGAACGTAGTTCCTGTCCTTGCTGCTAGCCATTCCATAAGTGAAGACGGGTTGGTCTACACGTTCAACTTACAAGAGAACGTTAAATTCCAAGACGGTACTGACTTCAATGCTGAAGCGGTTAAAGTAAACATCGCCCGTATTCAAGATGAGAAGAACAATCTGAGACTGCGCAAAAGCTTTGCAAAGGTAGCAAAAGTGGAGACTCCTGATGCCAAAACCGTGGTTATTACACTCAGCGAGCCATACAACGCATTTTTAAATAAAGTTGCTATGGCACCTATTATTAGCCCGAAAGCTTTAGAAGAAAACGGAGCTGATATTTCGAAAAAACCTGTAGGAACGGGTCCGTTTAAGTTCAAAGAATGGGTGCAAGGTGATCGGCTAGTTGTTGAGAAGAATCCGGATTACTGGCAAAAGGACTTGCCGAAAGTGGATAGTATAACCTTTAGACCCGTACCAGAGAATGGATCACGGATTGCGATGCTGAAGACTGGAGAGGCTGATTTCATTTATCCAATGCCTACCGAGCAAGTATCCGAGGTTGAAGGCATTGAAGGAATTACTATAGATACCATCGATTCAACCATTGTTCGTTATGTTACTTTGAATACGATGAAGAAACCTTTCGATGATGTAAAGGTACGTCAAGCCATTAACTATGCTATCAACAAAGATGCGTATATCAAGGTGGTGAAATCGGGTCTTGGCGCTAAGCTTGATTCCACGATGTCATCCAAAACACAATATTATTCCCCACAAACAGGTTATGACTATGACATTGAAAAAGCTAAGCAACTGCTTGCTGAAGCGGGTTATCCAGACGGATTCGAAACCGAAATTTGGGGTGAGAATGAATCCGAAACTATGAAGGGTATGCAATTTATCCAACAACAGCTAGCGCTTGTAGGCATTAAAGTAGAAGTGAAGTCCATGGAAGGCGGTACTTTATCCGACCAAATTAACGCTGCTAAAACACCTGAAGAAGCAAAAATTCAAATGTGGTATGTCAGCTGGTCTCCATCCTCCGGTGATGCAGATGGTGCTACTAGAGGTTTGTTCAGTAGTGAAATGTTCCCACCTGCTGGCTCGAATACAGCTTATTATAAAAATGAAAATGTAGATAAATGGATTGCTGAAGCAAACAAATCTGTTGATCCGGAAGCGGCTAAATCCATTTATGCAAATATTCAAAAAACAGTATGGGAAGATGCTCCGTGGGCATTCATGGGCGTTGACCAAATCATCTCAGGCAACAGATCGAATCTGGAAGGTGTCAAAGTCTTCCCGGATGGTTCCATTAATGTCCTAAATGCAGAAGTGAAATAATTCAAGTCAAACGCAAGATTTAATTTCCCAAGAATTGAACGAGGCCGCTTCTTAAGAATGGTAGGAAGCGGCCTTAACTAAATCATTTGTCGATACTGAAGGGGGCTTATGAGTTGGGTAGATATGCTTTACAAAGATTCCTCGGGGTTATTCCGTTGCTATTCATTGTATCGGTATTAGTCTTTCTGTTTATTCACTTAATTCCGGGCGATCCGGCCCGGCTTATTGCGGGTAAAGACGCCACACTTGAAGAGATTCATGGCATTCAAGAGCAACTAGGTCTCAATCTGCCGCTGTGGAATCAATACATAAACTACATGAGCGATCTACTAAGTGGTAATCTGGGCAATTCGATTCGATCAGGGATTCCAGTAACCGATATGCTAGAAAGTAGAATAATGCCTACCTTGTGGTTAACGTTTCTCAGCATGGCTTGGGCGCTTGTCATTGGTCTTCTAATTGGTGTTATTTCAGCGGTTTATCGTAATAGATGGCCTGATCACTTAGGCACATTGACAGCCATTTCGGGGATGTCGATTCCTGGATTCTGGTTAGGTTTGGTACTCATTCAAATTTTCTCGGTAGAGCTTGGTTGGTTTCCGACCGGTGGTGTAGATTCCTGGAAGTCGTATATTCTTCCTTCCATTACACTTGGGATGGGAATTATGTCGATGCTGGCTCGTTACTCACGGTCATCGATGCTAGAAACGTTACGGGAGGATTATATCCGTACTGGACGTGCGAAAGGCTTACGCGAGTATGTTGTTATTAGCAGGCATGCGCTGCGCAATTCTCTTATACAGGTCGTTACTGTAGCTGGACTTCAATTTGGATTCTTGCTTGGTGGATCGGTAATGGTTGAGACAGTGTTCAGTATTCCTGGCCTTGGTAGACTGCTGGTGGATTCCATTTTGTTCCGGGATTATACAGTTATTCAAGCTTTGCTGCTCCTGTTTTCAACACAATTTATCCTTATCAATTTAATTGTAGATTTATTGTATGGCGTACTCAATCCGAAAATCAGGTTTTCTCAGTAAGCTAGAGTAACTGAGAGGCAGAATTACGATAGTTTTCTATAGGGTGAATATAGGATTAGGAGGGATATCATGAGCGACAATTCAGCGGTAATGGGAACTAATTCTCCTATACCCGGAGAGGTAATAGCCCCGGAGAAAACAAAAGGCCGCGCGGGTGTTTTTATTCGCAAGTTCAGCAAACAAAAGATGCCCCTTGTGGCTGCATTTTTTATCATATTGCTTTTTTTAATTGCCATTTTCGGGCCATTTCTGACCCCTTATAATCCTGATGAACCGAACTATGATGCGCTAATGCAGGGTCCGTCTGCCAAGCATTGGGCGGGAACGGATGAATACGGCCGTGATATTCTAAGTCGCTTAATTGATGGTACAAGGTTGACTTTGGCGGTCAGTCTGAGCTCCGTATTGATTGCAGGTGTACTTGGAACCATCCTTGGTCTTGTCAGTGGATATTATGGCGGTTGGCTGGATCGGATTATTATGCGTGGCAGTGACGTATTGTTCTCATTCCCTGATTTACTGCTTGCCATTGGGATCGTCGCTATACTTGGGCCTGGTTTATCCAACGTTGTGATTGCAGTTGCAGTCTTCGGTACACCCTCGTTCGCCCGCATTATTCGGAGCGTAACATTGTCTGCGAAGGAAACATTGTTTGTTGAAGCTGCCCGTTCAATGGGTGCAAAGAATCGTCGAATCATTTGGCGACATATTTTTCCTGAAACAGTCCCTAGTATCATCGTTAATCTATCTATGAAAATTGGCGGGGCAATCTTAGCCGCTGCGTCACTGAGCTTTCTTGGAATGGGTGCGAAGCCAACGGAGCCCGATTGGGGGGCAATGTTAAGCATGGGGCGCGATTATTTAAGTATAGCTCCACATATCGTTTATTTTCCGGGTTTAGCTATATTTTTGACAGTACTTGCATTTAACCTGGTCGGGGACGGACTGCGCGATGCTCTTGATCCCAAAATGAAAAACTAAGGAGGGACAAGACATGACTCAAAATTTGCTGGAAGTACAAGGGCTGAAAACGGAGTTCAAACGCGGCGATGGAAGTATAACGGCAGTTGCAGGTGTTGACTTTGTGATTAAGAAAGGTGAAGTGCTGGGTCTAGTTGGAGAATCCGGCTGTGGCAAAAGCGTTACCTCACTGTCGATTATGCGGCTCCTTAAGGATACGCCAGGCAGAATTTCTGGCGGTTCTGTTCGTTTCGAGGGAACGGATCTGACAAAGGTTACGGACAAAGAGATGCGCCAGATACGGGGAAATGAAATGGCGATGATTTTTCAGGAGCCGATGACTTCGCTTAATCCTGTGCTGAAGATTGGTTTGCAATTGATGGAGCCGATCATGTTGCATTTGGGTTATGGTCGGAAGAAGGCTCGTGAACATGCCATTCATATGTTGCGGTTAGTTGGTATACCACGTGCGGAAGACTTGGTGGATGAATATCCGCATCAGCTCTCTGGCGGTATGAGGCAGCGTGTAATGATTGCGATGGCGATGTCTTGCCACCCGAAACTGCTGATTGCAGATGAACCAACAACGGCGCTTGATGTAACGATTCAAGCTCAAATCCTTGATCTAATGAAGCACCTGAAAGAAGAACAGGATATGGGAATGCTGCTCATAACCCATGACCTTGGTGTAGTAGCAGAACTATGCGACCGTGTAGTTGTTATGTATGCTGGTCGTGTAGTGGAGGAAGCTTCCGTTCATGAACTATTTGCAAGACCGCAGCATCCATATACGAAGGGATTAATTCAATCCGTTCCTAAGCTGCGTCAAAACGTACGTCGCTTGGATTCCATTAAAGGGAATGTACCTGATCTATCACAAATGCCAGCAGGTTGTAAGTTTGCGCCACGCTGCGATTATGTCACAGAGCGTTGTCTCTCGCAGGAGCCAGAGTTACTCCCGATTGAGGGACTAGAGCGAAAGAGTCGTTGTTGGCTTACACAGCAGGAGAACACGGAAGGAGGGGAACGTTTGTGAAGGAGACTCCACTCATTGAAGTTAAAAGTCTGAAGAAGTTTTTTTCGGTGAAAAAGGGCTTTTTCGGAACTACTAGATATTTGCACGCAGTTGATGGGATCTCATTCGCTATACGTAAAGGAGAAACGTTCAGCCTTGTGGGTGAAAGTGGCTGTGGTAAATCTACTACGGGTAGATTAGTGACTCGCTTGCTGGAGCCGAATGACGGTGAAGTGTGGTTTAAGGGTCAAAATATTAGCCATATCTCAGACAATCAAATGCGGCCTATTCGTAAAGATATACAAATGGTGTTCCAAGACCCCTATGCTTCGCTTAATCCACGGATGAAGGTGAAGGATCTTGTGGCTGAACCTCTGCTCATTCATACAAAGCTCTCGTCCAAAGAACGGGATAAACTAGCATGCGAGTTACTAGAGACAGTAGGATTGAATAGTATCCACGCCGAGCGCTACGCTTTTGAGTTCAGCGGTGGGCAGCGACAGCGGATTGGAATCGCCCGGGCGTTATCTGTTCGCCCAAGCTTAATCGTGGCGGATGAGCCTGTGTCAGCACTGGATGTATCGATTCAGTCACAAGTGCTAAATCTGTTGCAGGATCTGCAGGAAGAGTATGGCCTGACATATTTATTCATTTCACATGATCTGAGTGTTGTTGAGCATATTAGTGATCGAATTGGAGTTATGTATCTTGGTTCGCTCGTAGAGACGGCGGATAAGGATACCTTGTATGATCGTCCAATGCATCCATACACACAAGCACTGCTATCTTCTGTACCTGTACCCGATCCTACCTTAAAGAAGGAGCGCATTATTCTGAAGGGAGATCTTCCAAGTCCGGTTGATCCACCGTCGGGATGCCGTTTTCATACAAGATGTCCCTCCTGCATGGAAATCTGTAAGCAGCATGTACCGATATTCCGAGAAGTCGAACCAGGTCATGAGGTTGCGTGTCATTTATTTGATGAAGAAATGCTGAAATTAGAGCGGTAGCTGAAATTGTGAGATAACTTTACGGAAAAGAAGGGACAGCAATGAATATCTTATTCGATTCCGCTAATGTGGCGGATACTATTGTCTATTTAGCTTATGACGAGGAGTCTTTTCCTTTTAAGCTGGGATCGCCCCACAAACAGTGCAGCAGTGTGACTTGGTTACATGCTCGCACTGAGGAAGAGTCTGATGTGTTAGCGGTAGGAATGGGAAAGCGCAAGGATATTACGCTTGAGAGGATTCGCCGAGCGGGTGGAGCTGCTGCTCGTGAAATTCTGAATGAAGGACGCAGTAGTGCATCGCTTGTTCGCTTAGCATCCGAGGCTATAAATAGGAATAAGGATATTTCTGCTGCTGATGAATTACAAGCTTGGATGGAAGGCTGGATTCTCGGCTTGTACCGTTTCCAAACTTATCGGGGAACTACCAAGGTGGAAGGCTCTGTTGATTTACAGCTTCAATCGATAGATTGGCCTGAGCTGACATCGATTGAATTGGAAGCTGTGCGTGTTTCTGCACAGATACGCGCTGAAGGAGCCGTAGTTGCTCGCGATCTTGTGAATGAAGTACCTGGGACACTGAACCCTGATCGTTTTGCGGAATGGATGGCAGAATTTTTCGACCGTGATGATGCTGCTTTGAAAGTCCATATCTATCGAGGACAGGAGCTTGTGGAACTTCAGATGAATGGGTTGCTCGCAGTTGGAGCGGGGAGTAAGCACGCTCCAGCCCTAGTTGAAATTCGTTACAAGAGTAACCCTGAATTACCGATGTTAGCATTGGTAGGTAAAGGTGTAACCTTTGACTTAGGTGGCATGAATGTGAAGACGGCTAGCGATATCAGCGATGCACGCATGGATATGGGTGGTGCAGCTGCTGTAATTGGGGCTATGGATATTTTGATACGGAAGCGTGCCAATGTAAATGTGACCGCACTTATTCCAGTCGTTGATAATGTGCCAGATGCTGAGGCTATGTTACCTTCGTCTGTTATCCGCTACCCTAACGGGGTAACTGTTCAGGTTGCGAATACGGATGGCGAGGGTCGACTTATCATAGCGGATGCGCTTATTCATGCCGCGAATATCGGAGCAAATCAAGCTGTTGATATCGCTACCCTAACTGGAAATGTCGGTGCGGCGCTCGGATTAGGCATCGCGGGCATATGGGGCGATGCAGATATAACGCAGAGCCTGGTTGAGATCGGGGAGCGTAATGGAGAACGACTGTGGCCCATGCCGTTAATGGATGAATATGAAGCAGATCTTCGGAGTAATTACGCTGATCTCCGCAATGTTAGTACTTCCCCCTTTGCAGGTGCGATTACAGCAGCCCTATTTATTCGGCGCTTTGTAGCAGAATCGATGAGCTGGGTTCATATTGATATGGCTGGGACGGTACAGTACAAACAGGATGTGGGGTACTCTGAAGCTGGAGCGACGGGATATGGTGCACGTCTGCTCGCCGATTATGTCATGAAGCAAGTGCATCATTAACAACTGGAAGAGTGGGTGAAAGTTATGAGATTGGAAATCATCGCTACTTGTATGGATGATGCTCTGACGGCTGAGGCGAATGGCGCAGATCGTCTTGAGCTTATTACTGCCATTACGGAAGGTGGATTAACACCAGGAATAGGGTTGGTGGAGCAGGTAGCCAAATCGGTTAGCATTCCTGTCTTTGTTATGGTCCGTCCGCACAGTCGATCATTTAACTATTCCAAGGATGATATTTTGACCATGGCTGCAGAGATCAGGCAGATTGCAGCCAGTGGTGCTTCGGGAGTTGTTCTTGGCGCATTAACACCGGAAAAAAAGATCGATGAGCATGCGCTTGAAATATTATTGCCGTTGACAGATGGCTTACAAGTAACCTTCCATCGTGCTTTTGACGAGCTGGAGGACCAAATTGCAGGTTATCGGACGCTTTGTAATTACCCGCAAATCACTCGTATACTTACCTCTGCTGGACCAGGTCCGGCACCTGAAGCCATTCCCGCTATGCGTAGGCTAGTAGAGGAATCAAGAGGTAGTTCGATAAGTATTTTGGCTGGAAGTGGTTTGAAGCCAGAAGGTATTACATCGTTTATTCAACAGACCGGAGTCACAGAAGTACATTTTGGATCGGCTGTTCGTCATGGCAAAGATGCTTTGTCGCCAATCGATCCAGTAGCCCTGCGGGCGTTAGCTAAGAATATTCATTCGAACGGCTAATAATAGATAGTGAAAAGGTGAATGGTTATGCATAAGGCTGAGAGCTATGTAGTAGGAATTGATTTAGGCGGAACAAAAATTGCCGCAGCATTATTCGATTTAAAGGGTACCATGTTGAATCGGGAATTAATGGAGACAGCTGGCGCGCGCACCGCTGAAGAGGTGGTGCAGCGAATGATCGGAATGATCCGCTCTGTATCCGAAGGGCGACCGCTGATTGGAGTCGGACTGGCTTCTCCTGGAGCTGTGAATAGCCAGGATGGAATCGTAATTCACGGTACCAATCTTCCTGAATGGGATAATGTTCCACTGAAACATTGGATGGAGTCAGAACTTGGCATAGAAGTGAAGGTGGTAAACGATGCGAACGCTGCGGCTTGGGGCGAGTATGTAAGAGGGGCTGGTAAAGGCTCGAACAACATGGTGTATGTTACCTTCAGCACAGGAATTGGAGCTGGAATTGTTATGGATGGTGAACTACTGCTCGGAACGAACTCATTTGCAGGAGAACTCGGTCATAATATTATTGACCCGAACGGAACGGAATGTAGCTGTGGAAGATATGGCTGCTGGGAAGTATTTGCTTCGGGTACAGCGATTCGGGATATGGCACTTCGGAGTATGGAGAGCAGAACGTCGATGATTACAGAGCTGGCTAGTAGAAGTGGTGAAAAGATTAATTCTCGACACGTCTTCGAAGCGATGGCACTAAAAGATCCGGTGGCTGTCGAGGTGATTGAGCGAACGATTCATTATATGGCGATTGGATTAGCTAATGCGGTACATACGTTTAATCCTGATCGCATTGTAATTGGTGGAGGCGTAAGCAAAGCTGGTGAACTACTGTTTCCAGCGCTGAGAGAGAAAACAGAGGAACTTGTCATGAAGCCGTATAAAGGAACTTATACTATTGAATCAGCAGGTCTGAGGGATGATGTAGGTCTTATAGGCGCTGCAGCATTATTTCATACCGTCTAGACTATCTGAACTATTTATCAAAGCTAGCGAAAACGGAGGGGCTGAAGAGATGGGTACAAGAGAAGAAAGAACGAGATGGTTCTTACAGGATAGATTCGGTATGTTCATTCATTGGGGATTATATTCCATTCCAGCACGAGGTGAGTGGATTCGTGGAAACGAGCGAATGAGTAGAGAGCATTATATGACGTATTTCGATGAATTTGACGCATCTCGATATGACCCGAAGAAGTGGGCCAGCGCAGCAAAAGCAGCGGGGCAGAAGTATGCGGTTCTTACGACCAAACACCACGACGGATTCTGCTTGTTTGATAGCAAGCTAACAGATTTTAAAGCGACTAACACGCCTGCTGGACGTGATCTCGTTCGAGAATATGTAGACGCTTTCCGGGCGGAAGGTATTGCTGTAGGTCTGTATTACTCTATTATTGATTGGCATCATGATGACTACCCTGGATATGGTGATAAAGCGCATCCGGATCGGGATAACGAAGCGGCTAAAGACAAGCCGATTGATTTTGATCGATACTTGGAGTATATGCATGGACAAGTGAAGGAACTGTTGACGAATTACGGCAAAATCGACATCATGTGGTTTGACTTCTCCTACGACAATATGACCGGAGAGAAATGGAAAGCAACGGAGCTAATCCGTATGATTCGCTCTATCCAGCCGGATATTATTATCGACAATCGTTTGGGTGGGAATATCCGCGCGGCCGAGCCAGAAGAATATGCTGGAGATTTCTTTTCTCCAGAGCAGATCATTCCTCCCGGTGGCATTGTTGACGTGAATGGTCAATCCATTCCATGGGAAGCATGCATTACACTTAATGATAACTGGGGTTACCATTCCGAAGATAAAAATTATAAATCAACCCAGCAGGTGATTCGCTCAATGGTCGAATGTATCAGTAAGAATGGCAACCTCCTCCTTAATGTTGGACCAGATGCTAAAGGTGAAATGACACGGGAATCACTGGTTATCCTTGACGAAGTTGGGGAGTGGATGCGCCTTAATGGCGAAAGTATTTATGGATGCGGGAAGTCTTCGCTGCCTAAGCCAGAGTGGGGACGTTATACGCAAAAGGGCAAGAAGTTGTATGCGCACGTCTACGACCGTGGAATTGGCCCGATCTATTTCCAAGGCTTGAAAGGGAAGATTAAAAAGGCTAGATTACTACGTGATGGTACCGAGCTAAAGGTGGAGGTGCCTTGGATGGCTGAGGAATATTCGGATGTTGACGGTGGAGCGTTTATTACATTAAAAGGGGCTAAGCTTCCCGACGAGATGGATACGGTTATTGAGCTTGAGCTTCTTTAATTAAACCAGATAGAGTGTCCCATAAGTCATGAATGGCTGCTGGGGCACTCTATTTTTTTCATTTGATTCGATAACGATTACGACATATACAAAGCACCAATCGGACACAGATGACCCTAATCGCAGTATTATTGCATTTTTGGGATGTTAACGGATCGGTGCTGACTGACACTGTGAAAGCTGTTGAAGCTGTTGAAGCAGGCAGCCAACGAATCAGAATACAAAGCGGCGATTCTCCAAATAACAGGAGAATCGCCGTTCTGTGAATACTAAAGGCGAGCCTTGCGGAAGCCTTCATATATATTGAGAACCGCAACTAAAATCAGGCAAGCAATTCCCCCACCTACTAACCCCGTTTCAAATTGATTAGCTGAAGTTGTTAATAAATTAGACATGTAGTTAATGAATTCTTGGTTAAATACATTCGGATTTATAAGGATAATAGCGAATACAATAAGCACTAAAAGCTCGAGGCCCGTATTACATAATGCTAATTCTCTAGTCCATTGTCTCTTGATTAATTTATATATAGTTAATGCGACTTCTAATCCGATCACAATAAGAATAATAGGCCAATAATCAAGTAACACATGCTGATTAAAAGCTGGGGCTACGAAGTTAAGTGCGCCTTCACCGCCTCTATAGACTCTGATCAGGTGTTCAGCATTAAAATAAACAGTAGCCCAAATGGCAGTCCACAGTAAACTTCCGAACACTTCGAAGCTTGTAATTGCTTTTTTCTTATGGACAAGCGCGATATCCTTCAAATCATCAGGAGTCCATTTCCTTAATTTTGTAGTAAGTGGATGACCTTCCTTTCCTTTATCCGCCCGTTCGATAATAGCGAACACAACAGTTATCCAAAAAAAGACTTGGATTCCTACTTCAAGGAAGGTTCCAATTCCTCTACTTATAACTGCAGTAACAATATCCGCAACTGTTTTATCTCCGCTATAGCCAATCAAGTAATCAGCAACCAGAGCGATTAAAGAAACAACTACAGCGATTGGTATAATCATTTTTAACAACGTAACATATAAATCGAAATAGCGTGGGCCGATGAGATACATGGGCTGATCGCGATACTCACTAGCTAAAATAGCGGGATTGCCCAATTTTGTAAGGACGGCTTTTACCTCTTTTTCGTCATAATCATCCGGTAACATATCCTCGATGGTAGATCGTAATTCGAGAGCGATATCCTCCCGATTTTGTTCCGGTAACCTCCGAGTCACTTCATGAATGTAAATCTCAATTAGATTCATGGTCATCCTCCCCTTGTAATAGGCCGTAGAGCTCTTTCGAATTCTTAAGCCATTCTTCCTTTAGCTGTAAAAAAATTTCTACGCCATAGTCACTTAGAACATAATACTTACGGGGTCTGCTCTCGGATGTGTCCCAGCTGCTCGTCACTAATTCCTGTTTCTCTAATCGGCGAAGTAATGGATATAGGGTGCTTTGATCGATGATGATGCTGGATTCCTCCAACAATTGAACGAGCGAATATCCATACTGGGGTGTTCGTAATTGACTTAAAACGGCTAGCGTTAACGTACCTCTTCTAAGCTCTGTGATTAAAGAATTTAATAAAGTACTCATTCACCCACCTCATTATTTAAAATATAAGGATTTATAATCTCTTATAAATTGTTCTTATATTTTAGGTTTAAACGCTTGCTGTCCTTGAGAGGACGTCGAAGCCGCTTATACTTACTATGTGTCATACAGTATTTGATCTATACTATGCATCATACACTATTGTTGTTCCAACATCAATTGAATAAAATAATCTTCTGAGAAATAAATAAGAAAATTTTTCTATTTTGTGAAGCAGTTTGATTAAAAGGAGGTTGTGAAATGATTCCATTTTTTAGTGACATCCCTAATGCTTCTAAAGGGGAGGTAGTTGAACCGGTTCATAGGGGGTGGTCAAAGGGAAGTTACTAATATGCTGAGCCGAGCGGAGAGTGTTCTGGAGTGGTATGATGAATTTCAACCCTATATTCCGAAGTGGTATTTGGCAAGCGTGTAGGATTTTTACTGAGCTTGACTCCTTGTCAGTTTACTAGTATACTCATATTAACAAATCAATTAACACATAAAATAAACAAACGATGGACGTGACCAAATGAGAAACAATGGATTCACTGAAGATAACCAATTAAGCTTATTGATCTGGTTGCGGCTGGTTAGGGTATATGAGAATAGTAACGATCTTTCCAATGAATTCTTGAAGCAATTTAATTTAACAGTTAATCAATTCGATACCTTGGTACAAATATTATTACATCAGCCTGTAACACAGATGGAAATTGCCGAGCATCTAACCATTACTAAAGGTGGGGTATCCCATATGCTTGGCAGATTAGAGAAAGAAGGATGGATTGAACGCAAACAGGATTGGAAAGTGAAGTACATTACTTTAACGGAAAAGGGCCAAACACTTATTGAGAAGGTACTGCCCTTGCAATCGGATTTCCAAGCCTCGTTATTCGATCCACTGACAGATGAGGAGAAGAAAGTGTTTTACAGCATGCTTAAAAAGATTCATCGCCATAGCCAAGATGAGAATCGACTTCCGCGAGGTGTTCAGTAGTATCGCAAAAGCTTTATTGATAATAAAGCTTACTTTTTTCCTCATCAGTATACTAGTAAACTTAAATTCAACAAAACTCATTAGGAGGTTTTTAAAATGAAACAACAACCCATAAACGGACAACATCATGTGTCTATGCTTACTAAGGACGCTAAACAAAACTTATGGTTTTATACAGAGGTCCTGGGACTGAGACTTGTAAAGAAAACGGTCAATCAAGATGATCCATCCATGTACCATCTATTTTATGGAAATCGTAATGGTGCTCCTGGAACCGAAGTATCTTTTTTTGAAATGCCAAATGCAGGTCAGACCCGCAAAGGGACGAACAGTATTAGTTCTTTCTCCCTTCTTGTTCCTAGCGATGAAGCCTTGTCATATTGGGCTAGTCGATTAGATTCTTTTGAAGTTCCTCATGAAGCGATTGTAAGTATCGGGGAACGTAAGTCGCTTACTTTTTATGATAGAGATGAATTGACGGTCCATTTAGTATCGGCTGAAAAAGATAACGGTATCGAGCTAGTTGAGTCGTGGATTACAGAAGACATCCCTCCAAAGTATGCCATCGTTGGGTTAGGACCCGTTGAATTGACTGTAAGTGAGGCTGGCCGCACAAAGACGGTTTTGGAAGATATCTTGGGCTATACACAAGTTCGGACAGTACCCTCCATGGGTGATTCCAAGATTATGGTAGATATATATGAAACGGGGAAGGGTGGTTTATACACCGAGCTCCAGGTCAAAGAAGTAAATGACAAAGATCGGGAGAGACCGGGTAAAGGGAGCATCCATCATGTGGCTATAAGAGTGAAGGATATCGAAGAACTAACCGAATGGGCTGCCAAGATCACTGCTGCAGGCTTTAAAAATACAGGGGTCATTGATCGTTATTACTTCCATTCCTTGTATTTCCGGGATCCGAACCATATTCTTTTTGAGCTTGCTACAGAAGGCCCGGGATTTGAGATTGATGAAACTTTTGACGCGCTAGGAGAGAATTTGACCTTACCTTCATTTCTGGAAGAACGTCGTGAAGAGATTGAATCGAAGCTTCATCCTATCCGCTAAACCTAATACAACTATGAAAAGAGGACATAATCATGATGGAACAATATAGAATCGATGAGAAAAAAGGGTTGGAGCTAGGTTTATACACGTTAGGTGATCACACCACAGATGCCTTAACAGGAAAAGCAATTAGTGAACGACAACGGATTCAAGAGATCGTAGCTGCTGCCAAATTAGCTGAGGATGCTGGATTAGATGTATTTGGGGTAGGCGAGAGTCATCAACCGAAATTCATTACCTCAGCTGCCTCGGTTGTCCTTGGAGCCATTGCAAATGCAACCGAACGTATAAAGCTTGTCAGTTCAGCAACTGTACTAAGTACAGCAGATCCTGTACGTGTATATGAGGACTTTGCAACATTGGATTTGTTATCAGGCGGTAGAGCAGAGATTGTTGCTGGACGTGGATCGCGTCTCGGGGCCTATGAACTTTTTGGTTATGACGTAAGAGATTATGAAGAATTGTTCGAAGAGAAAATTGAATTGCTCATGAAAATAAATGAGTCCGATCGCATAACGTGGGAAGGGAAATTCCGCCCTGCATTAAATGATATGGAAATCTTCCCTAAGCCCTTAAATGGAAAGCTGCCAATTTGGCGAGCGGTTGGGGGACCTCCAGCAAGTGCAATTAAGGCGGGAAGAATGGGGATCCCGATGATGCTGACCACCCTTGGTGGACCATCATCTGCCTTTAAAGGTTCTGTAGACGCGTATCGTATGGTTGCTGCAGAGTCAGGGTTTAATCCAGCAGACCTTCCCATCAGCACAACTTCTTTAATGTATATTGATCCGGACTCACAAAAAGCATTCCGCGATTATTATCCATATATCAATCACTTGATGAAAGAGCTTCGTGGGTCTTACTATCCGAAAGAACAATTTGCGGAAGCGATGAGTGTGAGAAATGCACTGCTCGTGGGAAGCCCGCAACAAATTGTGGAGAAGATCCTCTATCAACATGAGATGTATGGCCATAATCGTTTTCTAGCTCAGATTGATGTCGGTGGGTTACCTTATGCTCAAGTGGAACAAATGATTGACCTGTTCGCATCTGAAGTAGCACCAGCCGTAAGACGTGCTACAGCTAAGAAATAAGAAAGAAGGGATAGTATGAAGATCATTGGGATTTCAGGATCCATTGTTGGATCGAAGACTAGAATTGCTGTACAGCAAGCACTTAACAACATCACAGAAAAGCATCCGGATTTCGACGTAGAACTAATTGATCTAGGAGATTATAAGCTGGAATTTAGTGATGGACGCAGCTACATGGATTATACAGGTGATACCAAAGTTGTTCTGGAGAAAATCATGGCCGCCGACGCGTATATCATTGGCACCCCAGTTTTTCAAGCTTCGATTCCAGGAACACTTAAGAATCTATTTGATTTACTCCCGGTTAATGGGTTTAAGGATAAAGTTATCGGTATTGTAGTAACTGCAGGTTCTTCAAAACATTACTTAGTGGCAGAACAACAACTGAAACCGATCCTCTCTTATATGAGAGCGGTGGTGGTTCCTAAGTATGTTTTTATTGAAGAGAAACAATATGACCGGAAAGTAATTGTGGATGATGATATTATTTTTAGACTGAATCGACTAGCTAATGAATTGGTGAACACCACGAATGCGATGCAGCAAGTGAAGCAAGCGGAAGAAGCAGCGTTTTTCTTTTAAAAAGAAGGGCTCTGTTTAAGAAAATACCTTCAGTCTGTAATTTAAAAGGGTAGTTTATCCCTAACGTTGTATTTCGTGCAACAGAATGGATCCAAAAGAAAGGGGATCTGAATTCTGTTGCATTTTTTACAATTAAATATAGGTTAAAACTCTTTTTTGAAGGTTTTCAGCAAATTCTAATGTACGAAGTGCAACAGAAACCTTTTTTTGAGGTCTGTATATGACTTTCTATTGCACATTATGCAATGGAATGGAGTTCATATTCTAATTTAATCTCGTATTTCAATAGAATCAATAGTAATATCGACATAGACATGAGCAAGAACTTAACCATTTTGTTAAATAACTGGAAGTATATAATTTGAGGATTCATTTCTGAAAAGGGGGAGTAGTGTGACGAATAATCTTATTGCAAATAGTAGATTGTATAATCAAATGATTGCAGGCTCTTTACATCACACACCAGAGCAGGTCGTGAAAAAAATGGGGGCTATGCAAGCGCAAGACTATATGCAGGCGGTTTGGGCCATCGGACTACGTTCTCCTGCTACGAAATTAGCTGATATAGAGCGTGCAATCGCTGACCGCAAGATTATTCTTACTTGGACGCTGCGAGGTACGCTTCATTTCGTCCCAGCAGAAGATGTAAAATGGATGCTACAGCTCTCTGCACCGCGTTTAGCATCACAAACGAAGCGGCGAATGGCTGAGCTTGGACTTGATGATCAGACACTGGAGCGCTGTAGAAAAATTATTGTGGATGCTCTAAAGGGCGGGAAGCAAATGGATCGTTCGGTCCTACTTCAGCTAATAGAAGAGGAAGGCATCTACACGGGGAATCAACGCGGTTATCACATGCTCTGGAATAGTGCCTATCAAGGACTGATTTGTTTTGGTCCGATGAATGGTAAACAGCAAACGATTGTATTGTTAGAGGAATGGGTGCCAGATTGCCGAGAGCTATCTTACGAACAATCGTTGCAAGAACTCGCCTTGCGGTATTTTACAGCCCGTGGATTAGCGACCGTTCAGGACTTCGCTTGGTGGGCAGGCATAACCCTTACAGATGCCAGACGAGGGCTAGAATCTGTGAAAAAAGAACTTCAATCGACAGATATAAATGGCAATGAGCATTGGATGTCTAACCATCGAGTAGTTTCAGCGGATGAAGAGTCAGGTATCTATTTACTTCCAGGTTTCGATGAGTACATTCTTGGTTATAAAGACCGGAGTGCTGTACTTGAACCTGAGACGGCTCCTTTAATTGTTCCTGGCAACAACGGTGTTTTCCTGCCTATGATTGTTGTTGGTGGCCAAGTTATAGGTACATGGAAACGTTCGATTAAGAAAAAAGGAATTGAGATAGTCATTCATCCATTTAGAGAACTTGGAAATGCTGAAGAAGCTGTGTTTAAAGCTGTTGAAAGATATGCTGCTTTTATCGGGCTGCCGATACTCAATTTTAGCGTGTCTTCTACATTGACATGAGAATGAAAATATCGTTCAGGGGTGAAGATCAAGTTCATGAATGAGGGCGAGTTAAGGTGCTTTATAGAAGACGAATACATATGGAACAAGTGCAGGCACTAACGCACTTATTAGCCCCTGAAAGTTGATTTTTCAGATAGTTCTGATAAGAACGCAACCCGGCAGGTGCGACCTGCCGGGTTTATTCATAAATCTAATTGACTATATGAACTAAATTCGTCTAGCTAATTCTGCACCCTCCCAAATAGCATTAAGCGCTCTGCGAGCTTGTACTGCATCCCCAATTACATGATAAGGAATGGAGCTTTCCTCCAAGAAGTTCTGAAGGGGTTGTTTGTTTAGGGCGCGTGATCCTACTGCGATTACTACATAATCGGCTGGCAGGCTGAGAAGCTCCCCATCTTTTTCAACCATCACGCTATTCTTTTGGATCGTCATGCACTTGCTGTTGGTCATTAATCTAACACCGTGGCCATATAAGCTTTCCATTACACAGATTTTACGAAGGATACCCAGATCATTTGCTACATCGGCTTGCATTTCTACAACAGTGATTTGATTTCCGCGTTCGACCAGGAGCTCAGCGACCTCGAGACCGACCAAACCCCCTCCAATAATAACAACTCGACCTTCAGGGTGAGCTGTTCCCCATAATACATCATGTGAATTTACAACATGACTACTCAGAACACCTTCTACTGGAGGAATAATCGGGGCTGATCCGATTGCAAGAATGACTTCATCCGGACTAATTTCTTGAATAAGCTCTGGAGTAACCTCCGTATTCATTCGGATTTCTACACCTTCACGTTTAGCGGTCTCTCCCATATTCAGAGCAGCCGCGGTCATTTCTTCTTTACGCGGTGCGGCACCAGCGATATAAAGCTGTCCGCCTAGAATGTCATTTTTTTCGCATAAAATTGGAGAATGCCCACGACGTTTCAGTGTGATTGCTGCTTCTAATCCGGCTGGCCCACCACCGGCTATAAGTACTTTTTTTGGTGTGCTCGCTCGTTGTAATTCATATTCACTTTCTCTTCCGGTAGCAGGATTAAATACACAGCTGATGAAAGGCACCTTCGGATTTACGAATCCATCGAAGCAGCCTTGATCACAACCCACACATTTAACAATGGTGTCCGCGCGTCCAGCTAATGCTTTGTTACAGAATTCAGGATCTGCCAATTGAGCGCGGCCAATAGCTACGAAATCAGCCAGTCCTTCGGCAATAATTCGATTAGCAATAGCTGGATCATTAATACGACCTACAGCTATAACTGGAATGTTAACCACGGATTTAATTTGTGCTGCGTTATCTACATTGAAGCCCACAGGTAAATCGATAGGTGGTACTTCATATTTAATAGCTGCGCCTGCTGGAACGCCGCGCGATACATTAATCGCATCAATACCAGCATCCTCAGCGAGCTTCGAGAAGAGCTTCATATCTTCCAGTGTAAGTCCGCCGGGAAGATCTTCGATAGCAGAGATTCTCATCAAGATAGGGAACCTAGGTCCAACGGCTTCTCGAATGGCACGGATACAAGCGAGCGGAAAGCGACAACGATTCTCCCAGGAACCGCCGTACTCATCCTGACGGAAGTTCATCGCTGGGCTTAGAAATTGTTGTGGCAAATAACCATGACCAGCATGGAATTCTACACTGTCAAATCCAGCTTTTTTCGCACGTGAAGCAGCATCTGCGTAAGCTTGAACCATCTCACTAACTTCGTGATTCTCCAGCTCTCGGGGGATATGTGTTACACCCTCGAAAGGGACAGGGGAGGAGGAGACTTGAATCAGGTTGGGAGTTACTTTCCCTCCATGCCATAACTGAAGACAGCTTTTGCCGCCTGCATCACGAATAGCATGAGCCAATTGGGTCATACCAGGAATGAATTTATCATCAAATATGGCTGGAGCATCCTCAGAAGCAGCCGTTGGGTGAACGGTTGTTACTTCAACTGTATTTAAGCCGTTACCTCCTTTTGCGCGTGCTACATGGTAATCAATCAAGCGCTCGCTGACATACCCACCCGGAGCATTCATTTTTGTTCCCATGGCAGGCAAAATGACCCGGTTCTTAAGCTCCATATTTCCTATCGTACCTTTGCTGAACAAATGTGCGAATTCCATGCTATAACTTCCTCTCTATATATAGGTTAAAAATAACTAGGTTATTTTAACCTATACTATCGAACGTAACGATAAAAGTATGTGCATAAAATCACGAAGTATTTGGCACAAATGCAGTCCTTGAGGTAAGATAAGAAAATGACCGGAAATGAAGTCCGGTAGTTCGGAGGATGAATATGGATATTGAAGTCTTGATTCTGGCTCAACTAATGAAAGGGTCAAAACATGGTTATGAGATTAAAAAAAATATCATTTTCGTAATGAGTAACGATAAAATCGTTAATAATAATTCGCTGTATCCGAAGCTGAAATTGTTTGAAAAGCGAGGTTGGGTGATTAAAAAAACGGAAATGCAGGAAAACCGGCCTAAACGGTATGTGTATTCCATCACAGCCGAGGGTGAGGAGCGGTTTCATATCTGCTTGAACGAATTTTCACTGGAGACTATTCGTATTGATAATGAATGGTCTATTCGTCTTGCTTATTATGAGCTACTGGATCAGGAGTCCCGCCAAAGATTACTTGATTACAGAGAGACTTACATGAAAGAGAAGCTGGAACATTTACAACAGTTATCCCTAGTGGTTGGGAACGGTGAAGATTTGGATTACTCTGAAGAGCTATATTTTTATACCCGAAGTATGGTATTACATGAGCTAGAGTTAATCCATGAGCTTTCCCATAAACTGGACGCCTTGGATATGCATTGATCCGTATCTCGCTGTCGATCATCATTGTAACTGAAATGAAGAAGGGGGTTTTCCTTGAGAAAAGTATACTTATTAACCCTTGGTCTTGTACTCCTGTTTATTTTTTCAGCCTGCGATCAAGAACAGGCAAGTGATTCTGTAATTAAGGAAGTAACGGTTACAACCAAGGGGAGAGTCATTCAATCTGTCTTAAAGCCACTTGAAAGGAACACTAATTCAGAAGAAGTTAATGTATCTTTCCAAAGCCTTATGACTGAACCGGATGTTTCAATTCCCTATGTGAAGCTTGGAGAAATCATAGAAATCGAATTTAGCAATACAGCCCCGGACAGCTACAAGTTGACAGATTATATTTTGAAAGATAATGGTACTTTAAAGTATAAAAAAGAAACAGCAGAGCCGGTAAATGTTGAATTGGCGGATAAGACAGCTACTTTTAAGCTCGATTCGAATATGGCGGCTTTTCTTAGTTCAGATAGTAAGGATTATGAATCAGGGGCAACTATACGGGGATTTCGACTGACAGGCGAGTGGCTAGACCAGACTAAGGAAATCACGTTTGTTATTCGAACAGATGCTAAGTAGGTATGGAGATCATCATAGTGTATAAGGGAGAACCCGGGATTGCGATTCATCAATCAAAAAGACTAACCAGAAAGTCTGGCTAGTCTTTTATGTTGTTCGATCTTTTTATTTCACTTTAATACCCATGGCTTGCGCAACCTTAGTGAATACTTCGGTATTTTCGTATACTCCTGTAAACAACTGAGCGTTTTTGCCCATGGCCGTAATTGGAATATCCACTGCTGTATGACCTGAAGTCGTCCAGTCTACAACGAAATTCTGTTTGGAGTTAGCGATGGCAAACGGACCATCTTCTTTGGAAATGCCGTCACCTGATTCATCTTCAGCGTCTACGGCTTCAATAGAGAATCCACCTGTTTCATGGTCGGCGAGAACTAGGACAAGGGTATCCGGATTCTTTTTAGCGAAATCTTTGGCAATCTGTACGGACTTATCTAACTCTTGTCCCGCTTTAATCGTCATCTTGGCATTGTTTTGGTGTGCAAATTCGTCAGTACCCTCTTCTTCAACCATCAGGAAAAATCCTTTTTTATTTGCTGCAAGTGTGTCTATCGCTTTTTTCGTCATTTCAGGGAGGGATACAACCGGGTTGTAGATATCTCCTTCACCCTCTGGCTTTTGCTGGAACATTTCCTCATTTGCAAATAACCCGAGAAGTTTGCCGCTTTTCGCCTTTTGCATATCGGTTTTGTTCGTTACGTAGGAGTATCCAAGCTGTTTAGCTTTGTCTACAAGGTTCCCTTGTGTTCCTTTGCTCTTCTCTGAAGGATCTTCAGCTGGCTCATCTGCGAACTTACCTGGATTCCCAGCAGGATACCAGAAGTCTTCGCCTCCACCGAGAAGAACGTCAACTTTGCTCTTGGTCAGAAGCTGCAGAGCGATATCACTTTGTTTGGAGCGATCTTCAACATGAGCACCGAAGGCAGCGCCTGTAGCATCAGTAATTTGGCTGGTAGTTACAACGCCTGTAGATTTCCCTGCTGATTTTGCATATTCCATAATGGTTTGTACGGACTTTTTATCTGCATTCATCCCAATGGCACCGTTATAAGTCTTGACTCCGCTGGCATAGGCTGTGGCTGAAGCAGCTGAATCTGTAACAGGGACAGTGGAGCTTGTATGAATTAGTCCAGCATATGGCATAGAATCCATCGCTAGATTTCCTTTTTCACCTACTGTAGCTAGGCGGATGGCATTGCGCTGGGCAGTACCCATTCCGTCACCGACAAACAGAATCACATTTCTTGTGTTTGATGAAGCTGCATTGGCCTGATTTGGTGCTTGTGTAGTGACTACGTTGGAAACGAAGAGAGCAGTTGCTGCAGTCGCTACAATTGCCGTCTTAACGCCGTACTTTTTCGGTGATTTCATAATTTCCCTCCTAATGTATGTTTACAACCTCATACTATAGTAATTACATTAAGAGAATGTTTTCGGATATTGTAAAAAATGTAAATTGTGGCGTGCTTGAAAGCATAGGATTTACAGTAGGCAAGATTTCAAAATAAAATATATCTAGGTGTATTATTACAATATTGAATATATTCATCTCCGAATACAGATTTTAAATGCTGCTCTTCCTGAAGAATAAGTAAATGAATGGCTACAATGTTAAGAAAGAATATAATTAGTGTTAATGAATTTGGATACATAAGATACAATCCAAGAAACATGAGATCAAAACCGACAAATGCGGCGTTTCTACTAAATTTATATATACCGTGCGTGATGAGTTTTGTTACAGTAGACTTATCAATCCCAACTCTCCACGAAGTACGCATGGCAATCATTGCTTGTATGAAAATGGAACATCCGAGGGCTACTACACCAACACCGATAAAGTGAATCGCCGGATGATTAAAATGTTCTCCTACTAGTGTAACTATGTATGACTCCGCTAAGGAAAACGTAAACCACGCTGCTCCCCACACAAAAGTAGTAGTCTTAACGAACAGCTCGGTATAATGGATCATAGATCGTTTATTTCCTTTAGCTAATACGTTTCCTTTAATGTGGTTCTTTTTGTAAAGTATAAGGAGCTTCAAAAGGTAAGAAATAAGGAATATGGAGAAAAGAATTAGGGATAGGATATTTTTTAGATTACTCATTGTAATTTCCTCCTCACCAATACATATGAATGATTGCTCATATGTTTGCTTATATCTTATTTCCTGATGCTGTGCATGTCAACTAAATATTGATTTAGGGGGATAATGTGAAGACGTCAACGTATAAAAGATGGTGGTTAGGGGTCCTGATTATTGCGGCTATTGCATTAGTAAGTACTGGAATCGGAATGCTGGTTAAGCCATCGGGGTTGTCAACATATACTTCAAAAGAGTATAAGGTCACTTTGAAGTATCCCTCCGAGTGGGAACTAAATCCAGAATATGCTGAGAGGTATCAGGGGAACGACGGATTTTTTCAATTATCCGCTATTTCTGGAGAGGGGTTATCCATCGATGAAGTAGCAAACAAGGATGCATTTCATCAACTGAAGCCTTATGGCTCTGATCCACAAATCATTGAACTGACACTAGAGGGGGTAAAAGCGGAAGAGAAAGCACGATTAATTGTGCCTTCTGCTGATCAGGAAGAGGAATGGAATCAACAGGCTGCTATTATTTTGAAATATCCAGAAGCGGTGAAAATAGGAGATTCTTTGTACAATTATTTTATTTTATGGGCGGATATAAAACATGTGGAGGACATAGGTCAGACTGTTCGATTTACTGGAAAACCGTAAAGTGTTTGCGCACGAAGAACGTCTGCTGGCTTAATTACCGGTATCTCTAAGAAATATTCCAACTGCCATTTTTGTGTTTTTTGAGCTTGACGACTCGTGGGATTATCCCATGGCGGGTACACTCGTAGTGCTCTTTTGCCACCCTCACCTTTATTGGATAATATATCTTGTTTACCTAACACAGCTTTTGGAAATACAAATTGACCAAAGTGATTTTCATTGCGCGTACTTATAACGAAGAGATCAGCAGGATCTGATATATCATAGGGTTGGATGGGGCCATCTCCAATTCTCTCCCATAACGTGACAAACTGCCCGATCTTTGTAGGTGTGATTTTTGCAACACGGAATCTAATGGATTGCGCGTTTATATTAAATATATACGCCCCATAATCAGCATTATGTGGTTCATGAATGAGGTCAGAGCAATCAAGATTGCACGGGTTATATAGAAGCTCTTGGGTAGCAAGCAGATCACTATGAATGATACCTGAAAAGCTGTGATTCTTAAATTTCATCTGTTCAAATCTCCCGGTTGAGTTCCTTAGAAACTCCTAATGTTCTCTATCTTAATGCAAGAATAGGGAGTTCACAACCGTGAACAGAGCACCTTTCCCTTGAGATTGGAGGTAGTCGTATGAAATCCATACATAAATTAATTGAAATTTTTAAGCTGAGTGTTTTGAATATAGAGTCTGTTCCAGAGTCGTTTAGTTCTGAAGTGTATAAACTTACTCTTAATAATCTAGACAACGTATACGTGAAAATTCCATACAACAGGGATAAACTGGTTCGCGAAAATGAGATGCTTGAAAGACTAAAGGGTGTTATACCTGTTCCAAAAGTATTGGATTTCTGGGACGGAGATAATAGAAGTGTCGGTGCATTGCTTCTCTCCGCTATAGATGGGGTGCCTTGTACGAGTAACATTGATCAGAGTCTGGCGTTTCAAATCGGTAATTATCATGCCATGCTTCATGAAGTTACCATGCCAGCGTATGGATGTTATGGATCCGATGGTTTTCAGATGGTAGAGAACAATAGCTGGAGATTATACCTGAAAAATAATTTTGAAAAGTGGAAAGAACCTTGTAAGGAACTCCTTCATCCTGATTTATTTGAGAAATGTATTACTCACTTTGATAGCGTATATTCGGTGTTACCTGAACCTGATGGGCCTTGTGTTGTTCATATGGATTTTCGACCAGGCAATATATTAATAAAAGATAATGAAGTCGTTGGTGTAATTGATTACGAGAGCGCTCGTGGTGGTTCCTCCGAAATTGATTTTACAAAAATAAACCGATACGTCTGGGAAGTAAACCCGCTAACACGGCTCCCTTATGTGCAAGGCTACGAATCGATTCATCCTTTACCTGATCTCGAAAATATTATACCGTTTTATAATTTTTATGATGCTTTTAGTGCGGTAGTTTGGTGTAAAACCAGAGGAATTGAGAACAATAAGGCATTTCTTCAGGAAAGTATAGAGGTATTGCAAAGATCTATAGAAGGAATGAAATGATTGGAAAAAATGTGAATGACTTTATTGCATGTTGGGAAAGTGCTGTGCATGCTTTATTGAATAATCCTATGCTTGGTAACTAAATAGAAGAGAAATGTTTAATCGTATGGGGGAGTAGAAGCTTTGGAAATAAAAAATAAACAAGTTGAACAACGGTATTG
The DNA here is from genome assembly GCF_050277435.1 of Paenibacillus sp. NPDC101420. NCBI lineage: Bacteria > Bacillati > Bacillota > Bacilli > Caryophanales > Paenibacillaceae > Paenibacillus > Paenibacillus sp. NPDC101420. The sequence goes on from NZ_JBNNSE010000002.1 coordinate 678,913, forward strand.
TCCTTTATGTAAAGAATTAAATCATTGTGGTGCTAATAGTGGTGATTGTTGGTGTTTTCATACGGAAATTTCTGCAGAACTACTAGAAAGGGTACCTTTGGAACTGAGTGGTAAAGCCTGTATCTGTCAAAGATGCGTAGAGGCGTTTAAAAAACATTAAATTGAAATTTAACTAACTCAAGACGAAAACAGTAATTATATTGTGTATACTTAAATAGTAATATAAAAAAACATATGGGGGACACAGATGAGAAAGCCTATAATTGCAGTTGATATGGATGACACGATATGCCATCTAGTCAAACGAGCTATATACCATAACAACAATGATTTCCCCACTCATGTACTGAAGTACGAGGAGATGCTTGATTGGAATACGGATCATTTACGTCATCCAGATTGTACACAAGATGTATTCTATGGGCGGCCTGGTTTATATGAGGAGCTTGAATTATTCGACGAGCATGTTGTAGGTGAAATGGAGAAACTGCACAATGCTTATGATGTTATTATTGTTACGGCGGCCCAGCCCAATGCAGTTGTTGAAAAATGGAACTGGCTGCAGAAGCATATGCCGTTTATTCCCATCGAAAATTTCTTCCCATGCAAACGAAAGAATCTTATTAATTATGATCTTCTGATCGATGACGGGGTTCACAACTTGGTTCCTGCATTGCAGGACGGAAGGAAAGTACTCTGTATTCCGCATCCATGGAATTTGAGAGCCCGTGAACAATATGGATTTCCATTATTGACCTCCTGGGAAGGTGCGAAAGAGAAGATTGATCAGATTTTTGAAAATTCAAGAAACTAGCTGATTTGAGGAGAGTTGCTCACATAGAGCAATTCTCTTTTTTTATGCTTTTTAGATTTTTTTGCCTATTTTTTTGCAACTACTTCATCTGTCGTAGTAATTATGGTATACTGCAACTACTACGACAGATGAAGTAATCATAGGGGGTACCATTTTTGATCAGCAGTGATGTTATACGTGGTTACAATGATACGATGATCCTCTACATGCTGCTCGATGGGGAATCCTACGGGTACGAGATTTCTAAGAATATCAGGCAGCTGACTCAGGAGAAGTATGTCATGAAGGAGACAACGCTGTATTCCGCCTTTACCCGGCTGGAGAAGAACGGGTACATTGAATCCTTTTATCTGGATGAGAGTCTTGGCAAGCGGCGCACATATTACCGGATTACCCCGCTGGGTCTCGCCTATTACCGAGAAAAATGTGAGGAATGGAAGGTTACGCAGGAAGTTGTAAACCAATTTATCAAGGAGTGGTGATAGTGCATGGAGACGATCATAGTATATCTGGATAATATGTTTGCAGGTCTGCCGAAGACTCCGGAACTGGAGCGTTTGAAGCAGGAGCTGCTGTCCGGGATGGAAGATAAGTACCTGGAGCTGAAGCGGGATGGTAAGTCTGAGAATGAGGCGATCGGTATCGTTATTTCGGAATTCGGCAATATTGAGGAGCTGACTGCTGAGCTAGGCATCCATCCAGCCAGACAGGAGAAGACTGTGCCCATGCTGAGTGAAGAAGAGGTTTATGCTTATGCGGCTGCCAAACGTAGCTCCGGATTATGGACCGGTCTCGGTGTTTTTCTCTGCGCATGCGGGGTGGCGCTGTTGATTACTCTTAGTACATTGTTTGAAAATAATGCTGATATGGCTGATAAAGGTTCAATGCTGGGGATGGTCGGAATGTTCGTGCTGGTCGCTGTGGCCGTTGGGATGTTCATTCATAGCGGCATGAAACTCGAGCGCTTCGAAAGTCTAGAGCAAGGCTTTCAGCTACCTTATGCGCTCAAAACGGCGCTTCAGCGCAGTCAAGCCCTTTATGCTCCGACTTATCGCCTTGCTTTGATTGTGGGCGTCTGTCTTTGTGTGCTGTCGCCGACCTTTATCTTCGCAACTTCTTATGTCAACGATGACTATGCTCCATATGGAGTCGCTGCTTTTCTTTTTATTGCGGCTGTGGCGGTGTTTCTATTCATCTATTACGGGAATATTCAGGGAACTTATACGAAATTGCTGGAGGAGCCGAACATCACTGCAGAGAAGCAGGAAGAGAACCGATTTGTTGGAGTTGTTGGGGCTGTGTTGTGGCCTTTGGCGACGGCGATTTTTCTGTTTACGGGCTTTGTCTATGGGCGATGGGACGTTAACTGGGCTGTATTCCCAATTGCTGGCATCCTGTCCGGTATGTTCAGCAATGTGTATCATATTCTAAAGCGCAAAAAAGTCTCCTGATTATGCTGACTGCACATTAAGGTAACCTCATCCTTTGGAGGTTACCTTTTTCTTTTGTCTAATTTGCTGGAACATCATTGACATGATGTATTAAATGTATTTAAATGGAATAGACCGACGGTCGGTCTATAAAAGGAGGACTCAGAATAAATGAGAATTTCTAAAGAAGCGGAAGAACGCAGAAATGAAATATTAGATAAGGCAGAAATGCTTTTTTTTACGAAAGGTTATGCGAGAACTACAGTGAACGACATCTTGCAGGAGATCGGGATTGCCAAGGGCACGTTCTACTATTATTTCAAGTCGAAGGAGGAGGTTATGGAAGCAGTGGTCACACGATTCATCGATGCTGGAGTAGACGTTGCGAAGATCATTGCTGCTGATTCAAAGCTCTCCGTACATGAAAAGCTACTACAAATCATAATGGCACAGAAACCTGATTCGGAGAGAAAAGGTCACATGATTGAACAGTTTCATCAAGCTGAGAATGCACTAATCCATCAGAAAAGCTTGGCTGAAACTATTTTGAAGCTAACACCTGTGTTGACAGAGGTGATTGAGCAGGGAATCGAGGAGAGCTTGTTCCACTGTCCTTATCCTAAAGAAACGATGGAATTTCTGTTGGTCGCCTCACAATTTTTATTGGATGAAGGGATTTTCAAGTGGCAGCCGGAAGAGATCATTCTCAAAATTCAGAGCTTTATTTATATTATGGAGACTACGTTGGGAGCTGAAAAAGGAAGCTTTTCCTACGTAACGCAAATGTTTGAGTAAGGTCCGGGCAGGGAGGATGAATGAGACGCAGGGGAGAGATCGTCAATGCTGCTACAAATTGTGAAAAAAGATTTTCAAAGAAATAAAATCATAACGATCGTCTTATTTATTTTTATGATGTTATCGGCGTTGCTTGCTGCTTGTGCTTCTCAAGTCATTATGGAATTGTCCGGTTCTTTAAGTCATTTGCTGGATAAATCAAAAGCTCCCCATTTTGTTCAAATGCATTCTGGTCCAATAGATAACGCAGGTATTCAAAAATTTGCCTCTACAAATCCACTTGTTAAGAATCAACAGACAGTAGAAATGCTAAGGATAGATGGCTCGAAGATTGTCTTGGGTAACAGCAATAAGTCGGAAGAGAACAGCGTAATGGATATAGGTTTTGTTAAGCAGAACCCATCATTTGATTTGCTGCTGAATTTAGAGAATCAAGTGATTAGGGTAGCTGAAGGAGAAATCGCAGTTCCTATTTATTATATGAAGCAGAATGATCTGAACATTGGTGATCAGGTTACCCTTTCCAATGGACAGTCAGATCAAAAATTTATGGTTACGGATTTTGTTCGAGACATCCAAATGAATCCAGCTATTGTTAGCTCTAAGCGCTTTGTCGTAAATGACACGGATTATAATGTACTTAAGAAGAACCATGGAGAAGTTGAGTACTTAATTGAATTTCAAATCACCGATTTAAGTAGACTTAGCGAGTTCCGGAATATCTATCAATCCTCAGATATGCCCGCTAAAGGACCAATGATAGACTATCCTTTGTTTAAGACGCTGAATGCGCTGACAGATGGGATTATTGCAGTTGTCATTATTTTGGTAAGTATCCTTCTTATGATTATTGCCGTCCTATGTTTAAGGTTCACGATGATCGCGACTTTAGAGGAGGACTATAGAGAGATTGGCGTCATGAAAGCAATTGGGATCTCACAGCGAGATATTAGAAGGATATATTTGGCAAAATATATGGTGATGGCAGCATGCGCTTCACTGCTAGGATATATATTATCTTTGGGTGTGGTGCGATTGTTTACAGCGAATATCACATTGTACTTGGGGACTGCTCCGAAAACGATCCTTCAGCCTATTGTTCCAGTCTTAGCGGTCGGTTTGATCTTCGGGATGATTGTGTTCTTTTGCAGAGTTATTCTTAGAAGGTTTAATCGTATAACAGTAATAGACGCTTTAAGGTCAGGGACTGTGGGTGAGTTGAAAGGCAATAAAAGTAGAGTAGTGCTGAGTAAGCGCAGGCATATAAATGTGAATCTTTTTCTTGGCCTAAAGGATGTTTATGGACGCTTCACCATGTTTGGATTGTTATTCTTCGTATTTGTGATCTGTCTGTTTATCATTCTTGTACCAGTAAATATATTGAATACCCTTCAGTCCCCTCGGTTTATTTCTTATATGGGTGTAGGTCAGAGTGACATGAGAATCGATTTGCAGCCATCTGATCAAATAGAGAAGCGATTTAATGAACTGATAACGACGCTAAATAAGGACTCCGATATAGCTAAATTCTCACCATTAATTACTTCTCGATTTAAAGTGCTAGGCAGCGATGGCGTATGGGAGAATATCAATGTTGAAACAGGAGATTTCTCTATTTTTCCGCTCACTTATGTTAACGGAGGAACCCCTGAAAGTGGGGAGGAGATTGCCCTTTCTGATCTGAATGCCAAGGAATGGAACAAAAGGGTTGGGGATAGCGTTCTTTTGGAGGTAGATGGCACTTCGAAAAAATTGACGGTTAGCGGGATCTTCCAAGATATAACGAATGGAGGTCGAACTGCAAAAGCCCGATTACCTTATGACCCGAAGTCCGTGCTATGGTATATCGTAGCTTTAGATGTGAATCCGAATGTTTCCGTTCAGGAGAAAATGGATCAATATGCAAAGTTATTTTATCCAGCCAAAGTTACTCATCTAGAAAGCTATTTATCTCAGACGCTCGGGAATACGATTCGCCAATTAAAGCTGGTCACTGGCTTATCCATTGCCATCTCGATATCAATTTCAGTATTGATTACAGCTTTATTTCTAAAAATGCTGCTAGCGAAGGACGTCTCGCAAATTGCAATTTTGAGAAGCATTGGCTTTACGTTAGAAGATATTCGAAAGCAATATCAGGTAAGGCTGCTACTGGTTTCTGGTCTTGGAATCATTCTCGGAACCTTTGCAGCGAATACCATCGGTCAAAAATTCACTCAATTACTCGGATCTTTTATGGGAGCATCCAAAATACAGTTTGTAGTTAATCCGATAATAGCTTATCTTGTTCTCCCTCTTTTTTTCATGCTCATTGTAGCACTCACAACCGTAGTAAGCACGATATCGATGAAGAAATCCAATTTATCTAAACTGATTGTCGAATGAGGGTGAGGTGGTAGTATGTTCATATTAGAGACGAAGTGTTTAAATAAAACCTTTGTAACCGGGCAAGGAACCCCGCAGACGGTATTAAAAGATGTTCATCTACAGGTATCAAAGGGAGAATTCGTAGCTATAATGGGCCCTTCTGGCTCAGGGAAATCAACATTGCTCTATACGATCAGCGGTATGGACCGGATGACTTCAGGAAGTGTTGTTTTTAAAGGACAGGACATCAGTGGTCTTTCTGAGAGTGAATTAGCTGAACTGCGTTTAAATCAAATGGGATTTATTTTTCAGCAGATGCATCTTTTAAAAAACCTGACTATTCGGGACAATATCATCTTATCCGCTTATCGAGCTAAAATCGTTAGTCGTAGAACCATCAATAACAGAGCCGCTGAGTTAATGAAAAAAACCGGAATCTCCGCACTCGCTGAGCGTGATATTACACAAGTGTCGGGTGGACAACTGCAAAGAGCAGCGATCTGCAGGTCAATCATCAATGAGCCTGATATTCTATTTGGTGATGAGCCAACAGGTGCATTGAACTCTAAAGCTGCTAGTGAAATTATGGAGATATTAATAAATATTAATCAGACCGGTACAACGATTCTACTGGCTACACATGATGCGAAAGTCGCTGCTCAGGCAGAACGTGTCCTGTATATGCTGGATGGCAGCATAGCTTCTGAGCAATGGCTTGGTAAATACAATCGCATAAATGGGGACTTAAAAGAGCGGGAAGAGAAGTTGTCGGCTTGGTTATTGAAGTTGGGATTCTGATTGATAGGAAAGGGATACATAACATGGGAAATCTGAATTATAACTTAAATTTCGAAATGCTATGTGCAAAATACGGGTTAGGTCATTTGAAAAATGAACCAGAACAGGTAACAGGTGGTCTTCTACACAGAATGTATCGTCTACAAACGGACAAAGCGCTCTATGCAGTGAAAGCTTTAAATCCTCAAATTATGCAGCGGGATACTGCTATGTACAACTATACTCTTTCTGAAAAGGTTGCAAATATGGCTTATCAAAATGGGATAAATGCAGTACCGGCCATCGTATCCAAAGATAGTTTTATACATGAATTCGAGGGTCAATTCTATTTATTATTTCCATGGGTCGAAGGTAAGGCATTGCCATCAGGAGGTATTAATATAGGGTGTTGTAAAAGGATTAGCGAAAACCTTGCTAAAATTCATAAGATCGATTTCGCTACACTTCTTGATCATCATCCTAATGAAAATCTTGAGGCAGTAAATACATCCACTGTTCGTTGGAATGAATATGCACTAAAAGCAAAACAGGATGGTTTGGAATGGTCTAGCTTGCTATTAGATAACCTGAACCAAATAAATCATTGGGAACAACTTGTAGATTCTTCAGCGGAACAATTATTGAATCATATGGTGATCAGCCATCGGGATTTAGATCAAAAAAATGTACTATGGGATGAGCATCAGATACCCATTATTATTGACTGGGAAGCAGCAGGACCTATCCATCCAACCCAAGAGTTAATAGATGTAGCACTTTATTGGTCAGGCTTTGAATCGGGAAGTGTAAGCAAAGATGCTTTCTGCACGCTTATTAATGCATACCGCGATCATGGCGGCGAGATTTATGCTAACTGGTCCGATGTGCTCAACTATGGTTTTCATGGGAAGCTAGAATGGTTAGCTTATAATATCAGACGGTCACTTGGAATAGAGAGTACGGATGATACAGAGCGAGAACTTGGAACCCGTGAAGTAATAAATACAATCACTGCTTTAAATGGCTATGATAACTTTATTCCTCAGTGTATCGAATGGTGTAACCAAGACTACTAAAGGAGAACTTATATATGAATGTAGTAAAAGCTACTATGGAGGATATAAGAGGATGGCTGGAGCTGGCGGCAGAGGTGGAGTCCCTTTTTGGGCCGATGGTAGATGATCCGAATTTCACTCTAGCGTTAGAAAAAAATATCAGGCGACAAAGCGCTTTTTGTGTACGAGAAAACAATGGTTCGCCAGGTTCAAGATTACTTGGAGCTGTGTTATTCTCTTCATCCAATGCCCCTAATTACAAGATTGGTTGGTTATCTGTTTCAGCCATAGAGAGAAATAAGGGTGTCGCGACAGCCCTTCTTAACTATATTATCGAAAGTATCGAAACCCCAGCAGAGATATTCGTTACTACATTTGGTGAGGATCATCCAGAGGGTCAACCTGCTAGAAGATTTTATCAGAAGTTTGGTTTCTTTCCTATGCAGGATGGGGTTCCAAATGGCCTCGAAGGTGGCTCAAGACAAAATTTCAAGCTGACGATCGCTCACAAGGATTCATTATGAAAAAAATAATTTTTTTATCGGTGATTTCATTTTTCTTGCTAGCGATTTCTCTCAGCCCATTGTTCAACTATATCCGTGAGTATATGATTTCAGATCAAATCAATCAGCGTTATGAGATCAACCATGCTGAGAAAGGGTATAACACGTTAAACGTTCAAGAACTAACGGTTGATGATAAGCATATTAAGATCCAAGAAGAAAATACAGGCAGGAAAGCAGAATTGACCCTTTGGGATGAAGAGGAGAGTGTCCCGCCTGGAGATATTGTGAAAGTTCAGTTTTTATTAAATGGTCAAAAAATCTCAACTCCTGATGAAATATGGTTGTCTAATCGGGAACGAGGAAGCAGATATTTCTCATGGATAGATATTCTCACTGTTACGGATCGAAAGACTGGCGAGAAAGAAATTAATATAGTCCAAAGACTTACAGATGATAGTCAGCCGATGGAAAAGAGAAAATGGAAAATAATCACGATCTCACATGATGGCAGTATAGAAGAAAAGGTGCTGAGTTATGCTCAAAGAAGTGACAATCATCTAGGGGTGAAGCTTATCGAGTTCTCGGGTACATCACTTATGGGTATGGGATACTATTCGGATATTACTAAAAGTTATCCAAGTGTATTTTTCCCTCTAATTTATCCATTTTTAACAGGTGTCGTGGGAATCTTTCTATTGATCATTATAGTTGTTCAATTACTGATCGAGCTTCATAATAGGCGCGTTATTAGGAAAAACGGGCGATAACGGTCATAAGATATGTTCTAAAATTACTTATAATTTCGAATCACCTTTAACTTGGTCAAGGTTAATAAAGCAAATAGTAGTAGCAGGACTCCGATGGAACCCATGACAGGGGCTGGACTGAAGTGATCGGACAGGAATGAAACGGCTGTAAGACCAAGTGAGGGTGCTACACTCATAATGGACCCAAGTACACCGAAGACTCTACCTTGTATATCCTCCGAAACTTCCAACCTGAGGATGGTATTTATCAGCAATGTACAGAATGAGAACATAAAGCCAATAAGAAGAATGATGGGAATGGCTAAGGCAGCAGTAGTGACGAACGATAGCAGGAGGTACAGGGGACCCAGACATAGCAGTCCAGTCATGATAAAGAAGCCGCGATTCTTTAATTTGGAGCCGAGAAACAAGATCATGCTGGAACCAATCATATAACCTAGAGGAATACAGGCTTCCATGAGTCCAAACTGAAAGGGACTAGAATTCCATACTTTGACGGCCATAACTTGCGTTAGCATCAGTGAAGGCATAAAGAACAAAGTGAGCGTAGGAAGCATGATGATTATTGCTCGGGCGAAGGGGTATCTCCAAATATAACGAACGCCATCCGCAAGATCCTGTGTGAATTTTCTTTCTTCTTTAGGTCCGGTATTCACTCGGTTTGGGAGTGGAAGGGAGCGGACAGCAAGAACTAGTAGAAAGGAAACGAAAAATGTAGCTCCATCAAATAATATGGCATCTGCCGCTCCAAAACTTGCTACAAAAATACCTCCAGCCGAATAACCAATCGTCCGACAGATGTTCTCCGACAGGTTCAGAATCCCGACTGCTTTTTGTACATGTTCTTTTCCAACTACAGTGGTAATTGAAGCTTGATACGCAGGGGATTGGAATAATGCTGAGACTGTCGTAAGTCCCGTTAATATGGCCACGATAATGAATGATGTAGAAGACATGGAAATGGCCAGAGCAAGCGTACCTGCTAGACCGCAGCTTATCAAATCAGTGATTAACATAATGGTTCTGCGATTGATCCTGTCTGCGAGTGTGCCTCCTATCGATCCGAGTAAAGAACTGAGCAATAGATTGATTATCGTAATAATGGCAATCATTTTAGCGCTTCCGGTCGTCTGAAGTACCCATAAACTTAAAGCAATACTGTGAAAGGTATTTCCAAACAAAGAAATGGAATACGAGCTAAGTAGCAGCATAAATCTCCGGTTTCCCCAAAGGGTTGGATAGAATTGATCGGTGGTGGATGCATGTTTTGCTAATACAGGATCTGTCATTGGAAAATCTCCTCTCGACTTAAACGATTAAGTGAATATCGAAAAAAAATTAATCAACAAAATAACGATTATTCTCTTGTTTGGAGTAGTCAGGACGATGTAATAACTCCTCCATTAGTTCAAAAGCAGTGGCTGATTTATCCCCAGTGAATATGAATTTCTGAACGTCTTCTCCAAGCATTTCTGGGCAATTACAGGTACATAGAACAGAAAGACGTGCGAATACCCCGGATTTTTCAACACAACTTCCGATAAACTCATTAATAACTATGGCCTCTTTGTAAATCCCCTCCGATAAGATTGTATTCAATTCCACCATATTTTGAACTTTGAATATTGCTTTCTCAGGTAAAGGAAGATTGTCTTGGATAAAGCTAGTGAGTAGGGAGTTATTGAAGCTCTCCATAATTAAACAAACCTGTGAAAGATCCTCCGGCATTACCTTTTGTAGAGCTGAACGATAATTGTAAAGAACTTGCTTAAACAGCTTATCTTCAATCATGCTGTCGATCAAAATCAAAGGGATTCCTTCTACAAAATGTTTGGAAATCGAATAGAAGGATTCATCGTGTACATCGATCAGAAAGACGGCTTCGAGCTTTCTTTCGACGATGATATTCAGAGAAGGATGGTCAGTACCAAGAGAATATAACAGCGTATGATATCCGGCATCCGTTAAACGCTGTTCCAAAGCACGGATAAAGGTGAACTGGTCATAGAGTTTCCAAGGGGGCATATAAGCAGAATGATTGACAAGTATCCCTACTAATCCCGTTTTTTTATTGGCAAGTGAACGGGCTGCTAGATTAGGAATGTAATGAAGTTCTTCGGCAAGTGACAGAATTTGATTGCGGGTCTTCTCAGGAATGGTTTGGTTATCGACGCGGTTCAGAACATAGCTTACAGTCGCAACGGAGACATTAGCTTGTAGCGCGATGTCTTTCATTGTAGTCTTTTTCACCAGTAAACTTCTCCCTTGCTGAGATATTTATTTCCAAATATTATCATTAACACTTGAGAAGAGTCAACGATTGACTTTATACCAAGAAGCAAATGATGCTTGTGTTCATTTTTATAATTTGGGTAAATAGATGTAAGAACCTAAATCAGTCAGCGAGAAGAGGCGTGACTCATGGGAACAAATCTTAATCGGGAAGAGAGTACGCTGTGAAACCGCTTTAGATACTGACACAAATTTGTGAAATTATTCACTTAATTATTAAGAATTTTAATATATAATTAATTCATAATCAAAATTAGGGGGAATCGAAAATGAGACTATTTAAAATGATTTTAGTGGCTGGGGTTTCGGTAGCAGTATTGGCAGGTTGTGGAGCAAATGAGGATAAAGCAACTAATTCGGCGGCAACTTCAGCTCCGGTTGCTGAGCAGACAGATGCTGTCACTACAGCTTCGATCGTGAATCAAGCAGATGCATTTACTAAGGCTGTTAGCAAAGATGGAAACTGGATTGTTGCGATTCTAAATGATGTAACGATTCCTGATGAGGTTGTTGTAGCTGGAGAATTCCGTAATAAAGGAGCCGCAGATGGCGATATCTACCGTAAGATTGCCCTTTATTCGCAAGATGCTGATCACAAGATCACTGCTACTTATACACTAACCGTACCAAAGTTTACAGTACAAAGTGAGAATTTGAAAGTTGAAGGCGGAACGATTAAAGGCGATGTTTATGTAGAAGCGAAAGGCTTTACTCTGCCTGAAACCGCCACTATTGATGGTAACCTCTACTTCGCGAGCGAAGATCTGAAAACATCAGCTGTTATTGATGGAAAAGTGACTGGAACAACAGAAGTTAAATAATTTCGTAATCAACTTATACAGTAGAAGCCAATCCATAGACTATGGGTTGGCTTTTTTCTTTTTGTGATTATGTGATCTTCGGTTGATTTTCTTAATATTGAACTTATAATATTACTACCACTACTAGGAGGAACACATATGTCTAAGGAGTATTCACGCACATATATCGAAAGTGTAAAGCTTGAAATGTTAAATAGATTGGGACTTAAGCAAGTGTTCTTTAAGGAGCAAATAGGTGACGGCCTGATTTTTGAAGCAGTTGGTTTTGATAAAGGGAGCAAGCATCGTTTTTGTGTTAGACCGAAGACGAAAACAATTGACGAATTTATTTCAGGAAAATGGATGAAGGTCCGCAGCTTTACAATCAAAAGTGTGGAAATTTAAAATTGAAGTCTAAAAAGGGAACCCCATTTAAATCGGAGTTTCCTTTTTTAATTTTGAGAAGGATTCATTGATAATGTGAAGTATCGCCGTACAGATCGATAGTTGTATTGTTGTCAGTTAGGGTTACTTTACACAATGCTGTAGAGAGAATATCCGGTAGTTCCCCTAATTCCTGCAATGATTTATTGAGAAAATGAGCCATAATGACTTTCAGGGTCATCCGATGCGTGACAATAAGTACCGTATGTCCTTCATTATCGTTAATGATACGCTCAATAGTCGGCGTTACTCTTTGTTCAAGCTGACTATAGGTCTCACCTGGGGCTAGAGGAATAAAAAGATCAGGTCTGGTGAAAAAATGGGTGTACTGTAAAGGATATTCTTGTTCAATCTGATCTGTATTCATTCCTTCCCAAATGCCCATGTTAATTTCCATTAATGAAGCTTGCTGTTGAATCGGTAAACTCCGATTTCCTCGTAAAATCTGCGCAGTATGCAATGCTCTTGGACTAGTACTAGAATAAATGGCTCCTAAATTCTCACCTTCCAAACGTTCTCTCAACCATTCCGCTTGCTGTTCACCCAAGGTTGTTAACGCTGAATTTTGATGTCCTTGCATTCTTTTCTGCAAATTCCATTCGGTCTGCCCGTGACGGGTTAGAAATAATACTGTCTCCTTCATTAATGAAACCTCCCTTTTGAATAGTTGTAAGTATAAGATAAATAATTATAAATAAACAATATATAATAGTTAATATCCATAATGTATAGTTATAGTAAGAAAGCCGAAGGTCCGTTAAACAATGAATTTATTTTATATAGTTAGGAAGAAATCAGGATGAACTATCATGTATTAAAATTGTTTTATTATGTTGCGATAACAGGGAGTGTGACCAAAGCCTCCGAACGTTTGCACATTAGTCAACCCGCTATATCAGCGCAGATCCGCAAATTTGAACGGGAGAATAATATCGTATTATTAGAGGTCATAGGAAAGAGAATGGTGCTAACACCGATTGGGAGAAAACTGATCGAACCACTTGAAAAGTTATTTGCTATGGGTGAACAGGTACAGCAGATTATTGAGGATTATCATAAATTTCCTGCGGGCCATATTCGGATTGCAGGTAATTACCTGGCCACAAGCATACTCATCCCCCGGTGGGCATCATTATACAAACAATCTTTTCCGGAGGTTAAAATTCAGATCTCTACTGCTAATTCTCATGAAGTCATGGAACAATTAAATAACTTTGAAGCAGACGTGGCGATTTATAGTGATATGGCGTTTCCTTCTCATCATACAGGGGTGTTCGAACATCGGGAGTTGTACAAGGACGAGTATGTGTTCGTAGTTTCTTCAAATCATTCTTTAGCCAAGCAGGAGGTTAGCTTTGAGGAAGTGATGGCTGAGGCATTTATTATGAGGGAGGAAGGTAGTGCAGCCAGAGAGAGAATTGTACAATTATGTGAAGAAAGAAAGGTACAACAACCGAAGATCGAACTGCAATTTAATGGAGTAAATGAGGTTATTCAAGCCGTGATTGCCGGTTATGGGATTAGTTTTGTATCTGCGTTGTTAGCAAAGCCTTATCTTGATCAGGGTATGTTAGCCAAGGTCGAAGTGGAAAATGTAGTCTCTAAGCATTCGATATGGATGAGCCACAGAAAGAAAGAGCTTCAAGAAAGCTATATCCAGTCATTTATTAAGCTCGTCATGAAAAAATTAAAAGAAGCGGATAATTTATACTCGGTTCCAACGCATACACCTTAATTAAAATAACTTATGAATTACGATGTATGCATTGAACTGAGATCAAAGGTTGGAATGTAATTGAAGCAACTCAGGTGCACTAATGTCTTCTGCTTCAGAAGATTTAAATTGAATGTTATATAATTGTGAGTATAGCCCATTCATTTCTAATAAGGAATCATGTGTACCTTCCTCAACAATCGAACCCTGATTTAACACGATAATTCTAGATGCTTCACGTATGGTGGATAGTCTGTGTGCAATAACCAATGTGGTTCGATTCTTCATTAACAAATCAAGCGATTGCTGAATCATTCGCTCAGATTCGTTATCGAGTGCGGAAGTTGCTTCATCTAGAAGAAGGAGTGGAGCATCACGAAGAAAAGCTCTGGCAATGGCTATGCGTTGTCTTTGTCCACCAGATAAAGTCGATCCATGTTCACCTAGAATAGTGTCATAACCATGGGGCATCTTCGTAATAAACTCTTCTGCACCTGCGAGCCGAGCGGCTTCTCGAATATCCTCTTCGCTAGCTGTATTAGTACTGAAGGCGATATTATCTCGTATAGTTCCTGAGAACAAATAAGGGGTTTGGGGAACATAAGTAATCATTGCTCGTGCTTCTTCAAGCTGATCATGTACAGACTTTCCATAAACCGTGATGCTTCCTGAAGTAGGCTCATAAAGTCCATTACATAATCGAACGAGCGTCGTCTTCCCTGACCCGCTTGGCCCGACTACCGCGATAGTTTCTCCATGTTGTATATGAATATTAAGCCCTGTAAATAGGGAGGCTTCATTATCCGGTTTACCCGAATAGTTGTAGTGGACATCCTCTATTTGTAATGCAGCTACCTCTACGGAAGCAAATGTTGATGAGCTGGATTCTGGCAAAGGATGAGTAGCTCCTTCATCAGGTGCATCAAGTATAGCGAATACGCGGTCAGCTGCACCTAAAGCCTCCTGGACACCTCCCCATGTTTGAGACATATGGACAAAAGGCCATTGAACCCTACCCATCAAAATAATAAAAGCGAGTACTTCACCTGCTGATGTTCCGCCACTTAGAGCTGATAACGCAATTAAAGCGGCGCATGTCACCATTACGAGATTGTTGATAAAGGCAGAAGATTGCCATAAGAGACCATTTAGAAGCGATTTTCGCAGCTGCATTCTTCTTAACTTCTCACGTTCTAACGCATATTTATTTAAGAGAGTTTCTTCAAGCGAAAAGGCTCTGACGACCTTCATTCCTTGAAGCGTTTCTTGTAAGATTCCTCGCAATTCCGCCTCTTTTGCATATATTTGAGTAGATAATTTTCGTAATCTGCGATCAAAGAAACGTCCGGAAAGAAAAACAAGGGGGCCTGATCCAAGAGCTAACAGGGCGATCCAGACATCCATTTTAGCCAAATATAGAAAGGAAATGAAACAGAGAAGTAGATTATAGCCTAGATCGTATACGATGCTGTTTATCATCCCCATGGCCATCCCTGCATCCTTAGTGTTACGCGAAGTCAAATCACCTGAATGCAAGGACTGAAGGTAACGAAATGGAAGTCGGTGACTTTTGTCAAACAGCTTCGCACGAATATCCCAAGCCATCCGACTTTGCATAACAAAACGGAAGTAATGCTGCACCATAAGACAGCAGATAATGATGACACATGCAATGGCACAGATTACAGTTATACGTGTTAATGCATCCATATTGGCGTTGTTGATCGTATCAATAAATACTTGCTGAATGGCTGCAAATCCTATGTCCATTACGAGTTTAGCAGAGAGCAGGAGTACAGCCACAATAAATCCAATTCGATAAGGGCTAGCGTAAGAGATTAATCTACGCAGAGCATACCCCAGTTTAAGATTCTTGGATTCCATCTCATTCATATCTCTACCTCCCTGACCAGAGCAGAAATATCAGCCTTCTTCATTGAGGTCTCAACCATATTGTAATACCGTCCTTGTAAAGTCATTAACTCCAGATGAGTCCCAGCTTCAACAATAGAACCCGCTTCCATATAATAAATGTGATCTGCATTTCTGATGGTAGATAATCTATGTGCGATAACAACCGTTGTACGATCATGCATGAGTTCTTGCAGGGCCTGGCCGACAATCTCCTCATTATGGCTATCAAGTGCAGCTGTGGGTTCATCAAGAAGGAGAAGCTTAGGCGCTCGGACAAACGCTCTGGCAATAGATAGCCGCTGCCTTTCACCGCCAGATAAGGTATGGCCCCGTTCCCCAATGGAAGTCTGATATTGAAGGGGGGTTCTCATAATAAATTCATGTATCCCCGCACTTTTTGCTGCTTTAATAATTTCTTCATAGGTTGCGTCAGGTCTTCCCCATGCAATATTTTCATATAGAGTTCCAGTGAACAGATAAGGCTCTTGAGAAACATAAGCCAAATGATTACGCCAAGACCGAGGGGGAATGCTGCTTAACGGCAACTTACCAGATTGGATGACCCCTTCATTAGGTTCATAGGTTGCGAGTATTAATTGAAGGAGGGTGCTTTTTCCACTGCCACTAGGACCGGCAAACGCAGTTACTTTACCTGGTTCTATGGTTAGATTAACGTTAGTTAATACTTGATGATTACCATAATGAAAACCTACATTCTCAAAGGTGATAGGGTACAAGCCACTAATTGCTTGGTTGTTATTCATCGGCATTTCTTTATGAGAATCTTCCTGATTACATTCACGGCTTGCGTCTTCTTCTGGTAAATCAATGACTTCAAACAATCGTTTACCTTGCGCCAGCGAGGCTTGTAATTCTGTCCATAGATTAGCCAGCTTTGATACAGGGTTTGTAATTTGCTCGAAACAAATCAGAAATGCCGCCACTGCTCCCACATCCAATCTCCCTTGGATAACTAGATATCCGCCGTAGGAGAGAACATATAGCAATCCACTAAGAATAACGGCAAAGGGCATATTATAGCCCACAGCTTCTAAGCGTGTGACAGGTAAATGAATGTTGAAATATTGCCTAACACGTTGTGTAAATTGATTATGCAGCTTAGGTGCAAGGGAGAAGGCACGCACAACCTCAGCACCCTGTACCGTATCTTGAATAAACATTTGTTGAGCGGTTTCAATTTGCTGTCTTTGCTCGTGCATGGAACGTAGGCGGGAAGTGAAGGGAATCATCACAAGTGGAACAAGCGAGCAAATCAATATAGTTCCGAGCGTTAAGACATATTGGAGTGAGAGCAGATAAGTTAGGAGAAATGTAATTTGCATCAGATTACTGAATAGTTCAATGGTCTTCTGATTGATACCTTGCTGAGCAGCTGGGGCAGAATCATTGATACGACTAATGAGATCACCAGAATGATAACGATCCAAATCTTTCATCTGTACGTTTAATAATCTAGCTAGCAGTGATACCTGAAGCTTGGAGGTCGACTTGAATTCAAGCACACCTGATAAGTAAGTCAATAAGAAGCTGGCTAAAGCATCTACAATAACGATTATTAGAGCAAAGATAGCACCAGACATTAAAAAGGACATGTTCTGATTCGTAGCAGCGTTGATTATACGTCGTAAAGATTCGGCTATCCCAACTGTTGCAAGGGAAACGACGGCAGCTAAGAGACATAATATGAGGTACCAGCCTAAATAGGGTTTTCCAAGTTTCAGTAAACGCATAAAAGTGTTAGAAACTACTTTGGATTTTTTGATCGAGTCTGCTTCTATGTTTGTAGATCCATTCAATTTAGACCCTCCCCACTATGGTTTTAATTGCTGTGGTTCACTTAAAAGATAGGAGGTTCCTCATCGAGCATTACTTTTGTGGTGACGGCAAGTAATTCTCTCAATTTATCCATTCGAAGATGGTAATATAATCGATGGTCGGTTCTTTTTAGTTCGATAAGGTCTAAAAAGAATAGGAAGTTGGCATGATAAGTTACTGCCGCGGGCGTTATGCCAAGTGCTGATGCAATTTCTTGTCCATAGTGAGGGCGATTCCTTAAGAGCAGCAAGAAGTCTAAACGTCGTTTATCCGAGAATGCTTTTAAAAAAAGTTCGGTTTTCTCTCGATCAGCAGCCGGTCCGAATACATGGTCATTAAAAATGCCGAATATAACCCATGCGATACGGGAACTTCCTGCGTAAAAGAAGAGAACATGATTGCCAACTTGTGAGAAGAAGCTGACATGAAAAGTAGTGGGAACATCATAAACTGCAGGTTCATTTTTGTTGATATCACGAATGAATCTTTCAGGATTCGCTAGGAACAAACCTTCATAACGCTGAGAGGCTTGTTCAGACTCCCTTTTTAACTCCTCTTTCCAAAGTGAAAAGACATCCTTGTAGAACTGGTTTAAAAGCTGCATATAACGTAGCTTAGTTTCTTCGGGATAAGCAAGACACTCTAGTAATGGCCCCTGCGCTTCAATCACATCCAGCTGTGGTTTTGTTCTTGCCACAAGCTCAGCCATTAAGCGGGTATCCTTCTTGACGATTTCCCAATCGTTTCCTTCTAGCAACTCATCTAATTTATCGTAATACACACCATATACCATTTCAGCGACTACCTTTTCTGCAGGACTCTTTTCCAGTCGATTTATCCATGCTTCAGCTGTTTGTGCTTCTGGACAGGTGCAAATGGATTCATAGAAAGCAAAATCGAGTGCTTTATGAAAAAAGTTGTACTGGAAAAAAAACTGAAGTTCTCGGTAGGAGTGAGGTGACAACCGTGCTCGTGCATCTTTATGATAAGACAACACTTGTGGGTCCATTTCAAGTTTGTAATCCTCTGCTGCCTTAAGCAACTGCTCTTCACAAGCAATCATTCCCATAGAAACAATGAATTCCAAAGCTTCGTTGTACGCAAATTTTATGTTCGATAGTAAGGTATCTTTCATGTTATCTTCCATCATAACCTCCGATATTTATTGCTATAGAATTTAAATGTTGGGATAATACGAGTAATATTTAATAATTACTTAATGTTAAAATAAACCATTCGTTTTCTTTTGTAAAGGGATATTTTACAATTCGTACTAACTGCTGGGATTCGGTTGTCGTGCATGGTAAACTATGGATAAAAAATAGGAGGGGCTATGATGGAGCAAATCGTGTTCAAACAAATTGAATTTGTACGTAGTGTTACTGTTCGTGCAGTTGAAGAACTTTCCGAGGAACTACTAGATATCATTCCACAGGGCCTTAATAACAACATTAGATGGAACTTGGGACATATTTATTTGGTGCAAGAGAAGTTCGCTTTTCATTCCGCTAGGGAGCTTATGCAATTGCCGGAAAGCTTTGAACGATTATTTGCAAAAGGTACTAAACCTGCAGAGTGGAGCGAGAAACCACCAACACTTGAAGTGTTAATTAAGATGCTTTCGGAGCAACCCAAACGTATTCAGGAAGCAATGCACAATCGCTTAAGTGAGCAAGCAACACCGCTTACAACCGGAAGTGGATTAACCTTAAATACAATCGGAGAATTCATAAATTTCACGCTTTACCATGAAGGGATGCATTTTAATACAATCAAACTATTAAATCGATTTGCTGATAAAAGTCTTTAGAGATCTTTAGTAGACAAAAGTCTAAGGTCAAGGAGGTATTCGATGGAGGTTGGAAGAATTTTAGGTATTGCATATAATGTGATCCCAGTTAAAGACTTGGAGAAATCTGCAGCTTGGTTTGTGAAACATTTTGGTTTTAATATTAGGGATCGAAGAGAAGGCAACCTAAGCTTATTTAGGGAGAATAGACCGATCCTATGTTTAACACAAAGTGATCATGATTCAAGAGCGGTGTTCGAGGTAAGCAATAAGAAAAGATGGGTGATCACTTTCTTTACTAATGATGTCGTATCACTACATAACAATTTGAGTTGTGAAGATGTGAAAGTCGGAAACATTAGTGACGAAGGTGAGTATGGTAAGTTTTTTGTATTTGAAGATCTGGATGGTAATTTATTTGATGTTTGGGAACACCATGATTGTGAACTGGTTTATTAGCCTCACTAAGGATATCGAGTTCAATCGATATCTTTTGTTATATATTGGAACGAAAAAAGATTTGTAATGAAAACGGTTTTATGATAATCTAATTAATGTAATACATGTAACCGGTTACACATTGGGGGATGAAATGAATCATGATGACGATTAAAGATGTTGCAAAAATAGCTGGAGTGTCGGTAGCAACCGTTTCTAGGGTGTTAAATGAATCTGGTTATGTGAATATCGATACTCGAAAAAAAGTTGAGGCAGCTATCAAAGAAATGAATTATACCCCTAATGAGGTTGCAAGGTCATTGTATAAACGGAAATCCAAATTAATAGGACTTCTATTGCCTGACATTACGAACCCATTCTTCCCGCAATTAGCACGTGGGATAGAAGATCGGATGCAGGAGCATGGTTATCGAATAATCTTTGGTAATAGTGATGAGAATGAGGAAAAGGAATTGGATTATATTCAAACCTTTATCCAAAATAATGTCATTGGCATGATCTCATCAACCAATTTTCCCGAGAAAGATATTTATTCTAATTTGAAAATTCCGGTTGTATTTCTTGACCGTACTTCTAATGACAGTCCCTCCGTATATGCAGATGGCAGAAAAGGCGGACGCCTTGCTGCTCAAGAAATCATTGCACGGGGAAGCACCAAAATTACAGTTATGCAAGGACCGGCGCATATTAAACCGGCGCAAGATCGATTTCAAGGTGCGATTGAAGTACTTGATGAAATGGGAATCACTTATCAAGTGATCCAGACTTCATCCTTCTCCCACACGGAAGCGGAACAATGGGCTGTAGAGTTGTTTGATAAATATATAGATACAGATGGTGTAATTGCCAGTAATGATATCGTGGCGACAGCTGTTATTCATGAAGCACATCGCTTAGGTAAAAGAGTGCCACAGGATCTCCAAATCATTGGATTCGATGATATCCCACTCAGCAGCCTGTTGTCGCCTTCGTTATCCACTATCCGTCAGCCTGCACATGACATGGGCCGTGAAGCAGCTGGTTTACTTATTAAGTTAATTGAGCAAGATAAAGTAGAAGATAAAATCATTCAATTACCCGTTAGCTTTGTGGAGCGGGAAACAACAAGAAGAAAAGAATAGATGACAACATAAGAAAGGTTGATGGACATGGCTAAGATTTGTGTAATTGGAAGTTGTTCAATGGATTTGGTGGTAACCTCATCTAAGCGACCTCACGCAGGAGAAACTGTTCTTGGAGAGAGCTTCGCTACCGTTCCAGGAGGCAAGGGAGCGAATCAGGCCGTAGCTGCTTCGCGTTTAGGGGCAGAAGTTATGATGGTTGGTTGTGTAGGTGAAGATTTCTATGGTACGGAGATCATGGAGAATCTTAAGAGAAATCGGGTTCTTACAACCAATGTGGAACCGGTTACACATATCGAAAGCGGGACAGCTCACATCATTTTAGCAGAAGGTGATAACAGCATTATCGTTGTAAAAGGAGCTAATGATTTAGTCACTCCTGAGTTGGTTGAGCGAGCAATGGATGCTATAAAAGGGTCTGATATGGTGCTAATCCAACAAGAGATACCCGAAGAAACGGTGTCTTATGTAAGTGAGCTTTGCCATAAATTCAATGTACCTATGCTGCTTAATCCAGCTCCTGCTCGTCCCATCAGTGACACGATTATAGAAAATGCCGCCTATCTGACACCGAACGAACATGAATGTACGATTTTATTCCCTGGGATGAGTACTACAGATGCTTTACGGAAGTATCCCAACAAGCTGTTTATAACAGAAGGAAGCAATGGCGTACGATTTTACGATGGAGAACAAGAAATTCTGGTTCCTACTTACAAAGTGAACGCTATAGATACGACCGGAGCTGGAGATACTTTTAATGCGGCATTTGCAGTTGCTTTAGCTGAAGGCAGCTCCATTCTGGATAGTGTAAAGTTTGCCAATCGAGCAGCATCTTTATCCGTTACTAAATTTGGTGCTCAAGGTGGTATGCCAACAAGAGCAGAGGTGGAGGCGAATCTGTAATTATGAAAAAACACGGAGTATTAAATAGTCATATTTCTAAAGTGCTTGCGGACTTAGGTCACACCGATACGATTGTCATCGCAGATGTTGGGCTTCCTGTTCCACCGGGTATTCCGAAGATTGATTTGGCGGTTAAACTAGGGGTCCCTAGCTTCCAAGATATCGTTGATATGATTTCAGAGGATATGGTCATCGAAAAGGTGATCGTTGCAGAGGAATTAGAGACTGATAATAAAGTCACCTCTCAATACTTGAATAATAAATTTAAGGGAATACCGATAGAGGCGTATTCACATGAGCAATTTAAGCAGCTGACCCAGCAGGCTAAGGTTATTATTCGCACGGGTGAAGCAAAGCCATATGCAAATTGTATTTTACAAGCTGGGGTCTATTTTGGATAAAAAGGGGGTTCTAAGTGTATGCACATTACGATGAAAGATATTCATAAGTCTTTTGGCGCTAACCGTGTATTGACCGGTGTGGATTTTGAACTTAAGGATGGTGAAGTTCATGCCCTGATGGGTGAGAATGGTGCAGGTAAGTCTACGCTGATGAATATTCTGATCGGTCTGCACCAACGTGACCAAGGGACCATTCGTATAGATGATCAGGAGAAATACTTTACGAATCCCAAAGAGGCAGAACAATATGGAATCGCATTTATCCATCAGGAGCTGAATGTATGGCCAGATATGACGGTTCTGGATAATCTGTTTATTGGCAAGGAACGAACATCCAAATTTGGCCTGTTAAATAGGAAAGAGATGAAAGCGTTAGCAAATGAACAGTTTGCTAAGCTCTCTGTGACCATTCCTTTGAACCAAGAGGCGGGGGAATGTTCAGTAGGTGAAAAACAGATGATTGAGATCGCTAAAGCGCTTATGACTCATGCGAAAGTTATTGTTATGGACGAACCTACCGCTGCATTAACCGAGAGAGAAATACAGAAACTATTTGAAGTCATTGCCTCGCTAAAGAAAGAAGGCGTCTCTATCGTCTATATTTCGCATCGGATGGAAGAAATTTTTACGATATGTGATCGAATCACCGTGATGCGAGACGGGAAAACCGTAGACACGAAGCCCATTCCTGAAACTAATTTTGACGATGTAGTTCGGAAGATGGTAGGTCGTGAATTAACGGACCGGTTCCCTGAGCGGACTTCTAAACCCGGAGAAGTGGTTCTTGAAGTTAAGAATGCTTCAAAGAAAGGGCAATTTAAAAATGCTAATTTCTCTGTGCGAGCTGGCGAAATCATAGGATTCTCTGGATTAATGGGATCTGGACGTACAGAGATGATGAGAACCTTATTTGGATTAGAATCATTAGACCAAGGTGAGATTTGGGTGAAGGGACAGAAGATTACCATTCGGAATCCCAATGACGCTATGCAAGCTGGAATCGGCTTTGTTACAGAAGACCGTAAAGATGAGGGGTTAATCCTAGATTTCTCTATTCGAGATAATATGGTACTGACGAATTTATACGACTTTGCCCCTAAGGGTGTAATTAATGCTAAGAAGGAACAAGAATTCGTGGACATGCTTATTAAACGGCTACACATTAAGACACAATCATCATCCACTTTGGTCCGGAATTTATCTGGGGGTAATCAACAAAAAGTAGTTATCGCCAAATGGATTGGTATTGGCCTCAGTGTTCTTATCCTTGATGAGCCTACACGCGGCGTCGATGTTGGGGCAAAACGGGAAATTTATCAGCTTATGAACGAATTAACTGAACGAGGTGTCGCCATTATTATGGTATCCTCAGAACTTCCTGAAGTCTTAGGGATGAGTGACCGCATCGTAGTTGTTCATGAAGGGGAAATCAGTGGAGAACTTTCACAACAAGAAGCTACGCAAGAAAAAATCATGACGTTAGCTACAGGGGGGCAATAGTAATGACTACTATCAAAGATGAGAGTGTAAAGAAAGGTTTCCAAATTGGGCAAATCACGCAGAAATTAGGGCCATTACTAGGGCTAATCATTCTAATTATTATCGTAACCGTGCTGAATCCAAGCTTTATGGAACCCCTTAATATACTGAACTTGCTTAGACAAGTCGCAATTAATGCGCTTATCGCTTTTGGGATGACCTTTGTTATTCTAACGGGTGGTATCGATTTATCAGTAGGGTCTATTCTAGCTTTATCCAGTGCCTTCACAGCCAACTTGATGTTGTCAGGCTGGGATCCAATCTTAGCTATTGTTGTGGGTTGTTTAGCGGGTGGACTGATGGGGATGGTCAACGGACTGATGATTACGAAAGGCAGAATGGCGCCTTTTATTGCTACACTGGCGACCATGACTATTTTCCGCGGATTAACGCTTGTATACACGGACGGTAATCCGATCACAGGTCTTGGTGACAGCATGACGTTCCAATTGTTTGGCCGTGGATATTTACTAGGAATACCTGTACCTGCTATCACGATGATTATCGTATTCGCTGTGTTGTGGATTGTACTGCATAAAACGCCATTTGGCCGTAAAACGTATGCTATTGGGGGGAATGAGAAAGCTTCCATTATTTCAGGGATCAAAGTAGACCGCATCAAAATAATGATCTATTCCTTAACGGGTATGTTATCAGCATTGGCTGGTGCCATCTTGACCTCTAGATTGAACTCAGCGCAACCAACAGCAGGTACATCCTATGAGTTGGATGCGATCGCGGCAGTAGTATTAGGGGGGACGAGCTTAACAGGTGGCCGTGGACGTATCGTAGGCACATTAATTGGTGCTCTTATTATCGGGATTCTGAACAATGGCTTGAACTTGCTCGGCGTATCATCATTTTACCAAATGGTAGTTAAAGGGATCGTTATTGCGATTGCTGTACTCATAGACCGTAAGAAAGCCGTATAAGGGGGATTCCACATGAAAAAGCTCACATTAATTTTTACTTCCTTACTCTTGATTCTTATGACGGGCTGTTCCTTAGAGCCTCCAGAGTGGGCAAAGCCGAACAGCGGCGGGGGCCCAGGGAATATGAAGATTGGATTATCCATATCTACCTTGAACAATCCGTTCTTTGTATCTGTTAAAGATGGAGTTTTGGCAGAAGCTAAGAAGCTTGGTATGGAGGTTCTCGTTATCGATGCGCAGAATGATTCAGCCAAGCAAAGTAATGACGTTGAAGATTTAATGCAAAAAGGTGTAAATGCGCTGTTAATCAATCCAGTAGACTCTTCAGCGATCTCGACGGTTGTTCAGACAGCTAACAGTCTAGATATTCCAGTCGTTACTTTGGACCGTTCTGCAGATAAGGGAGACATTAAAGCCCTTGTTGCCTCTGATAATGCAAAAGGTGGATCAATGGCAGCTGAATATATTGTAGAGCAACTTGGAAAAGGTGCAAAGGTTATAGAACTAGAAGGATCACCGGGAGCATCAGCTACCCGTGAACGCGGGAAAGGATTCCATGAAATTGCCGACACGCAGCTTGAGGTGATTGCGAAGCAAACTGCTGATTTTGACCGTACGAAAGGGTTGACCGTTATGGAGAACCTTCTCCAAGGAAATCCAGATGTACAAGCGGTTTTCGCTCATAATGATGAAATGGCTCTTGGTGCTATAGAAGCGATTCAGAGTTCAGGTAAGAATATTCCTGTCATCGGTTTTGATGGAAATGAAGATGCACTTAAATCCATTGAGGCGGGTAAACTCACAGGAACCGTTGCTCAGCAGCCTGCATTAATTGGGCAGTTAGCGATTCAAGCAGCGAAAGACGTATTAGATGGCAAGACGGTTGAGAAACTGATTGCCGCACCTCTAAAACTGGTCGTAAAAGAATAAGTAAATGACTATAGAAAAACACTGCATTCGCCGATTTGGTGAGTGCAGTGTTTTTGATATATATAAGCTTATTTTTCCTCAATTACTCTATCCGGTAACTGTGTTACATAACTATCTGATAGATGGAGAAGCTCTAAAGCACGATCGAACTCATCCTCGGTCGTTTGTTGCGTGTGGTTACCATCGCCAGATAAGGTATAATGCTGACCATCCTCGAAGCCACTGCCAGATAGGAAGAGCTCTTCATTATTTACGAACGATCCTGTAGGCAAATAATAGCGCTGAGGAAGTAGGTTATAAGTCGATTGATTCAATAAATCTTGTCCGAAATGAATATGATCCGCAAGAGAAACACCCAATAAATTAGATACAGTAGGCAAAATATCCACTTGACCGCCCAACTGTTCTTTTACACTTGGCGTTGTAATCCCTGTCGCTGATAGGATCAATGGAATATTAATTAATTCGCGTTCCGTATATTCATGACCAAGGATTTCCTGTAATAAGACGTGATCGTCCTCTTTTAGTGAGAAGATAGGAAGTCCGCGGTGATCTCCGTACAATGCAATCAAGCTGTTATCCCATACCCCATTTTGTTTGAGCTCATCAATAAAAAGTCCCAGTGCATAGTCAGCATAATTTTGAGCACGAATATAATCTCCGACTAATGTTCCTTCGAATCGTTCTGGAAGGGCCATTTTGTATTTATCCTCAGGGATCGAGAACGGATTATGTGCTGACATCGAAATAACATGGGAGTAGAAAGGCTGATCCTTCTGATCCATCCTTGCTAGCTCTGCAGCTGTTTTCTCATACAACACCTCATCAGAAGCTCCGTAAAATACCGTGTCCTCTTCACCATAATATTCCTTATCGTAATATCGATTAAATCCTAAGGCAGTATAAAGCTCGCCACGGTTCCAAAAGTCGACTTCATTGGTATGGAATGTTGCCGTATCATAACCTTGCGCTTGAAGCAGCTTAGGTAAGCTTGGAAGCTCTTTTGGCGCATACATTTGAGTGGCTGGACCATCGGGTGGAACATAGAAAGAAGTATTTACAATGAATTCGGCGTCAGAAGTATTTCCTTGTCCAACCTGCTGGTAGAAACGCGGAAAGTAATAACTGCTAGCCGCAAGCTTATTCATATTCGGCGTAATTTCTACTCCATCAATCTTAAGGTTGATTAAGAAGTTCTGGAAAGACTCCATCTGAAGAATGACCAGGTTCTTTCCTTTGGCGGCTCCAAATTGAACCGGATTTGAGGTTGCTTGAATTCCTTTGGTCTCGTTAATCGCAGCTTGTGTAATCTTGGCGACGTCGATTTGTTCTTCTTCTTGATTGGCTAATAGAGAGTAAGCTTCATAATTGAGAATGCCCATTTGCTCGGCTTTAACAGTTTCGTTCATACTGGCTCGGTTTGGAAAAATATTCATTGCACAAATGACGATGGAAATACAGAACAAGATCGCAACCGCTTTCCGGTTACTTTTACGCGACATAGCTTTTTTCCAGTTAAGTGCCTTTTGTTTTCTAAACATGATCAAACCAATGACAATGATATCCACGAAAATAAGCATATATTGCGGACGAAGGACCGAGAAAATACTTTTCTTAACGGCTCCTACTTGTTTGACCTGATCTAATACTTGCGAAGTAGCAATGATGCCAAAATGATTATGATATACAATGAGTGAGAAAAATAGCGTAGTGATCAACACATTGACCAGCATGTAGATGGCAATTTTTCGTTTCGTTGCGAACCATTCAATCAAGCAAAAGACTAGAAGCACAAAAGGGATTTCTTTAAGCCATGTGGTCCACGTAGGCCCGTCTTCAAAGAGAAAATACCAAGCAAAATAACTTTTAACTAGCATAATGAGAGAGAAAAAAAATAGGGATCTTTTACTGAGTGTACGAGGTTCTTTAAACGGCATCTCTTATGCCCATCCTTTTCTTTTAGATTAGTTCATTCTATTACTTGAAGTGTTTAAAATCAACTAGATTGGGGTATAGAAGAGACTTATTTTCCTTAATATTACATTTAGGTGAATGAAACCATACATAGTATATAAAAATTATTTTATGGGAAATGAACTTTTTAAGTTACTCCTAACTCTTATAGGGGAGAGAGGTGAAGGCATGGATGTTGCTCGTTGGGTGAAAAAAGCCAAAAAGGGGAATAAAGAAGCATTGCTCCACTTAATCATGTCTGAAAAAGACGTTTATTATAGGCTAGCGTTCAGCTATATGGGGAATGCGCATGATGCCATGGATGCCATGGACGAAATGATCGTCACACTTTATGAAAAGATCGGTCAACTAAAGAAAGAGGAAGCATTTTATAGCTGGAGTAAGACGATTTTGGTGAATGGCTGTAAACGACTCCTTCATAAGCGCGGCAAGCTGGTGCTGTTAGAGGATTGGAGTAAGGTTGACGATAGGGAAATAGGCCAAGTAGTGAGTAGTAATGATCCTTATCGCAGAAGTGAGCAGCAAATGGATATGGAGACCTTGTTGTTACAAGTAAATGAACATCAGAGAGAAGCGATTCAATTAAAGTATTTTCATGATCTCGATTATCAAACAATAGCTGACATCACAAAGGTTTCGATAGGAACGGTTAAATCAAGAATTTACCATGGATTACAAACGCTCAAAAATCAGTACAGAGGTGATGTTGATGAACAATAATGTCGAGCAACAATTAGCTGATGAAAAGACACGCATAGCGTCCATTACCGCACCTGAAGAATTAGAAATGAGATTAAGAAAGGCTTTGAATTCGGCTCCCGCAAAAAGAACGAAAAGAATAGCACCGATTTGGAAGGTTGCGGCGGTTGTTTTATTGGTGACAGTGATCTCTGGACAAAACTACAATGCTTTTGCTTATTTTGGAAAACAGCTTTTTGGCTTTGATGAATTGCTTAATGGCACAACTTTACAACAGCTAAATGAAAAAGGGTTGGGACAAAACATCAACAAGAAAACTACGTTACTAGACGGAACAACTCTTACCATTAACGGAATTATGGCGGACGCCAATCAATTCATTATGTATTACACCTTAACTAACCCAAATGGACTAGAGGATATGTCTGTAGACACTTTTAGACCCTCAAAAATAAGTGGTTTTTTAACCGATTCTAACGTAGTAAGTGGTACATCATTAATCAATGAAGGTCATAAGGAGATTAAAGGTCAGATGTCGTTTGACAGCGTAAATCCATTTTCAAAAAAACTAACGTTACACTTTTGGCAGCAGCTAGTAGAGAACGGCCAGATGAGCGAAGGAACAGTTACGTTCCCTTATAACCCTAATGAGGCCATGGAAACTCAGATTAAACAATCGATCAATAAAAAGATTAAAGTCGACAAAGGTACGATTACCTTCAAATCAATCACAGCTACACCAACGATGACTGTAGTAAAAGGGAAGCTGGATGTCGATAATTTTGATCGAGTGAAGCTTGGATTACATGGGATACAATTAATTGTCGATGGAACACCTGTTGAGATCCTGGGTAGTGGTAATCAAACCTCATTAGGTGGAAGAACATTTGATATTCGCTTCGACACATTGCCTAAGGAGCTACATTTCATGCAGCTAGTCGTTAAAGAGTTTCCTGGATATCAAAAGCTGGACGCAAAGTATTCCCTGACTTCCCCTAGTGATAAGCCATTGATGTTGGGTGATAAAGAATTATGGTTAAAAGATGTCTCCAAAACCTCCCAAGGCATCGAAATAACAATCGCTTCTGACGATGATGTAATGCTGGATGGTGTGTCTATAGAGACGAACAACGAGAGTACACCTTTAAAAACAACGATCAATCAAAAAGAGACAAAGCAAGTGGACGGTAAACTAATGAAAGAACGAACTTTATTATTTGATACACAAGCAGAGCCTGAGTCACTACTAATAGAAGGAATACACTATTTGAAGGCATACAATAAAGTGATTGAGATTCCTGTGAAGTGAAGAAAAGTGTAATATCCATTTTTTATAACATATGGTAATCTATATGGACGTGAGAAAAGGAGGGGCACATGGATCATATAGGGGTTTATAGAGTAAGGCGTCCGTCGTTAATACCACTGCTGATAAGCATCAGTGTGCTATTGGGTATTCAATTATTTCAAATTTATAACCTGAACCATCGCTATACAGCTAGCGACGATTTAGTGCTTTCTTGTTTACTTTATGGTCAGGCTATTTTTTGTCTGATTGTCGAAATTGTGTTAGTCTACAGAATATTTACCATCAGAAGGGTTGTTGAAATTCAGATTCAACCGGAATCTATATTAATAGAAGATCTAAGAATAGAAGCAGATCGGATTAATGATATTTATATAAAAGGATATTTTAGTCCTGTAGTTGGGATTAGACCTAAAGTGAATAAATTTGTTCCTTATAAATTATGTTTTAATTTTCTGTCACAAAAAGATGAAGATGAAGTGATGAAACAGTTAAAGGCTTGGGCCGAACGAAATCAGATCAATGTATCTCATAAAAGTTTTTCGAGATGGCTCTAAGCTCCTCTAAATTAATATACGAAATGAAAGACACTGACTCCTTGTTGGTGTCTTTTTTTTGATTAAATCGTTATGTCATATGACATGTAACGAAGCTAATTGGTGACAGAACGTTTCTAGCTAGAATGACAATCCGTTTGTGATACTCAGAACAGGTTTACTATTTACAACTAACCCTATAGAGGAGAATGGATTATGAAGAAAAAGACACGCAAGCTTAGCGTCATCGCACTATTATTATCAACAGCTGTATTTACAGCATGTTCAGCACCAGTCTCCACTAACGCAACCAGTTCGAAAGGATCTTTTAATGGAAAAGAAATCGAGGCTTTCGCGGACCCTATATTTGCGCAGAAAATGAAGGAATACAATGTGAACGGATCCAATTTTGTAGTGGTTAAAGACGGAAAGGTGCTCGTGAATAAAGGGTACGGATATGCGGACAAAGAAAAGAAAACCCTTGTCGATAAGAATACCGTCTTTCAGATCGCATCCGTGTCGAAGACATTTACCGCTCTAGCAGCTTTGCAGCTAGTGGAACAAGGAAAGATGAATCTTGATCACGATATCAATGCGTATCTTGGCGGAATGAAAGTACCAAATGAAACGGAAACTCCGTTAACCTTAAGAAATATGTTATCTTACACAACGGGCTTTGATTACCCGGATAAAGCTAACTTTGTTGCACCGGAATATGTAGAACAGGACATCCCCATGAAAAAGTTTATGACGGAGCATATGCCGACTGTCGTTCGGACGCCGGGTGAAGCGTATACCTATGATAATTTTGCCTTTTTACTTGCGGGTTATGCGATTGAGAACGTAAGTGGTACCCCGTTTTATAAGTATATGGAGAACCATGTGTTCAAACCGTTAGGAATGAACTCTACTAGTGCTCGATTTACCCCAGAGCTTTTAGCTAGAATGGCCACGCATTATGGACCAGATGGTAAACCTCATCCAACCTTTGGGCATGCGCCTACCGATGGGCCACAGGGCAGCATCCTTTCCACAGGAGAAGATATGGCTAAATATTTAACTCTTTTTCAACAACAAGGTAGCGTGAATGGGAAGCAAATCATTAGTAAAGAAACCACGAAGATGATGCAAACGTACTCTGTATTTGCGAATGAATCACTTCCGATGACGACGGTTGGAGGATTTGAAGGGTATCGTAATGATCTGATGAATGGCTATCATGTGGTTCTCAAAGGTGGAAATATGCCTGGTCATCAATCACTGATTGTATTATTGCCAGAGGAGAATACCGCTTTCTACATGTCCTATAACAATGACACAATGATGAGCTTAGACATTTATGAAGCCTTGATGGATCACTATTTTCCTGAAAAGAAAGCACCAGAGGCGCCAACGTATCTCCCATTACCTGCATCAGAAGCTACTAAATATACTGGAACTTATTTGAACACCAGATTCTATTTCTTGAAATCGAACTTCACCTATGCAGATGGCAATCTGATTATGGAGACTGGAACAAGCGGTACACATACGTTACGAATGATTAATCCGCTATTGTTCGAAGATGAATTAGGTAACAAATTGGCCTTTAAAAAAGATCATAAAGATCAGATCGAATACTTTTATTATACGAATCC
The DNA here is from genome assembly GCF_050277435.1 of Paenibacillus sp. NPDC101420. Taxonomy (NCBI): domain Bacteria; kingdom Bacillati; phylum Bacillota; class Bacilli; order Caryophanales; family Paenibacillaceae; genus Paenibacillus; species Paenibacillus sp. NPDC101420. Next base: position 710,653 of record NZ_JBNNSE010000002.1, read on the forward strand.
TAATAGCCCAGACTTTGTTTCAGATGCTCGTAAGGTTCACACGAAGCCAGCATTCGCTGATGTATCCGAGGAGAGCGCTTATAAATCTTACATCGACAACCTGTATTCGCTTGATGTGATAAGTGCTAAATCTGGCAACAATTTCAAACCACAGGGAACGATTACGCAAGGTGAGTTTATGGATGCTCTAATTCTTGCCCATGGATGGTACGGCTTTCCTCATTTAATTGAGGGGAATAAAGAATTAACGAAAAAAGGAATCCCTGGTTTTGATCGTAATGCTGTCATCACAAGACAAGTAGCAGCCGTTATGATTCAAAATCTAAAACAAGCTAAGCAAGCTTCAAAAATTACGCTTAAAGATGACACAGACTCATGGGCCACTGATTCGATCATAGCATTAGTGTCACAAGGCATTGTAGATCCTGATACAAAAGTGAATGATGACGGGTCTGTCGATTTTCGTTCTAAAAAGCCTTTGCTTCGCCAAGAAGCGAGTGCATTACTTGATCTTGCTTTTGGATACTATACGTTGCCAATCAAACACTAAGAATTGGACACCTCAGAGAGACTCTTTGGGGTGTTTTTTTTAATGATAGGTTTAAGAGGTAAATGAAATTATCGGTAGTATAAGGTTGTTTTAAATGCTAAAATTACCCAAAAGAATTTTCTTACAGCAAGGAGGTATTCTGTTGGATTACAAAGGGTCATCGGTGTATGACAATGAAGATTTTTTCTATAACTTTTTATTGAGAAGAAACAGAGCGGATAGCCCAAATAACATTATTGAAAAGCCGGTTATATATGATCTTATGGGCGATGTACTTGGGAAAAAGGTGCTCGATTTAGGATGCGGGGATGCTAAGTTCGGATATGAGTTGCTTGAGCAGGGATGTAACTTTTACGAAGGTGTGGAAGGTTCAAGTAATATGGTCAAAGCGGCAAAAGAACTGTTAAATACATCTAAAAGTGAGATTCACCATGCTACTATGGAGAGTTGGAATTACCCAAAAGAGAACTATGATTTGGTAATCTCTCGGTTAGCTATTCATTATTTACAAGACCTAGAACCAATCTTTGATAGTATCCGTAGTGCGCTTATCCCTAATGGTCAGTTTATTTTTAGTGTACAGCATCCGGTTCTAACATCATCCATGAAAAGTGCAACAACTTCAGAAAGAAAGTCGGACTGGATCGTCGATAACTATTTTGAAATGGGTAAGAGAATGGAGCCTTGGATTGGAGAAAGTGTAGTTAAGTACCACAGAACTTTTGAAGAGTATTTTCAGTCACTGAAAGAAGTCGGATTTAAAATAGAGGATATCAGAGAATGTAAACCAAATCCTCAATTTTTTAATAGTGAAGGCGAGTATAAGAGAAGGATGAGAATCCCACTTTTTCTCGTGTTTAAATGTATAAAATAGTTTGTTGAAGTAACGCTAGTCTAATGAGCATATGAATGAAAAGAATTGCAATGAGGAGGTCTACGATGAAACGAATGCCATATATACGCCCCACTGAGCATTATGATCAACAAATTATTGAGATCGATGAGCAGATTTGTGCATTGATAAAACAACGTAAGGAACGCTCGGATAATAATCCAGGATTTCCACCATTTGAGTATATTTCTGATTGGGCGGGCAAGTTTGAACTTTACGAGGATTTTTTGAAATCGGTATTTGGGACATTATTTAATGAAGAACATTTTAAGCCGATGGTCGAGCCAACGGATTTTAAAAAACATATTGCTGTTCTACAATCTATTGAGGCAGATGAGTTCTTCTATACACTGACCTCTATACGACAATACAGTAATGCAAGTGTTATCACGCTTAGTATAGATTGGGATATTACCTCTGAATTATATGCTAATAAACCTAACCACTTTGAGTTATATATAGATAAATCGTATGATTGTCGAATGACGAATGGTGGAAGTTCATCAGGACATGCAGCCTATAACTACGTAGTATCTCCGCCTCTCCCAGATGATAACTCCGGTATTAAATTAGAGTTCAGGGAATTTAGTCCACCCTTAAAGAAGGATGGGACAGGTACTGAAATTGTGTTTAAGCTAGAATAACCATACAAAGTATTTTAACAATAGAATCAAGCAGGAAGAGGTACGTATCTATGAATCAAATGATCTGGCTAACTGGACTATCGGGTTCAGGTAAATCTACGCTTGCAGAGGAACTGAAAAATCACATTGAGAATTGCTACATTCTGGACGGTGATACATTGAGAAGAGGTATTAATCAGGATCTTCAATTTAGCGAAGAAGATCGACTGGAAGTTGGTAGAAGAATTGGTGAGATTGGTAAGATTCTGCTTGATGCGAACCTGAATGTGATCGTTGCCTCGATCTCTCCCTACCGCTCTACACGCGATAAGGTCCGTTCTCTCATAGGGGATTCCTACAAGGAAGTTTATGTTCAATGTCCTTTGGAAGTATGTGAGGAGAGAGATCCGAAAGGTCTATATAAACAAGCAAGAGCCGGACAAATCAAGCATTTTACGGGTATTGATTCTCCATATGAGGAGCCCGTTAGCCCGGATGTGATCGTAGAGACAGACAAGTTTTCCTTAGATGAATGTGTGTCGAAAATCCTTCAACACACATCAGCTATGGGGAGGAAATAAAATATTTATTAAATTTGATAGAAAAGACGAGCAAACCATCAACGGTTGCTCGTCTTTTTTACGTTCCATTGTCAGTAACACTGCTGGAAAATAGTTCTGCGAATATCATTGTAAATGATAATCATTATCATATATGATGGGGATATAAATCTCTCAACATGGAGTGATAGAGAAGGGGGAGCGCAAGACGGTGACATTGAATGATCAAGCTTTGCTATGGAATCAGGCATTCATCAAGATCATAGATATACGACATACAAGAATGGAACAAGGCGAGGAGCTGCATGCGTACAGAATGCCCTCAAGCGTCTTCTTATATGTGACTAGAGGTAGCGCACATCTCCATCTGGACGGCATAGCACACCGCGTCAGCCGGTTTTCCTTGCTCCATGGGGGCAAGGGTCTCTACCTTGATATTACGGCAGATGAGCTGCTGGAATACTATATTATTTTGTATAAAGCGGTACTAGCACTACCATCCCGTCAAGAAACGATCAAGCTGATGGATAAGCACAATCCGTTTCAAATGCAATATGTATTTAAGCCCCATTATCCGATTTCCGTTTTCCATCATGTCACCTCCATGAGCAAGGAGTGGCATCGTTCAGATCTACTCAATAAGCTTCAAGTTAAAGCGATATTTTATCAAATGGTTTATGAAATTCTAGAGCAGATGGAACGCCAGAATATCATAGCCGTTAAGCCAGACTTGGTGGCCCAAGCGGTTCGTTATATTCATGAACGCTATCGGGAGCCGATAACGCTTGAGACGCTGCTTGAACACCTTAGTTGCAGCTCCAGACAGCTACTGCACGCCTTTAAGAAGCAAGTGAGAACGAGCCCGATCGATTATTTGATTCAATTGCGGATGAGCAAAGCGAAGCAGTTGCTTCTATCCACAGATTTCACGCTGAAGGAAATTGCCGAGAGTGTAGGCTATACCGACAGCTATTATTTCAGCCGTATCTTCAAGAAATACGAGGGTGTTTCTCCCACCAGCTTTAAAGAAGCAGCGTTGCAACAGGAGCAGCGTCGAAATAATCCATCCTTCGTGTTCAGATCTCCCATTGTTGCTAGAAGGCAGCAACGTTATATTGGTAATGAGTTTGAGAATCATTATCAATATAAAAGAGAAGGGGAAATACCGATGTATCGTAAGTCAAGAACAACAATGGCAGCAACCTTATTATTTTGTTTCGTTCTCTTTTTGAGTGCATGCTCGACAGGGGGAACGAATGTCACACCGACAAGCAACAGCACTTCTACTAATAATGTTGCAACTTCCGCAAGTCCAGCTGCGAGTCCGTCGACGGATGTAAGTAATGACAGAAGAGTGATTAAGCATGCGATGGGGGAAGAAACGCTTACCGGCGCCCCTGAACGTGTTGTCATATTGACCAATGAAGGAACAGAGGCACTTTTGGCACTGGGCATCAAACCGGTCGGAGCCGTTCAGTCTTGGATTGGTGACCCTTGGTACGACCATATCAAGAAAGACATGGAAGGCGTTACGGTTGTGGGAGACGAGCTTCAGCCGAATATTGAATTGATCGCGAGCCTCAAGCCGGATCTGATTATCGGTAATAAGGTCAGACAAGAGAAAATCTACGATCAATTAAAGCAGATAGCTCCGACGATATTCTCCGATGACCTGGCAGGAGATTGGAAGATTAATTTCAAGCTCTACTCCGAAGCTTTAAACAAGCAGGAAGAAGGAGCGCAGGCGATGGCGGACTTCGATAAACGAGTTGCGGAAGTCAAGGCGAAGCTCGGTAGCAAAGCAGACACGAAAGTGTCGGTGGTGCGCTTCTCCGCGAAACAAGTGCGTATTTATCAGAAGCAAACGTTCTCCGGCGTGCTCTTGAGCCAATTAGGAATTGCACGGCCTGAGTCGCAGGATAAAGACTCCTTTATCGAAGTGATGACCAAAGAGACGATCCCTAGCATGGACGGCGATGTGCTCTTCTATTTCGTGTCGGAGACTCCGGGCAAGGACGATGCATCGAAGGTCGTGGAGGAATGGAAAAAAGATCCGTTGTTCCAAAATTTGAGCGTTTCAAAGAACAACAAGGTGATTCAAGTCGATGAAGCGATCTGGAACTCAGCAGGCGGATATGAAGCAGCCAATCTGTTGCTGGACGAACTCGTTAAATACTTTGATGTGAAATAATAAAGGCGGATCGAATCAACAAGCTGGCGCTGTATTCGCGTCAGCTTGTTGACGATTCCGGCAGTTTAGTTGTTAAGACTGCCAATGAATAGGAGGCTCGGTGCAGACGTGAATGGTTCTTTCCTAAGCAAGCGAAAGCTCGCCGGCCTAGTTGTCGGCGCGATTCTGCTTCTAATTAGTATGTTATGCAGTGTATTGTACGGTCTTCATCAATTCAGCTTAAAAGATCTATGGCTGGCTTACAGTCAATTCAACGGTTCGAACGAACATCTTATTCTGACGAAGGTTCGTGTTCCCCGAACCCTGATTGCGGCACTGGTGGGGGCTAGTTTAGCAGTAGCCGGGGCGATTATGCAGGTTCTGACAAGAAATCCGCTGGCTTCGCCCTCTGTCTTCGGTGTAAATGCGGGCGCTGTGCTATTTATTGTCATCGGGCTACTCGTATTCGGTTCCTCGTTAACGATGAGCGGTATGGTCTGGCTTGCTTTTGCAGGTGCGGTTGCAACATCGGTGGTCGTCTATACGCTTGGATTGCAAGGAGGCGGTTTCGAGCCGGTAAAGCTGACCTTGGCCGGCGCTTGTATGGCAGCTTTCGCTTCCTCTATTACATCCGGCATTATTCTAATTAATAAGCAATCGTTGGAATCTGCCCTATTCTGGATGATCGGCTCTGTAGAAGGAAGAAATCTGGAGCATTTATTGATGGTTCTGCCTTATATGGCAATAGGAATGACGATCTCACTATTACTCTCGGGCTCGTTAAATATTATGGCGATTGGAGACGATAGCGCGAAGAGCTTGGGACAGCGTCTAACGCTGGTCCGCGTGCTGTCGGCTACGGCAATTGTACTATTGGCGGGAAGCTCGGTAGCAGCAGCTGGTCCGATTGCTTTCATAGGACTTATTGTCCCTCACTTATGCAGATACATCGTTGGGCATGATTTTAGATGGCTGCTTCCTTATACCGCATTAGTTGGGGCGATTCTTTTGGTGACTGCGGATTTAGCATCGCGCTTTATTCTGGAATCCAGAGAAGTTCCGGTTGGTGTCGCAACGGCGATTATCGGCGTTCCCTTTCTGATCCATGTGGCTAGGAGGAAACAGCATGCTTAAAGCGCGTATAGCGAAGCATTCGTTCTTGTTGTTTTTCGGTTTAACTTGTATCGTTGCCGCCTTGTCGCTCCTTAGTTTATCCGTTGGGGGAGTTAGCGTACCATTAAAAGAGGTACTTGCTTCTCTTACGGGGCGAAACGCAGAAGCCAGTAACCTGATCATTATGCAGTTCCGTTTGCCTCGAATAGTAGCCGCTATACTCATTGGCGCAGCATTGGCAGTAGCGGGTGCGCTATTACAGGGCGTCATCCGTAATCCTCTCGCTTCGCCCGATCTGCTGGGTGTAACCGGAGGGGCATCGGTAGCTGTAGTCGCCTTCATGACTTTCGTGACCGGCTACAGTATCCACTGGGTACCGTTCATTGCCATCGGCGGCGCGTTGGTTGCGACAACTATTAATTATGTATTTGCTTGGAAAAAAGGTGTGTCGCCGTTTCGGCTGGTGCTGATTGGCATTGGCATTTCTACCGCAATGGGCGCGCTCACTACGTTTCTGCTAATTAGCGGGCCGGCTTATTTGGCCGCACAAGTGCTGAATTGGATGACGGGAAGCATCTACGGCACCAATTGGAGTTATATTGAAGTGCTGTGGCCGTGGGTAGCGGTATTCATTCCTTTATCGCTACTGCTCGCGAAGGAATTAAATGTGCAATCCTTAGGTGAGGATGTCGCTCGCGGGCTTGGAAGCAGGCTTCAGCTAAGCCGGATGATTCTCTTATTTTATAGCGTTGCACTTGCCGGTGCTGCAGTTGGCGTAGCCGGGACGATATCGTTCATCGGATTGATGGCACCGCATATCTCCAGAATGCTTGTTGGAAATTCTTACAAGCTGATCATCCCGGTATCCGCGTTAATAGGTGCAATCATTTTACTGTTGGCGGATTTGGCAGGAAGAATGCTTTTTCAACCGCTAGATGTTCCGGCAGGCGTGTTCACAGCAGGCATTGGAGCTCCTTTTTTCATGTATCTGCTGTTTAAGCGCAAGAAGATTTAGATCTTCTTTCAAGAGGATGAGAACAGAGGGAGGCAAAGAATGGGTCGGAAATTGGAGCTTTTTGACGTAACTATAATCGGTGGAGGACCGGCGGGGTTGTATGCTGCCTTTTACAGTGGAATGCGCGACATGAAGACGAAACTGATTGAGGCGAGAGAGGAACTCGGAGGAAGGACATTAATGTATCCGGAGAAGATCGTCTGGGATGTCGGCGGCATGGCCCCCGTTCGCGCAGCGCAGCTGACAAAGCACATGATCCAGCAAGCTCAAACTTTTGATCCGACCATTGTACTGGGTCAACAAATTACCGGGTTGGAGAGATTGGTTGATGGCACGATGCGTATAACATCTGCGACCGGAGAGCAGCATTGGAGCCGGACGCTGATTTTGGCCATAGGCCATGGTGCGCTAAAGCTTGCTAAGCTTAACCTGCCCGGAGCGGAAAATTACGAAAAGGATAATCTCCATTATAACGTTACGGATGTGGCAAGCTTTCGCGGTAAAAGAGTGCTAATCTCCGGAGGCGGTGATTCAGCTGTCGATTGGGCTAATGAACTAGTAGGAATCGCTTCATCGGTTACGCTCGTGCACAGGCGGGAACGATTCAGTGGTATGGAACGGAATGTGAGGCGGATGAAGGCATCGAGCGTTCAAGTTCTTACGCCATATGCCATTAAGGATTTATATGGGAATGGCAATCGCCTTGATGCTGTTTCAATCGCTCCATTAAATGCGGACGGGGAATGGACGGATGAAACAGAACAGGAGCGTCTTGCGGTGGATGCCGTCCTAATTAATCATGGGCTACGCGGGGATTTAGGCCCTATTGTAGATTGGGGGTTAGTGAGAGAGGATTGGAATTTTAATGCGGACGAGAAGCTGGCAACCAATCTTCCGGGAGTGTTCGTGGCTGGAGATACGGCAAATTACGGCAGCAAGCTTTATCTTATTGCCGGAGCTTTTACGGATGCAGCGTTAGCAGTGAACAGCGCCAAGTTGTATATCGAGCCGGATGCGTCAACAAGAGCGCAGGTCTCCTCAAATAACAGTAAGTTTGATCAGAAGAACAGGGCGTTAGAACTTGTAGAGGAACGAAGCTGAAGGGCTGACTTACAAGCGATGTAAATTCATTAATAGTTTTGGAAAGTTTATCTATGTTTGAAGCAGAATTTCAGCTACTATTGTTAAAGGATAGAACAGTAACTGTTCCTACACTAATTCACATAATTAATAAGACGGTACACTATCTCCCTTATAGATTAGTGATGCTGAATCTGCTTATGTCTATGGATCTCTACCTATCTATCCTTCTAATTTATGATCGGAGATGGTATAGATGAACTCATTGAAAAATAAAATAGCAATCGTTACTGGAGCAAGCAGATCCACAGGAATCGGAACAGCCATATGCCGTTCACTTGCAAGCCAGGGGGCAGATATTTTCTTTACGCATTGGCATCCTTTTGATGAAACGGAAGGGAATGGTGGAGAAAAGGAATGGCCGGAGCAACTTTGTGCAGAACTGAAAAGCTTGGGAGTCAGGGCGAGTCACATGGAAGCAGATTTTTCCAATCCTGAAATCTCAATAAAGATTATGGATCAGGTAGAACAAACTTTAGGAAATGCTTCCATTTTGATTAACAATGCAGCTTATTGCGTGCCCACGAATTATCAGAACCTGAGCATCACTTCGTTAGATCAACACTATGTAGTGAACAATCGTGGCACGGTTTTACTCAGTACTGAATTTGCCAGAAGATTCGAAAAGAATCATTCAAAGGGGACTCCAGGTAGAATTATTTTTATGGTTTCTAAAGGGCCTGACCCTGATAATCTGGCTTATATATTGACAAAGGGTGCATTAATTGGATTAATTGAACCTCTTTCTGTTGGTTTAGCTCCGCTTCATATCACAGTCAATGGTTTTGATCCGGGTCCTACGGATTCCGGGTGGATAACGGATGAGATGAAAACTCATTTTTTACCTATGTTTCCAATGGGAAGGATCGGTTTGCCAGAAGATGCAGCTAGAGGCATTAGTTTCTTAGCGAGTGATGATTCGCAGTGGATTACGGGGCAAGTAATAAAGTCTGAAGGTGGATTTCTAGGAAAATAAAAGACATAAGTATTTCATCCTGGCTACCGATTGAACGGTAGCCTTTTTTAGCTAGTGGGCAGACTATCGCTACAAAACATGGAAATTTATGATATAATATCCAAACTCAATAATTCAGATATGAAGGGAGAAGCCCAGCATGATTACTCTCAGAAAGATTACACTAGAAAACCGACGTGCCATTTTCAATTTGGAGGTTTCAGACGATCAACGTCGCTTCGTAGCGTCCAATTTATCAAGCATGGCTTCGTGTTATGTCCTTGTAACTAATGGTGGTCATCCATTTCCGTTTGCGATTTACGAGGATGAAGAGCCGGTTGGTTTTGTGATGATGACTTATGGTATTACTGGATATGAAGTGCCATCCTTTGTAAATGATAGCTATTGTATCTTGCGACTAATGATTGATAAACGATACCAGAATCAGGGCTACGGCCGAGAAGCCATGACAAGAATTTTAGAATTTATCCGCACTTTACCGGCAGGCCCCGCACAATATTGCTGGATTTCTTATAAGGCTGATAACTTGTCCGCTAAAAGGCTCTATGAAAGCTTCGGTTTCCGTGACAGCGGCGAAATTATTGAAGAAGAGCTAACAACCGTATTACGACTTTGATTTGCTTTTTACTTGGAGATTTCGAACCGTTTTGTGAAATCATCGTTACTTTGAAGCAGTATCAAATCACAATTCACGTATCGGAGATGGAACTGGCTCCCATGTATTGATCGATGTCTCATAGCAATGAGAGAAACTGCTACTCGAAAATGCTAGTAACGGTTTATACTAATTATCTATATTCCAACAGTTCAATTACATTGCCAAACGGATCTACAATGGCGCTATAGATGCCTGGAGGACACTCGCGAGGTTCATCGTATAGCACTTTGATACCAAGCAGCTTATATTGCTGAATAGAAGCGACTAGGTCCTCGACTTGGAGTCCAATTACAACTTGTGATTCTCTTGGATACTGAACTTGAGTATTGAGCTCCACTTGACAGAGTACAATCGGGATAGGTTCGTGCTTCAAGCTAATAAGGCAATCATCATATTGGGTGGAGATTTCGAATCCTAATTTATTACAATAGAAATCAATGGCAACAGTCATATCTGCTATGTTAATAGAAATAACACTGATATTAGGCATACAATTATTCCTCCAATAGGTTAGAATACGTGCACAAACAAGGGATAGGATCATTTATTGACAGCACAATATTCCTTGACCTGCCTCTAACTTGCTCTTAAGACTTGAAAGCATCTGTGCCCAAGCCTGCTCATGCCAGCTTCTAGCGGTTCGTGACGGTTCAGATTCTGTCCATCCCGAATGACATATCGTAACAAGTGTACCATCGGAAAGAGCTTTCAATTTCACATCAATCTGTGTTAGATTTGCGGACTTATTCATGACTTCAGCGAACGGATCAGGACCTTTCCATTCAAAGACGAGTGTATGAGGTGCTTCTATCCGAAGTATTATACAGCCAGCAGTACTCATCGATCGCTTGTTGCTAGGATCGAAGTAAAGTTCGTATTTCCCGCCTTCCTTCAATTCGACTAATACTTCTGGTGCAAACCATTCCGATAGACGATCCGCTTCAGTCCATGCCTTCCATACCAATTCTAGATTACTGTTAACGACGATTTGTGATACTAGACTCATCTGGTCACCTCTTATCAGGAAGATTACTGTCAATTTGATTAAGTATATGTGATTAATCAGCTTGTAAAGTCTTCTAGTTTGCTCGCTCTCGGTTAAATTTCTCAAACAATAACAGCGGCAAATTAACGAAGATTGGTGGATCATGCGGGAGAGGATCTCTTAAGAGGATGTGTACGTGCAACTTCGTTGTAATATTCACTTCAACAGGTTCATCAAATTTCCCTCGCAAACATGTATCTAACTTAAAATAGTCAACAGGATTACGACTCCATGGAATACCTGCTGCAAGTATGTAATACGTACCAGGTGAGATATCAGTAAATATGCATTCGCGATTGCGCATATTGAGCGCAGTACCGACGATGGGTTTCTGATCGGGAATGGGGCGTGGAAATAAACCTACAAATAATAGACCGCGAAAATCCGGTGGTGTCTCTAGTTGACAGTGAATGCACATTTGTGGTGAGGATGGCAATGTATCAGCTGTTAAGGGTGTGTGTTCATATTGATTCATATGGGAGAATAACTCAGACGAAGTGGCTGCAAACTTCTTAGGTGATAGGCCGACGAATTGCTTGAACCGATGATGGAAGGAGCCGGCACTTCGGAAGCCTATCGAGAGCATAATCTTCGTTAGCAACGAAGGTTGTTTCAGCAGCGCTTGTTTACCAGATTCTATCCGCAAGGCGGACAAGTATTGGCGTGGTGAAATTCCTGTTACCTTCTTAAATATTCTAGTGAAGTGATAGGCGCTATAACCGACTAGATGAGCGAGTTGCTCTGAAGTTACTTCTTCATCAAGATGCTCCTTCATGTATTGAATAGCTAGCTCCGTCGCGTGGATATAGCTATGATGTGGTAGATGAGTAGGCTCTACGTTAACCATCTCCTTCATTATCATAGGGGGTTCATAGTGTGTAATATTAAAAAAAACTATATATGTAGTATTTTAGGTTTTATTTGAACGCAGTACAATGCTTAGTTGAAAATATGTAATAAGGAAAGCTCGAGGTGTGAAATGGACAGAGTAGCGAATATAAGAACTGAAGAGAAGAGATATCATGACTTGTGTTACGATAGTTATAATTTGTTCGAGCCAGGTTCCTGGCTACATAGACCCGTAAAAACGGTAATCGATCTATTAGAAGAATACAGAGATCAAGAATACTTAAGTGTATTAGATTTAGGAGCTGGGATTGGTAGGAATAGTATCCCCATAGCGGAATCCATGAAAAATAGAAATGGGAAGGTAGTTTGTGTTGATTTATTGGAGTCGGCCATAGAAAAATTGGAAGGTTATAGTCGAAAATTTGGAGTCGAACCATTTATTGTAACAAGACTATCTGACATTGAATATTTCATTATCGATCAAGAGGAATATGACATTATCTTAGCTGTATCTGCCTTGGAACATATAAGTTCGGAAAAAGCTCTGGAAAGTAAACTTAACGAAATGATTATTGGAACTAAAAGAAATGGAATCAATTGCATTATTATCGGATCGAACATACAAGAGGTACACCTTGAAAATGGACAAGAACTAGACCCGATGTTTGAAGTGAATATACCTACAGAAAGAATGATTGATTTATTAGTTCAGCAGTACACTGGATGGGAAGTTAAACAACGATTTGTAAAACAAATAGAATATGAAATTGATAGAAAAGGCCACCCCGTAAAACTGACAACAGATTGTATAACCTTTGTTGCTAAAAAAATATTATAAACACTAGGAGATTGTTATGCCTTTCACTTTTGCTCATCCTATTTTTGCACTTCCTTTTAAATATGTGAACCCAAAATACTTTAGTGCTACCGGCTTGATTCTAGGAAGTATGTCACCTGATTTTGAATATTTTATTATGCTTGAGCCCCATCAAAGTATAGGGCATTCTATAACAGGATTATTTTTACAGGCAATTCCCCTATGTGTGGTTTTTGCACTAATTTTCCATTTTATAGTTAAGGAGATATTAATATTGCATCTTCCTTCGAACTATAATATAGATCAACGAGCGTACAATACCTTGAGCAAGTGGAGATTGACCTCTAAGGGCTGGGTAGTGTTCATCATATCTGTGATTATTGGTTTCTTTACTCACGTGTTCATCGATGGTTTTACACATTTCAATGGTTACTTTGTAGAACAATTTCCCCCATTAAGGGATATAGTGATTTATAATTTCACTCTTTATAAAATATTGCAGCATTCGTTTTCTATATTCGGATTACTCATGGTAACTTGGATCATAGTTAGGTCGTTGTATCGACATCGAGAAACGGTAACAATGATACCAACAGTTACAACAATACAAAAAAATATTTTCTGGACATCAGTAGTTGTTGTAGCGATAGCAGTAACTAGTATGAAGTTACTTTTTAGTTCGAGCAGGAATATAATTGGTATTCTTGTGGTTTCGCCTATTACAGGGGGATGTTTAGGAATATTGCTTGTATCAATCGTAATAAGAGGTTTACAAAAGACAAAATAATCATAATTCGATTCGTTAAATGAATTACGAGTAAGAATATCATCGCATCATTAAAGCATCCATTGGATGTTTTTTGAAATAATAGAATTTGTAAAATTTTGAGACTGCGGAGAAATGTGAAACAAATTCAATGGATGGTCCTATATTCAACTGTTGGCCATGGGGAGCCCTGTTTTTTATTAGCACACGCCTCTTTGGGATGTAGAACGGACCGAGTGGATCTTATATCCTCCGAAATGCATGTTTTAGTCGAGCTTACGGACAAATGTATGCGAAAAACCGAATACAATGTGCCGCCGGTAACGTAAACGATCTAAATGTATGCGAAAAATCGAATACAATGTGCCGCCGGTAACGTAAACGAGCCAAATGTATGCGAAAAACCGAATACAATGTGCCGCCGGTAACGTAACGAGCTAAATGTATGCGAAAAACCGAATACAATGTGCCGCCGGTAACGTAAACGAGCCAAATGTATGCGAAAAACCAAATACAATGTGCCGCCGGTAACGTAAACGAGCCAGCGCCGTTATTCGCCCTGATTCACCCGGAATGGGCTTGTTATTAGGGAATAAGTGCAATATGGCCCGTCCCTAATATATGTGCTTATTTCATCGAAATAAAGGCTATACGGTTGGTAAGCGGAACCTCACACGGATACGAGTATGGAATTACGGATGTACTCAGCTTGTAACTTTACCTCCAAGGACGCCGTCAGGTGCTTTTTTTTATTATTTTAAAAATGGTTGAGAAATACATAGTTAATAAGGGGAACTTTACTTATAATATTATTTTAGCGTATTTTTCCAGTACGCTGTATTTTAAGCAACACTAGGCTGAAAGGAAGTTATCCCTTGTTTGAGACTTTGCTTTTGAATTTCTTGTTTTTATTGTTTCCAATCTTAATTTTTCTACTTTTCTTTGAAAATCGTGCTTTTGCTTATAATAGTAAGATTCTAGTTCTACTGTCGGCAGTGACCATGTGTCTCTGTATAGCCAAACCTTTTAAACTCGATATGGGCTTTATTTTTGATTTGAGATATATCCCGTTTATCATTGTGGCTCTTTTTGGTGGATACAAGAACGTTCTACCGCTATATATCCTTTTAAATATCTATCGATTCTATGTGGGGGGAGAGGGTACGTTACAATCCTTTCTTTTCGCCACTTCAATCCTAATCCTAGTTCCTCTATATAGTAAAAGGTTCTTAAAACTAGATTCGAAAAGTCGCATCATCGCGGCAACAATAATTTCTTTTCTGACAATGGGATTTTACCTAATTATATTAGGTTTTACACAGGGGAGTTTAAATAGGGAATATTGGTTTCTCACCTTAAATGCCTTTACGACGCATGTCGGGGTGATGTGTATCAATATGATCTTAATAGAAAAGATTATTACTAATATTAAGAATCGCGACCGAATTATGCAATCTGAAAGATTAAATGTCGTGAGCGAGCTAGCGGCAAGTGTATCACATGAAATCAGAAACCCGCTTACAGTGACCAGCGGTTTTTTGCAGCTGTTGAATAAATCTAAGACGATCACAAGGGAGGAGAAACAGTACGTAGAGTTATCTCTATTAGAATTACAGAGGGCTGAAAAAATCGTGAGTGACTATCTTTCATTTGCTAAGCCGCAATCCGATAATATGGTTTATTCCAACATGCAGGAGGAGGCAGAATATACTAAAAATATCATCATGCCTTATGCCACTATGCACAAAGTAGAGGTCAAATTTAATTTTAATAATTCACTATTCAAAAATTATGATCGGAACCAAATACAGCAATGTCTTATTAATCTATATAAAAACGGAATCGAAGCCATGAAGGAAAAGGACGGTGGTACGCTGTTCATCGATATTTCGGAAAAAAAACAAAATATTATTATCAGTATTCGCGATACTGGCATTGGAATGACAAAGGAAGAAATATCGCGTCTCGGTAAACCGTATTATTCGACCAAAGCCGAAGGGACAGGACTGGGAATGCTTATGGTCTACAGTACCATTGATAAAGTGAAAGGCATTGTTGAAGTTGATAGTGAAAAAGGCAAAGGCACAACGTTCCTTATCACCATTCCAACATAAGGGCAAGTTGCAGAGCGTCTCGTTTGCTGTTTATCCCCCACTAGGAGTGTGTAATACCTTTCATGAATGGATTTCGTGTCATAAGGGTAACGACCCTGTGCGAAGTCCCAGCTGGAGGTGCAGCAATGGAGATATTTGTAACTATAGGTATCAAACTGATCATTAGTTTCTTTGGTTTGTGGATCATTACCTTTATTACTGGCCGCAAGACGCTTAGTCAATTGACGCCTCTCGATTTCCTGTCATCATTGATTTTAAGTGAGATTGTAGGGAATACGATATATGATAATGAGGTGAAGATCTGGCATCTGCTGTTTGCGCTTTTCATCTGGACCGCTTTGTCTTATTTGTTTGAAAAGGCAACGACCCATTTTGTGAAGTTCGGGAACATGGCGGAAGGCCGGACGGTGTTGCTTATTGACGATGGCAAAGTGAATCAGGATTTGATGGAGAAATACGATATTGAGTTTACCCAACTGCTGTTTATGCTGCGGCAGCAAAATATTTTTTCTCTAAGTGAAGTGAAGTATGCTCTGCTCGAAACGAATGGCTCACTGTCGATTATGCGCAAGTCTGAAGAGGAGCAATCGGAGCAGTCTTCCTCTTTTTCCATTACAGTTATTGATAAAGGTAGGCTGCTGGAAGATTCGATGCGTGGCAGACCGATGAATAAGATACAGATCCAGGAATGGATCAGGGAGCATGGCTATCAATGCGTTGAGGACATTGCTTATGCTGAATACAAGGAAGACGGATCACTCTATATCATACCTAATAACAAACCATAAACCTTGTTAATAGTAATATATTTTAATGGAGGTACATCTTTATGGGGATTTCTTTATGTAAAGCAGACGTAAGTGATGCGGAATTTATTCATCAAATGCAAGTCAAAGCCTTTATGCCATTACTGGAGAAATATAAGGATTATGAAACCAGCCCTGCCAATGAGTCCGTAGAAAAAATGATAGATCGAATTAATCAGTCTTTTACAGATTATTTTATGATTAAGAATTCTGATATTGTTGTGGGCGGTGTCCGAATCGTTAAAAAGGAAAACAATACTTACCGTGTCAGCCCTATATTTATTATGCCAGAATACCAGGGGATGGGGATCGCCCAGCAGGTTTTTGCAATCATTGAACAGAGATATAATGACGCGAAAAAATGGGAGCTGGATAGTATTGAGCAAGAGCAGAGGAACTGCTATTTATATGAAAAGGTAGGATATAAAAGAACAGAAGAAACAAAGCGAATAAACAATAAATTAACTTTAGTATTTTATGAAAAATATATGGATTAAAATTTAGACAGCGGACAGCTCGTGTCCACTGTCTTTTTTTGATTAAAATTAATAAACTCTAATACGCTTCACAAATAACGATAAAAGTAATCCGATAACTGCAATTGCTGCGATAAATAAGTATGCATGTGTAATTCCTGCGGTTAAAATTTCAGGCTGTGCAGCAGTTGGATGTGTATTCGCGAATCGTGTTTGTCCGCTAGACATTAGTGTAACGGCGAACGTTGTACCAAGAGCACCTGCGATTTGTTGAAGTGTGTTCATAACAGCAGCCCCATCCGGATAGTATTTCACGGGTAACTGATTTAAGCCATTGGTTTGAGCGGGCATAATGACCATAGCTAATCCGATAAACATAGCGCAGTGTATTAAAATAAAGGTCAGGTTACTGGTTTCAGTAGAATTGCATGTAAATAGAAAACCTGCAATGGTTGCGATGGAGAATCCAAGCGGCAGCAATAATTTTGGACCGAATTTATCAAATATTCTACCCGTAACTGGAGCCATAGCTCCGTTAATCACACTCCCTGGAAGGAGTAGAATTCCTGCAGCTGTAGCTGATAACAATAAACCTCCTTTTAAATATAACGGTAATAAAATGGCAGAGGATAAAATGATCATCATTCCTAAAAAGACCATTATCAGACCTATTGTAAACATAGGATATTTAAACACTCGTAAATTTAGCATCGGCGTTTCCAACTTAAACTGTCTTAATACAAACAGAATTAAGCTGATGACACCAACGATAAGAGGCAGATAGACAATGATTTCACTTAAAGCATGATCAGCGATGTTGCTAAATCCAAATACGATGCCACCAAATCCGAAAGTAGAAAGTAGAATGGATAAAATATCTATTTTAGGTTTAGAGATTTTGGCTACATTTTTGATAAATGTTAATCCGAATCCAAATGTAAATAATAATAAAGGTAAACTTGTCCAAAAGATAAACTCCCAGCCCAAATGATCCACGATCAAACCAGACAAAGTTGGCCCGATGGCCGGTGCGCACATAATAACAAGTCCCATCATCCCCATGACAGTTCCACGTTTATGTGCAGGGAAAATTATTAGAATAATGTTCGTCATTAGGGGCAGCAATAAACCAGTTCCCAAGGCTTGCACTAAACGCGCAATTAATAAGGAGGTGAAATTGGGGGAGAGGGCAGCAATTAAAGTACCAATGATAGATAATAACAAGGATGCTGTGAATAATTGTCTAGTGGTAAACCATTGCATTAATAGGGCGGATATCGGAACGAGGATACCTAATACAAGTAAATATCCTGTGGTTAGCCATTGAACCGTTGAGGCGTTGATTGAAAATTCATCCATTAAGTTGGTAAAAGCCATATTTAAGGCAGTTTCACTAAATAGTCCGACGAATGCTCCTAGCATAAGGGAGAAGGCCATTAGGGCGGGACGTTTAACTTGAACAGCTGCTGTTGATTCCATGATAGGGATAAACCTCTTTTCAGAAATGGATTCGTATTATTTTTGAAGAATAGATGATATGTCAACTATAGGGCAGAGGATATACATTTATGCCTCTCTTACATTATTCTGCACACGAGTTAACAAAGTTGTTAGCGCTGAGTACTCCGCAGGAGAGAATCCTGTCGCTATAATTTCGTTTAATTTGATCGTCACCTCATTGATTACAGTCTCTAATTTCCTGCCTTCGTCTGTGACAAAAACATTTACCGAACGACGGTCTTGCGTACTTGGTACTTTATGAATGTATCCCTTGTTCTCTAAGCTAGCGATCATTCGGGCAACACTGGCTTTATCCTTCCCAAGTTTATTAGCAATCTCGTTCTGAGATAGACCTTCTTTCTCAAGCAACAAAGCCATAAGTAAATGTTGTTCAGGCGCAAGCCGAACGGGTGCAAGCAATTTTGTTAAATAATTGGCTAATTCTAAGTGTAAATCTCGAATAACTAACCCTAGCGGGTCTTTGGAATCCATATGATCTCTCCTAATTAGAAAAATAGATGATATATCAACGTTTATGATTTGTTTATATTAACATAAAGTAACACATACATGTCAAGGCAAAGAGAAATCAAGTACATAGGATTAACAAAATTTATAGTAGAATTATAGACTTTGGTACAAGCGTGAAGACCTCTTCCACAATATATTGTTGTAAATACAGTGTAGGAGGGAAAATCATGAAGCAAAGAATATCTTCAATAAGAAGAGTCAAAAGTTCTTTGAGTAAAGGAATAAAAACGAAACGTAGTTCCGGAACGAAAAGAGTAGGGAAGTCAAGGATTCATATTAGACAAGCTAACGCATTTGAATTGCAAGTTTTTAGATTAGTCAACGAAGAACGTACGAGTAGAGGAATCGCTGCCTTAACTCTAAATACGCGGCTAACTGATCTTGCGGTTTTGAAATCAAGAGATATGAGGGATAATAACTATTTTAGTCATACCTCTCCAACTTATGGTACCCCCTCTCAAATGCTAGATCGATTTGGAGTGGAGTGGCGTGCTTATGCAGAAAATATCGCGGCGGGCCAAGCAACACCTGAAGCAGTAATGAGAACGTGGATGAATAGTACTGGTCATAGGGCTAATATTTTGGATCCTCGCTTTACGGATATTGGGGTTGGTTATGTAGGGGGAACTGCGACTAGTCAATATCAACATTATTGGACACAACTATTCATACAGAGACCCTAATCCGGATTAAACTATTTTTGCGATTTTCAGAATTAAAGAATACAATAACGAATAAAGGACACTAACTCTCTTGTTAGTGTTTTTTTATCCGTTGAATAATGGGTTGGGTTATGTCGCAGAACTGAGCTTGCTGGAGGATTTTATGAATATAAATAATCTATTTTTCCACATACTATATTGTAATTACAGATACTTCAACGACCCCAAGAGAAATTGGAGCAAGCTCGTTAGAACCCTTCAGCATCATGAACTTCTCTTAGTGACTGGAGGGAAGGGCAGCTTTATGATGGAGCGAAAACGACATTCGTTTAAAGCTGGTATGTTATTCTATATTTCTCCAGATGTT
The DNA here is from genome assembly GCF_050277435.1 of Paenibacillus sp. NPDC101420. Lineage (NCBI taxonomy): Bacteria > Bacillati > Bacillota > Bacilli > Caryophanales > Paenibacillaceae > Paenibacillus > Paenibacillus sp. NPDC101420. Next base: position 730,283 of record NZ_JBNNSE010000002.1, read on the forward strand.
AAGCATTCAATAGAGATAGATGCTGAAGATCCCTTATGCTTTCTGTCCGTTCATTTCAACTATGCGAAGGTGAGCATGAACGAGGAGAACTGGGGAATTAGTGGTGATGTGGATTCACTCCATTTGCAAGCTGTATCCGAGTTGAAGGATTATTATCAAGTGGAAGATATCTTCGGACAAATGATTCAGAGCTGGAATACTAAGCTGCCAGGGTATGAATTTGTAGCGAAGACTTTGTTACAGCAGCTTATCATTGCAATTGCTCAAAATACACAAAAACAAAGTCAAAATTACTCCACTTCATTAAAGGTGGAAAAAATTATTAATTATATGCATCAAAAGATCAATGAGAAAGTTAGCTTGAGCGAATTGTCAGATTTGGTACAGCTTTCACCTGCTTATTTATCGAGAGCATTCAAAGAGATTACAGGTTATTCGATCATTGAGTTTTTTAATAAAATGAAAATTGATAAAGCGAAAGAGCTGATTCTTGAAGGGGACATAAAAATCAAAGCGGTTGCGCAAACCCTTGGATTTACGGATGAATTTTATTTCAGCAGAATTTTCAAAAGAATGACAGGCATCAGCCCTTCGGAATTTCAGAGCAAAAATGTCCATGGAGTTTAGAATAATGCATGGTATAGAGCCAATCTGACTGTTAATATGAGGTTGTTATTGTTAGCAGAAAGAAGGCTTTTTTTATGTCCATGTGGAAAAGGAATTTGATCGTTTGCTGGTTTGGTATGTTTGTAACGGGTGTAGGTATGAGCCAGATTGCGCCAGTATTGCCACTTTACATTAAGCATCTTGGCGTGGATAATGCCGATTCCGTTGCTCAGTTTTCTGGCATTGCTTTTGGGATTACCTTTATCGTTTCAGCCATATTTTCACCCATTTGGGGACTGGCGGCAGACAGGTTCGGACGGAAACCAATGCTTTTGCGGGCAAGTCTTGGGATGGCGATTGTGATCAGCTGTATGGGTTTTGCGCCTAATGTGTATGTATTAATTGCACTAAGATTATTACAGGGCACAATAACGGGTTATAGTACAGCTTGTACTACATTAATCGCGACTCAGACGGATAAGGAACATGCAGGATATGCTTTAGGAACTCTTTCAACAGCCAGTATTGCTGGAGCCTTGCTTGGCCCAACGATTGGTGGTTTCATTGCAGAAAGCATGGGTTTACAAAGTTCATTTTTTGTTACGGGTGGACTGATGCTGGTTGCCTTCATTACTACCGCTTTGTTCGTGAAGGAATCTTTTCATCGTGAAGATAAAAAGACGCTAAGTATCAAGGAGGTCTGGAGCAGTGTTCCAGAGAAGAGCCTAACGCTAACCTTGTTTGTAACCTTCTTTATTCTAACTGTTGCTTTATACTCTGTAGAACCAATTATTACGGTATATGTTACTCAGCTCTCCAAGAGTGCTAGTCATGTGGCTCTGCTTGCAGGGATGACCTTCTCAGCTTCAGGGCTGGCTAACATCATTGCTGCTCCAAGGCTTGGCAAGTTGTCTGACCGAATAGGTGCTCAAAAAGTTATACTAGTTGCGCTTATAGCGGCAGGACTTCTGTTTATCCCACAAGCGTTTGTTCAGAATCCTTGGCAGTTAATGGGTCTGCGTTTTCTACTAGGATTAGCGGCAGGTGGGTTAATACCTTCTGTGAATATCCTCGTTAAGAAAATAACACCAGATGCGCTTACAGGAAGAGTGTTTGGATTTAACATGTCGGCAGGTTATCTTGGCACATTTGCGGGTTCGGTTCTAGGTGGGCAAGTGGCAGCCTGGTTTGGGATCCGAGATGTATTCTTTATTACGAGTGTTTTGCTATTGATAAATGCAGGCTGGGTTTATTTTAAAGTGTATAAAAAACTAAGATTAAATGGGAGAGAAGACAATGGAAGACTTAAAGAGATCAGAAACTGAATGTATTGATGCAAAGAAAACGGCGCTGGTTGTAATCGACTTGCAAAATGGAATTGTTAACATGCCTAATAAGGCTCCACATACAGGTGAGCAGGTGGTTCAGAAGGGCAGCAGTTTAGTTCAAGCCTTCACGGAAAAGGGGGCGTTTGTAGTACTTGTAAGAGTATCCTCGTTAGATGGACAGGATATGTTAAGACCTCAAACAGATCTGAAGATGAATGCAGGAGCCATTCCAGAAGGTTGGGATACCTTGGTACCTGAATTATCTGACTTCAAAAACGCACATGTGATATCTAAACGTCAGTGGGGGGCATTCTTCGGAACGGATCTTGATTTACAGCTACGGCGTCGTGGTATAGATACAATTGTCTTGTGTGGTATTTCTACATCCATAGGTGTGGATACGACAGCTAGAGAAGCTTATCAGCTTGGTTACAACCAAGTTTTTGTGGAAGATGCAATGACTGCTTCTACGAAAGAAGAGCATGACTATGTGTGTAAAACGATTTTCCCTAGAATCGGCAAGATTCGGTCGAGTGGTGAAGTAATATCCCTCTTAAAATAGGATGAAAAACCCTCATGCTCTCTGTAATCCCAGAGATTGTCATGAGGGTTTTTGTTTGAAATCATGTACTTACATGAAGATAAGGAGTAGTATCCCAGCCAAGAAGCAGTAGTAAGAGAAGTACTTCAAATTACCTTTAGCCATAATCCCCATAAACCAGCGCATAGAAAAATACGTAACGATTAGTGTAGTGATAAATGCAATTAAGTATGGAATTGCTAGTTGCGCTCGGTTCGGGTCACTGGCAATATCAGATGCCCCCATAACAAGTCCGCCCAGACTGATTGGAATATACAGCATAAAAGAAAAGCGTAAAGCAGTTTCTTGCTTCATTCCCACAGCAATGGAAGAGATGACCGTTGCGCCTGAGCGACTTATCCCAGGAATAAGAGCTACAGCTTGGGCTAGTCCGACTATGACTGCATCCTTCGTTTTTAAATCCCCATCTTGTTTACGACCGCGAAGATTACGAATTAACCATAAAGCAACCCCGGTTACCAGCAAGGCGATGGACACGGTGTGTACTGACGAGAAGATCTCCTCAATTTGGTCCTTAAAGAACAAGGCTACGATAACCGCAGGCATGGTGCCAATGATAATGTACAAAGAGAACATAAAATCTGACTTATATTCCTCTTTGCGGGTCAGAATAAATTGAACGAATCCAGTGATCAATCTTCCGATATCTTTGCGGAAAATAAAGCAAATCGCAATTAGAGAAGCCGTATTTGTCAGGATTTCAAAGGATAGCCCATTCTGTTTTAAGCCCAGCAATTTCTGCGCGATGATTAAATGGCCGCTCGAGGAAACGGGGATTGGCTCAGTTGCCCCTTGAACAAACCCTAGAAACAAGTATTTAAGCCACAGTATAATATCTTCCATTTTTCCTCCCAGTATTTTTGTAATCTTTTTAATCATATCTCATTCAATGAAGAAATGACAATAGAACCATCGTGCCATATCGAAGTTCATTGCCTTAAATGAGGGCTTGACTGAACCAGTTATAATATTCTTGAATGGCTTGTTCACTAACCGAGCCTATCGCGAAAGTAAACTAAATGAGGTGGAACTATTTGTAGTTCATTAATTAAAATTCATCGGCAGGACATTCCGAAAGCCGCCAGCGTTCTGGCAGAAGCCTTCGCAAAGGATGATCCACTGTATAAGCATATTTTGCCTGATGAAACAACCAGACTCCGCGTATTAAACATTTTTTTTCATCGTTATATTGAGATGTTGTATCCTTATTCGGATTTACTAACGACGTCAACAAATTATGAAGCTGTCGCCTTGGTGTTCCATTCGGAGCGTCAGAGCGGGACATTGATTTCGAACGTCAACTATATGAAACAAATTGGGCTGGCGATTCTCAAGTGTTTACCGATTTGCCGTATCATTGGTGTGCGAGGATTTATTCGAGGGTTAGCCACTTTGCGCAGTATGAGCTCCTTATGGTTATCGATGTTTGGAGATCAGAAGTATATGCATTTGGATATGCTTGTAGTGCAAGAACGTTACCGTGGACAAGGCTATGTATCGAAGATCTTGAAGCCGCTGCTTGCCGAATGCTGTGAGAAGAATGCACTATGCACGTTAGAGACACAGACGCTAAGTAATCTTCCCATCTATGAGCATTATCAATTCCGCACGGTTAAGGTTATCCCCTTACCCAACAGTACATTAGAGCAGTATTGCATGGCATGTACTCCAGATCCTGCAGAGTAGAAATGCGTGGATAGAATCTATTATTTTGTTTAACAATAAATAGCATAACCTTCGATGAATTGATATAATAGAAACATATATTCGCGTACTTCAGAACCCTATACGGATGTATACGGGTTTTATTTTTATTTGGTGAGGGTGATCGTTTGAGATCGATTCTTATGAATGCGTTAGAGAAAAAGTTTGGCGCTGTCCGTACAGGGAGAAGTAAAGTAGAACTTGATAAGCTGGAAAAAGAAATCATTAGAACTGCTTATGAAACAACGGCAGAATATGAATTGTTAGGCGGAGGGTTTCGTGTTCTAGCGGTCGCTATAACCGAGCTTGTGGCTGAGGGTTACCTAGAACCGATAAAATCTAGTCCGATGAGCTATAAACAACCCTCTATACCTACATCTTATTGGTTATCTAAGAGTGCCTCGGCTCAAGCGAGGTGGGATCCTTCAGCTGTGTTAAGGGTACAAGATTTGCTAGATCTTCATTATTACTTGATTCGTCCTGAAACTCAGACGCAAGAGCTTTGGAGCCGGATAGAACGGGTTTCTAATTTTTTGCGTACGGTGAAGGATCGCGAGATGATTACTATAGAAGAAAGGTCACTGGAATTGTTTGGTCAAGAGAAATGGCTCTCTGATCCTGAAGGAAAACAATTTCTTACTAGAGTGAAACTAACACTAGAAAGCCTGAAATGTGTATATGCGAGGGAACCGTTTATTTATTACGTCAAGCCAGCAGTAACCGTACGAAATATTCTTATTGTTGAGAATAAATCATTTTTCCACTCAGCCAAACGATTAATGTTTAGTGATATGATGATTTGTGGTTTATCTCCGGACATGCTGATTTATGGTGAAGGCTGGAAGATTGATAGTAGCTTGCTCTTTCTAGAGGAATTGAATATTGATCCACTTCAAACCACCCTATTATATGTAGGAGATATGGACAAGGCAGGTTGGGATATTTACGGTAAATTGAAAGTCAGTTATCCGGATTTAAATCTCCAACTGGCGATTCCAATTTATGAACAGATGATGAAGCTGACAGAGGAGCCATATACATATAAGCTTCCACAGATCTGTAACCCGGATCATCTGCACAACGTATTGCAAGAGCTCTCTAGAAACATGGAACTGAATGCATTTACGGAACGATTACTGGAGGAGGACCTAAGGGTTCCGCAGGAAATTTTAAATTATGAAGTGATGGTGAGGATGGCAGAAAGATGAATTGGTCGGATTTTGGCGAACGAAATAAACGATTGAATCCCCTATGGAATCTGGGGGCTGGGATGAACCTTGGCGAAATCCAACCATACAAAGAAATGGTGTCTTTAAGCATCTTGTTGCAAGTCTATTATTTGGAGCTAGAATCCAATGAGAGAAGATCCAAGGAAGATATAATAGCGTTGGCTTGGACTGCATTGGAACGGTTCAATATTGCGAATCTCGGGACTACCGAATCCGTAGAACGTTTAGTAGACGGCCTGCTCTGGAGCGGAAATGGTGGGGACTTTGAATCCTATTATTATGATGATGCGGCTCGGCAAATGTCTGTGCAGAAATATAAGTATTTCATGGTGGATGAGGATGCGACCCGCAGTAGCTGGGAAGAGAGCGGCAGAACAATCTATCGTCTCTCCGAATATGCCATGGAGCTTATTTTTATGAGTCATGAGATTATCGAAGAGTTCCAGATAAGCATCAAGCTGCTCGAGATTCAGATGCATATTAAGCATGGACGTGTAACTCGGGCGCTTCAGGATGTGAATGAGCTTATCTCCCGGGTTCGAAAGATGACTCATGAGCAGCAGGAATACCGGAATGCATTGCGCCGTAACCCGAAGCATATTTTTAGTGAATTCGGAGTGGCCCGGCATCAGCGACTTGAAGAAATTCATCAGCAATTCGATGAGGAACGCAAGCATTTTGATAATATTCATCGTTCTCTGGCTCGGCTAGCCAATGACGAGAAAGATGTGATCGACTTTAATGAGATCCGCATTCTTTCTGAACGAGTCGAGCTCTCAAGGCGTGTACACGATGAGCTGGCTGAGATAGTCTTGAATATTTTCGAGGTGGAGACCAACTTAAGATTGAACTTTCCTGAACTATTCTGGGGAGCCGCAGGCTTTAATTTCCGTACGCATGTATGGGAGGAATGGGTTAAAGAAGAGGGGCTGCCAAGCGGTGACAGCTTTGAACTGCTGCTCGGCGGATTGTTTGCTCCGAATCAGGATTTTGTCTATCCACTTCCTTGGGCTTGGGAGGAGCAAGAGGTTGGTTTTATCCCGGATATAGTAATAGATGAACTTGAAGATGAGCTCTATGCTGAGAATGCTCAATATATTCCTAAAGGTATTCCATGGGCGGAAGTCGTTGAACTGTGGAAGCCTGTGTTCAGTGCGCTAGCCGAGCGGGGAAGCTTTACGTTTACTGCAGAAGCTTTTACCGAGGAGGAATTAACAAGATGGGCACGCACACCAGATGCTGTCGATCTGTGGGTGCAGTTTTTTCATTCAGAGATTACTGTGCAAGAGCAGGCTCCTGAGAACAGCAACGGATCCGATGAATGCCAGTTGCTAATCCGTTATGTACTTGCGGATGATCCTCAATTGGAGAGCCTGCGCGGCAAGCTATTGCGGACGAGCATTGCGCAAGAATCAGCCCTAAGGGTACGCTGGTCTGGTCTAGACATGAGCCCATATACTATTACGATCGTGGAGAGGTGAGAGGTTACTAGCATGAGTTATACATTAGAACAGGTACAGCAAGCTTCACGGCTATTTTTTGAATTACTTCGTAAAAAAGTAATCCCTCTCGATGATCCTGCGGCAGCGGAATGCCTGCAGGATGCAGGAACATATGATGCGCTTCAATATGTTGCCAAGGAGGCAGGCTGCCGAGTGATGAATTCGGGACACCGTCTCCATTTGTTGGTCAATCCACTCGGGTCAGTGTTCGCCACCAACTTTACCCAGTTGAAGAATAAATACTCACGAATTGAGCGTAAAACTCATTTACATATCATTAATATCATCATCCTTGTGTTTCTGGCCGAGATGGATCAGGACGAGACTCACTTTAAGTCCGGGCAGGACAGTATGTCCTATATACAGATATCAGATCAGGTGTCTTCACTTTTCCAAGCATGGATGCAGATGGATGATGAAGGTCGGTTTAGTCAGCAGTGGCGCTTGGATATCCAAGCGATGTCGAAGGTGTGGACTAACCTCTATATGCAAACTAAGAGTCAGGAAGAGAGCGATCTTCTGACAAGAGGCGCAGGCTCACGAATTGGGCTGATTCATGAAGGCATGAAGCTCCTCGAAGAGGAGAAGCTCGTGTTCATCTCGGAGTCAGAGAAGCGGATATTCCCACGGGAAGAGCTTTATGAGAGAATGCGGTATTTATATCATGATGTTGACCGGTATCAGGAATTGAAGAAACTCATCGGACGAACTTTAGCTGAGAAAGACGGTGCTATTAATGCCGCGGATTGAACGCATACGGATTACAGGACTTAAATACGAGAAAATGCTCAAGAAATATGATGATATGATTCTGGATCTCTGTAACGAAGAGGGGCCAAGCAATACGCTTATTACGCTTATGAATGGTGGCGGGAAGGGCGTACTGCTGCAATCCATATTTCAGTTATTAATGCCCAAAACGCCATGGGGAAAAGATAGTGAGAACCAGGTGGAAGCATTTTTTCATAATCATAAAAAACAACTTAAACCTTACACCTTTCATGTAGCTATCGAATGGCATCTGGACAACAATGAGCGTAATGAATATATGACGACTGGTATTGCTATGACGGCACATAACTCACTGGATCAGCAGGATATTAAAGTGGATTACCTTCTATACGCACTTACTGATTATGGCGATGCATCTGAACTCACCCTTTCGACGTTGCCACTCTTCGATGAAGAAACTGCTGAACCTACGAGTTTTGAAACGATCCAGCAATTTATACGAGATCGGCGAGGGGAAATTGTACCTTTTGGTAGCCATAGCTCGGATTTAAAAAGATATTATGATTTCCTGGCTACCCGGGATATCCATATCGCCGAGTGGCGCAATATGCGGCGGATCAATGGGGAAGAGGGCGGTATTAAAGGTTATTTTAAAAAGAATGATGCCTTTACCAACCATAACTTATTCGAAAAGCTAATTATCCCTGAGATAGGTTCCAGTCTAAATGAGGGACCCAAAGAAGAAGACAATACGCTGCAGCGGATGTTTATTGACACGGCGACAGTAGCTCAGCGTCTACCGATGCTTGAACAGCGGGAACAGGTCTATACAGAGTTTCTTGGCATGGCTGCACCTTTATACGAGCTGGTGAAGCTAGGAGTAGAGGCAGAGAGTGTTGTTCAAGAAACGGAACTTCGTGGGCGTCAGATCTTTACGGTTATTCATGAAGAACAGAGAAATGCGGAAGAAGAGCGAAGTAAGGTTGGTAATGAACTGGCGGGGCGTTATCAGGATGCGAAGCAATTGCGATTTGAGACGGACAATCTAAAGTATTTGCGCAGCAAGGAAGAAATGGAACTGAAACAAGATGAGTTCAAAAAGCTTAGTGATGATCAGAGACGTGCACGTGGACGGCTGGACGATTCCAAGGCTCAGGAGAAAAAGCTTGAAGTGGCTCATTTCGTAGCTAAACGTATGCTCCACACACGACAAATTGAGCAATGGCAGAAAGAAATTCAAGCAATCGAAGGATCTCTGGAGATGAAAGAACGTCAAGAGGTCATTCAGACGGCTAAAGAAAAGCTTCGTAAACAATGGGATGTGGTGTCAAGCCTCTGGCAACAAACGATCAGAGGATTTGGAAACGCTGAGCGGGCACTGGCGACTGAAGAAAAGGGTCTGCGCAAGGAGCGGGAGAGCTTTCTGTTGGAGTTAGCAGGCCTGGATATCCAAATTAATGAATTGACGCTATCTATCCGTCAATATACAGAAGAACTCGGAACATTCGCAGCTCAGCATGGTCAGGACGCTGCACATGCTCCGGTGGCAGCGCTTCAACGTGCGATTTCAGCTGCCAAAACGATAATTCTGGATATGGAAGTGCTAGAGGAACAGCATAAAGAGGCAGAGAACCGAAAGCTGGCACTGCATAAGAATCACGCAGAACTCAGCGAGAAGCATCGCTCTTATGAACGAGAGGCAGACGAGCTTGGGGCACTGCTTGATTCGCAGACCTATAAAGAATCACAATTATGGTCACAGATTGTTGTTCTACTGGAAATGTTTGATGAACATAATCGTTTGGGAGCTACTGGCCTTTTTGAAGAGCAGGATACGATTCAACTACGATTTATCCGAAAAATGGATGAAGTGGAGCAACAGACAAAACGTTCCAGACGAGAGTACTACAATCAGCTTATGGACGTGGAACTTCAGAACCAATCCTACTGGCTGCCGAATTCAGATATTCTCGCGGTCAAGGATACACTCGATTCGCTCAAGATTCAATCCACACCGGGCAGTTCCTATTTAAATGATCGTCCATACCTTGAACGTGAGGAAGAACTAGAGCGCTATCCACTCCTTCCTTATAGTCTGATTGTTACCCGGCGCGAAGCTGATAAAATCAAACCGGATTTGCTGAAGGACACGCTGCTGAAATCAGCGGTGCCAATCTTTATCCGTGAAGAGATGGTAGCTTCAGATCCAGTATCTTTTAAGCTTCTAGCTAACCAAGGCCCACAAATGGTACTGGAGCCAGATCGGTTCTTAAACTTTAAGAGCGGTATTCAGGCGAAGCTTAAGGAGCAAGAACAAGTGCTTCAGGACGCGGAGGCTTATTTATCGAAGTTGAAATCTGTGCGTCAGGAATATGAGCGGTTATATCAAACAGAGAACACTGTGACGATTACAGCCAAACGCAATACTCTTATGAAACTGCAAAGTGAACTTCAGCAGAGCATTATCAGTCTGAGCAACGAGATTAATGAGAACGAGAGCACGCTTGCTCGGATCGGTCGGGAACTTATCGAGAATAAAGCGCTTAGTGCAGAGCATGAGCAGAGAGCAGCAGCGTTGCAAGGTTGGATTGAACGTTCGAAGAAACATGAGCAGGATCAAAAGGAGAAGAAAAAGTATACAGATCGTAAGAGTCTAGTGAGCAAAGAGCTTGCGAGTAAGGACCAGCAACTTGAGCATCTTGAAGCGCAAATGGTAAGCCTTGGCGGAGAGCGTGAGAAATGGATGGGAGATGCCAAGTATGCTCTGTTTCCTAGACTGCAACATTGGTTCCCTGAAATTGTATTTCCGACATATCATCAGCTTTCGGATGATATGGACCCCACACCAATAGATCCTGTAGAGCAGAACCTTCTGTTGCAGCAGCTCAGTACGGTTGAAAGTCTGCAGCAATCTCTGACGGAGAATGAGCTTGAAATTCGAACAAGAGCCGCCCAGATTAAAGCGGCGAGCGAGAATCTAACGGAGCTTGAAGCCAGCCTGAATCAAGTGGATGAGAATTGGCGGAAGGTAACAGAGCCTGCTGAATCTACTGAATCCATTATGGCTGCAAGAAACCGTCAAAAGTCGGAAACTGCTTCACTGGAAGAAGACTATCAGATGGTTCACGACTCTTTCATCCGCTGCCAAACCGAATTGGAGAATTTGCAGAAGGAATTGCGTAAGGTAGAAAAAGGAATCAAAGAGAAACATGAGCGTGCCGTGGAAATTTGGAATGAGCTACTCGAGCAAAAAGAGGCGGACATTCAAGAGCGTTTCCAAGAGAATGAGCTCATGCTTAACCAGTGTAAACGATCTTTGGAACGAATGGATACGCTTATTCAGACGTTATCCAATCAAATCAAGATCATGAATGCACATATTGAGGATCGGGTCAATCTACGGACTGTGCCAGAAGAATTAATGCTGAGCGTAAGAGAAGGCTGTGAGTCACTGGTTGCTGACTGGCTTCTTCGTATTAAGGATAGCCGAGTTAGACGGGACGAGGTCTCCAGAAAGGTGAAGGAAGAGAAAAATTCATTAACCGGAAAACTTGCCAAAAACGAACGGAATTCTGAACTGGAGACCAAGATTCTAGATCGTTTAAATACGGTTCATTGGGATAACTTCGCTATTGCTCAGCAAGTCCTAGATTCGATGTTACGTAGCTCACGCGATCAGATTGAGAGCATTCAAAGTGATAAGGAGGATATGGATCTGTCCCGCAAGATGTGGGTCGCCCGGGCTTCTTATCGTGTAGTACAAATCATTGATATTATGAAGCGAATGGAACGTCGGATGATTATTCATAACGAGAATAATTATGCTTTCCCGCTGGTACGCCTGAATTATAAGAATATCAGTATACCGAGATCAAGTGATGAGGTAGAGCCGATGGTGAGCGACTATTTCAATCGGTGTATCAATGAACTACTCTCAAAATATCCAAAGATTGAACAAGTACCAGCGCTGGTAATCAAAGAGGTTATAAATGACGGACGAATCGTCTATGCGGCGCTTCAGAATCGCTTCCCGATTCTTCAGGTATATAAACCAGTAACGGAAAATTACTTCCTCTACGCCGCTCCGGAAGATTATCATTATTCCGACTGGGAGATCATCAATCGGGGTGCACTGGATGAGGCTGTCGGCAGTGGTGGACAACGCCAATCTGTACAGCTGCTGGTAGCCATGATGATCATGACGCATAAACGTGTAAATCGTGAGAACAAAGGGTGGACGGTCTTTTTATATGACAATCCTTTTGGAGAAATGGTTTCTAATAACGTGCTTGATCCCGTATTTGAAATTTCTAAGGCTCTAAAATTTCAGTGGCTGATTGTAACACCACCGGAGCTAGTGAAGAATGACGTTAGCGTTCGCTTTGGTGTGTACTGGCAGCTCTATTTCGGAGGTGTCAAAGGGGATATGTTAGAATCCACCCTAGTCAAGGGTGGAAGAAAGTTCATTCCTGTTTCGCTGTTTTGATCAGCAGCGTTTACCAGCGTCCATAATGAAAGGGGCGTACCGAAGTAGCATTAAGCTACTCCGGTACGCCCCTTTTTTCGCGTTTAGGATGAATTAGGGAAATTGTCCCTAATTGGTTTTTAGATCCACACCATATATTGGAATAGCTTCGTATTTTAATCCTAGGAGATGAATGATTATTTCGGTTTGCGTTCAGAAATATATGAGCCGGTTAGCGTCAAGAAGGTTCCCAGCAAAGTTGCCCAGGTGATCTTTTCATTCAGGATAAGGGCAGAGGCTGCCACCGTAACTACAGGCACAATATATATGTACACACTTGTTTTTACGGCTCCTAAGATTCCTACAGCCCGATTCCAGGTGACAAAACATAAAGCAGAGGCTCCCAGTCCTAAAAAGAGGATGTTAGTAATATTTTGGATTTCTTTGAATCTACTTAGATCCAAATGAAAATCAAAGATAAATAAAGCTGGCAGCATAAATAAGATTCCATAAAAAAATACTTTACGGGTAGCCCCAATCGTATGAGCCTGTAAATCGCTTATTTTTCGCATTAATACAGAGTAAATGGCCCAAACCATAGGGGCTATGAAAGCCAATAGGTCTCCGATCGGGTTCAGTTTTAGAAGAAAACTTCCATTTAGCCCGATTAAAATAATTCCAGACAGCGCAATTACAAATCCTAATATAAACTGACGATGAAATTTCTCTTCCTCCAAAAAGAAGTGAGCAATCACAGCTGTGAAGAATGGAGCAATTGAGACAATCACGCCTACATTGGAAGCAAGGGTGTAGACTAGGGCAATGTTCTCTAGAAGAAAATATAAAGTAATTCCACATAATCCTGCTGAAATAAATAGTAATTCTTGCTTAATGGATTTCGTTCGCACTGGACGTGAATAGATCAGTAACAATACAAAGTAACCCAAAAGAAAGCGGAAGAACAGAATTTCAACAGGCGTAAAATCCGTTAATAGTATTTTTGAAGAGATAAAGGTCGTTCCCCAGATGATAATTGTAATTAGTGCCAGCAGATGTCCCGTATGGGTCTTGCGTTGATCCATCATATCATGCGATCCGTTGATCGCGTTTGTCCCGGCAGCTGAATAAATATACGCATATATTGCTTAGGGGTTAAGCCAATCAATTTTTTGAAAAAATTTGTGAAATGGCTCTGATCGCTGAATCCGGTTAGTGAGGCCACTTCTATGGGGAGTACTCCTTGTTCTAAAAGTCGCTTGGCCTGATTAATCCGAATGGTTTCCAAGTATCGATAAGGAGATATCCCTTTTTGTCTGGTAAATAAACGCAGAAAATGATATTTGCTTAAGCTTGTCAATTCACTTAATTGATTGAGGGTAATATTCTGCGCATAATGAGTCTCTATGTATTCGCAAATGGTTTTGATTTCAGAGGTAAGGTCTTGTGAAGAATAGAAGGGCTCTGCATCGGAATATTCCCTCAGAAGCTGCTCCAGGAGAAACAGAAACAATTCTTCTTTTTGAAAATCAGTTTGATCCTCTAATATCATTTGATGTAGATCGTGTAATGAGGTTGCCAGTTCACTTTGGTAAAGCGCATTATGTGTGAACCGAGGCAAGTAGTCCATGCCGGTAATTTCAAGCACATACTTACGCATTATCTCAGGCTGAATATTGAAGGCGCGGTAATCAAAGGAGTTTCCGTCCATCGGTTCACAGGTGTGGGTATCCTGCGGATTAAAGATGATAACATCTCCGCTGTTAAGGATATGTTCTTCATTGTTACAAATCATAAGTCTTTTGCCTTGTTCAATAAAACCTATAACGTAATAGTCATGAAAATGGTTAGGGAATTTCTGCATGATCCCTTCAAAGCGATACGCCTCAAAATTCAAGTCGCTATCGAAGACGATGGTCCGAACTTCACGAGTCACTGCTGCACCTTCTTTTCCAGTTATGTATAAGCATTATAATGTGAAAATCAGGTGCATTCTTGCACGATGTTGCGATTCCGGAACTTCTTATGTTATATGACAGCTTCCTCTGGCTCTAAAATTTTTGGAATGGTTACCGTAAATGTAGTGCCTTGCTCAGGAACACTTTCTATAGTGATCGCTCCGCCATGATTATGTACAATATTCTGCGTGATCATAAATCCAAGGCCTGTTCCTGTTTCTTTTGTCGTATAAAATGGTTTACCAAGTGCTTTAATCTGTTCCTCTGTCATCCCGCAACCTTCATCTTGCACGCTGATTCGGGCTTCGCTTTCATTTGTAAGCACATGAATATATATGTTTCCTCCACTATTCATTGCTTCCATCGCATTTTTAAGTAAATTAATAAATACCTGTTTCAGCTGATAAGCCTCACCATGGACCCATATGGAGTGATCTGTACAGACAGGGAGGATCTGAAGGTTTTTCAGTGCAGCTTGTCCATTCATTAGTGTGGTGACTTGTTCTAGTAAAGATAATAAATCCACTGGTTTACTGACATGCGTCGTTTGTGGCTTGGATAAGACCAGCAGCTCGTTGACGATAAATTCGATGCGTTTCAATTCTGACTCAATAATGAAAAAATATTTATCATTCATGCGCTCGGAAGAGCGAAGCAGCTTCATAAAGCCGTTAATGGCGGTAAGCGGATTTCTGATTTCATGAGCGATTCCAGCTGCTAATTGCCCTGCGGTAGATAATTTCTCGGATTGGATTAGCCGTTCTTCTTCCAGCATTTGCTGAGAGACATCTTTAAATATTCCGATAAATGCCTTGTTTCCATTGAAGATAATCGGTAATGTGAATCCATCCACAAATTTCTGCTGACCATTTAAGCAATTAATTAAGTAGCAAACAGAGCCAATCGTGTCACCACTGTAATATCTTTCCCTTCGTTCTTGGAGGATAGCATGATTGGAAAGGTCTACAATATTAGTAGTGGATGTACCCACCAATTGATTCAGGCTCTCCGCATGGATTAACTGTAAGCCCGCTGAATTCACATACTGAATAATCCCTTTTACTGTAATAACAACGGTCAGAGGTAATCCCTCAAGGAGTTGCAGGAATGATTTATCTTTTTCTAGTAGACTGCTTTCCGCTTCTTGCAGCTGATTTTCTATTTGCCTGATCAAGGTCTTGTTCTCAAATTGAGTAAAATAATATAGGGATGCACCATTAGCATCCGAAACGATAGATATGGAGATCTCTATTGATAACAGCTGTCCGGTTGGTAGGTAGTAGTCCTGTTGGAATCGATGCGGATGGATGTTCATAGAGGAAAGAGACCTTCCAAGCTCAGCAATTTCATGGATCTGACTTAGAAGGGTTCGGACGGATGGTGAAGGTGTTATTAACTCGTTATGATCATATCCCAATAGGGTACTTAGGGCTGAATTCCATTTTAGGAACGTTCCATCTAACGAAACTAGAGCCATTCCAATTACAGCATGTGTAAAAGCAAAATCAAAACTTTGGAATTCATTGGACCGCACTGCTATTCACCTCTCATATTCTTTCCACTATATGTAATAGTCATAGTATAAAACATATAATCAAATAAAATATATAAATTTTTATATGATCGAGAATCGTTCGAAATAGCTATGTGTTGTTGTGAAAATAAGGGTGCAAGAGTCAAACGATTTCAGTTAGAATTAAAGGATATGTTGTATTTTTAGAAAGTGGAGGTGTTGTGCCGTGCAATCAATCGTTGGTGAAATCAGAGAAATTAATCGCTATCCAGTCAAGTCATTTGCAGGTGAACGATTGGAAACCTGTGTAATAGAACCGTATGGAATGTTAGGGGATCGCTTCTGTGCCTTTTATGATGAGTCAAAAGAGGGCTGGTGGCGGTATTTTACGGCTAGAAATAATCCTAAAATGCTGACCTACCAAGCGCAATTTATCAATGGAGAAATTCATGTAAGGTCTTCGGATGGACGAACCTTTGGGTGGGATGAGCATTTATTGGAAGAAATCCAAAGCCAAACTAAAACGCGAATTACCATGTCTAGTATAAAAGCTTCACATCCACAGCCAGAGCACCCGCAATTGTTATCGGTGGATGGCGCCAGTATTTTACTCATTACGGATGCTAGTTTGAAGAAGCTAGAGGCTGCGTGGGGACATACCTTAGATCAGCGCCGGTTTCGTGGGAACTTTGTTATAGCTCTACGCGATGAATCTCTTTTCGAAGGGGATTGGATCGGGCGGCAGCTCTCCATAGGAGATGTTCAGCTACAGGTAGATAGTTTTTGTGAGAGATGTATGGTTATCACGATGGACCCGGATAGTCAGGAAAGAGACCCTAAATTATTGAAAAAACTAAACCAAGAGTTTGAACTACACTTCGGAGTGTACGCTTCTGTAGTTAAGACAGGGGAAATCAGAATCGGAGACAAAGTAGAATTAATGGATTAGATAATGATATAAACGTCCTTTACATTCTCATATGGATAATTTACCCTTTAAAGGAATGGAAAATTCATAGCGGGAGGGAATGTATGAAGAAGAAAATAATATCCCTGTTGATGGTATCTTTACTTTTAGTAGTTTATCTTCCTACGAATGCATTAGCAGCGGATAGCAGCAAAACGCAAACATATGTGAACACTCAGAAGGTCGCGGCAGAGAAGGCAGCATTCTTAACGGAAAAGATAGGAACGACAAGTCTCCAATATGCTCTTATCGATGGCGATAATATCGTTATGAGCGGCACAGCTGGATACAGCCATGTGGAGAGCAAGACAGCACCAAGCACTACAACGATGTATGGAATTGGCTCGACGAGTAAAATGTATACGACCGCTTCTATTATGAAGCTCGTTGATCAAGGAAAGGTAGAATTGGATGCACCTGTCGTATCGTATCTGAATAATTTTACGATGGAAGATTCACGTTATAAGCAAATCACCGTACGAATGCTGCTGAATCATTCATCAGGTCTTGGGGGTTCGAATTTATCAAACTCTTTCTTATTCAATGATTCTGATTCTATCGCCAAAGATAATTTGCTGGCGACTTTGACAACTCAACGTCTAAAGGCAGATCCAGGAGCCTACTCAGTATATTGTAATGATGGATTTACGCTGGCGGAGTTGATTGTTGAGAAAGTTAGTGGAATGGACTTCACTACATTCATCCATCAGAATTTTACAGGTCCTTTAGGGCTTGGGCATACGAAAACGCCAGTAGATTCTGTGGATTCTAGACAGCTGGCAAGTGTATACAATGCTACCTATCCTGCCGCTTTACCCCAAGAGACGATTAACGTGATTGGAACAGGGGGCATCTATTCTACGGCTGAAGATTTGGTGAGATTTGCAACTATTTTCACTGGAGGATCGAAAGAAATTCTGTCAGAAAAATCAGTAAAAGCGATGGAGCAAGAGGAGTACAAGCGTGGAATGTGGCCAAAAGGAAAAGATAATTCGTTTGCGTATGGATTGGGCTGGGACAGTGTGAATTTATATCCATTCAATCAGTACGAGATCAAAGCTCTGACAAAGGGTGGGGATACAACTCTGTATCATTCTTCACTTGTTGTATTGCCTGATCAGCAGATGGCAGCAGCTGTGGTATCTTCTGGTGGGGATAGCACAACCGATCAGATGCTTGCTAACGAAATATTGCTCAGTGCGCTACAAGAAAAGGGAGTTGTCAAGGAACTAAAACCTACACCTACATTTAAAGCTTCGAACAAAGAGGTTATGCCGCAGGGATTGCTGGAGTATGCTGGTGTCTATGCTGATTCTACACAACTGATGAAGATAGAGATTAGTAAAGCTGGGGAATTGAGTATATCTTCGATTATGGCACCTACATTTCCAGCTCAGAAATTTTCGTATAATACAAACGGTGAATTCTTAGATGCAACGGGTACTAATAAAGTCAGCTTTGTGAAGGAAAGCAATGGTCGTGTCTACCTTTGGATTCAAGGATACGGGGTCATTCCAGGGCTTGGTGAGACTGCTCTTTCTCAATATTCGGCTGAAAAGCTAGAGGCAAACGCTTTATCCAATGAGGTCTTGTCAGCTTGGCAGCAGCGTCAAGGGAAATTGTATTTTGATGTCAGTGAGAAGTATAGCTCACAATTTTACATGAGTATGCCAGTAGCTGGAATTGCTATGTTCCCTGATGCACCGGGCTATATGGGCTCAAATAAAATAACTGGGCCGAATAAAGCTGAAATGACCGTGCAAATTCCAACTTTAGGTGGGCGCGATCTTGCGGATATTGTTTTTGAAAATAAAGAGGGCGTGGAGTATCTCAAGGTTGGAAACCAATTATTTATAACGCAGGATGCCATTAAACCTATCTATGCCGGCCCGCAATCATTGGTGACTATTCAAGCAGATGGATATGCGAGATGGTATGAAGTACCTGAGACAGCATCAGGCAAGTTGATGACAGTAGGGCTACCACCTAAAGGTTCCTTTGCTGTTTATGATGCGAATGGTGTGTGTGTGAATTTCTCTACTGTCAGTGGTCTTACGCAAGTTAAACTTCCGAGTAACGGGAAGATTGTATTTGTAAGCGATGTGGGTGCGAAGTTTGAATTGACAATCAAGTAGTAATAAACCATTTAAGTATATTTTATTAAAAAAGATCCTGTTATCCAGATAATATATCTGGATAACAGGATTTTTATTAGAAAATTCTATATTCCCTATTTAAAATTCTTAGAAAACTCTTTTATTTTATCTACAAAAATCCCCTTGAGCTGATCAGTACCTTCTTTGGGAGCCTTATAGGCTTTATAACCGCCAAAGGATTCGATGCAAACCGCAGCTTGTTTTAGATCATCCGGAAAATTCTTCTCAATTAACTCCTCAGTAGTCTTTGGTTTTTCGTTACAAATATAGTAGCCCATCTTCTTATTTAGTAACTCATCTTTATTTTTTTTGATAAAATCACGAATCGCTTTATATATTTTCTCGTCTCTTACTCCAGCACCTAAAATAATGCTATCAAATGCCTCAAGACTTGGCTTCTCTATTTCAATATTACAGATCTTACTCTGAGGAAGCTCTTCTGATAATACCTTTGCGCATTGCTCTGTTGCCCCTGATTTTGTAGCGTATAGAATAAGTACTGCCATTGTGGTCCCTCTTTTCAGTTTAAATTGTTCAGGCTTCAAAATACCCTCGAAAATCGAATATCTTGATAATCGAGATATTATCTATACTATCGAAAATGCAGATCTTTTGTCAAGTTAGAAACAAGTTCTCATGCGTTAATCATACACCCTTATTATGGTATCATAGGAATAATTAAGGTATCACTAACTACATCTTTTAAGAATCAAACGATAAAGAGGGGAGTGGAGATAAGTTGAGTATTATCGTAATGCTAGTCATCTATTTTTTGCTTGGAGTATTCGTGATTAAATTAGGCATCGATAACTCTAGAAGTACGCAAATATCAAAAGAAATATTAAATGAGTTAAGAGAAATCAAAGAACTAATGATAAGAAATAAATATGAATAACTTCTTAGAAGGAGGGCATCAGGATTGATCATTCCATTTTTATTATTAATTATTGCTTTTTCTGGTTTTTTTCTAAGGATATGGATTGTTGGCCCGGATAAAGAAAAACTTTCTGACGACGGTAATGAGCTAAATATAAAAGGTAAATTAATACTCGGACTTATTGGATTAATTTCGGTAATTGTCATAATGATAGCTGATGGCGTGCAGGGGATGGGAATGAAGTGGTTTTGGATTGTATTCATAATTATTTCCCTAGGATTTCAGTCATTTATTGATTGGAAATTCTTAAAGCATACGAAACAACATATCGTTTCACTGATTTTGTTAGTTGAAGGTGTGGTGTTAGTTTATTTTCTTTTCTAATCGTTTGTACCATAAAGCCTAATCTCCTTTCAGTGTGTACAAGGGATTAGGCTTTTTTGCTTATTGTAGATAAACGATCCTTTTGATGTATTGATCACTTTTTCACATAAGAGGAGGGTTAAAATCTACCCTAGTTTTAGTTATTATTCGCCTATCCGAATTCATGAATGGAGCTTTATAATCTCAAATGTAAGCGTTTCCTAAATGAGTATAAAGGGGATGAGGAGATGACGACAAAAGGGACAAAACGTTTTATATGGGGATTTCTTATAGTATGGGTCATGTTAATGACGATCTTTACGTTTAATGATCTGAATCTATCCAAAGCTCTGTATAACGAACATGAATCGCGGTTTGGTTGGTTTTTTGAGGTATATGGAGAACATCCAGCTTTTCTAGTGTTATTCGCAGCTGGGAGTATTCTATTTAGTACGGTTAGAAATGAACGGTTGATAAAGAAGATTATGGTCCGTCTGGTGTCCGGATTTTTCATCCTACTTAGTGGATTTGGTATTATAACGATTACTTTAACTCGTGGGTATGGGCTGGATGGAGATCATGTTATGATCAACAGTTTAATTATAACCGTACTATTTGCAACGTTGTGTCAATGGCTATTGAACCGTATAGCTGTTCAAACGCTAAGACAGTATAATCGTGCTGCTTGGGCAGCTATCGTGATCGTATTCGCGGAGATTCTGCTTGTAAATGTCCTCAAAATCTTTTGGGGCAGGATGCGTTTTCGTAATATGGAGGGCGATTATTCTCTATTTACAAGCTGGTTTCTCCCCCAAGGCATTCAAGAGAACGGCGTCACAACGGAAGCATACAAATCCTTTCCTTCGGGTCACTCTGCCAATGGCTGGACCATGATGCTGTGGATGATGTTTATGCCTTTCGCTAATAAATGGCGCAATATCATGCTTGTCTGTGCGGTAGTGTGGGGAATCAGCACCTCGACTAGCCGCGTCATTATGGGAGATCATTTTGCAACGGATGTATTATTTGGAGCATTTATTACAATTACTTGTATGCTGCTGTTCTGTAAGCTCTTTAAGGTTGATCTGTATCCTAATAGTCAACATACCGCTACCGCTCTGTTAAAAGATAAAAATGCCCCCTATTTTCGTTAAAATACGGACAGTTTAAAAGAATCAGCTTCAGTACAATGCAATTAAGAAAGCGCTAACAAAATGCGGCGCAGGGGAGATGGTAGTATGAATGAAAATCAAATGCCATGGAGAGAGCGTATCAGTTATGGGCTAGGGGATACCGCGTCAAATCTGATATTCCAGATGACAACACTTTACCTCATGTACTTCTATACGGATGTGTTTGGTCTGAACCCAGGTGCGGTAGCTGTGGTATTTCTTGTTGCACGGGTAATCGACGCGATCGTCGAGCCGTTCATTGGT
This sequence comes from Paenibacillus sp. NPDC101420, assembly GCF_050277435.1. Classification (NCBI taxonomy): domain Bacteria; kingdom Bacillati; phylum Bacillota; class Bacilli; order Caryophanales; family Paenibacillaceae; genus Paenibacillus; species Paenibacillus sp. NPDC101420. The sequence continues at coordinate 751,717 of NZ_JBNNSE010000002.1, forward strand.
GTTATGATTGACCGCACGCAAACAAAGTGGGGGAAATGCAGACCCTATTTTCTTTGGCTTGCTGTTCCTTTCAGCTTGACTGCAGTACTTATGTTTTTGACGCCGGATTTTGGTGATACGGGCAAACTTGTATACGCATACATTTCGTACACCGTGCTCGGTATTATGTATTCCGGTATTAATCTACCACTGTCTGCAATCCTGCCAAGTCTGACTAGTAATTCTAATGAACGTACAGTGATCAATACGGTTCGTATGATATTCGCCGTGATTGGGGTTGTTACAGTTAGTGCTGGAACGATGCCGCTTGTGAAAGCTTTTGGTGGTGGCGATCAAGCAAAGGGTTTTCTGGTCACCATGATCTTGTTCTCAAGCATTGCACTGCTGCTGTTTCTAAACATGTTTGCGAACACTAAAGAACGAGTAAAAGCCATTGATGAAAAACCGCTTCCGATGCGAGAAGGTGTTAAAGCGCTCAAAGGCAATGTGCCTTGGTTGATCATGCTTCTGATGAGCTTGTTCCTGTGGATCACAACATCGATACAAGGACAGACCAGCATTTATTATATGACCTATTATATGAAAAAGCCTGAACTCATTCCTATCGTGAATTCGATGCAATTGTTGATGATATTTTCGATGGTGATCGCTCCTTTTGTAGTGAAGAAAATTGGAAAAAGGAACACAATTATTATGGGATCAGTGGTTTCTATCATTGGCTACCTTATTGCAATTACTGGGGGGAATGCCCTTTCTGTTCCGGTGCTGTTGGCAGGGCTTCTTATAAGCGGGCTTGGCATGGGAGTAGGAGCAGGTCTGATTTTTGCAATGATGGCCGACACGGTTGATTATGGGGAGTGGAAATCAGGTGTTCGGGCACAAGGCCTACTTTATTCTGCTGCTAGTTTTGGGGTTAAGGTGGGGATGGGACTCGGTGGAGCACTTGGTGGGGTGATATTGTCGATGGGTGGTTATGTAGCTAACTCCACGGCGCAGTCAGAATCCGCATTAGCTGCGATTTCATTTAACTATTTGTGGGCACCGATTATTGGCCAAATTATTATGATTACTTTGCTGTTGTTCTATCGTCTTGACAAGGATCAACCCGTTATGATGCGTGAGCTCGAGGAACGTCGCAATTCTTCTATCGCTATGTAAAGAAACTAGTCATTCATAAGGAGTGAAATGAACATGGTACCTAACATTCAAGAAATTATTGCACAAATGACTTTAGAGGAAAAAGCAGGTCTTTGCTCAGGACTAGATTTTTGGCAGACAAAAGCCGTCGAACGACTAGGTATTCCATCCATCATGATGACAGATGGTCCACATGGTCTGCGTAAGCAAAAAGCTGGGAATGATCATTTGGGTATATTCGATAGTGTCCCTTCTACTTGTTTTCCGGCAGGAGCTGGAATGGCTTGTTCTTGGGACCGGGAGCTAATCAAGCAGGTGGGCGCAGCCATTGGGGAAGAGTGTCAGGCAGAAGATGTCTCTATTTTACTGGGGCCTGGAGTTAATATTAAACGTTCACCCTTATGCGGCCGCAATTTTGAATATTTCTCTGAAGATCCGTATTTATCCTCCGAGATGGCAATAGGCCATATTGAAGGTGTTCAGAGCCAAGGCGTTGGAACTTCGTTAAAACACTTTGCTGCAAATAATCAAGAGCATCGGCGTATGTCTGTAGATGCAATTGTAGATGACCGTACACTAAGGGAAATCTATTTGGCGAGCTTCGAAAGCGTGGTGAAAAAAGCGCAGCCATGGACCGTTATGTGCTCCTACAATCAGGTGAACGGTGAGTATGCTTCAGAGAATCCGTATTTACTCACGGATATATTAAAAGAAGAATGGGGACATGAAGGGTTCGTAGTTTCTGACTGGGGTGCGGTGAATGAGCGAGCTAAAGGCTTAGCGGCAGGTTTGGAGCTAGAAATGCCGTCAAGTAATGGTGCCGGTGATCAGAAGATTATCGATGCGGTTCAGAGCGGAACATTATCTGAAGCAGCACTGGATCGTGCGGTGGGTCGCTTGCTCTCTATAATTTTCAAAGCTGTTGAGAATGACAAAGAAAATGCTTCCTATGATCCTGAGGCACATCACCAATTAGCTAGAGTTGCTGCCAGAGAAAGTATGGTACTTCTTAAAAATGAGGGGGGGCTTCTTCCTCTGAAACGTGAGGGATCCTATGCGGTGATCGGTGATTTTGCCCGTAATCCACGGTATCAAGGTGGTGGAAGCTCACATATCAAGCCAACTAGGTTGGATGATATATATTACAGCCTTCTAGAAGAAGCGGGTTCATATGCGAAATTGAGTTATTCTCAAGGTTACGTTTCTGATAGCGATGAGCCGAGTCTGGAACTTATTGGGCAAGCCATAGAAGCCGCTTCACAAGCAGATACGGCGCTTGTGTTCGTCGGATTGCCAGAGCGCTATGAGTCTGAAGGCTACGACCGGACTCATCTTCGTATTCCAGAGAGTCAGATCCGCTTGATCGAAGCAGTCGCTGATGTTCAGCCTAACACTGTCGTTGTGTTGAGTAACGGATCGGCCATTGAAATGCCTTGGATCAGCAACGTCAAAGCTGTGCTTGAGGGTTATCTAGGTGGGCAAGCGCTTGGTGGTGCCATCTCCGATCTGTTATTCGGAAACGTAAGCCCATCAGGTAAGCTGGCAGAGACCTTCCCTTTGCAGCTGGAACATAATCCTTCCTACTTAAATTTCCCTGGCGAAGGAGATACCGTTGAATACAAGGAAGGATTGTTCGTAGGATACCGCTACTACGATGCTAAGCGAATTGCACCTTTATTCCCGTTTGGTTATGGTCTCAGCTATACAACATTTGCATACTCTGATCTTTCGGTAAGTTCGCACTCTTTGAAAGATACTGACACGCTGCAAGTAAGCGTGAAAGTTACCAATACTGGCGCTATGCAAGGCAAAGAAGTAGTACAGCTATATGTAAAAGACGTACTCAGTAATATGGTGCGGCCAGAGAAGGAGTTAAAGGGCTTCGCGAAGGTAGATCTGCAGCCTGGGGAAACGAAGCAGGTAAGCTTTACGCTTGATAGCAGAGCGTTTGCTTATTATAACGTGAAGCTGAAAGATTGGCATGTGGAAACCGGTGAATTTGAAATTTTGGTGGGAGCTTCTTCCCAAGAGATCCTGCTTGTTGAGTCTGTGGTTGTTGAATCAACTGTATCCCTTGCTAAATCCTATACCCGTAATTCAACTATAGGTGATCTTATGGGAGATCCACAGGCTGCTGCTATTATTCAAGCCATGCTGTCACAAGCTGGTGAGATGATGCCCATGCTTCAGGATGGCTCGGATATGATGATCGAGATGATGCGCAACATGCCGATTCGTGCAATGGTTATGTTCAGTCAAGGTGCTATGACGGAACAAGGGTTAGATGAGCTGATTAATCTATTGAATTCCAATAAATAAATCTGGGAGAGTGAGATAAAAGACATGATAGATTTGAAAGCTAAACCGTTTCATCTAGATGATGAGGGGATTAAATGGGTAGAACAAACCTTAGCCTCTCTGGATTTGGCGGGCAAGGTCGGGCAGTTATTTTGCCCGATCGGGTTCACCGATGATAAGACGCAGCTGGCACTTTTGACACAAGGGATTAAGATTGGCGGGATTATGTTCCGTCCCGGTCCAGGAGAGATGGTGCAAGAAACACATCGCTACTTGCAGGATACATCGGATATTCCGCTTCTAATTGCAGCTAATCTTGAAGCAGGAGGTAATGGTTCTGCGGCAGAGGGTACTTTCTTCGGCAAGCAGCTGCAAGTGGCGGCGACGGATAACACCGAAATGGCTCGTAAACTTGGGATCATTGCCGCGCGGGAGGGTGGTGCTGTAGGCTGTAACTGGGCTTTCGCACCCATTCTCGATATCGACTATAATTTCCGTAACCCGATAACCAACGTTAGAACATTTGGTTCTGATCCGCAGAGAGTGGCTCGCATGAGCAAGGCTTATACCGAAGCGATTCAAGATCATGGCATGGCGGTATCTATTAAACACTTCCCTGGAGATGGCGTTGACGAAAGGGACCAGCATTTGTTGACCTCTATTAACTCACTTTCAGTGGAAGAGTGGGATGCTACCTTTGGAAAGGTATATGCGGATTGTATAGAAGCTGGCGCGCATACGGTTATGGTAGGGCATATCGCTCATCCCGCCTATTCTAGAGAATTACGTCCGGGGATTACAGATTTGGAGATTATGCCTGCAACGTTAGCTCCTGAGCTTTTAAATGATTTATTGCGTAACAAGCTCGGCTTTAATGGATTAATTACTACAGATGCTACGCCAATGGCGGGATTCACGATGGCAATGAAGCGGGAGCTAGCGGTTCCGACATCCATAGCTGCAGGTTGTGATATGTTCCTCTTTAACAAGAGTTTAGAAGAAGACTTTGCCTATATGATGAAAGGAATTGAGACCGGCATTCTGACGGAGGAACGCGTGAACGAAGCAGTGACTCGTATTCTTGCAGTGAAAGCTGCGCTGGGACTTCATAAGAAGAAACAACAAGGCACGCTCGTTCCAGAAAAAGAAGCCCTTTCCGTCCTTGCTTGCGAAGAGCATGTGCGTTGGGCTCAGGAATGTGCAGATGAGTCAGTTACATTAGTGAAGGATACACAGGAGATGCTCCCCATTAGTCCTGAGAGTCACAAACGTCTACTGGTATTCACACTAGGAGGCGAGGAAGGATTATTCGGAGGGGCAGATATTGCACCGTACTTCATTTCCAAGCTAAAAGAGGAAGGATTCGAGGTAACGCTCTTTAATAAGAGTGAAGTTGATTTCAGTGCCATGTTCGGAGGTGTAAAAGCGTTAACGGATCACTATGATGCTTCGGTCTATATCTCAAATCTGGAGACCCATAGTAATCAAACCGTTGTACGGATTAATTGGGCACCTCCATTTGGGGCAGACATGCCATGGTTTATTCAAGAAATGCCAACGATGTTCATTTCTGTAGCGAATCCTTATCATTTGATCGACGTCCCGCGTATACCAACGTTCATTAATGCCTATTCACCAAGTAATTATGTGGTAGATGCACTGATTGAGAAGCTTGTGGGACGTTCCTCCTTTAAAGGAATTAATCCTGTGGATCCGTTTTGTGGCTATTGGGATACACAACTATAATCAGAATTTATAGTCATCTGTAATAGTATCAAGCGATTGAATAGGATAGTTCTATTCAATCGCTTTTTTTATAATATAATAGGGCATAAGACATTTATTGAGAGAGTGAGAGGAGGGTGCTAGTTGCAAAGCTACACCTACGAAAATATTGAGATGGACGATCATCTTCCGGTCCACATGTTTTTGCACAGTACCCATCAGGTCCCGAATCATTGGCATGATAGCATTGAAATATTATTCGTACTCAAGGGGAAACTTGAACTTTTCACAAAGGACAGATTTAGAGAGTTAAATGAAGAAGATTTGTTCTTGATTAATGCTAATGAAATTCATGCGATTAAAGCTGAAGAGAATAATTTGGTGCTAGCGCTGCAAATTCCAGTTTCTTATTTACTTCTGATTGAACCTCAGATCGAAAGAATGTTATTCGATTGTAATTCTGCGGCTGCTAGCTATGAAGAACAATCTAAGTTTGATGAACTTCGTACATTGCTGGCTGAGATGATGCTGCTCCACAATAAGCGCCCACAAGGGTATCATCTACGCATACAGTCCTGTCTTCTTAATTTAACTTATTTACTCATGCAAGGGTTTCGTGAACAAGACCAAAGTCCTGAGAAACATGATGATAAGCATCGTGAACGGCTATTGCGAATTACCTCTTATGTCAAAGAGAACTACAATCGGGCAATTAACATCCAGCAGTTGGCTCTTCAGGAGTATTTGACCGTTCCGTATTTGTCGCGTTTTTTCAAAGAGTATATGGGTACTTCCTTTACCAAATATGTGAATGCGGTGCGTTTGGATAAAGCTGTAAAAGATTTGACGCTTACCAATCTATCCATCACACAGATCGCTCATGATCATGGGTTTCCCAACCTGAAATCCTTTAATGCGGTGTTTAAAGAGTTCTATCGACAGACGCCTGGAGAATACCGGAAGACGGTCTTGGACGGACGCAGTTCATTTCAGAAAAGCAGTGTGGCCCAGTTTAACTACTTTGACATGAATCCCACACAGGCGTTTGAGTCGCTTTTCAAATATCTGCCTAACAAGAATTTATCAGCTACTTCCAATCTACCAGTTGCCCTTCATATACATAAGCAGACCCATGAGATTTCGGTAAAATCTAACCAAAGCAAGGAGCTTGCGCATACTTGGAAGAAGCTCATGACGGTGGGAAAGGCCAATGAGGTATTGTTTGCAGAGGTACAAAGACATATCAAGCAAATGCAACAGGAGATTGGGTTTCAGTATATACGGTTTCACGGTATTTTTGATGATGAGATGATGATTTATGGCGAGAATGAGCGGGGAGAAGTGAGCTTAAACTTTGCTTATAGCGATTCATTATTTGATTTTTTACTGTGCTCCGGATTGAAACCGTTTTTAGAGCTTTCTTTTTTACCACGCCAGCTTGCGGGAGAGGGAGCTAGTTCTGTTTTTTATAAAAAGAGCTTGGTGGGTAGTCCTAAGGACCTCGGTAAGTGGAATCAGATGATTCATCAGTTTATTACACATTACATCCATAGATATGGCATTCATGAAGTGCGGCAGTGGTATTTCGAGGTGTGGAACGAACCGGAAATCCATATTTTTTGGCCAGATACTTATGAAGCTTACTGTGAACTGTTCATTTCAACATTTCAAACCATCAAATCCATAGATTCTGAGCTACGTGTGGGGGGGCCAGGTGTTTTATCTCTTACGTTAATGCAGTCAGATTGGCTGACAAGGTTTATGAATGATGTGTGCAGACGAGGCGTAAAGCCTGATTTTATATCCTTTCACAGTTATCCGTATGATGAATCGTTAAGATCAACTCAAGTGATTCAGGTGGATTATGAAGAGAATCCGGATGTGTTGTTTCAGAAAATAGAGCTTTCAGCGGATACAGAATATTTATCGCGAGTCATTAATAAATTGAAGAAAACCGTATCGGAAGCTATGGGAAGTGATGTTCCTGAACTGCATATGACAGAATGGAATGCCACAGGCTCACACCGTGATTTAGTGAATGATACATGCTTTAAGGCAGCCTATATCGTGAAAAATGTACTGGAAAATATGGATGGTCTCCATAGTTTTGGTTATTGGACGGCTACGGATTTGCTAGAGGAGTTCAAAATGTCGTCAGAAACGTTTCATGGAGGTTTGGGGCTGATGACATATAACGGGATACCAAAGCCATCCTTCTACGCGTTTAAACTGCTTGCAAAGTTAGGCCGCCAATTCATTCATCAAGGGGAAGGATATTACATTACTAGTAGTGATATGGGGCTGCAGGTGATGATGTATGCTTACGCGCATATCGATTCATTGTACCAAAAAGGTGATGCCTCACTCATTAATCGCATGAATAGATACGATGTGTTCGAAGAAGGTGGAGACATAGAGTTGACGTTGGAGCTTACAGATATTCAGCCAGGCTCGTATACGATCAAAAGACATACAATTAACAGACAAAATGGAAGCGTTTTCGACCTGTGGGTACGAATGGGGGCGCCTCATCCTATAGATGCTGACACCCTTAATTATTTGAAGCAAGCGAGCTGCCCGCAACTGACCTTTGAACAAGTCGAAATAACGAGCACCTATTCGTTAATTAGTAAGTTGTCTCCGCATGAGGTGCAGTTGGTGGAATTGATGCGCTTATGATGGGGTTATTTACAACTGGACAGAATCCTGGGTTCGTTAGACAAAGTTCCTCGGAGTATTGCGGTTGAAGCTTGGATAGCTCTGTGAAATAGTAGCTGATCATATGATTACCACTTGCCGATCCATTCTGAAATGACAGTGATAAAAAAGTGTGGACATGACTGTAATAGTACTTCGTTTCCCGTTTAGGTAGCCTGTATACATGTGGAGGCGCGTAGGTAACAACATCAAAGAGATTGGCATAACGGTAGCTCTTGCGGACATATTGTTTAAAAGCATTAACGAAGTTCGGATCGCCTACACGTGGTGAACCATAGGTGTACAGAATAGGTGAGATGTGCGAGGTGTTGGCCGCAAGATCAATAGCACATAAAGTGGCGAGTGCTCCGCCAAGACTGTGACCAGTAATGTATAAGGTCTTATCGGGAGATAACTTAGCGAGTGTAGAGATAATCCCATCGCGCGCTGATGAGTAGATATTCGTGAAACCGCGGTGGGTAAGGGTATCTTCTTTAATGTAATTGAATCTCTCTTGTGAGGCCATAACGTTTGACATCCAATCGGTTGTGGAGCTGGTTCCTCGGAAAGCAACGATAATCTCTTGTGGAGATTCCAAAATAAATCCAAAGCGTTCCCACACCTCGCTGATGGATCTTGCTTCAATCGTATCCACGATCTGATAATCTAATGGAACGACGAACGAACCCTCTTTATTTGAGAACTGCGCATAGGTCTGTCCGCAGATAGCAGCTAGAAAGATAGCCCTTTGCTCTTGATCATTTTTGGTACCCATGTGCATCCCGCCCTTCTTCCTAAACTATATTAGGGGGACGAGGGAGAGATTCCTATATCATGCGAGACCCTGTACTAATGTGAAAGGGCTAAATTCTACACCGCTTGAATACTTACTTCAGATGATCTGTTATTAGGAGGTTTAACGATATGAATCTAACTTTAGTGTACGTAAATGATTAAATTACTTCGAAAGTCAAAAGTTCAGCGACGCTTAATGATTTCATTTCTGCTGCTGGCTATTATCCCACTGTGCACCTTCGGCTTTCTAGCTTACCATAAATCGAATGAAGCAATCACCTCTAAGACAACTACCTTTGTAAATGATATATTACGCCTCTTAGGAAGCAAGATCGGAACAGAAGTGGCCAAATATGAGACTTTCGCCGATCAAATCATGTTGAATGGAGATATTCAGCAAGCACTGCTCCGCTACAATAGATTGAGTGATCTTGATATTAGTAACATACATAAGAAGTTTGAAGACACTGTGTTAAGCGATAAATTTTGGCTGTTTGCTACAATCAAAACACTACAGATTCTAACTAATAATGGACAAGTTCTGTACGATTATGGATACGAAGAATTTACTACAGAGGATAAACAGCGAATATTTGCTCAGGCCAAACAGAATAAAAGTGCAGATATCTGGACCACAGCCCATACCACAGCTGGTGATAATATCCTTTCAATGTCTAGGAGGATTCCACTTTCATATGGATCGGGTGAAACTGTAGGGTTCGTCATTATGGGGATTGATGAGGAATTATTCTCACAGATTTTGTTTGGAAGCATTAATATGGGACAGGGTAGTGAACAAATCATTATGAATGATGCAGGAGAAATATTGACGAGCAACAACCACTTGTTTCAGTCGGATCAAGATTTGGAAGCTAATCGTACTTTAAATCATTTGATTAATTCCCGTATGGAGACGGGGACAGTAACGCTGCGGGCAGAACCCTACTTTTTCTTAAATACACATAATGAGGTACTTCATTGGAATGTAATTAGTTTAATTCCGCAAGCCTACTTGAATATGGGATCTGTAGAGATTAGAAATGAAATGTTCTTCATTGCCGTCATATGTGTAGTTGTTTCATCCTTATTTGCAACCTTCATCTCTGTTAGTATCTCCACCCCCCTTAAGAAGTTAGTGAGTGGAATGAACCAGGTCATGCGAGGTAATTTAAAGGTAGAAATAAACGACAATCATCCGGATGAAATCGGATACCTTTCAGGGAAATTTGAAGCCATGATCGAGGAAATCAAACTATTGATTGACCGTGTGGAGCAAGAACAGGCACAGAAGAGGGGTATTGAGCTACAAATGTTGCAGGCACAAATTAATCCGCATTTTCTATTTAATACATTGAGTTCGTTAAAATGGACGGCGATGCTAAGTCAGGCGGATAGTGTAAGCAATGGTTTAGGTGCACTGGCTGAATTACTTCGAAGTACAATTGTTCAGAAGAATGAACGGATAACGCTTGGGGAAGAGCTTCGGAACATCAAGAACTATGTCGTTATTCAACAAATTAGATACGGGATGTCATTACAGGTTGATGTGCAAATTCCTGAACAGTTATTAGATACTCAAGTGTTGAAATTTTTGCTTCAGCCCATTGTAGAGAATTCGATTATTCATGGACTAAGCGGCGAGAATATGGAACCTAGAATTACAATGACTGCTGAATTGAACGGAGAGGTGTTAAAGATTAAGTTAAGCGACAATGGGAAAGGGATGAGTGCTGAGAAGTTACAGGAGATATTGCAACTTAAAGATAATCATTCAGAGAATCGATTAGCAAATATCGGTATTGGAAATGTACGGGAGAGAATCAAATTACATTATGGAGACCCCTATGGATTAGAGATTTGGAGTAAGCCTGATCAAGGCACGGATGTTATCATCACGATACCTTATATTTCTACACTTCAGGAGGACTCAGCTGATGCGGATACTAATTGTGGATGATGAGAAAATAGTGAGGATTGCACTTAGTACACTAATAAAATGGGATGAATATGGTTTTAAATTAATGGGTGCTGTTGCAGATGGATACAAAGCTCTTGAGGTCATAGAGACAGAATCGATCGATATCGTGATTATGGATCTAGTGATGCCTAACATGGATGGACTTGAATTAATCCGAACGCTCAACGAACGCAAATTCACTGGGAAGTTTGTGGTGCTTAGTAATTATGATGATTATGCTTACGTGCGGGAAGCCATGAAGCTTGGAGCAGAAGATTATATGTTGAAGCTGACGCTTAAGCCAGATGAGCTGATTGTCTTGCTGACGAAGATCTCGGAGCAATTATTAACGGAACGAGAGCTTAAAGAACAGGACATTCATATGAAAATTAAGCTTAATGAAACGCAGCTTCAGCAACGGAACAGCATATGGAGAGAGCTTCTTTTAGATCAGGAGCAGGACATGGTTTATTTGTTACAAGAAACACAGAAGTACGGGATACCCTTCGATAGACTTGCTGGTAATCTTATTATGATAAGAATCGATGATTATGTGGAGGCGCTAAGTAACGGCAAAATTAATAACAAGAGGCTACTTAGCTTTTCTATAGCGAATATTGTGAAAGAAACCGTGTCTGATCACTTTGCATTTGATTTCATAGAGATGGAGAGTAATCAGTATATTGTTATAGTTTATGAACAGAGCGGTTATTCTGACGAACCCAGTTGGTTACTGTTGATGAATAACTTAGTGCAGATGCTTAAGCTGTATTTGAATTTAAGTGTCAGCATTACATTAAGTGATGCATTCGTAGGTTTGAAGCAGCTGAGAGAACAATACACTTTGTGTCTGCGAGCATCTACAAACAACTTTTATACGGGGCCTGCATCTGTCTTGGTTGCTGGGCATTCAAAGTTAACCCAGTCACTACACTCCATTAATTATGTGGAATGGTTGGATCAAGTCAAAGCAGCAGTTGAAGTAGGGAACACAAAGCTAGTATTGGAGAATATAAGCATATTATTTAATGAGGCAAAACAAATCAAATGGGACCCTTCAGCCTTAAAATTTCACCTTTTGGGATTATTATCTGACCTAGACAACTTGATCTTAAAATGGAACACACAAGTACTATCATCCACTGAACAAAATAGAGTAGGGGCAACAACGCTCTTAGAGAGTTTTGAGAGTGATATTTCACAAGCTGAGTCTATGGAAGGGCTTAGTCTATCTATTGAACAAGCGATGCAGGAAGCCATTAATCTATTGTATCAAGTTAAAAGTAATATTTATCGCAAAGAAGTACTTCGAATCACGGAGATTTTGCAGAAGAATGTTGAGAATAAAATAACGCTTGACCGTCTCGCTCAAGAAGTAAATATGAATGTTAATTACTTATGCCGTGTATTTAAGCAAGATACGGGTAGAAGCATTGTTCAATATATGAATGAACTAAAAATCAATAAAGCGATTGAATTGTTAAAGCTTCCGGATACGAGGATTAAAGAGGTGGCTTCACAGGTGGGGATAGATGATCCGTTTTATTTTAATCGGGTATTTAAGAAGATCGTGGGGCTTAGTCCTTCAGATTTCCGTAAGAAATTACTCGCAACTAAATAAGTCCAAGGAGGAGGCACCTGTTATGAAATATGTGGAATCTATTAAAAATAGTTTAATATTCGCAGGTGTGATCCTATTATTATGGGCTAGTGCAGGATGTACTCCTTCAGATTCGAGCCTGAGCAAAATACAATCCTCCCAAGTGAAACATGAGTTCGCGAACAAAATTCTGAACTTAGCTGTATTTGAGGGAGGGCAAGGAAAGGATTATTGGCTTGCGGTGAAACAACGATTTGAATCAGACTATCCAGGGGTAACTGTTAATTTGACTGCAAGCCCCAAGATCATGGAAATACTTAAACCGCAAATCGCAGTTGGTAATCCACCCGATATCATTTATATCTCACAGAGTGAGACGACAGGTATGATTGAAGAAATGTTAAGAGATAAATTATTACTCGATTTGACGGATGTATTTGAAGGGAATGCTCTCGATAATCAAGAACCTCTTAAGAATAAAATGCTGGATGGTATTTTAGATTATGCTAATCCCTTAGGGGATGGAAAAATTTATGCCGCACCGTTCTATACCTCTCCAATGGGGCTAATCTATAACAAGACTCTTTTTGAGAAAAAAGGCTGGAAGCTCCCAGAGACATGGGATGAATTCTTGAAGTTAGGTGAGCTCGCTAAGAAGGATGGAAGATCACTATTTACCTACCAAGGTTTGTTTCCGGGTTATTTAGAGTCTATTTTCTGGCCGTCAGTGGCATCTGTAGGGGGGATGGAAGACGTCTGGAAGGCGGAAAATTATGAGAAGGATGCATTTAGGTCCGATTCCGTCAGACAAATAGCTGAGGTGTTGAGTGCTATAGCACAAAAAGGTTATGTCATGCCAGGAACCGTTAAGTTAAGCCATACACAAGCACAGGCTGCTTTTCTACAAGGTAAGGCATTGTTCATTCCCTGCGGAATATGGATAGAGAATGAAATGAAAGGCACTCCACGCGAAGAAGGATTCGAATTTGGTTTTCTCGCACCACCTGTGTTTAATAAGGGGGATCAGAGGTATGTCATGTCCTATTTGGATAGCCTGTTTATTCCCGCCAAGGCGAAGAATATTGAACTTGCCAAGGAGTTCCTGCGTTATCAATACAATGATGATATCGTTCAATTAAATGCGGAGAAATCCAAAGGTATAGTCACGGTTAAAAATGGTCTGGAAATCGTAAAGCCATACACTTCTCCAATATTCTATGATTCCGTTCAGATATCTCAAAAAGATGTAGCACCGATTGTTTTTCAATGGAAACAAGCATCGCAGCTAGTCATCAAAGACGTAGAGGCAATATGGAACCCCATAACTGGCCTAATGAGCAATACGCTGACTGTTAAACAGTGGCAAGATGAGGTTGAGAAAATAACCAAGAGTGTGCGGGAATTAAGTTCTTCTAAAGAATAAACCTGTTTATTGAGTGTCCTAAATCGTACAGGTTTTGTTCAATTCTGTTAATGGTAGCTTTAGCATTTAGCAGTGTAAAATTGGATTAACTATATGGGATTGGATGTGACGTGAATGAGTGTAGTCATTTCAACATTAACTCTTGAAGGCGCATTATTAGAAGGAGAGAATCCTCTTCCAATGTTCAGAAACAGAGACCATCATACAAAAGTGGGGGATAATGGTACACTTACGCCAGAATTGAGACAGCAGCTGGGTGAACATACAGGTGGGAGATATTTACCTTATCGCATGCAGGATCGCTATACACGTGAAAGAAAACCGATGGTTATGAAGTCGATTGTATTGGAAAATGACATCTTAAAAGCAGTCTTTTTACCTGAGTATGGAGGTAGACTCTATTCGCTTAAAGATAAACGTACGAATAAAGATATACTGTATACAAATCCTGTCTTTCAACCGGCTAATTTAGCGATTCTTAACGCTTGGTTCTCTGGAGGGATTGAATGGAATGTGGGACAGGTAGGTCACACCTTTACGACCGCATCTCCCGTACATGCTGCCAAATTGATGGATGATAATGGCAATGAATTTCTAAGAATTTATGAATATGAGCGTTGTAAGAACATTTTTTGGCATATTGATTTTCATCTTCCTCAAGGGGCTAAGGAACTCTCTGTCTATGTAAGAATCATTAATGATAGCAAAGCGTCGGTTCCTATGTATTATTGGACAAATATTGCAGCACCGGAAACCTTGCAATCAAGAGTATTCTCATCCACTAGTAAGGTTATCTATATTGATCACCAAGTAAAGGGGTTTGGATTGGGAGATTTGCCAGTGCTTCCTTCAGTTCCAAATGAAGACTCGTCATATCCAATGAGAATTCCTTTCTCTAACGAGTATTTTTTTCAGACAGAAGCAGATTATAAATCCCCGTGGGAAGCGATTGCCTATGAGGATGGTAGTTTATTCTACGAACGTTCGACTAGCCTCTTAAGATATCGTAAGTTATTTTGCTGGGGCAACCATGCAGGTGGTAGAAGATGGTGCGATTTCTTAGCGAAGCCAGGCGAAGGTAATTATGTTGAGATACAAGCAGGGCTTGCTCCAACACAGATGCATGGACTAGATATGCCTGCGAATTCAATATGGGATTTCACGCAAATATTCGGTGTTACTCAGGTGGATGCACATAAGGCAAATCAAAGGGATTGGTCTGAGGCTCGGGATTTTATTGAAACGCAAGTCAATGAACAATTGCAAGAAGATGAAGTGTATATTCTTCATGAGAAGTTGCAAACTTATGCTAATTTAACACCATCAGAACTATTGCACTCAGGCTCAGGCTGGGGAGCACTCGAGGACATTCGCAGAAAAGCTCATGCTGAAAGGTCGATTCCGGATGGATTTTTATTCTTGGAATCCAGTATTGCAGCACCGCAACTTCCATGGTTAGGCCTGTTACAAGAAGGTGGTTTGCCAGAGGGAGATGTGCAAGATATTCCGGCCTCTTGGATGGTCCAAGAAGAATGGATGGAATTGCTTCGTACCAGTCTAGAGCATGCAGATAATCAAACGTGGGATTCCTACTTGCATTACGGCACTATGCTCTATGAGCATGGATTGGAAGATCAAGCTATAACTGCATGGCATCAATCGCTTGAATTGAAGCCATCTGCTTGGGTTTATCGTAATCTGGCGATTACCTCTGAACAGAGAGGAGAGGCAGATCAGGCTCTGGTCTATTATGAACTGGCGTATTCTTTATACAATGGCTTTCCAGACAGAGCATTTGCAGATGAGTATATTAGCATGTTGATTAGAAATAAACAATTTGCTAAGGCTTGGAGTGTGTACGAATCACTTCCTGAAGAGTTCAGGCAAAGTGATCGTCTTCAAATTATTATTGGAGCTGCTGCTCAGGAGTTGGATCATAATGAATTCCTATTAAACTTATTCCAGAAAGAATTTGCTGTGATTCGTGAAGGTGAAGTTACGATTGTGGAGCTGTGGTATAAATATCAAGCTAAGAAGCTAGCAGAGAGCAGAAACAATGTATTATCTGAAGAATTAATGAAGGAAGCTATCACCTTAAATCCACCGCCTAATAACATTGATTTTAGAATAGTTGGAGCTTAAACCAAGAGAGAGTTTCGATGATTTTAATCGAAGCTCTCTTTTTTTTAGGATGCTGAAGGTGATTAAAATTTAGATAAAATTGTGCATGCTTTGTTCAATATCGTCGATGTTAGACCTGAGTTGCTTCGTTATATACTTACTTGTGAAAGCACTTTCATATTTGAGGGGGATGCTACACACGTGAAAAAAAGACAAAAGAAGCTCACAGGTTTGTTGCTTGCTATGTCGATGGTTCTAACGTTATTGGCTGGTTGTGGATCAAGCAATACAACGAACAATGCTGCCCCGCCTGAAGCAACTAAGGAGAACACCCCTACAGCTACAACTGAGGCTACCACCGAAGTTAAAGTTTCTGGACTAGAAGGTAAGGTAGTATTCTGGTCGATGTGGAGCAGCACTGAACCACAAGCGAAGGTTATTGAGTCTGCAGTTGCTGAATTCAAGGCGGCTAATCCAGAAGTTGAAGTGGATCTGAAGTTTACCGGTCGTGATATCTTAAAATTGATCAAGCCTGCTTTGGATGGAGGAGAGCAAATTGATATCTGGGAAGCCGATCCAGGTAGCCCAGCTGGTATTCAAGGGATGAAAGATTACGTTATGAAGCTTGATGATTTGCTTGCGGAGCCATCCATCGGAATGGAAGGCAAGTCAGTAAAGGATTCAATGATTCCAAGCTTGTTAAGCTGGATACAATCGCTATCCACAAAGTACGGTTTAGAAGAAGGTATTTATTCGATTCCGCAGCAACCGTATGCAGTACTCTTTTTCTATAACAAGGAAGTGTATGAGAAGGCTGGGATAACAAAAGCGCCTGCCACTTGGGACGAATTCCTTGCAGATGCTGAAAAAATCAAAGCAGCAGGTTCAGCACCGCTTACCTTTGATGACGCATATCGGGACTTATTTATTGGATCCTATCTGGCAAATGCGATGGGGGCAGATTGGGTAAGCCAGCTTGTACAGGATAAGACCGGTGAGATGTGGAATGATCCAATCATTCTTCAATTCGCTAAAGATATGGCTAATTTAAACGCTAAAGGTTTTTTCTCTAATAAAATTGCCGGAAGTAAATATCCTGCGGCTCAGCAAGATCTCGTGCTTGGTGGTTCTGCCGCTTATCTAAATGGAACATGGCTTCCGAATGAAGTGCTTGCTACCTCAGGACCAGATTTCAAATGGGGCACGTTTCAATTCCCAGATGTTCCAAATGGAAACGGTAAAGGTGGAAAACAAGGGTTGATCTTTGGATCTCAAGGGATGTTCATTAATAAATCGAGCAAGAATGCAGAGGCTGCTTTTGAGCTTATCAAACATATCGTTAGTAAGCAGATACAAGAAAAAATGGCGAAGGATGCACTTGCGATCCCAGCAACTATTGATTCTGAATGGCCTGCGATGCTTGCTGAAGCAGAAGCTGCTTTTCTAAATGCAAAAGAAAATATGCCTTGGGGTGGAGGTATTGGTGATGGAGGAGACTTTACGCTTGCTACCATTGTGCCTACCTTCATGGAACTTATCACTGGCAAACTGAAGCCAGAAGAATTCGGGCCGAAGCTAAGTGCGGAAGCTAAGAAATTCTACGCCGGTAAATAAAACATAACAATTCCAAAATTACCCTCCGTCACTTCGTTCCCTTTTCTCGAGTCTTTTTGTTCAATCTAGATTTAATGTAAATCTATATGTGGCGGTCAATAGCGGCAGCTGCATATAGATTTTTTAAAGTATAAGGAAGAATAAGTTGCACATTATGATGCGGGGGATACAAAGATGAGAATTAGTAAACCGATTATTATGCTATTCCTTCTGCCTGCTATCCTGGTTTATATGTCGATCTTTTTTTATCCAACCTTGCGGGCAGTGTTTATGAGCTTTTACGAGATATCTAATATAAACAGTAGTATCAGTGAATGGAAATTTATTGGTTTAGACAATTACTGGGGGTTATTTCATAATTCCTATTTTTTAAATTCTTCATTAAATGTGCTTAAGATTTGGATTATTGGTGGACTCATTGTTTTCGTTATGGCTTTTTTCTTCTCCGTGCTTATTTCCTCCGGCGTTCGTTTCAAAGGCTTCTGGAGAGCCTTGATTTACCTGCCTAATACTGTATCTGTTGTTGTCATGTCAGTAATATGGCTTCAGTATGTGTATAATCCAACCTTTGGATTGTTGACACATGTATTTCGCCTTCTTGGACTTGAACAATTAGCCAATATTCAATGGACGGATGACCAGCATTTATTTTTATCCATGCTGATCGCTTTTTGTTTTGGATCAATTGGTTATTTCTTATTAATTCTTGGTGCGGCCATGGATCGGATACCTAATGATTACTACGAAGCAGCATTATTGGAAGGAGCAAACACAGTATATCAGTTCTTCCATATTACTCTTCCGTTACTCCGTGATGTGTTTAAGACCACGCTGGTGTTATGGACGGTTACAGCCATTAACTTCTTTGTATGGTCTTCCATTTTCGGGAGAAATGATCCACATACGATGACTCCTGGCTATTATATGTACTTGAAGGTATTTGGTGGGGAGAGAATTTCTGATACGCAAGCTTTTAATGTTGGAGCAGGGGCTGCGATTGGTGTATTGATTACTGTTGCAATTATTGGATTTTCCTTCTTGATTGGTCTGTTGTTTAGGAAGGATCGTTTAGAATATTAGGAAGGAGGAGACAATATGCGTTTTCACTCAATCACTCGAATCATACGATATGTTCCATTAGTAGTCTGGCTTATCTTTACAATTATTATTTTTGGATACGCATTCCTTGCTTCACTCAGCACGACAAGAGAGATATTTACGAACAAACTACTGGCGAGCGGATTTCATTTCTCTAACTATACCCGATTATTCGAAGAAACGAAGATCGGCTTGTACTTTTTGAACAGTCTAGTTTATACGGTAACCTCTTGCGTAGGTATTATTGTTGTTGCAGCTCCGGCTGCTTATATATTGGGAAGAATTCAGTTTAGGGGAAAAAGGTTAGTTGATTTAATGTTTATCTCGGCATTATCAGTTCCGGGGCTATTGATCTCGATCCCGTTGTTTTCGTTATTTTATTCATTGAATTTAACAGGCTCAACATTTACGTTAATCTTTGTATACATTTTTACGAATGTCCCTTTTGCTGTATTTTTGCTTACAGGGTTCTTTGCATCCATTCCGAAAGAATTGGAGGAATCAGCAGCGATCGATGGATGTGGGCCGATTAAAGCTTTTATCAAAATCATCTTACCTATGGCACAGGCTGGTATTTTGACATTAACGATTTTTAATGTGATGGGGATTTGGAATGAATATTTTTATGCTCTGATCTTTGCTAATAATCCGGATCGACATCCAATAGCATTAGCTCTTCAATCCATCGTAGTAGGATATACGAATACTGGTAATTACTCGGGTATTTTTGCTGCGTCACTTCTGGTGTTCCTGCCCACGTTTATACTTTATCTTCTTGTGTCCAGAAAGATCGTTGCTGGGATTACAATCGGTTCTGTAAAAGGTTGAGGTAATAACCACCTAATAATATAGGTGGTTATTTGCGCACCCATAAGGATTTCTTAGGAAACTTAACTTGCGACAAGGAAACCCATACAGTACACTTTCTTTAACTAGTACAAACCTAAGATAGCTTGGGAAAGAACTTTGAAAAAGGAAGTGTTAAATAGTGGATTTAGAGATGGTCATGCAGGAGCTGGAAGCGCTTGGCAAGGAACGAACCAAGAAAATATATATGTCTAATGGAGCAAAGGAACCGCTATTTGGCGTGGCTACCGGAGCAATGAAGCCAATTTTCAAGAAAACCAAAATAAATCAGCCATTGGCTGAGGAACTTTACGCGACAGGGAACTATGATGCCATGTATTTTGCTGGCATCATTGCTGATCCCAATGCAATGACGGAAGCGGATTATGACCGATGGATGGATGCGGCTTATTTTTATATGCTGTCCGACTTTGTAGTGGCAGTAACCTTGGCAGAAGCAGATATTGCACAACAAGTTGCCGATAAATGGATCGCGAGTGGTGAAGAGCTGAGAATGTCAGCGGGCTGGAGCTGTTACTGCTGGCTGCTTGGCAGTCGGCCGGATGTTGAGTTTTCCGAAAGCAAGCTTGCTGGTATGCTTGAGATGGTGGAAAATACGATTCATGATTCTCCAGAACGTACCCAATACGCAATGAATAATTTCATGTACACAGTGGCCGTATCTTATTCGCCACTTCATGATAAGGCCAGTGAAACCGCAAGAACTGTAGGGCCAATTGAAGTTGATAAGAATAAGGCAAAAAGTAAATTGATTCACGCGTACGCAAATATTCAAAAAGCAGTCGACAAAGCTCGGCTTGGTTTTAAACGCAAGCATGTAAGATGTTGATCTAGCAGAAGCTTCTAGAGAAGAAAAAGGAAAAAGGATTCCCTGAAACTTCACTCTGCGTTACTATATAGAAATGACTCCAAGTGGGAGAGAGAAGGGGGAAAAGCATACATGGGCAACTTATTGGAAATTTTGCACAAGGAAGTCGTACCGGCAGAAGGCTGCACAGAGCCGATCGCAGTTGCGTATGCCGTCTCCTTGGCGGCAGAGCTTCTCGAGGAAGAAATAACGGGGATTCAGCTGCATCTCAGTGGTAATATTATTAAAAATGCAATGGGAGTGGGCATCCCTGGGACAGGCCAGACAGGTCTGCCTATCGCAGCAGCCCTTGGTGCGGTGGTCGGACGTTCGCACAAGGAGCTGGAAATCCTATCAGGTCTGACTCAGGATGAGCTAAAGCTGGCAAATGACCTGCTTGATCGAAAGCTGCTAAAAGTGGAGATAATGGACACTCCTGAGAAATTATATATTGAAGCACAGGTGAAGACAGAGAATCATACAGCGACTGCCATCCTTGCTAAAGAACACACTAATATAGAATATCTGGCTCTGGACGGAAAAAAAGTGACACCTAAGAAGTCTAAAGCAGATTGTGGCAAGCCTGGACTTTCTGATACTGAAGCCTATGAAGGCTCTGTAGATCGGATATTCGAGTTTATAACTACGGCTCCATTTTCAGACCTTAGCTTCCTCTTGGAAGGCGCTCGGATGAACAAAGCGATTTCCGAAGAGGGACTCCGAGGCGATTATGGGTTGCAAGTAGGGAAGAAGATGAATCAGCAATCTGCTGTGAATTTGTTCGGCAATGATGTAGCGAACAAAATAATAGCGGCTACTGCTGCGGCTTCAGATGCTCGCATGGATGGCAGCGCAATGCCTGTGATGACAACAGCGGGTAGCGGTAATCAAGGCATCGCCTGTACGCTTCCTGTTATATCTTTGGCGGAATTACTTGGCAAGGATGAAGAGACGCTAGCTCGGGCGCTTGCACTAAGTAATCTGGTCACTGTGCATATCAAGCATTATATTGGGCGGTTGTCGCCTTTATGTGGTTCAGGAATTGCAGGTGGAGTTGGAGCGAATAGCGGGATCATCTATCTCATGGACGGCACTCTTGAGCAGATCAAGCATGGGATACAGAATACGATAGCCTCTTTATCAGGCATGATTTGCGACGGTGCAAATTCAACCTGTGCGTTGAAGATATCCACCTCCACCAATACGGCGATTCAGGCAGCCACACTGGCGATGAACAATATTGCTCCTACAACCAAGGATGGAGTTATTTTCGAAGAGGTGGAAGACACTATCCGCAACATGGAGCGGCTGGTTCAGGAAGGTCTGGCGGATACTGACAAGACCATCTTAAATATCATGCTCTCCAAAGGCGGAGCGAATTAGCTTCCTTTAAGGTAATAACAGGTTAGAACATCATAATTTAAGACCGTCTGGTTCCCTACATGAATGGCAGGAGACTGGGCGGTCTTTTTATCTATTCAGTAAGGGTATTTGTTATTGCGAAGATTTGCATTAAATTTTAACATAACTTATTCTGAGATCATAAAGGCATAGACTGATGGTATAAAAAGGAGATATTATGACGGAGAAGATAGATATAGGATGGAACTTTGAGAACAGTTATGCTCATCTGCCGGAATTCATGTTTACAAGGATCAAACCAACTCCTGTGCGTAAGCCGGAGCTAGTTATTTTAAATGAACCATTGGCTACTGCCTTAGGGCTGAATAGCACAGCACTACATAGTAAGGAGGGGGTTCAGAATCTTGCAGGCAATGAAGTCCCTGAAGGTACTGTGTCCCTTGCTCAAGCGTATGCTGGACATCAATTCGGACATTTTACCATGTTAGGTGACGGCCGAGCTGCGCTGATTGGTGAGCAGATCACACCCCAAGGTGAACGCGTAGACATTCAGCTTAAGGGCGCGGGAAGAACACCATATTCTCGTGGTGGCGATGGCCGAGCCGGACTTGGACCGATGCTTCGTGAATATATCATCAGCGAAGCCATGCATGGTTTGGGTATTCCTACCACTCGCAGCTTGGCAGTGGTAACTACTGGAGAAACGATCATTCGAGAAACAGAGCAGCCGGGTGCTATTCTGACCCGAGTTGCTGCAAGTCATCTACGGGTGGGCACCTTTCAATATGTTGCAGCGTGGGGTACTGTTGAGGATGTCCGTACTCTGGCAGATTACACATTACAAAGACATTATCCGGAAGCTGTTTCTCAAGAGAATCGTTATCTTTTCCTGCTTCGGGAAGTGATTGGACGTCAGGCTGAATTAATTGCCAAGTGGCAGCTGGTAGGATTTATTCACGGAGTAATGAACACCGACAACATGGCGCTTAGCGGAGAAACGATTGATTATGGTCCTTGCGCCTTCATGGATGTGTATCATCCAGAAACGGTATTCAGTTCCATTGACCAGCAGGGTCGTTATGCCTATGGCAATCAACCGGGTATTGCCTCTTGGAATCTCGCGAGATTCGCGGAGACTCTCCTGCCATTGCTGGCTGATGATCAAGAACAGGCGATTCAGCTCGCTGAAGAGGAAATTGCAGATTTTAAAGAGCGGTCTTACCATCACTGGCTCTCAGGTATGAGGGCGAAGCTCGGAATCTTCAACGAAGAGGTAGAGGATGTAGCGCTAATTGAGGATCTGCTAGATTTGATGCAGAAATATCGGGCAGACTATACCAATACCTTCCGTGCCCTAACTTTAGAGAAGCTGGAAGAAACCGCTCTGTTTGGTGCAGTGGAATTTACGAAGTGGCAAGAGTTATGGCAGGCTAGACTTAGCAGACAGCAGCAATCGAAAGAGGTTTCGCTGCAGCTAATGCGCAATAGTAATCCTGCGATCATTCCGCGGAACCACAGGGTAGAAGAAGCGCTCCAAGCGGCAGTACAACAGGAAGATTACAGTGTGATGGAGCAATTGCTTAAAGCTCTTTCCAATCCTTACGCTTATTCCCCTGAACAGGATGAATACTCGGCACTACCTGAGGAATCAGCACGTCCATATCGAACCTTCTGCGGCACTTGATTTGCTGATAATGATCTAAATAATGAGGTGAAGTAAGAATGTTTCATGCATATGATGTTCTGGCTAACCAGTTGCTAGCTAATGCGAATGATCCAAGTTGGTATGTGCCCTTTGAGGTAGCCGTAAAAGACTTAAGCGAAGAAGAAGCATTTTGGAAAGTAACGGAAGAAAGCAATAGTATTGCTGAGATAGTGCAGCATCTGCTCTACTGGAATGAAACTTGGCAAACAAGGTATAAAGAAAAGAGTATCCATGCGGTTCCTTCAGTGGATAACAATAATACCTTTGTCGTTGCAGAAGGAGTAACGTTCCAAGAGCTTCAACAACAACTCTTAGAAGTTCTTTTACGTTGGCAGGAACTGATTACAAAGGAACAATTGGATGCCGATGTTCAAGAATTCCAAGGCAGTCAGTGGTGGGAAGTAATAGGCAATGTGACAACACATAACGCGTATCACGTGGGGCAAATCGTTTTTATTCGAAAGTTCCAAAAGAGTTGGAATCGCACTATGAAGTGAATTGAAGGACGTTAACGGATGTACATTCATCTGGCTAACGTCTTTTTTGCGAAAATCAATGAAGATAAGTTGCATGAAATACTTACATATACTTATAATTACTTATTTAATACTTGCAAATACTTACTTAATAACTTATGATGACTTTAGGAGGTGCATACATGATGTTTCAAGAGGAGAGATTGTTAAAAATACTCGAATATTTGAAACAACACCAATCGATGAGTGTTCAAGAGATCTGTACGCAATTTGATGTATCCAGAGATACCGCACGTAGGGATATTGTTAGATTAGTACAAGAAGGTGTTGTGATCCGAACGCATGGAGGGGTATCGTTACCTGAGTTACAAAAAGAATTGTTATCTTATCAGGATCGATTGATCGATGAATCTGAGAGTAAGCAGAGGATAGGGAAGGCTGCGGCGCAGCTTATCCAAGATCATGAGACTGTGATTTTAGATGTATCTACCACCGTGCAATTTGTAGCAGAACAGATCAGTGCGAAGGATATTACGGTTGTTACGCACTCGATTGATAACGTAGGGATCTTGTCACAGCGGGAGGATCTGCAAATTTATGTTCTTGGTGGTTACTTGAATGTGAAAAACCGCCTGTTATATGGCCCTTCTATTATCGATAAACTTAGTGAAATCCGTGCTGATAAAGCCTTTATTGGAGCATCCGCGATCCGTGCTGATGGACTCTACTATCCATATGAAGAAGATGTGCGGGTGAAGAGAGAAATGGCCCGAAGATCAGATCAAGTCATCTTAGTGGCTGATCACACCAAATTTATTGGCAAATCATTTTTCCGTCTAGACTTTGAGTTCGTTGACATTCTAATTACCGATCGGGAACTCCCCAGTGAGATCAGAGAAATTCTAGATCAGAAGAACATCACAGTGATTGAATGTCCAGAAGAAACTGAAGAGGCTCGAGAGCAAGACTGATAACAAAACAGAGGAGGATATTTATGTCTTATATTCTGCAAAATGTACAAGTGGCGCTTCAGAATCGTATTGTCCCAGCGGCTAATGTGTGGATTTCTGAAGGGAAAATTATAAAGATAGATACAGAGGATCTTTCGATTCCAGAGGGACAACATGAACGGATTGACGGTGGTGGCCATTTATTAGTACCCGGGATGATAGATGTTCATATTCATGGCGCCAATGGCTTCGATATGATGGACGGTACGGAAAAGAGTATTCAAGAGGTCTCAAGTGCTTGTGCTTCATCTGGCTGTACCTCATTTTTGGCTACCTCTGTGAGTTCTACGCTAGAAGATCTTTTAGAAATGATTCGTAGTGTCAAGCGTGTGATCGGACATGAAGTGGGCGCAAAGATCGCAGGTATTCATTTAGAAGGACCTTACTTGAACCCGAAGCGAAAAGGAATGCAGAACGAAAAGTATCTACGCCATCCCAACTTAGAGGAAATGAACCTGATTTTTGAAGAAGCGGGTTCACTTATTAAGATGGTTACAATCGCTCCGGAGTTGCCGGGAGGGATGGAGCTCATTTCCTTTTTGAAAGAAAAGGGTGTAGTTATAGCCATCGCTCATTCGGATGCCACATATGAAGAAGCTAAACAAGCCTTTGCGTCGGGGGCAAGTCATGTTACGCATTGTTTTAATGGCATGCGGCCTATCCATCATCGAGATCCAGGGGTAATTGTGGCTGCTTTTGAAGAGAAGCATGTAAGCCTTCAAGCGATTGTGGACAACGTCCATCTGCACCCTGCAATTATTCGATTAATGCATACCTTGAAAGGACCAGAAGGAATGGTCTTGATTACAGATGCACTGCAAGCTATGGGATTAGGTGATGGGGATTATATGTTCGGAGGCCATCATGTTACAGTATCCGAGGGGGTAGCGAGACTGAAGGATGGAACGCTAGCTTCAAGCACAGTGACTATGAATGAAGCCTTACGTTATACTGTCGAAACTGGAATTCCATTGATAGACGCCGTAAAGATGGCTTCAACTACGCCGGCCAATATTCTTGGACTTCAACAAAAGGGGACAATAACATCCGGCTTTGATGCTGATCTGGTCCTCTTGGATGATGAATTTAAAGTGTGCTGGACAATGGTGAATGGTCAAATTTCATAAATCATGATGAATACAGGTTACTTCTGCTCAATGCAGTTGTAACCTGTATTCATGTGCGGTTATGCCAAATACACTTTTAAAATGCCGGTTCAAATGAGTTAAATCCACAAATCCACAATCTACTACAGCGGCATAGATATCCTTAGTTTTCTCAATGGACTGCTTGGCATGCTCTACCTTGCAATTCAAGAAAAATTGATAAGGTGATATTCCTGTATGTGTCTTAAACTCTCGGATAAATTGATATTTGGAAAGTCCAAACTCTTTACAGAGATCATCTAGTTTCAATACATGTTCTAAACTGCAGTACATCATTTCCTTTGCTTTTTTGACAAATTTATTATTTATCCTGTGCTCTGTAACTAGTTCAGTATTAGATACTACATGAACCAGGCTTAACAACAGCTCACTGCACAAGGACTCCTCTTTGCCATTCTGGATGGCATGACTTAGCGCTAATATGCACTGTGCCAATTTGTCATCGTATAGAATGGGAGAGGCGAAGCGAAGTTCTTTTTTTCCAAGGATCTCTTGTATCAAGGTTGGTTTGATATATAGCATGACATAATCAATACCTGCTTTATCATATGAATTGCCGTCATGCGTTTGCTCTCGATTAAATAGCATTACGCCATTTTTATGAGAGGATTGCAAGCTACCATCAAGGTTATATTGCTGAATGCCACGTAAGGTGACACCGATTGCGTATTCCTCATGGCAATGTTTTTTATAAGTGAAATCACTCATACTAGCTGACAATGTTAGGATATCTGCTGACTTTTTATAGTTGAATTTCTCCACGCTCTTAACCTCCACGACTTATAGGATTCCCGATATCATAATGGCAGAGTATACTAAAAATAGTGCCATCAGAGTATTTAGAACTTTTTGGTGATTTTGCAGAAATGCTCTGAAGATTGCCCCAAATACAACCCATGTCGTAAAAGCAAAAAATCCGATCACAGTTATAATTATAACAAACATAAATAAGGTGAGAGAAGAAGTATAGAATGGCATTACATAGCTGGGAATGACTGTTAAAGTAAATAAGAGCACTTTAGGATTCACAAGCTGCATAAGTAAACCTGACCGAAAATTGGCATTTGGATTAGGCTTGTCTTCCATTGCACCCATTTTAAAGATTTTATAAGCAAGATAGAGCATATATATACTTCCGACGACTTGCATAATGATCAGGATATTTGGGATGACCTCCACCAGAACACGATTCATCAAGGTAGAAAGGATAAGCAATAGACCAAAAGCCATCGTAGCCCCGTATACATACCGCATGGTTTTCTTAGCCCCTGAATGTTGCACGGAAGAAAGAATAACAATATTGGCAGGACCGGGTGAACATGTAACTACAATGCAATAGAGAAGAAAGGAAATTATATTCATGATGACCTCCAGTAAAAGTTGTCTTATGAATATAAACCTCATAACTTGATTGTTTATAGTACATTATTGCAGAGGAGATCAACATAATGAATGAGACAAAACATTTAACTATTAGTACACTCACTGAGGGCGATTATGTATCTACATGCCGGGTATTTGAAGAATCAATATCGGATGCCTTTAACAAAGAGGGATTAGGTCACTTACAAGAGGATATACAAAGTGAAACCGATCATAAAAAGCAAAAGGCGCTATCTTCACTGGAAAAGGCAAACTCGGATATTTATTTCTTTATCGCTAAAATCAATGGGAAGGTTGTGGGTACGATTTCCTATGGTCCCTGTGGTGAGACTATTCAAATCTGTGCAGAACATCAGTTGGATCATTTGGGGGAATTGGGGAGTTTATACGTGTTGCCAAGCTATCAGGGGCAAGGGATTGGTTCGGCATTAATTAAGAAAATGATGATATTTCTAAACGAACAAGGGATCGAGCAATTTTGTTTAGACAGTGGCTATAAACGTGCACAAATCAAGTGGAAGCGTAAATTTGGGGAGCCTTATAAGGTAGTAAAAGATTATTGGGGACCCGATTCCGATCATATGGTTTGGTTGTGTAATGTAAGAAGTGATTAAATGGAAATTGTACATCATATGAAACGAACGTGTCGTAATATTATATATTAGATGTCGCATTTTCCTACTAATAAAGGGTTTTGTTCTGTGATATTTTATTAGTAGATGTCAGAATAACATATATACGGGAGGCACAAGCAAATGACGATTAGAATTGGTAAGATTAGCTATTGGCATGTACATGCTTGGGACTATACGAAGCAAGCTCAAGAACATGAGGATACTGTATTGGCTGCAGTTTGGGATGAAGATGCAGAGCGTGGGAAAAAAGCTGCCGAAAGCTTAAATGTTCCTTTTTTCGAATCACTGGATGACCTGCTTGCGCAAGAGGATATAGATGCCGTCATAGTGGATGCGCCGACCAATGTGCACAGAGATGTAATTGTTGCTGCGGCTAAAGCGGGCAAACATATTTTTACGGAAAAAGTAATTGCCCCCACACATAAAGAAGTTGAAGAGATCATAAGCGCAGTGGAAGAGAACGAGGTGAAGCTGACCGTATCCTTGCCTCGTCTAAATGATGGATACGCATTAACGATTCAAGAAGTTCTAAGTCAAGAACTGCTCGGAGAGATTACTTACGTTAGAGTTCGCTTATCTCATAATGGGGCTACAGAAAACTGGCTTCCCGATCATTTCTATAGCTTGGAACAATGTGGTGGCGGAGCTTTGATTGATCTAGGCTGTCATCCTATGTATTTGACGAAGCTTTTCTTAGGTCAAGATGTGACCGGTGTAAGTGCTAATTTTGGTTATGTAACGGGCAAGGAAGTAGAAGATAATGCAGTGGTAACATTATTTACGGATTCAGGAGCAATTGGTGTGGTCGAGGCTGGTTTCGTGAATAGTCATTCGCCGTTTACCATCGAGGTACATGGAACCGAGGGGACTCTTCTTTACGGAACACCAGAGGATAAGCTTCTTCTTAGAAGTAACAAATCCGCTGACAAAGAGGAAGGATGGAAAGAAGTAGCGCTACATGCTAATCGTGAAAGCGCATTCCATCAGTGGGTTAATCATATCCAAAAGGATACTTACGCCACCGAGAATGTTCAAATTGCTGTGGAGCTTACGAGATTAATGGAGGCGGCGAATCGTTCTGCTAAAGAAGCTCGTATGATTCGGTTAGCAGATCTAGACGCTTAACCGGTCTCCACCTGTTAGGAGGATTTAACATTGAGTAACTTTCCCTATGAGATGATGTTTGAGAAGCATGATATGCTCGAAAGATTGGATATTTCAATCCAATGGGGACATTACGAGATAACAGTTCTTAGATTTCATTTGACCTCTTTTCCGCCGGGAAGAGTCATAGATTTCCATAATCATTCTGAATTCGAATTTCATTTTATTCCAAGAGGAAAGGGAGAAGTGACTCTTGGCGATTTAAAATACCCCTTGTCTGAGGGAATGTTTTATTTAACCGGACCGGGTGTCATGCACCGCCAAGAGGCGGATCCAGATGATTCTATGGAAGAACTGTGTCTACATGTGGACATCAAAGAGAAGATCAGAGAGGAGGTTGATCCTTGGGAGGTTGCGGAGGCTGAGACCTGTGTTCAGAAGCTAAAGCAGCTACCACTAGTTCCAGCGCAAGATTATCACAGCGCTATGAAATGTTTTCTTGAAGCCTATGAAGCTTGTGAAGGTAAACTAACGGGATATTACACTTCCATTAAACATCTCGTAATCAGCATTTTATTAAAGGCAGTAAGAGCGTATGATGCAGGTGGAATTCGAACAGAAGCACCTGTTAGAGATATGTCAACTTATCGGTACCAATACGCCATTCAATATATGGAAGCTAATTATTCAGGAGCTGTTACCTTGGAGAATGTTGCGGAAAAGCTGAATATTAGTTCAAGGCAGCTGCAGCGAGTATTTAAACAAGTTAACGCCGATCAATCTTTCAGTAGGGCGCTTGAGGATATAAGGTTGAAAGCGGTCTGCCGTAAGCTTGAAGAAAGCAATTGTCCGATCGAACAAATCGCTCAAACGGAAGGGTTTACGAATGCTACATATTTGCATATTGTCTTCCGCAAGCGGTTAGGCATGACTCCAGCAACTTATCGAAATACAAAACAAACTAATTAGAAGTGAGGGTGAAAGATATGAGTAAAGTGTTTCGCGTAGGAATTATTGGATGTGGTGGAATTGCGAATGGCAAGCATCTTCCAAGTTTGAGCAAGCAAAGTAAAGTGGAGATCGTAGCTTTTTGTGACATTATTAAAGAACGTGCTGAAGAAGCAGCGGAGAAATACGGTACTAGCGAAGCTGCTGTATATACGGATTACACAGAACTATTAAAAGATCATTCGATTGATATTATTCATGTGCTTACGCCGAATGATGCTCATGCAGAAATTTCAATTGCAGCCCTTGAAGCAGGAAAACATGTTATGTGCGAAAAACCAATGGCCAAGACGGCAGCAGATGCCAAACGAATGGTGGAAGCAGCAAAACGTACAGGCAAGAAACTAACCATTGGATATGACAACCGCTACAGAGAAGACAGCTTATATTTGAAAAAAGCATGTGAGTCCGGGGAGCTTGGTCATATCTATTTTGCAAAAGCACACGCCATCAGACGGAGAGCGGTACCGACATGGGGAGTATTCCTCGATGAAGAGAAGCAAGGTGGAGGACCTCTGATCGATATCGGAACCCATGCGCTGGATCTAACGCTGTGGATGATGGATAACTATAAACCAAAAGTCGTGCTGGGCACTAAATATCACGAACTGTCTCAAAAAGAAGAGGCCGCCAACGCTTGGGGACCTTGGGACCCTAAAAAGTTTACCGTGGAGGACTCAGCCTTTGGGATGGTCGTAATGGAGAATGGCGCCACAATTATGCTGGAAGCGAGCTGGGCACTCAATTCTCTGGATGTGCATGAAGCGAAATGCAGCTTGAGCGGGACTGAAGCAGGTGCAGATATGAAGGATGGACTTAGAATTAACGGAGAGAAATTCAGCAAGCTGTACACTAATAAAATTGAGCTTGGGGCAGGCGGCGTGGCTTACTATGAAGGTAAAGCAGAAAGTGCACCTGACATCGAATTAAGAAAGTGGATCGAAGCTATTGAACAGGATAAAGACCCGGTTGTAACACCTGAACAGGCATATGTTGTTTCGCAAATATTAGAAGCGATTTATGAATCTGCACAAACGGGTAAGGCTGTGTATTTGGATTAGATTTTTGACAAGCATAGAGATATAGAGTAATATCCACTTGTGATTTAATTACAGGGATCTGAGACAAGACTCTCTCTTTACTGGGAGAGTTTTTTTGTTTTTTTTGCATGTTTGAATACTGGGTTATAGGGGGGGAAGAGCATGAACACTGTAGAACGCAATCAAGTACTTATTGTGGAAGATGACGATAATATTAGAAGGTTTATAGCTATCAATTTAACGAATAATGGGTTTGTGGTTAGTGAGGCTGCTTGTGGAGAAGCAGCATTGCAGAGCTTTGAGGCGAACCGGCCAGACGTTATTGTTCTGGACATCATGTTGCCGGATTTAAATGGGTTTGAGATCTGCCGGAAGCTAAGAGAGCAGGACCCTGGTGTCATTATCATTTTTTTAACAGCAAGAGGACAAGATCTGGATAAAATCAATGGCCTTGAAATGGGTGCCGACGATTACATTGTGAAACCTTTTAATCCATTAGAACTGGTGGCACGGATCAAAGCGATATTGCGTCGTACAGAAACAGCTTTAAAACCGCAAAAAACTGTCCTTCAAGCTGGACCGATTCGCCTGGATTTGAACTCGAACAAGATGTTTAAGCACGATGACATTATTGAATTAACCCCGAAGGAATTCCAGTTGATGAAGACCTTTTTAGAGCATCCGGATACAGCACTATCTAGGAATGAATTAATGAACCTGGTCTGGGGTGAGGATTTTATTGGTGATCCGAAAACAGTAGATGTTCACGTGCGTAAGCTAAGAGAAAAGATTGAAGAGGATGCCTCTAACCCGCATTGGATTGAGACTGTATGGGGGCTCGGATACCGCTTTAGAAAGGATGGTTGAAGAATGGGTATTCAGAAAAGATTAGTAGGAAGCTATTTTGTAGTGATCTGTCTTACTGTGCTCATTCTTGAGATTATTCTTAATTTATCTGTACGTTATTATTATTTTCATAATATAGAGCAAACCCTGATGAATCAAGCAGAACTGTCGGCTTCTTTTTATCAGCAATATTTTAGCGATGAGGATTTAGAGGAACAATCGGATAGGTTGTTAAAGGGCTTTGCCAGCCATTCCGATGCACAGGTACAGATTATTAATGCTGAAGGTCGGCTGCTGCAGGATTCTAATGGAATCCAAGGCGATTTTACGATGACAGATAATATGGATGTGCAAGCAGCCATAAAAGGGCAGCCCGGCAGTTGGAAGGGTGAGGACCCTGTAACGGAGGAAGCTATTTTTACGGTATCCTATCCTTTACAAGCCAAAGGTAACATCGTCGGGGAAGTGAGGTTTATTACCTCCTTAACGGAAACGATACATACAGTAAATCAAATTGCGGTTTTGCTGATCGGGGTAGGTTTGCTCGTGATTGGTATCGTCACCTTGCTTGGATTATTACTATCTTGGACCATAACCAGATCCATTAAAGATCTGAAACAGGCAGCAGACCAAATGTCTGAAGGAGATTTTAGCATAAGAGTACAAAAGCGCTATCAAGACGAGCTTGGTTCCTTGGCAGATACATTGAATATGATGGCCAGTCGAATCTCGAAAAGTGAACAGCTTAAGAATGATTTTATCGCATCCGTATCCCATGAACTGCGTACGCCATTGACCTCGATCAAAGGCTGGGTAATCACCTTGAAGGCGGGTGGGGAGAGTAACCAGGCTCTGTTTCATGATGGGCTAGATATCATTGAATCTGAAAGTGACAGGTTGACTCATATGGTGGATGAATTATTGGATTTCTCCAAATTGGATAACGGAAGAATCGCAATTCACTTCACAACTGTGGATCTAACAGAGCTGTTGCAGCATATTGGCAGACAACTCACCCCTAGAGCAACCAGACAAGGCATCTTGCTCGAAGTGAAAATAGAAGAGAATCTGCCTGTCATTCAAGCTGACGAGAATCGTGTGAAGCAAGTCATGATTAATCTCATTGATAATTCGCTCAAATTTACTAGTTCCTCGGGCCGAATTCTTATTACTGCCCATACGGTTCCAGGGAAAGTTGTAATTACGGTTGAGGATACTGGGTCAGGCATCGCAGAAGCGGATTTAGAGAATGTGCGGCGAAAATTCTACAAAGGGGATCAACAGGCGTCAGGCAGCGGTTTGGGACTGTCCATCTCGGAACAGATTATTACGTTGCATCATGGCGAGCTGCGTATAAGCAGTACTTTAGGTAAGGGGACGATTGTCCAATTTGACTTGCCGATATAAATAGAGCTCAAATTTAACTATTTCATAACCACTTTCATCTCTTTCACAGATAAAATACTATATATGCGGACAAGCGAGGAGTCGATGATCCAAATGCCGAGCAAATTCATAAAGATAGGTGCTATGTTAACAACGATACTTTTGCTCGGAGGATGCGGAGTGCCGGCGACACCAGGAGAGCTGATTAAGCCTCCATCATCAGAAGCAAGCCTGCAGCGAGACAAAACGAGCAAGGAATTTATCAAATGGCTTCCCGACAAAGCTCAATTGATAACTCCGTTGGATGGACAAGAGGATAATGCTATCTCCTTTGGGGATATGGATGGAGACGGAATCGATGAAGCGGTAGTTGTATATGAGTACAGCAAAAACAAAGGTTCTTCTATAAAAGCAATGCTGCTTAGGCAGGAAAATGAAGCGTGGCAAAAGATTTCGGAGGTTGAGGGGTTTGGGTATGGCTTGGATTATGCCGAATTCTATGATGTCGATGATGATGGCCATAACGAGCTCGCGCTGGGCTGGTCATTGGGCGAGGCAGGGAACGGGCTGGATATTTATACGCTGAGTGAAGATAAATTAAAGCTGTTATCGAAGAAGGCGTATCAGGACAAATTTGATCTGAGATAATCATACCACTTTATAATCCGCTGCACTTCAGCTTCATCTTGAAACAAGATGTATTAGTGCTCAGGCGGATTATTTATGATGCTCATTTTACAACAAGAAAAATACAGAAATTAAATAGAGGTTGTATCATGTTTCTCACCACCAAAATTGCAAAGCTGGACAGATCCGTACTGTTTCTCGTAACATGCCTAGTTGGTATTGGTACTGTTGCTATTTATGGCGCGACTACGGATACACGGTTAGATGGTCTTTACATCAGTTCGTTGTATTTATTTGCTTTATTTTGCATACCCATGTTATTCATCGCATTGGTAGATTATAAGATTCTATTAGGTTGGTTAGCATATCTCTTTTATAGCGTGGGTATTGGTCTACTTGTGCTAGTTAAGCTGGTTGGGGAGAACCTCAATGGTGCCGTGCGTTGGTTAAGTATTGGAAGCTTTCAGCTCCAGCCCTCCGAGCTGGCTAAAATATGTACGGTGCTGCTCATTGCTCATCTATTGGGTAAACGAGAAGGACAGCAGCTTCGCTTTTTTCAAGATTTAGTGCCGGTTTGTTTCGTTTTTTTAATTCCTTTTATTTTGATCATGGATCAACCCGATTTGGGTACAGCACTCGTTTTTGCGGGCATATTGCTTAGTATGCTTTGGATAGGTAACATCCGTGCTCTATATATGATCTTGATCCTCGGTGCGGTGATTATTTCGATTGGCACGATACTATGGCTCTATTATGCCAACTTCGATTTGTTATCTAAGATTGTCGAGCCCCATCAATTATCACGAATTCAGGCTTTTTTGGACCCGCAGAGTGATCCCGATAAATCTTGGCATGTCAAAAACGCAATGATAGCCATTGGCTCCGGTGGATTATCGGGTAGTGAAGGTATTTTTTTGCGAAAAGGATATATTCCATACGCGTATTCCGATTCGATCTATGTAGTCATCGGTGCAAAATACGGTTTTATAGGTTCATCCATTTTGCTGATGCTATATTTATTGCTCGTCTATCGAATGATCTTTATCGCACTCGAAAGCAGGGACCGTGCAGGGGCATATGTTGTCACCGGGTTTATCGCCATGATTATCTTTCAAGTTTCTGTTAACCTTGGAATGCATCTTGGATTGCTGCCCCTGACGGGGATATCCTTGCCGTTTATTAGTTATGGAGGTAGCTCGTTACTTACTAATATGATTGCGATTGGCATAGTGCTAAGTGTGAAAGTCCATAAGGATGAAAGCACGGATTGAAAAAGCTACTGGAACTGAGTGGAGGGAATTATGACTAACAAACGCAAATGGACAACAACTCGTAAAATTCTGACGAGCATTGGACTTATCTTAGGTGCAACGATTATCGGAATTGGAGTATATGCAGGGTATTTATACAAAAAGACGGATAACGCGATAGAGCGCATGGCTGCTCCAGTCAACGTCCAACCAACCGCTGCCCCAGAGGAAAAAAAGGCGACGGTATCGGTTGAACCTATGATTTTTCTGCTTGCCGGGGTAGATAGTCGGGACGGTGGTGGTGGGGTAATGAATACCGATGTGCTAATGCTTGTCAGCTTCAATCCTGACACGAAGTCGACGAGTTTCTTATCTATACCGAGGGATTTGTTGCTAAAACCTAAATCGTTGCCCTCTCGCAAAGCTAATTATTATTATGCTTACCATTACATAAAAGATAAAACTGAAGCTATCCCTAATACAAAAGAGTTTTTCAGCAATTTACTAGGTCTGCCAATTGATCACATGGTTGTGGTGAATTTTGATGTGCTGAAGGAGACGGTGGACTTGCTTGGCGGGCTAACCATTGATGTCGATATGGATATGAAATATATCGATTCGGCAGATGGAACGAACATCAACTTAAAGAAGGGCTTGCAGAAGCTGGATGGCAAACATGTGCTTGACTTTGTGCGTTACCGCAAATCGAATCAAGGAACGGCTGAATCCTCCGATTTTCAGCGCAATGATCGACAGCAGCAAGTAATTAAGCAGATTCTGGATAAGCTAGGGAATTTCCAAGGCGTGTCCCAATGGGGGAATGTATTGGACATCATCGGTGAAAATGTGAAGACTGATATTCCACAAGCAGATCTCCAGCAATGGTTGTTGAACTTCCCCAAACTCAAACCAGATCATATCAATTCCTTACATGTGGAATCTCTTTGGAAGAGTCCATACGTGTATGTGAATAAAGAGGATCTTAAACAAGCACTTACTACTCTGAGTACGGAAGCGGGTGTTAACTCCGAAAGTTCATTGCACTTGGAGAATATTGGGACGGTAGATTGACAGACTATCACTTAAACTGCTCTTAGGAGCAGTTTTTTTGTGTACCACTAATAATCCCGATAACCAGTAAAGTAATCCGCCAACGGGTAGAGGCCTGACTTCCAGGCGTAGTACCATGAACACAGCGATTATGAGTCGTATATTGTTTAGGTTTACTTGAGAGGAGAAGGGAAATTCATGAAATACAGACTGGGTATTATGTTTCTAATCGTACTTACAGGGATGATATCGATAGCCGCATTTAATCCGATTATTGGCCCGCTTACTCGAAATTTGGGACTTAGTGATTTTCAATCAGGATGTTTGGTATCGGTAGCGGGACTTTGCTGGCTGCTCGGAGGATATTTCTGGGAAAAACAAACGTTCATGAGCCGAAAATGGCTGCTTGCTTCGATCATGTTCGTCTATATGGCAACACTAGTCATTTTTGCACTGCTGGCTGATTATGCAGTACATGCTGCGAGCAAAACTAGCCTGTTTTGGAGTTTCTTTATACTTCGCGCAATCGCCGGTTTTTTCTTTGGAGGTATTCCAGCATTAGCACAAGCTTATGTTATGGGCTGGAGTACAAAAGAGACCCGTACTCAGGGAATGGCATTATTCGGTGCAGCCAATGGACTTGGCTTCGTAGTAGGACCTGCAATGAGCGGAGGAATGGCTTCGCTGGGACTCACCTCACCAATGTACGCCGCAGCCATATTATTATTCACCTTGGCTATTTTATTTCTAGTGTTTATTCCTAAAGAAAAGAATATCGAGATCGAACGGCAGGCGATTTCACTTTCACCCAACGACAAACGGATACGCCTCTATTTATGGATTGGACTATTGCTATCGTTTGCTCTGAATATCGTGCAGGTTACTATCGGATTTTTTGTGCAAGACAGCCTTGGATACAGTACCCAGCAAGCCACACAGCTAATTGGAACAGGTCTGGCTATCTCGGGAATAATGGTGGTGCTCTCGCAAATTGTGATCAGCAAATATCTCAAATGGCATCCTAAAAAGGTGCTGCTCGTAGGGCTATTATTTGTGGCTTTGGGTCTGCTAGGCTTGTTATTGTTTATCAGATTTGCTTATGTGGACTTTACATTCTTGGGAATTGGCATCGGCTTTACATTGCTTGGCTACAGTGCGGGTGCTTCAATGGCGGTTCAAGACCATGAGCAAAGAAGCGTTGCTTCCTTTATTGCGGCCCTTCAAGGTGGAGGATCATTCATAGGTCCAGTTATAGGCACAGCTTTATACACCGCTAATATGGCACTTCCTTATTCTTTCTGCGTGCTGTTGATTGGTATTGTAGGTATCGCGAATTTGAAAAAAAGATCAGCGGATCGTGTGGAGAGTTGTTAAATAGAAATGCTGCTCATAGAGTAGATTCTAAGCTGTCGAGGGAGTCTCGACAGCTTTTTTATTCTGCAGCTTTCTGCTGGCAGTGGCTTTATGTAGAAAATAAGGAGAAAGAGTTTTTTACCTCGTAACAGCCTTCCAATTAATAGTATAATAAGAACTCGTAGGAGTTATTTGAATAAAGTTGTATACATACTCTATTTGAGGAAAAAGGAGCTGAGAGCATGACTGTTAAGACTACAGCGGAACAAATCCGCATTATAGAATATGATCCTTCTTACGCTAAGGCGGTTGCAGAAATGTGGAACCGTAGCAACGAAAGCTGGGGTGGAGGCACCAATCAGAGAACAGAGGATACAGTACGCCGCGAGATGGAAATCTCGTCCAATCTGAATGTGTTTCTCGCCGTTGATGGTGAGGAAGTGGTCGGCTTCTGCAGTTTTGCTCATTACCGTCAAGACGAAGGAGCTTTGTATGTCCCATTGTTGAATGTACGACCTGATTATCACGGATACAAGGTAGGTCGTAACCTGATTTTGAACGCTGTTCGCACAACAATTGAAGCGGGCTGGCCACGTCTTGATCTGTTTACTTGGGCAGGCAATACGAAGGCCGTACCGATGTATAAGAAATGTGGATTCTTTTGGGAAAAAAATGAGGATTACGTTCATCTGATGAACTTTATTCCGACGGTTCTGCAGACGGAAGCACTCGCTCCTTATTTTGAACAGCTGGATTGGTATGCAGATAGTACCCGTGAACTGCCCATTCAGCCGGATGGTCGCCGGGAGCGTGGTTTTGATTTCTTCGATTACACTTGGCAAAAGGGAGAACTCTCCTTACGTGCAGAATTCGAGAAGACCGGTCGCGGCCTGACGGCTCTTGATACACCTGACTATGAAATCTCCACGGAGATTGACGATCACGATCTTGTATTCGGTTCCACCTACAAGATTCGCTATCACATCAAGAATCGTTCGGCGTCTGATCTGGCTATTGAGATCAAAGGCCAAAATGACAAAAATATTCGTTTTGCATTGTCTGCTGCACCAACACTCGCGCCAGGAGAAACACTTATCGTAGAAGGTGAGTTCGAGCTTGATCCGATTCGTGAAGAGCAAAACGACAAGAAGACTCACCCCGTGGTTATGAGCAAATGGATCATCGGTGGCAAGCGCGCTGAGTTCCGCATAGGTGTTGCTCCTAAATTCCCGCTGAAAATGATGATGGAGTTGCCAACACGTGAGCTGTATCAGGGTCTTCCCGCTGAGCTATATTTGAATGTTGAGAATAATTTTGCAGCGGAAGCGGAATTTTCTTTTGATTTGCCAGAGGAAGAATTTTTGACGTGGGCGGATAGGACAGTAAGCTTCTCGGTTCCAGCTAAAAGTAAGGCTTCCATCCGAGTACCCTTTACCCTGAATTCATATGGCCTTTATTCACGGGATATTGAGGTGACGGCCGTTCCGACTGGAGAGAAGGCAGTGTCCTTCATCAGCAAATTATCTGTGCTAATGAAAGGAACACATGGCCGCTTCGGTGGGGAAAACGGAGATCAGTGGGTGGCTGTAAACGGCGCCTACTCCGTACATCTTAATAATAACGACAATGGGATTTGGATTGAATATCCCGGATCGAGCCATAATTTCTGGTTAACCCATCCGAAGTTAGGTAAACCATTCGCCGAAGAATTCTCGAAGAAACAGGCTGAAGAAGTAAAGATCTATTCCGAAGGAGAGGGCCAAGTTCTAGAGACCCTTTATGAATCGGATGAATTCCCGGGTCTGGAGATAAAAAGAGTGGCTAAGCTCTTTGCAAACGGAATCGCTGAGTTTTATAGCGAGGTACGCAATACTAGTAACCAAACGTTGGAAGAGGATATGTATCTGCTAACGAATTTCGGATTTTTTGGCAAACGGCTCATCCTGCCTTATCAGGGGCATTACGTAGATATGGGCGATGCTTATTCGGGAGATCCGAGTTATTGGGACAGCGCTCAAATTACGGAAAATTGGTTGTTTAGCAAGGAAGAAAATGTCACATGCGGCGTTTGCTGGGACCCTTCGCTGAAGCTACTTCGTCAGGAGTATCCACTTGGACTGGAGCATAATCTTGGTCAAATCTCTGCTGGAGATGTCGTACGAACAAAGACGCTGGTGTTCGCTTTAAACACCTTCCTGAAGTGGTCGGATTTCCGCACCTTTGCACGGAAGCAGCTGGATCCGATCACACCGGTGTTGGATGATCATCTTGAATTAACGCTCGGCGGTGGAAATCCGTTTGAGGCGGGGACGCTTCATGCGGAGTTCATCGAACGAAAGATGACTCCGCTTAATGGAAGCCTCGAGTTATATGTACAAACGGATAGAGGAGAAGAGCAGAAAGTCGCTGAGATGGATCTGCAAAGAGAGCAGAATCTGCACTCCGCGGGCTTTGAGCTCTCGCCTGAGGAAGCGGAATCATCTTCAGAACACAGCCAATCAGGACAGAAGGTTCGAGTCGTCTATCGTGGAGAGGATCGTATTCAAGAGCGAGCAGGCCTCTGGTTCCCTCAAACGGAAACAGCAGCCGTTATCTGTGACACAGAAGAGGGACCAGCGGGTCCTATTTACACTGTGAGTAACGGAGTACTTTCTATTGCAGCTGCTCCTGATTTCGGCAGTGTTGTGCATTCCCTGAAGCACCATGGAGAAGAATGGCTGGATAGCTCCTACCCGGAAGCAGCACCACGTTCCTGGTGGAATCCTTGGCATGGTGGACTCGGTGTAGGTATTTCAGGCATAGGTGGATTTAGTCGTTTGGAGGAGCCAAGAAGCGCAGCTTGGACCGAGCAAATGGATGTTCAGGGCAATGTATGGAAAGGATTACGTATCACTACTTCGATCGAGAAGCAGGAAAAGAACCGAGGGATTGTTGTTAATCAGCATTACCTTATGCTCCCCGGCGTCCCTGTGCTCTGTGTGTTGCATTCGGTGACCAATGACAGCGGAATGACCCTGCCGAATTATTCGTTGTCGGAGGAGAATTATATCAAACCTTCGCCAGTCTATGCCGAAGGATGGATGGAATTCTCCAAGGAGGGCAAGTTCTTATTAGGAACGGTTGAAACCTATCTTGAGGCCAAGGGACTATTGCGAATTGGGGCATCTTCGCGTAAGGATATGCTGCATATGGTGAGCAGTCACCCGAATCAGAGTGCCTCAGCGTATGTGAACAATAAGGTATTTAATCACGGGGTGCATCATCATCTTCCGCTTCTCAATGGAGAAACCGTTTGGACACAGCCGTCCTTCCTGATCATGGGAGAACTCGCT
Organism: Paenibacillus sp. NPDC101420; assembly: GCF_050277435.1. NCBI lineage: Bacteria > Bacillati > Bacillota > Bacilli > Caryophanales > Paenibacillaceae > Paenibacillus > Paenibacillus sp. NPDC101420. Next base: position 792,629 of record NZ_JBNNSE010000002.1, read on the forward strand.
CTGAATTCAGAGGATGTCCGCAGTCTTTTGAAGCTGACCTTTGCTAGACCTACTGACGAAAAGGAGATCTTAAATGCCGATCATTGATATTCACATTCATCTGTCGGACATCGACAGCTTTCATCAAACAGCACTGGATCTCTCTAAAGTTGATTACACTGCTGCCGGGCTCAAAGCGGAGTTTGATAAGAACGACGTTATTCTGGGCATTGGAATGGGGGTATCGGAGCAGACGAAGGGAGCTTTCCCTGACTCTACTTCCCCTAATCCGATGGGCCTTGACTTGGAAGACACTGTGCCGCCTTTCTTAATGGAATGCGTGGGGATCAATCCGAATATGCTCGGAGGCAAGGATGCTCAGGAGGAGCTCGACCGAATTGAGGCACGGCTGCAAGCGCCCGAGGTGGCTGGTATTAAGCTCTACGCCGGGTACTATCATCATTACGTTTATGACAAAATCTATTCACCGATCTATGAGTTGGCAGCCAAGTACGGCACGCCTGTCGTCATTCATACCGGTGATACGTACTCGATGAATGGATTGCTTAAGTATGCACATCCTCTTACGGTGGACGAATTAGCATTCCAACGACGTGATGTGAATTTTATGATTTGCCATCTTGGCGATCCGTGGGTGATGGATGCCGCCGAAGTGGTGGCCAAAAATCCAAACGTCTATGCCGATTTGTCCGGTCTTGTAGTCGGTGATCGGCCTCATTTTGAACGGTTCATGAATGAACCTCTGTTCATGGATCATTTTCGCCGGGCGCTGGTGTATTCCGACCACTATGAGAAAATGTTGTTCGGCACGGATTGGCCACTTGCTCCTATTGACCTGTATGCGGAATTTGTCCGTCGACTTGTCCCTGAGCAGCACCACGAAAAAGTATTTTACGAGAATGCCTTCGCCTTATTTCCACGCATCCAGCAGCGGATTGCGGCGCTCTAAGCATTACGAACAAGCCATCCTTTAGTTCTTTCTAAAGGATGGCTTGTTTTTTGTAAAAGGATATTAACTCATCTAGCAACCCTATCATAGAGAACGTAGTCCCAAGGCTCAAGTGCCTTGGGATTTTTTTGCTAAGAGGGGTAGTATAAAATCATGCTTAACCGGGTTATTGTTTGTCCTGGATTATGATATACATGGGGTTTGTCTGCGAGGAATGTGATAGAATCACCTGATTTCAAGAGGTATTCATTGTTATTGACACGGAAAGACAATTCTCCGTCAAACACGGTGATTAATTCTTCGGTACCTTCCATATGAGAATTGGCATCAAGGTATCCACCCTTGTCTATCTCCACGGTATAACCTTCAAACCGTTTACTTTCTTCAAATGGAAAAGATAGATACACTCGATATTTTCCGTTATCTTCAAGCAGTGGCTGAATGTCACTTCTTAAGATTACTCTTGTGTCAGGCTTTGGGTAATCTATCAGCGCAGAAAATGAAATTTTTAAGCCATTGGCGATTTTCCAAAGGGTTGTAATGGTTGGTGTCGATTCCCCTCTTTCGATTTGACCAATCATTGTTTTGCTGACTCCTGTTAATTCGGCAACCTTTTCCAGGCTTAACTCTTTACTTTTTCTTATCTTTTTTATATTTTCTGCAATAATTAGATTTATTTCTTCCACTGTAATTACTCCTGTCTCCATTTACTTTATAACGATCGTGATATACAATAAAACGCACGAATGTACGTTATAACGTCTGATAGATACATTATAGCATACAAGCTGGAAGGGGAGATATAATTTAGTGTTTGTTTCTTTGTTTTTATATGCATTTGTTGCAAGTTTTACTCCGGGACCCAATAACATTATGGCAATGAGTTTTGCAAACCAAGTTGGGCTGAAAAAAACAATGAAATTTTGTTTAGGAGTGGGTACAGGATTTTTTATAATCATATTGTTATGTTCCTACTTTAATCTACTTTTGAATAATCTTCTTCCACAAATTAAATCTATTATGGCTGTAATAGGCGGAGTCTACATGCTGTATTTAGCAGTTAAAATGATTACAAGTAAACAACCAGAAAGTGATGCAGCTGGAGATAAACACAATAGCTTTATTGCGGGAATGCTTTTACAATTTATCAATCCGAAAGGGATATTATATGGGATCACAGTTACATCAACATTTATCCTTACCTATCCTTCTTCCTCTTTTAGATTATTGAGTTATTCTTTAATTCTTGCTTTCATCGGTTATATGGGCACTTTTTGTTGGTGTTTGTGTGGTTCTCTTTTCAAAAAAATGATATCTAAATATAGAAGTCAATTTAATGTACTGATGGGACTGTTGTTAGTGTATTGTGCAGTTTCGATAGTATTGGGATGAAGGATTATTAAGGGAAAATCAATATTTGACCAATACTTTTTTATCTAGTTATCTTTTACTTCTAAAGCTTATGATATTGATGTATTGTGGATAGATACGAGGACAAAGGAGATGCAATATGCTACCATCACTCACATTTCTTAAACTTCAATTGGAAGGCGTTCTGCGTAATAAATTCGAGCAGGGGCATCAAACCTCCGGTTATTTAGCTAAGTTGGAAAAGCTCCCAGCAAGATATGATGCCTATCTAGAATTCGCCCATAGCTTGGCTGTCATTCCAATGAGGGACAACTGGCCTTACTATGAGCCGAACGATTTAGATGAGATATGGCGGGAATGTGATCCGGCTCGACCTCTAGGTCAGGTCGGGATTTTGAATCTGAAGGATAGCTCCAAGCGTGTAGAAGTAGGTTTCCTCGCTTCAGTCTGTGGCTCAATGCTGGGCAAACCGATAGAGGTAAATCCCAGCTTGTCGGAATTACGTCAAGCCTTAACTTCTGTAGGGGAATGGCCACTGAATGATTACATTTCTGAAGAAATTCTCCATGCACTGGATCGTCGTCATTGGTCTTGGTTTGAGACGACACGGGGGCGAATTCGTTATGTAGCACCTGATGATGATATCAATTACACATTAATGGGAATGATGGTGCTAGAACAATTCGGTGATGGTTTTACGAAAAGGAATTTAAGAGATTTATGGTTAAATCATCTTCCGCTAAGTACAACTTGGGGTCCGGAAAGAGCTATTTTGATGCGATCAGGCATTAGCTATTTGGAGCATGATAAGGAACTATTCAATCATTCTGAAATAGAGGCTTGGCCTGATTTTATGGTGCAGGGTACGGAACTATGCGGTGCGGCGATTCGTGCAGATGCTTACGGATATGCCTGTCCTGGTCAACCTGCGCTGGCTGCTGAGCTAGCTTGGCGGGATGCAAGTTTTACTCATCGCCGGACCGGCATTTACTCCACGATGTTCATTGCTGCTGCGATTGCTGTTGCTCACGTGCAGCGCGATCCCATTGAAATAATCAATACGGCTCTGCAATTCGTACCTAAAAGAAGCCGATTCTACGAGATTACTAAAGATTGCCTTGAGATGGTAGCGAATGCAGATGACTGGCTGGAAGCGTATCAGAGCATTAACCATAATTATGCGAATTATTGTCACTGTGATGTTTATCAGGAAATAGGCACCTTAATTAATACCCTGCGATTTGCAGACAATGTTGGTGATGGAATATGCAAGCAGGTGATGCAAGGCAACGATACGGATAGCTTTGGAGCAACGGCTGGCTCTCTGCTTGGGGTTTATTTCGGTCCTGATGGCTTAGAATCAAGGTGGCTTAAACCTTTTCAAGATCGGATTCATACGGGGCTTTCTAATTTTCATGAGCAAAGTCTTTCTTGTTTAGCGGAACGGATGGGGCGTTTACCAGTGCTGCTGCAAACCGGACGATTTCAAGTTCAGCCTAGTGAGCTCTACGTGAGCAAGAATACGGATCTCGATACATAATAAGTTTACAAAGAATCCACAGCAATGAATGTTGCTGTGGATTCTTTTGCTTTTTATTTTTTGAATTAGCGATGAATAATTCAATCGTGCTTTACAAAAACTTTATTCGATTAAGTCACAACTTTGCCAAATCAGGAGGGGTCGTTATTAAACCATTTATCGTAATAGTAGCGCTATTGCTCGTTACAGCTTGTTCGGGTAATCAATCGGCCAACAACCAAATGACTACTCAACAAACGAAGGTTGGACATCATGCTGGCAAAACAGCTACAACAACAACCTTAACTCAAGCGTCTTCTATTTCCACAGAGAATGCTGGTAAATCAACGATTAAGGCTAAACAAGTACCCGGCGATGTAACGAAATGGCTGGATGGGTTTATCCGCACTACTCCACCTACAGGTGGTACAACAGGGGATCAAACCACTTATCCGCAAACATCCGCTAAGCCACAGTATTCTGCTAATCCGCAACAATCGTCCAATCCACAATATTCTGCTAATCCGCAAACCTCCACCAATGCATCGGCATCTGTGCAGAAAGTATTGGAACTGGTAAACAAAGAAAGAACAAACGCAGGCTTGAAACCCCTTAGTTTGAATAGTGAGCTGTCGAAAATGGCTTTGGCTAAAGCGCAGGATATGTCCGACAACAATTATTTTGACCATCAGTCACCAACCTACGGATCTCCGTTCGACATGATGAAGGCATTTGGGATCTCCTATAATACAGCAGGGGAAAATATCGCCAAAGGCCAGTCGAGCCCGGAAGAAGTAATGAATCAATGGATGAATAGCCCTGGTCACCGTGCCAACATCCTGAATAGTTCCTTTACTGAAATTGGAATAGGTTACTATAACAGCGAGTGGGTTCAAGAATTTATTGGTTAGTGTGATCAGCAATCTAAACGTCACATATTAAAAGCTAATTTTTAAACCCCATGTCATCAGACATGGGGTTTATTTTTATAAAGGAGGGTAGTTAATTTCACAGATGGCTGGAAGATCGAAATCGATGTAGATGATTACTATTTCGTCTGGGTCTTGTCGACATGCTCGGATGGTTGACCTTGCGATGATGGAGATTGCTGTGGTAGCCATTTTTGTACCAGTGGCCACATTAAATAAGTTATTGTGCCTACAATCAAGAAATTAAAGATAATGAGTTCTGAGGTACTCATGACGCGAAAAGAAGCCATTAGATTACGAAATGTTTCTTGTATGCTAAAGAGTGAAATGAAGTCAAGCAGAAAGGTCAGTGCTATTACTAAGATTAATAAGAGTATAGTTACGACGAATATTTTCATACCACTTCCCTGCTTTCATTGTTAATCTTCCAATAATATTTGCTGTTAATGGGTAGAATAATCACGCAAAGAGCAGCAAATAATGGAGAGAAAGGTGAAGGGCATGGCAAAGGATGGCAATGCAAGTGGCAAAAGTGCTGGAAGCAATCCACAATGGACCGTCCCTTCAATTCCGATTGATTCAACAGAATTAAGAGTCAATTTAGGGCAGATTCGACAAAAGACAGGGAATAGTGGAGATATAATTATTCGTGAATTTACGATAGGGGGCTCGGAGGAGGAGCTTCAAGCCGCAATTATTTATGTGGATGGCATTGTTAACAATACAACCATTAATCAATTTGTCATGGAAGTCTTGCTGAACGTCATGCTGAGTAATGAACAAAGGACATTAAATGATCTGGTTCAAGTAATCACAGATAAAATTGTTCCAATCGGTGGTCTGAAGACACTTGTTCAATGGGATGAACTCTATGATGCTTTGTTGTGGGGGCAGACTATTTTATTAATTGATGGATCGAAAGAAGCCCTAGCGATTGCTACATCGGGCGGTGAAGTCCGCGCCATAGATGAGCCTGGTACAGATACTTCTATTCGAGGATCTCGTGAAGGGTTTGTTGAAAGCCTAACGACAAATATTTCGATGGTTCGGCGTCGCATAAGAAATCCTAATTTATGGCTGGAATCGATGACATTAGGTCAAGTTACACATACCAGGATAGGGATCATGTACATAAATGGGATTGCGGATGATAGCATTGTTGAAGAGGCGAAGCGACGTCTCCGCAAGATCAAGTTGGATAGCATTCTGGAATCAGGATATATTGAGAAAATGATAGAAGATCAGAGTTTTACTCCGTTTCCAACGGTCCTACCTACAGAACGCCCAGATACCGTCGCTGCTAATCTTTTAGAAGGAAAAATTGCAATTATGGTGGATGGAACCCCCTTTATGCTAATCATCCCAGCCGTTTTTAATCAATTCTTTCAAATTACAGAGGATTCTTATCATCGGTATGATATCAGTGTTGCATTGCGGCTGTTACGCATCGTAATGTTTATCATTTCGATGATTGGACCTTCTTTCTATATTGCAGCAACAACCTTTCACCAAGAAATGATACCAACACAGTTAGTGATTTCGCTTGTTTCACAGCTAGAAGCAACGCCATTTACCGCGTTTGTTGAGGCGCTATTAATGGAGGTTATTTTTGAAATTCTGCGTGAAGCGGGTGTTCGTATGCCAAAAGCAATTGGATCAGCAGTATCCATCGTTGGAGCACTTGTCATTGGGCAGGCAGCTGTACAAGCAGGTTTAGTGTCAACGGCAATGGTTATTGTTGTTTCACTTACAGCTATCTCTAGTCTAGCGACGCCTGTTTTCTCGATTGCTGTATCCGCGAGATTGTTACGTTTTCTCCTCATGATCAGTGCAGCAACGTTCGGTTTCTTTGGAATGATTCTTACCTTGATTATGATCATTGCACATATGTGTAGTTTACGTTCATTTGGTGTACCTTACATGGCTCCTTATAGTCCAATGATGCATGTAAAGAATAGTCAGATTCATGCACCTTTACCGATTTGGATGAGACATTTGATTCCAAAATTGATGAAGAAGCCTACAACAGAGCAAGTGGGTGATCAAGATGGGACGTAGAATGGCACGGCTTTGTTTGTCGATGGTTATGATTGCTCTCCTTACGGGTTGCTGGGATAGTCGAGAGTTAACGGATATCGGTTTTGTGGTTGCGATGGCGATTGATAAAGGAGAAAAAAAGAACATTAGGGTTACGGTTCAGATCGTGAATCCAATAAATGTCTCAAGTACACAAGGAGGAGGTAGCCCAATGCCTTTACCTCCAACCACATATTCAGCAGAAGGAAATAATGTATTTGATGCCACTCGCGTTCTCTCACAAAAACTTTCTAGGCAATTGCATTATGGTCATGCGATAGTTCTCTTGGTAGGTGAAGATTTAGCTACAACACAAGGGATAAAGAAGCTTTTTGACGGCATTGAGCGGGATAGTGAGTTTCGTCCTTCCGCTACAATGGTTATCGCGAGGGGAACGACGGGAGAAGAAATCATTAAACAACGAACGAGTCTCGATAATTCACCTGCCATTAAAATTAAGAAAATGGTAGCTGAAACCGAGAAAGCCTTTGGTGAAAATATCGATGAGAAAATATACCAAGTCATTCAAGCCATCGTCTCATCTGGTAAAGAACCTACGATTACTGGCATTCAACTCGATTCTACAAATAAAGAAGATAAATTAATGGCTAATGGGATTGCTACTTTTAAAGATGGGAAATTAATGAAGTGGTTAGACGGAAATGAAAGCCGTGGATTCTTATGGGTGTTAGGCAGAGTTAATTCGACATTGTTAACCATGGATTGGAATGGTCAGCCACATACAATCGGGATCGAGAATATACGAACCAAATCATCATTTCATTCAAGCTTTGATAAATCCGGTAAACCAATTATTGAGGTGAAGATTGGTGCGGATGCAAATATTGGTGAGGTTGATGTCCCAATTGATGTAACTAACCCGAGATTGTTTTTGCAAATTGAGCGCCTGTACATGCAAGCCGTTCATGATGAAGCGGTAGCCACGATTAAATTAATGCAACAGCAAAAGTCGGACATTTTTGGATTTGGAGAAGTGGTGCATCGTGATCACCCTAAGCAATGGAGAACGTTAAAGCGGGATTGGAACGATGTGACCTTTCCCACGATTGAAGTAAAAGTGAAAGTGGAGGCTTATTTGCGTAATACTGGGTTGCGTAATAGAACCATAATGGAAAGTATCGATAATAGCTGATAAATGAATTGTTCATAGAGAGAAGGAGTGACGTTGGAAAAAGCAAAGATCAGTCCCCGTCAATTGCTTATTCTTGTATTGATGTTTGAAATCGTGAGCGCGATTATCTCCGGATTTGGTGCAGAAGCCAAGCAAGATGCATGGATCACCGCAGTCCTCGGAATGCTCGGGGGAATTTGTTTATTTCTAATCTATCATCGATTGTCTTTATTTTATCCGGATCTTCCGCTCACGGAATATGCGAAAAAAATATTAGGGCCCGTTGTGGGTCGTATCGTCGCCTTGTTATATGTCGTCTATTTCTTGTTTAATGGGAGTTTTGTAGTCCGTGAATTTGCCTCAATGGCTGTATCCTTTGTTTTTACACAGACTCCCTTTCTCGTTATTATTGCTTTGATGCTACTTTCGGTTATGTATGTCATTGGAAAAGGTATTGAGGTGTTGTCGAGGACAGCAGAGCTCTTTTTTTCTGTGTTACTTCTTGTTACTGTCACCGGTCTAAGCTCGATCCTTACGTCTGGGAATGTAAATCTTCAAAATTTAAGACCTGTACTCGAAGAGGGATGGTTAACCGTGCTGAAGCAATCGATTCCAAGCACCGTTGTATTTCCTTTTGGAGAGATTATAGTGTTCTTGATGTTGTTTCCCTATGTGAATAAACCGCAACAAGTGAAGAAAACAGTGATTACAGGATTATTGATCAGCGGATCTTTTATCGCGTTTGTTACGATGCTAAATGTGTCTGTCCTCGGTGCGGATCTATTTACAAGAACACAATACCCATTGCTGACAACCTCGGAGTTGATTGAGGGAAGAGCTTTACTAGAACGATTGGATGTATTGTTTCTCGTCACGGCTATTGTCGGTGGTTTTTTCCGGATCGGCATTTATTTATATGCGACACTAATCGGTGCGGCAACATTGTTCGGTATTCCCTCCTATCGTAAATTAATGATCCCCGTGACTATGGTTATGTTTATTTGTTCCATTGCGATGGCAGGAAACTATGTAGAATTTATCTATACAGGATTACGTGTCGTCCGGTTCTATGTCCAGATTCCGATGCTGTTTATCATTCCACTAATACTTCTAGTGATGGGCTGGTTTCAAGAGAAGAAGAAGCTGAAATCTGCGAAATAAGGAGCTTATATTCTAGAGTTGCATTTATTAGCCTTTACAATTATACTCGTCATAGCAACTATGATCATATCAATTATCTGGAGGCTATAGCATTGGAATTAGAAAAATACATAGGTGTAATTGTACACCGGGCAGATTTGAAGCTGAATAACTATTATCAAAAAGTGGTAAATCCCTTTGATATTACGGTGGACCAATGGGAGATCCTCGTTATTCTTTGGGAGAGTGAAGGGATTACTCAAAAGGATATTGCTGAAAGACTATATAAAGATCAGACGAACATTGCGCGTATGCTCTTCAAGCTTGAAAAGAAAGGCTTTGTTCATCGTGTAACCCATGAGACGGATAGAAGATCTTTACGTGTATATCTAACCTCTAAAGGGCGTGAAATAAAAGATGAGATTCTTGCTCCCTCTCTTGAAGCGTATAGAAAGACCATTGAAGGGTTAACTGAGGAAGAGGTTGAAACCTTTAGAAGGCTACTTTCTGTCATTCATAATAATGTAAAGGATTTATAGTAGATTTTGTTTGTAAAAGAATAGATCATCTCAACCCAATTAGTTGCTATGACTATTATCGTCAAGACCATTTGTTTTGAATCGTTTGTTTATTATCTAATACTTGCTATGGCAACTAATGCTTCGACAATTATAAGGAGGATTCAAAGATGAGAATAAGCAATAATAAAATCGGGATTTTTGATGCCCAGTACAGAGCGTTGACTATCGGTATTATTCTGGCAGTCACAACAGTAGCATTTGAAGGATTGGGGGTTACGACGATTGCACCAAAGGTGGCGCAAAGTTTGAATGCGATCCATTATTATGGTTGGATTTTTAGTGCATTTCTTTTATCCCAAATCATTGGCACAATGGTCATTGGACAGCAGATTGATAAGAATGGTGTATATAAATCATTTGTAGTTTCTATTCTAATCTTTGTTACGGGTATCATCATTGCAGCAACTTCCTTCAATATTTACATGTTGATCGGCGGAAGAGCTTTTCAAGGTTTCGGAGCAGGTGCACTTTTAACTTGTGTATACTCCAGCATTACTTTAAGTTACCCTGACAGTCTAAGAACAAAAATACTTGCAGCTTTCTCTAGTGCTTATATTCTTCCAGCATTAATTGGTCCTTATATCGCAGGGTTTTTAGCCGAAAATCTTTCGTGGAGGTTTGTGTTCTGGCTTGTTCTGCCGTTCATTGTTCTATCTGTATGCTTAACGCTCCCATTATTTCGTAAGTTACAAGCTGAAAATAATAATGCTTCATCGACGAAAAGAGGGACGTATAAAGAAATATACGCAATTTTATTAACATTAGGAACAGGGCTGCTATTAGCAGGATTAGGATTTTTACCTTCTTGGAAGGGGATTGTGATTTCAATTGCAGGGGGCTTTATTATGATTCAACCTTTACGGAAACTGCTGCCAGAGGGTGCTTTAGTAGTTAAAAAAGGTTTGTCGGCAACCATTGTTACTAGAGGGCTGTTTGTTGCATGCTACTATGCTGTTGAAACCTACGTTGTTCTAGCTCTAACAAATGTTAAAGGGTTATCGGCAGATGTTGCGGGCTTAATCGTTGCTGCTGGGGCTATAAGTTGGTCAATAGCAGCGTGGCTGCAATCCAAGCTTGATGAACAAGACCATGGGAGGGGCCGTAGACAACGGGTGATGATTGGCGTTGCATTTATGATTGTCGGAGTTGCACTGGTCATAACCGTGATAGGCATTTCAGGTAATGGAATCGTGCTCGCAGTGTTCTCACAAATACTTACCGGTTTTGGAATAGGGCTGGCACATCCAACCACGGGAGCCATTGCACTACAGCATGCCGAAGATGGCGATGCAGGTTCAATTTCAGCGAATATTCAATTTATTGATGCGTTTAGTCCTGCACTTAGCATCGGATTAGGCGGTGCCCTAATTACCGTTAGTGAATCCTTTGGATGGGGCGTAATGACAGGAATTCTCTTGGCCTTATCGATCCAGCTTTTTTTCGTAATTTTAAGCTTTTTAGCTACTTTCCGAATTGCGAAGAAGGCAAGCTTAGGCAGATAATATATAACTGTAATCTAAAATTGGATCAGAACTGTTGATTCTTATGCTTTTTCATGTGGAATCGAATAAAAGTGACCAACAGAATCAGAAGAAAAGGCAGGATGTATGCCAAATTAGTGATCAACGGCCAAGTAGTGTTTACGATTTCTGTGAGCTCAGATTCTTGTGTGTAAGTCGTTACTGACAGCAGAAGGCAAATAAAAGCAAGCGGGAAGACAATCAGTCTTTCATTTTCCAATCTGAGAAGCTCCTTCATGACTTTAATAAGAATAAGCAGCAGGATTGAAGCCTTGAAATAAAAGCCAATAATTAATGAAAAACCGATCACGGACTCGACCCGTTCTATAGTTTCCTGAAAATAAATTAACCTCGCCAACTGGTACAATGAATATTTTAAGCTTCCGGACAGGGGTCCCAGTACCATAATACTGCTAATGACAGAAGCAATTAACGTCAGAGCATTTATAAGGAGTGCCAGATACATTTGTTTTCCTAGCTTTGATTTATCTTCTTTATGCACAAACGGTAAAATTATTGAAAAAACGATTAGCTCGGAATAGGGAAAACCATAGACTACATATGCAGCACTCAGGATAGGTCTAACTCCATCAGGCATGATGGGCAGCAGGTATTCGGGATGATACAAACCTGCTACAAGAATCCAGACCAAGATAATAAATCCGAACATTAGAGACATTAAGACTGCGGCCATACGGGCAATTACTTCGATGCCAGCGAGCGCTGTCATAGCAATCGTTATAAAAAACATCGTATTTACCGCATAAGTAGGCGTTTCTTTTAACATCGTACTTTTGAAAAAGGTACCGATCTCAATGACAATTCCTGCGACATTCCAAAACAAAACACATGTGAAAGGAAGTAATAGAACGAGAGTCAGCCCATTTCCAAGCACAGCGCGACTTTGTTCCACAAGTGATAGCTCTGGGGCTCGTCTATTTAAATATAGAATACCGGATAGCAGAAGCATTCCTGTGGCCGAGGCAATAATGAGAGAAATCCAGGCTCCATTGCCAGCAAAGTTAGTTAGTGAAGCAGGGACGATGACGATTGAAGAGCCTGTCATAAAGAAGAGAAACAGCATGGACATTTGGATAGAGCTAACACGTTCTTGCTTATTCATACGTTCCTCCTCTTTCTATACACTTATGAAATAGCCGGGTTGATCCAATGGACGATGTGTTCAGCTGGACCCGTAAGTAGATTGAAGAGCGAGTCCAAATTAGGCCATGGCTTTGCTGCTATGAAGATAAACCCGAGATAAAGAACCGGCAGCAGAAGGACTCCATAGACCACTCGATCACGAACGGAGGCCTGTCTAAACTTTGGGAGGTCATGGGCTAGCATAGCGGAAGCTAATAGCAGTACACAGATAATTTGTCCCAGCATAGCTACTACTCCTTTGTCCCGAATATTGTACCTGAGTTCATACCAGTGCTTAACACTTTGACTTCAACATTGATATCGAATTCAGTCTGAGCAATCTTTTCCTTCCATACCGGCTCTAATTGTTTCCACTGTTGCGGATTTCTTTGATAGATCTGATTACCAATTCCAAGTGCATCTACTTTTTTTGTTTTAAAAAAATCGGTAGTATGTTTCACCTGCTGTTCTACCTGAGCTACAATTCGCTGTTCAAATTGTTTCATGTCTTTAGATGTTTTTAAATGTGAACAGCGTAATTCTCCGATTGTACCTTCAATTGCAATTTTTACACCGACGGAAACAGAACCATTGTTCACAGTTGGAGTAAGTTTACTGTTGAAGGTGAGCACTTCAAGAGATTCCTTTTTTCGCAGCGCATTTTCGGTCTCATTGGTGCAAGGGAATTCTAAGGCTCCATAGATATATCTGTCCATCAGCATCATGAACGCCTCAGTATCTTTCTCCTTCAGAAGTTCTACCATTTTCCCGTCTTGTATTAGCGCTAGTCCTGATATTATTGCTTTATTATCTACACTGGTCTTATGCAGGTAAGGTAGAACAGAAGTGTTGGAGGGACTGCACATTTGAATAGCCAGCTCATAGAGAGGGATTTTGGAAGTTTTTGCGGCATAAAGAGCACCACTCGTTTCCATTCTCTTATACTGTTGACCAATGGTTTGTTCAATAAACGGACTTACATCTAAAAAAGGCGCCGCCGCTTGTTCAGCAATGAGGGGAAGAACGGTACCACGTGGCTCTTGATCCCTAGAGAAAAAATCAAGCACTTCCCTTATGTTCAAGTTTCTAGCTAATTGTTCACCGATTAAAATGACACGCATATGATCCCATTTGGCTTTTCGGCCGAATTTTGCAGGGATCTCTCGTATGGCTTCAAAAAAGGTCTCTCCACTCGTTGAAATATTAATCCCCTTGGACGCTGGATTCCCTGACTGCCCCATTTCAATTTTGGTGGAAGGATTATAGAAATGAGTCGTTATCATAAAACGGTCATCTTCACCTTGGTCAATGGCTACTGCTTGTACATACCCATACTCGTCAAGTTCTTTATTATCCCAGCATCCGCTAGTTAGGCTGAGAACAAGAAGGCAGATTAGCATGATAGTAAGTCGTTTCACTATATCTACTTCCTTCCTGAAGTCTTTTTATATAAATGACGACTACGAGGTGAATGAAGCAGTAGCTTTCTCGGCAGAACGAAAATTGAAAAACGTACTTTTTTAAGGTCAAGTGGAGCCAACGAGTCTAAATACGGCTCACCTAATGAACGCAAGGTAGTCAGATGAAGATAAATCAGTATAAAACCAACCATGATCCCAAGCCCTCCGAACGTTGCCGCAAGAATCATTAATGGAAACCGCAAGATTCGCAGTGCAATGGCCATATTGTATTGAGGGAGCGCAAAAGAGGCAATCCCCGTTAAGGCGACGACAATAACCATAACCGGAGAGGCAATTTGCGATTGTATAGCTGCTTGTCCTATGACCAATGCACCAACAATGCTGACGGCTGACCCGATCGGTCTAGGTAAGCGTATGCCTGCCTCTCTTAATAGCTCAAAGAAAAATTCCATGATCAATGCCTCGATCAAGGCAGGAAAGGGAATGCCTTCGCGCGTGTTAAGAATGGCAAGTAGCAAAACAGTGGGAATTAGTTCGGAATGGAAGTTAGATAACGCAATATAGGTGCTAGGCAATAACAGCGCGATAATGAAGGCAGCCACTCTAATCAACCGTATTAAAGATGAAAAAATGGTTCGGTAGTAATAATCCTCGCTATTCGTAAAAAATTCCATGAAATTTCCAGGACATATCAATATGGAAGGACTTCCGTTTACCATAGCAATAATTTTCCCGTCAAGTAGAGCGGTTATAGCTGTATCTGGTCGTTCTGTGTAGCGGACTTGTGGAAAGGGAGAGTAGAGAGAATCCCCGATCCACTCTTCGAGATAGGATACGTCAATAATCTCTTCCTTTTCGATATCAGCTATGCGTTGCTTGAACTGTTGTAATGTTTCTGGTTTCACTACTCCATCCAGGTAACCAAAGGACAACGTTCTTTGAACCTGCTTACCGGAAGTGAAGAATTCAAACTTAAGATTAGTAGTCTTTAATAAGCTACGAATAACACCAATATTACGCTCCAAGCTTTCTATAAAGCTGATGTGTGGGCCCTGTACGGTTGGCTCAGTAATAGGCTCAGAGGTTTGACGCTGCTCAACATCAAGGGCATAATATGCGACTGCTTTCTGCCAGCCATCAAAGAGAATTACAACCTTTCCGTCAAGAATTCCCTTAACGGCCTGATTGATATTGTCCATCAATTCAAGGAGTGGGGAAGTAACCCCATTTTGTTCAAAGAAAGAGATGACATCTTTAACATTTACATCTGAGGTGGGACCTAGCTCATGCGGAACAAGATTTTGCAAAGTATCTTTAAAATGATTTGTAGGGTCAGACTTGGTAAGTGTATTGAAGTAGATTGCCAAGGCTTGATAGCTAAGATCAGGGCCATAATTCCAAGGGATAATCTTTAGATCTGAACAATTGGCAAAACAATCGCTAATCATCTGCAAATTGTCCTCGAGAGATTCAGAGATGGCATGGGACAAAGGATCCTTGTTTGAAAGCTCATTTTTGGTTTCTGTTTGTGGATGCAGCTTAGGATTTGCCGGAGGTATCTTGGGGCTGAAAAATTTCCGCATGCAGTTCTCCTTAATAAATTAGATGTTAAGTGATTTTTATCTTCTCCCTGATTTAGGAATTTATTCTAGGTAGGTGTGTGCTTTAATCTGAATGCAAATTTAGATTGATCAGATTGCTTTTTCACTAATGGAGCTTGATTCTCATATCCCATCTTTATGGGATTGGTCCTGGCAATGGATCTACTTATAATTGTTAGTAATTCTTAGACAAATATGAGTGGGGACGGGATCAGCATGAATGTTGCAAAAAATACAGAGCTAGCGGGCACCCGCAGGCGGCGGTTGGGTATGATGGCGGCTATTTGTATGGGAGCTTTTATTTCCCATTTTACAGCCGGAATTATGAATGTATCGCTTCCTTTTTTTATAAATCATTTTCAGACGGAGCTTGCAAAGGGTTTGTGGATCACAACAGGGTACCTACTAGTGATTACTGCGCTTCTCCCTGTGATGGGAAAACTGGGTGATCGTTATGGGTTTCGCCGCATTCATAATCTCGGATATGTGATTTTTACAGTTGGTTCGATCTTGGTCGCTTTTTCACCTAATCTGCCAATATTGCTTACGCTTAGAGTTGTGCAGGGAATAGGCGCTGCGATGTTCCAAGCAACGAATATTGCGCTCATCACCATCCATATGCCGAAAGAGAAAAGAGGACATGCACTCGGAATTCTGAGTACGGCTGTCGCACTGGGCGGGATGACAGGCCCTATTGCGGGAGGGTTGATTGCGGAGTGGCTCAGCTGGCAGTGGCTATTTTTGATCCATGTTCCTGTGGCAATTGTGGCTACAGTTATGGCTTACCGGTACATTCCGAGCCGTGTGCAAGATCGTAAGCCGGGAACAGTCAGCATCGTGGGGGCTAGCTTGTTCATGGTATGGATCACCTTGCTTCTTCTCGTGATAACAAATGGGAGCAAGTGGGGCTGGGTGTCTAAGCAGACGATGGCGAGTTTGATGGGGGTTATCCTGCTGTTGGTCACGTTTCTATTATGGGAACGGACGCAAAAGACAACTTTTCTACCTCTTCGGGCGCTGAGAATTCCTGCTGTGGCGGGTGGCTTGATCGTTAGCTGTGCCTCTTTTATTCTTTCTAATACCTTGCTTGTCCTTATTCCATTTTATTTGATGGGAGCAGCGGTTCAGTTTTCGTCCTCCACGACCGGTTACATTATGGCGGCTTATCCCATTGCATTGGCCTTTGCAGGTCCTCTTGCAGGCTACTGGTCCGATCGTTATGGTTCTCGTCGGCTGATGCTTATGGGGCTGAGTGCTATGGGAGGCGGGTTCGTCCTGTTGCTAGTATTTTTAGAGAATATCCCGGTCTATGGAATCGCTGCGATTCTATGTCTTATTGGACTTGGGATGGGGCTCATTGCTTCTCCGAATAATAGCTATATTATGCAGCAGACGCCTAAGGAACACGTAGGTTCAATTGGAGGAATAATTGCCTTAACACGAAATGCGGGGATGGTGTTTGGTTCAGCACTTGGACTTGGCATGGTGGGTGGAGAGATAGGGCAGGAGAATCAGCTACAGGCGTTCAAAATGGTTTTTGGGATTAATATTTTCATTTGTATAGGCGTTATTATAATGATGGTTGTTATCAATAGACGGCCATTTAAATCTGCTTGATCTAAAAAAATGTGTGTGTAATCACAACTCAAGGTTTGGTGTTCTGTTACGTTTGAGTAACGAAAGATTATCTAGATATGGAGGATAACAATATGTTTTGTTACCAGTGTGAACAGACACCGACTGGCGGTTGCACCGTTGTTGGTGTATGCGGCAAAAATGAAACCATTGCGAGTTTACAGGACACGATGATTTTTGCCTTAAAAGGAATTGCAGCTTATGCAACACATGCTCGGCAGCTAGGATATAGCGATCCTGAGGTGGATCGTATTACCCACGAAGCTTTGTATATGACCTTGACCAATTCCAACTTTAATACGCAGGAGCATTTGGAGATGGCGATGAAGGTTGGAGATGCGGCGGTTCGTGTCATGGATCTGCTGGATCGTGCGCATACGGATCGCTTTGGGATTCCACAACCAATCACAGTTAGCCAGAATAAAATAGAAGGTCAATGTATTGTGGTGACAGGGCATAACTTGTATGCACTCGAGGAATTGCTGCAGCAGACGGAAGGAAAGGGCATCAACATCTATACCCACTCGGAAATGCTACCTGCCCATGGCTATCCTGCGCTCAAAAAGTATAAACATCTGAAAGGCAACATCGGCAAAGCTTGGTACGATCAACGCAGACTTTTCGAGCAGTTTCCTGGTGCGATTCTTGCAACTACAAACTGTGTGATGCCGATTAAGGGTACGTATGCAGACCGCTTTTTCTCATATGAAGTAGCAGGACTAGAAGGTGTAGCGAAAATCACGAATGACGATTTCTCCCCCCTGATTAATCGTGCATTGTCATTACCTGCGGCTGATGTAGAGTCAGATCTGGTACTTACGACAGGATATCATCATGAAACAGTAATCGGGCTGGCACCAGAGATCATTCAGGCTGTCAAAGATGGGCATATCCGCCGGTTTTTCGTTATTGCGGGTTGTGACGCGCCAGGTAAAGGTGGGAATTACTACCGCGAGTTGGCGACATCCTTACCGAACGATACCGTCATTTTAACCACTTCTTGCGGAAAATTCCGCTTTAATGACGTAGATTATGGAACTGTTGGAGACACAGGAATTCCGCGTTATATTGACCTTGGGCAATGTAATAATTCTGGTTCTACGGTGAAGATTGCTTTAGCTCTGGCTGAGGCATTTGATTGTACGGTGAACGAGCTACCTGTCAGCATCGTGCTGTCCTGGTTTGAGCAAAAAGCGGTAGCGATTCTGCTGGGTTTGTTCAGTCTTGGCATTCAGGATATTCGTATCGGACCGAAACCGCCTGAGTTTATCTCGGATGGGGTGTTGGATGTGTTGGTAGAGCTTTTTGGGTTAAAGTTGATTACCACTGCCGAGGAAGATATGAACGCGATGTTGGCGTTATCGTAGGTTAATATGGGTGCTTAACACGTGAGACATATGGAGTGCTGTGTATCATTGGTTAGGGTACAATATTTAATATCGCAAGACTAAGCTCAAGCTGAGAAAAAAGCTTGAGCTTTTCTTGCGTTTTGAAGACAAGCTAACATACAAACACATGTTACGATTGGGGGGGGGATCGCTTTTCCAGGGTTATTGTCTACAGTTATGAATTATATATTTTTATATTGTTTCGTAGCTGAGCTAAAAATTTATTTGCTGCATTAGAAAACACTTGATGTTTTTTCCAGATAATATTTAAATTAGCCTCTAATTTGGGGTTTAAAGGTTTAAAGCAAAGCTTGCTATCTCCTGATGTATTAATCAGTTTATCCAAGCACAATGCATATCCAATATTTTCTTCTACCATTCGTGCAGCATTGTAAAGTAGATTATAAGTTGCGACAATATTGAGATCCTCGATATTCGCTCCAAACCATCCTGTGAATTCGTTACTGACAGCAGTTTGACGTGAAATTAACAGTGGTTTATTTATTAAATCTATTGGCTGGATGAACTGCTTGTACGCTAGAGGACTATCTTTGCGCATTAAAACACCCCAAACATCAGTAGCAGGTAATTTTATATAATCATATTTTTGTTTATCTGTGGGTTCTATGACAATGCCAAAGTCTAATAATCCACTGTCTAACTTACTAGTAATATCGTCAGCATTACCACTGTATAAATCAAATCGAATACTTGGATAATGTTCAAGTAATTCTTTTGATGCTTTGGCAATGAAATTCATAGCTTCTGTTTCACCACCACCAATGTAAATTTCTCCGCTAATCAGTTCTTTTGATTCTTTAAAACTGACTTCGGTTTTATCTACTAGCTCAACGATTTCCTTCGCTTTTTGAAATAAGTACTTCCCTTCATCTGTTAAAGTAATTTTCCGATTACCTCTTTCAAATAAAGTTGCTCCTAATTCCATTTCAAGGTCTTTTAATTGTCTTGATAATGTAGGTTGGGACAAATGCAGCTGTTTTGAAGCAGCCGATATATTCTCTTCATTCGCTACAGCAATAAAATAGCGTAATACACGAATTTCCATAACAGTCTCCTTATTATATCTATGCTTAAAAGGCATAAGAATGTATTTGGTATAAGTATTAGTCATTTGAATCATATCAACTTATGATGTGAATGAAAAGGTTGAACTCTAAACATATGAACCTCATTATCAGAAGTATAATTAAATTGGGCTGGTGATTTTAAAAATGGAGATGAAAGAATTTATTAATTTTTGTAAGAAGGGAAATTCAATTTCGGGTGAGGATAAAGAATTGCATGGATTATTAACTCAATGCAGTTATCAAGCTCAAAAGATCACAATGGAATTGAATACATCCTATCATTCAAAAGAAGAAATAGTGGAGATTTTTAGTGAACTTACAGGCAATAAAGTTGATTCGTCGTTTATGTGTTTTCCGCCGTTTTATACAGATTTTGGGAAAAATATCACTGTAGCGAAGAATGTGTTTTTCAACATAGGCTGTTCCTTCCAAGATAGAGGTGGAATTAATATAGGGGACGGTACAATGATTGGTATGAATGTCACGATTGCTACTCTTAATCATGGGTTACCTTTAGAAACGAGAAATGTAACCTATCCCTCTCCAGTTATCATTGGAGACAATGTATGGATTGGGTCAAACGCTACCATACTGCCCGGGGTGACGATTGGAGATAACTCTGTTGTTGCGGCAGGAGCAGTTGTCACTAAAGATGTTCCAGCGAATACTGTCGTTGCAGGAGTACCGGCAAAAGAGCTTAAAAAAATTATTAACAATTTGTAATACATCTTAAAAACTCAAGCGTAATGCCGCTTGAGTTTTTTCATGCAAGTATATTGCATTTCGTTGGTAGGTAATCCAGGCACACAAGCCAAATCGATCATAAAAAAGATTCCCATCAGTGATTATTGGCGGGATATTGTTATATAATCAACCCCATTTCACGGAGTCTATCTTTAATTTTCTTTATACGAGCTTCTTTTTCGGTAGCTTCAGTTAATACCACCACAGATGTTTCGTTATACTTCTTTATAATCCTCTTTAAAGTTAATTCTTTCATATCCTTTTTACTCTGCATTGTAACACGAGGGACAATGGTATGGTTTTCTATGGTCTTGGGATCTGCAGAAATTCGTTCTAGTAAACGAAGTAGAAGCATCAGTCTTTTGTGTCCCAACCTCGGAACTTGGTATAGTTTTTTCCACGTGGAATTTAGTAGATGATCAAGGTTTATATATCCCTTGCAGTATAGAGCATTTATGAGGCCCGTTAAATTTGGTCCCTGCTCTTCTGCATAAGCAACAGTTGCAATACAAGCAATATCCTTACTATAAAGATGCGCTGGAAGTGGGAAAAATTGTATTAATGCCGCATTTCCATCGATGATGTCATTCATGATGATTTACCTCCATTAAAAATTTTTAGTTATTATTCACGTATAGAATTCTGGTGAAGGTTGTGCAAAATATTATTACACTCTGCATTATTAAAACCCAAGCTACTGATCATTTTCTGAACATCACCAAAGCCCATTGCATGAGCATGTAGTATATTCAGAAGATTTTACTATTTAATAAGTAACAATCGACTCCAATATTCGCTGCTGCGCTTCGTAATCAACGCTAAGTAATGGTATGATGTAGGCATCAATTTTATGGGGTGCACTATGATGGATATTCGAATCAAAGAACTGCTTGATGCTACACAGCAAAAATATGGATTGGACAACTACTACTTACACTCTCATGAAATTTATCGCGACGTTACGATACTGGGAGAGACCAACTATTTTCTTAGTATGGAATGGTTTCCTGCACATATGAAGGAATGGAAGGGCGATTACAATCCGGAAGGAACTGCCGTCATCACGATTGACCTACAATCCCGCAACTATAAAAGTGTGATTTTTGTTGGCGGGATATCTTATGCGAATGGGACACCATTCCAAAATATAGATTTTAACGGAGTCATCCGGTGGATTGAAGATGAGGCAAGGATTGTATACGGTAAACAATTTCACTTAGAGAAGGAACAGATTGGAGAATATCATTTTATTGAAAAAATAGGTAGCATACCAGTCACTCCTGGTGGACGGATCGAGCTTCGCTTCGATGCGGAAGGCAGGCTTGTTTTTTACAGTGTATATGGCCAGTTTCCTTCCAGCTCCCTTGTGCATAAAGAGAACTATACTCTCACACTTCAAACGATAGAGCCACAGGCGAGGAAACAACTACAGCTTATAGAATATCCGGTGTACGAGACGAAGCAACTCCTGCCGATCTATGGGATAGAAGAAATCTACATTACAAATGACGGAACAACCACCATCCCGTTTGAGTTTATATCAGGTACAAGAGCACGACTGAATATTGATCAAGTAATCCATTGGGAGCAACAGAATACGGAGCTGGAGCCGTTCGAAAGGACGGAGATACGTCTACTTGAGGTTGTTACCATTGAGCAGGCAATAGCTAGTGAGCCGCATCCGGACTCATTTCCTATCACAGACGCAGAACAAGCCGAATGTATAGCCGCAGTCGAAGCTGGTTTAAGCCAGCTCTTTCCGGATGAATCCGGAGAATGGATGTTGAAGACTTTTCAACGGGAAAGAGGACATATTCAGGCAACACTGAGGATGAAGGCGCCAAGTAATCGTATATTCCAGCGTAAGATCCTCCTGTTCATCGATGTGCAGAATTATAAGGTTATAAATTATATGGATAACAAGCCAATGCTCGATATGTTTGATGAGTTCAAGAGCGAAGAGGGGATTTCTGTAAGCCATGACGAAGCTTATGACAAGCTCAAGGGATGGTTCGAATTAACACCCGTCTATGTGTATGATCCTGGGCAGAAGAAGTATGTGCTGTGCGGGAAGTTAGATTGTAATTATGCTGTGAAGGCCACTAGTGGAGATGTGGTGGAGTTGAGTAGTTTGGAATGATAGTGCAAGCTTTCTTATACTGAGTAGGACGAATAAAGGTAATGAAGTATAGTAAGGTGATGCAAATATAATAAAATGAGTAGAACTTACTAATTTTGTGAGCTACTTTGGGAGTTGAAAATATGACGACAGCTACAGGAACCAAGGAAAATCCTTGGAAGTTAAAGACACCACCGCAAACATCCGAGTATGAAATGTATAAGGTCGAAAAAGACGGTAAAGAAATTATAGTTTGCACTGTAGGGAAAACGGTTTTGCATTATGACTACCGCTGTATTGAAGATCTGCACGCCATGCTTATACAAAATGGTGATTGGATGGAGTTAGGAAGTGCTGATGAGCAAAAACCAGCAAAAGAAGGTACCGTTGAAGCATGGGGGCGTTCACCTGAAAACCCTGTCGGCGGTTGGTATGGATTAAAGAAGGGACTTCGGGGGCGATTCGGAATGTATATCCCACCGTTGCTCGAAGAATTGGGTCTTGCGGAAGTAGAGCATAATCCAAGAAACAATCGGATGAAAGCGATCTTGTAAACGAAGGAGAGCCTAAAGGCTCTTCTTTTTTTGAGCCATGCCCCTAACCGGTGGTCTTTCGTACACATTGCAGTGATTAATTTAGTTACAAAACGTTTTTTTTAGTTACATAAACTTTCAAGAGCAGGGCCTTTGCCGTTAAGCTGATTGTAAAAATATTCACAAGGGGGCAAAGCTATAACATGAATAAAAAAGTAACCACTGCTCTTATTCTCGTTCTCTCAGTCATGCTTGTTATCACAGGATGTGGCAATAGCAACAGCAGCAATGGAAACGGGAACAAGAACACCAGCAAGATCAACGAGACAAAGGAAACTGAAGCCGTTTCGGGAGCATCCAAAGCTAGCTATACACCGTACGATCAACTAAAAGATAAATATGACATCATCATTATCGGTGCAGGCGGTGCCGGAATGTCTGCTGCTCTTGAGGCGAGAGCAAAAGGTATGAACCCGGTTATTTTTGAAAAAATGCCGGTTGCCGGCGGGAATACAACAAAATCATCTTCGGGAATGAATGCTTCTGAAACGAAATTCCAAAAAGAGCAAGGTATTGAAGACAGCAATGATCTGTTTTATGAAGAGACCTTAAAAGGTGGCCACGATACGAACGATAAAGAGATGCTTCGTTTCTTCGTAGACAATTCCGCAAGTGCGATTGATTGGCTGGATTCTATCGGGATTAGATTGAATAATATCACGATTACAGGCGGGATGAACGAAAAACGTACACACCGTCCTGAAGATGGCTCTGCAGTAGGACAATACCTTGTCAAAGGTTTGGTGAAAAACGTACAAGAACAAGGCATTCCCCTTTTTGTTAACGCCAATGTCAAAGAAATTACCGAAAAAGACGGTAAGGTCAATGGCGTCAAAGTCATCTTTGACCAAACGGAGGAGAAAACGATTACAGCGTCTGCTGTCGTGGTGACAACCGGCGGTTTCGGCGCTAATCTAGATATGATTTCAGGAGTCAGATCTGATTTGGAGGGGTATGTTACCACCAACCAGCCGGGCAGCACCGGTGACGGTATCAAGATGATTGAGAAGCTCGGCGGTACCACAGTCGATATGGATCAAATCCAAGTTCACCCGACTGTGCAGCAGGAAAAATCCTATCTCATTGGGGAGGCTGTTCGTGGGGAAGGAGCGATCCTGGTTTCAAGTGTGGGCAAACGTTTCACAAACGAACTGGATACAAGAGATAATGTCACCGCTGCAATCAATAAGCTTCCTGAGAAATCTGCGTTTCTTGTATTTGATTCCGGCGTAAAATCTCGCGCTAAAGCGATTGAACAATATGAAAAAATGGGCTTCGTTATCCAAGGAGATTCGATCGAGGCTTTGGCAATAAAAATGGACGTACCGGCAGATCAGTTGAAAACCACACTGGACAGCTGGAAAAGCGCGGTGACGAATAAACAGGATGCCGACTTCGGCAGAACAACCGGAATGGATAATGACTTGTCCGGCGCGCCATATTATGCAATTAAAATCGGCCCGGGAATTCACTACACGATGGGAGGCGTGAAAATCAACACCAACACAGAAGTTTTAAATAAAGACGGACAGCCGATTCCAGGCCTTTTTGCAGCAGGAGAAGTTACCGGAGGCTTGCATGGTCAAAACCGGATCGGCGGTAACTCTGTTGCGGAAATCATTATTTTCGGCCGCCAAACGGGTATAAAATCCGCTGAATTCGTAAAAGCACAATAAGTTATCCTCCTGCCTCTTTTCGGCTAGGCAAACAAACGCTTGGGCTCATCTTAGCCATGCGTTTGTTGTTTTATTATAACGGTGTAGCGTATAAGGTCATAGCCATCCTTGCACGTATACGTTAGAATGAAGAAAAATTTCCGGAGGGACAGCTGATGAAAATTGGCAAACATACACTTCGGCTGCAAACAACAATTACTTTGATGATTGGTGCAGTTCTTATCATAATGCTGCTAGTGGTCTATGTGCTATTTAGTATAAAGGTTTCCTCACAAACAAAATCCTCGTTGGAACAAAAGGCTGTGATCATTTCCCGTACGTTATCGCGTAACCCTCTAATTATTGAAGCGTTAAACAAATCACGCAGCTCGTCTGAATTGCAAAGCTACACTGAGGAAATCCGATTGTTGAATAATGTGGAATTTGTTGTGGTCATGGATATGAATGCGATCCGATATTCCCATCCGGACAAGGACAAAATTGGTAAGCATTTTATCGGTGGCGACGAAGCCGCAGTCTTGCAGGGGCAGGAAAGCATTTCGGAAGCCGAGGGTTCTTTGGGCCCATCTGTAAGAGCGTTTTCACCTGTCTTCTCTGCAAGTGGGAAACAATTAGGAGCGGTGGCAGTAGGGATATCACTGGGAAACATCAGACTTGCCATAAGAGAGAACGTGGGAATCCTTTATTGGGGATTGCTTATAGGCAGTCTAATAGGGGCTGCGGGAGCATTTCTGCTGGCACGTGTTATCAAAAAAATGATGTTTGGCATGGAACCGGCCGCTATTGCTAAGCTTTTGGAAGAGCGTAACTCCATGCTACAGTCAGTTAGGGAGGGAGTCATTGCCGTTGATAAAGAGTCACGTATTACTTTGATTAATACAGAAGCCAGGCGTTTGCTTGCAGCCATTGGCATGCAGGATGATCCCTTGAACCAGTCGGTAGAGAGCTTTTGGCCATCACTGCGGATGAATACAGTGCTCAAAACCGGTGAAGCCAGCCAGGACTTGGAGGTGGAGCATAGCGGTGTTACGTTACTGGCAAACGTGGTTCCCATTCATGTAAAGGGAGCTGTAGAAGGTGCAATTGCCACATTCCGTGATAAGACGGAGATCAGCATACTTATGGAAAGGTTATCTGGCATCTCCTTATATGCTGAGGCATTGCGTGCCCAGGCGCATGAGTTTATGAACAAGCTGCATGTAATATTAGGATTAACACATATGAAAAGGTATGATCGGTTGGAGGCGTATATAACAAGTACTGTCACAACAACACAGGCAGAGATGGGAACGGTGGTGAGACAAGTGAAGGACCCTGTGATGGCGGGATTTCTATTGGGTAAGCTGAGCCGGGCCAGAGAAGCCGGAGTTCGGCTGGTGCTTCTGGAGGATGGGGTTCTGCCGGAGCCTAGCGATCCGGAACGCTCCTGCCAACTCATTACGATAGTCGGTAATCTTTTGGATAATGCAATGGAAGCGCCGGAAGGTAGAGGCAGCAAATATATTCATTTCAGCTTTCAATATCAGGATAAGACGCTGATAGTTACGGTTAGCGATAATGGAAGCGGTATCCCAGATGAGAAATTGCCGCTTATTTTTCAACAGGGGTATTCGACAAAAGGAAATGACCGAGGCATCGGCTTGTATCTGGTTGAGCGGAGCCTTAAAGCTATGGGAGGTAAGATTGTTTGTGAAACAGGAAAGGGAGAAGGGACTCGATTTACGGTTAGTTTACCCTATCGAGCAAAGAGTGATGGTCAATGATTAGTGTATTGATTGTAGAAGATGATCCGATGGTAGCCGAGATGAATAAATTCTATCTGGAGCAAGTGGAAGGTTTTCAGTGTAAAGGCTGGGCAAAATCAGTGGGTGAAGCTCTGATCAAATTGGCAGATGAGTCTTTCGAGCTGATTCTGCTGGATATTTACATGAAAGAGAGCAATGGATTGGAGCTGCTGTCCGCTCTCCGTCGAGGCAGTAAACGAATAGATGTGATTATCATTTCAGCTGCGAGCGATAAGGACAGTATCCGAGACGCGCTTCAGAACGGTGCAGTCGATTACCTTATCAAACCGTTTGAGTTTCAACGCTTTCTCGCAGCCCTTTCCGCCTACAAGGAGCAGAATTTTCTGTTCCGCAATCAGGATTCCCTGGATCAGTCTGAACTAGATAAGCTAACCGGGTATAGGAAAGAGCCCTCGGCCGTTCAGGATTTATCCAAGGGCTTTACCCGGCATACATTGCGGACGGTCTGGAAAGCGGTGGAGACCCATAATGCAAATTCCTTTAGCACTGAAGAGATTGCAGTTAGTTCCGGAATCTCGCGGGTTTCGGTCGGGAAATATCTTGCCGTCCTCGCAGATATGGGAGCGCTGAACAGTGAATTGAACTATGGCACCATAGGAAGACCTGTACAGCGATATCGCATGTCTTCCCGCGGCAGTTCTGTGATTTCTAAATTCATATAATTTTTTGGAGTGGGCCGCCGGTTCCGTGTTTTATAAGGAATCGGCGGTTTTTGATTGCCTATTTTTGATAGCGCTTACTTTAATAATTTTTATAATTCAATCAATAATTACGTAAAAACAAAAGCGCTTTCATTTCCGCTACTATAAGGCTAGAAAAGAGTTTAGGAGGAAATGAAAAATGCAAAATACGATTCCATCACCTGTTTCCCAAGGAAAGGAAGGTCCCCTGCCAGAAAAGGCTGCCTTCATTCAAAAATGTAAGCAATTTAAGGTGGGTGTCTTTCCGCTCCCTGTGTATCTAGCTCTGGCAGTGGTCATTCTTCTTGCAAGTGTGGCGGGGAAGCTACCGAATGACATGATTGGAGGGTTCGCTGTCATTATGGTTCTGGGTATTCTGCTGAGTGATATCGGTATGAAGCTTCCCTTGTTGAAAAATATAGGCGGCCCCGCAATCATGGCCCTTATGATCCCATCCCTGTTAATTTACTTGAATTTGTTCAACTCTACTGTGACAGACGCTGTCACTACATTGATGAAAGAGGCCAACTTTCTGTACTTGTACATCTCCATCCTGGTGAGTGGCAGTATGCTCGGTATGCACCGCAAAACACTGGTAGCGGGTATTACGCGGATCTTCATCCCGCTGATCGTCGGGACGATTGCCGCAGTTCTGGGAGGACTACTGGTAGGAACGCTCACAGGTTATAGCATGTATCATACTTTCTTCTTTATTATCGTACCGATCCTTGGCGGTGGAATCGGTGAAGGCATTCTTCCTCTCTCCATTGCATACTCAAGCATTCTGGGTGGACACGAAGCGGGTTATTACGTATCGCAGATGATCCCGTCGGCAATTATCGGCAACGTATTCGCCATCATTGTGGCGGGCTTCCTGAAACGTCTGGGCGAGAAAAAGCCCCATCTAAGCGGTAACGGTACACTAGTCAAATCCGGTGACGATCTACAGCATGACAATCCGGATAACAAACCCAAAGATTTCATGATGATGGGTGCGGGACTTCTGATCGCATGCAGTTTCTTCATTGTTGGGGCATTGCTTGCAGATTATTTAGGGATACCCGGACCGATTGTCATGATTCTGATGGCCGTACTGATCAAATGTGTCAAGGCGCTTCCCGAAAGATTCGAAAATGGGGCTTACCAGTTGTATAAGTTCGTTGCTGGTAACCTGACATGGCCGCTCATGGTAGGTTTGGGCATGCTGTATGTTCCTCTGAAGGATGTAGCTGCCATTATCTCTGTACCTTATGTGCTGACCTGCCTCGCCATCGTCTTCAGCATGGTGGTTTCCGGCTATTTTGTGGGAAGAAAAATCAATATGTACCCTGTCGATGCGGCAATTGTAACCGTCTGCCATAGCGGCTTGGGTGGAACCGGAGATGTAGCCATTCTCTCTGCCTCCAATCGTATGCAGCTCATGCCATTTGCCCAGATCTCCACCCGGATCGGCGGCGTCAGCACCGTTATTGTGGCAACTATTCTATTGCGGTTTTGGAGCTGATTAGGATGTCAAGCATACAGCCAGAAAGCTTATAGAGAAAAATACATTGCAATTAACAGGAGGAACAGTAATGAAAATAATGGATGAAGTAATGAAGATGCATGTTGGCGGCAAGCTGGAGACCGGCTTGAAGAACCCTATTCGAAGCATGGAGGATTTATCCAAGGTATATACACCCGGAGTAGCTAAAGTGTGTCAGGCTATCGCCGCAGACCAAGATAAAGCATACGAATATACGATTAAGAAAAATTCGGTGGCGGTCGTTAGTGACGGAACAGCTGTACTCGGACTTGGCGATATCGGTCCCAAAGCAGCCATGCCGGTCATGGAAGGCAAAGCAGCGTTGTTCAAACAGTTTGCAGATGTGGACGCTTTCCCAATCTGCCTGGATACAAAAGATACCGAAGAAATTATCGCGATTGTCAAAGCAATCGCCCCTACCTTCGGAGGTATTAATCTCGAAGATATTTCTTCGCCTCGTTGCTTTGAAATTGAAGCGAGACTTAAGCAGGAGCTCGATATTCCAGTCTTCCACGACGATCAGCATGGAACGGCGATTGTGGTACTGGCTGGAATTTTGAATGCGTTAAGAGTATGCAACAAGGACATTAAGAATGTAAAGATAGTGGTCAATGGTATTGGAGCCGCCGGTATCGCCGTATCTAAGATGCTCCTGCATGCCGGTGCTGTAAATTTGATCGGTGTGGACCGCCAGGGTGCAATTAACCGTGCTGTCCATTACGATAAATCGCATTGGAGCGAGTTTGCACTAATTACGAATCCTCATCTGGAGAGAGGTACCTTATCTGAAGTTATTCAGGGTGCCGATGTATTTATCGGACTATCCGCCCCAGGTGCCTTAAAGCTAGGTGATGTAAAAAGAATGGCTGCTGATCCGATTGTATTTGCCATGGCCAATCCTACTCCGGAGATTGATCCTGAAATTGCCGCGCCTTACGTCAAGGTTATGGCGACAGGGCGCTCCGATTTTCCTAACCAAATCAATAATGTTCTCTGTTTTCCCGGTATTTTTCGTGGAGCCCTTGACTGTGGCGCCACTGAAATCAATGAAGATATGAAACTGGCTGCTGCAGAGGCGATATCTTCGGTAATTGACGCCAGTGATCTTCATGAAACTTATATTATGCCGAATGCGTTTGATCCACGGGTAGTGGAACGTATCCGGGAAGCGGTTATTCGAGCGGCGCTCAAGAGTGGTGTGGCAAGAATAGGTACGTTAATGGAAAGCAATAATACTTGATGTTAGGTAACTCTGCCTTATGCTTGTTTCTCCATTCGCTGGAAGAATATCCAAGCATGTCGGCGTAGGTATAACGCTTCGCGGTGGATTGCTGCTAGCGATCATTGGTTTGGCGTCTATGGGGATGATTTCTAATCTGCCGCTGCTTATTGTGATGAGAATCGTTTTTGTGGGGGGATCGCACTAGCCGTTCCTTCACTTGTTTCGCTTGTTGGGCAAGTGGGCGGCAAGATGCGCGGGATAGCTGTATCTGTATATACTTTTATATTGTTTACAGGCACAAGCTTTGGTCCGATTATCTCGCTTCAATTGATGAGTCATGCAAGTTATTTAATTACGTTTCTTCTATTGGAATGTATTCTGTGCATTGGGTTGATAGCAGCATGTCTTATTCATCATGAGGAGGCAGGGGAGTTAAACAGCCAGTAAATTTGTGATCAATAAACAAAAAACGATGAAATGACATCATAACGATTGTTTATTCAAGGTAACTTCATTTGAAGTTACCTTTTTACTTTGAAGTCACATGGGACCCGCAATGTGGTCTGGAGAAGCTTATGTCCTAATGAAAATAGTTGTATAAAAATTTAATATACGCGCAGAGAAATCCCGGTGAATAACGTCAAATAGAAGTAGACGTTAAAAAAGATTAAATCTAGTTCATTATGTTCCTTGTTGCAGTCGAACAGTCTTAAGATTTTTGTAAGAATCGGATAAGAAAAAAGAAAGTTCCGTTATGTACAATGTATGAAATGAGAGACTATAACCGTATTAAGGATGGTGGATGAGTTGGGTTTCAAAATACGTAAAACCACGGTGCAATCCGTCTGGATGATGTGGGAAAAAGCTTTTGCGTTGCTTTCACATTTTCGCGGATCACATAAGTCGCGTTTTGGTATATGTACCGTGATGCTAAAAAAACACCGGGGACAGCCAATTGTATGCCAGGACGCCACGGTCATCAACCAGGGGGAGTGGGTGGGAGAGCTCCACCTCGATAATGGAAGCATTCTGAAGTTGATCCAGTCCGAAGGATCGGATCGTGCTGCACTCCAAACGGCTCGCATGCTGCGTAAATCAATGCAGCAAATCAATGAAGCCTTCGAATCGCAGTCCGAGTTCAGGCAGGTCAAGGCTTTATTGGGGATTACACTGCTCCATCGGGGATTAACACACGGTCTTGGTTTTGAACAGCAAAATATAAAGTCCGGTGTTTTTGAACGCATCACCACCATTTATCTTCGATTGCTTCTGTCTGCTATGCATCCGGAAGGGAGACAAAGAATCAATCGGCGAACAGAGCAACTGGTCCCGATGTTACTGATCCATTCACGCGCCTCACTGAAAAATAGATTCTCACCCGGACAGAACTACTCTGGATAGGACTTAAGCTTGTTATAAGGAGGTGTAATCATACTTACATATCTAATAGGAGGAATACTATGTACCGCCACTCTTTACATGTTTATTCCGAGTTTGATTACGCGAGTGAGCGGCTTTGGTGTCTTTCGCAAAGGAACGGTAAAAAAACAGGTGGCATTCACTTTTGACGATGGGCCACATCCGAAATATACGCCGATATTGCTGGATTTATTGAAGTTGCATCAAGTGAAGGCTACTTTTTTCGTGCTAGGATCGAGAGCGGAGCAGTATCCAGACCTGATCAGAAGAATGGATCGGGAAGGCCATCAGATTGGCATCCATAATTATTGTCATACCTCTAACTGGCTGATGCTGCCCCGTACGATTAGGCGAGAACATCTGGACCGCTCTGCTGATATTATAGAGTCTATAGTCGGAACCCGACCCAATCATTACCGTCCACCCTGGGGATTAATCAATCTATTTGATTTCTTTCGATACAAACAGTATCGAATTGTTCTATGGTCGCTGAAGGCAGGCGACTGGAACACCCGGGTCTGTCAAACCCGGATGCAGGCCACTCTGTTAGGTAAAATCACCGATGGCTCCGTTGTCCTACTTCACGACAGTGGTGAGACTGTGGGCGCGGACCGGCATGCTCCTTATTTTATGCTGCAATCTTTAGAGGAAGTGCTAAACCAACTGCAGGCAAGAAACCTGCAATTTGTTCGTCTTGACGAAATGTCTTGACATATTCCAGTGTTTTTGCTGTTAAGACTTAAATTGTTTGCGGAAGCAGAGCGGCGAGATGCCCATCAATAATTTGAAGGTTCGTCCAAAATGGGAGGTGTTATCAAACCCAACCATTCCCGCAATTTCAGTAACATTAAAAGAAGAGCCAACCAGCAAATCACGCGCTTCTTTAATGCGGATGTTATTGATATATTCAATGAAGCTGAACCCGGTGGCTTCTTTAAAAGTTCGGCATAAGTAGGAAGAGCTTATGTCGAATTTCTGTGAAATCTCACAGAGCTTAAGCGGTTCCATATAATGTTGATTTACATAATTAACGATGTCCAGGACTTTCTTGTGTGTACGATTGGATTCCACCATTGGAGCAACACGGCTGTCGAATAGTTTACGATTAAGATAGAGGAGCAACTCCACCAATAATAGTTGTTGGTACTGTTCATATCCGCGTGCTTGCTTCTTCCCCTCCTGAATCATCTTCTGAAAAAGCTGTTCGATGAAATACTGATCTATACCGGTCATCTTCAAAGCGCGGTAATCACTTTTGAACAATTCGAGCAGTTCCTCACTTTGACCACCGGTACAAAAATGCTGCAGGAATTCTTTTTTAAACAGCAGTGTAACCCGTTCATACATATTGCAGCCGGAATTAACCAGTTTGTGCATTTCGTGAATATCCATAAATAGCAACGTACCGCCCGCAACCTGGTAGGTTCTGTCCCCTATAAAATAATAAAAATCCCCGGATATTAAATACAGAATCTCATATGCATCATGATAGTGTCTTGAAGGCATGCTGGTGTATACCTGTTTCTTGCGGCTGATCTCAAAAAGAGTAGACTCATAAAATACCGGTTTCATTCAGCACCTCCTAAGAGGATTGTAGACTTAATCTAGGGGTTATAGCAATATATGTATAAAAATTAATAATTACAAGAAAATACGTGCTGTTTGGACAAACTTTTTGAGATAAGCTTAAATTGAATTACCAAGTGTTGGAAAAAGGAGGGCTGTCATGCTCAGCTAGGTTGGGGATAAGGTTCGCTGCCACTCAAAGTTAAAGCGCTTAAACTATTTAATCAAAGGAGAGATTGCGGTGCTTAATTCAACGAATAGTAAGGTTTCCAAGAAGATGAGATTTTCATTGATGATCCTGCTCAGTTTTTCAATGATTTTTTCTTATGGCTATCTGTCCAGTGCATCTCAACAGAAAAGTTATGCGGCAGGGAACCCTGATTCTAATTTCTCACCGGCAACACTTCAATTCTTGCGCGACAACACAGGTCTGGATGGTGAGCAGTGGAACAATATTATGATGCTTGTCAACAAACCGGAGCAGGACGATCTGAACTGGATCAATTTTTACGGATATTGTGAAGATATTGATGATGACCGCGGATATACGATTGGAATATTCGGTGCGACTACAGGCGGCTCAAATGATACCGGTCCCGACGGTCCGGATCTGTTCAAGGCATATGATGCTGCCAAAGGCGCGAGTAATCCTTCGGTTAAAGGCGCATTGGCCCGGATTGGTGTCAAGGGTTCGATGAAAGGGAAGATCCTCGAAATCAATGAAAGCGAAGAGAGCTTCTGCAGAAAAATCGGCAATTTGCAAAATGATCCCGAGTGGAGAGAGGCTATGTGGAAAACGTTCTACAATATCTACATTAAATACAGTGTGGAGCAGGCCCGCAATCGCGGCTTTAACTCGGCATTAACTATTGGTTCCTTCGTGGATGCAGCGCTGAACCATGGAGCTACCGGCGGTTCCGAGACTCTTCAAGGGCTTTTGGGTAAATCAGGAAGCAGCACGGATGAGAAGACTTTCATGACCAAGTTCTATAAAGAACGGACCAAGATTGTAGATACTAATGAGTATAACGATCCGCCAAACGGCAAGAACCGTGTGAAGCAGTGGAGCAATTTGCTCAACATGGGAGAGACAGACCTGAAGGGTGCAGATTCGGCAGTCCTTCAAGTCACCGACTGGGAACTTCAATAAGAGGATTGTAAGGGTAGACAGAACCGCCGTTCTTCTCGGTGACGGCGGTTCGATGATAAGTGAGATTAATGAAGAGGGAGATGGGTCGAATGGATAACCACCAATCTTATCTCAAAAACAGATTTCCCAAGGTAATCAGTCTAATGGTTATAGGTTTGCTGCTTGCCATGGAGTTGACCGGTTTTGTTTCAGCAGGAAGGGAGGGAAATGAGGAAGATCTTGCAAGCGAAGTAACTGCAGCTCAGGAAACGATTGCCCAGTGGATTTTTAAAGACAAAGGCGAGAACGGAGTATTTCCGGCTACAGGCGGAGTATATCAGACGGCTTCATCCATTCGTGATATAGGAACAAATACGGATGCATACACCTATGAGCCCAGTGAGAACAGCGTACGCAACCAGGGCTGGCATGAAGGAACGGGCACTAAATACTGGCTTGCCACGATTTCTACCCAAGGCTTCGAAGGTATCTTCCTCTCTTCACAGCAAACTTCTTCAAGTACAGGACCTAGGGATTTTAAGGTGCAATACAGTATAGATCAGCAGGAATGGACAGATGTTGCGGGCGGCAACCTTGTTCTAGCCCAGAACAATTTTAATTGTTCCAATAATTCCTGCAAATTAACGAACCTCGTTTTGCCTGCGGGAACAAACAATCAAGATGTACTCTATATCCGCTGGGTGGTTAACTCTACGAAAAGCGTAAGCGGGGGAACAGTGTCCAGCTCAGGCTCAAGTAGAATCAAAGATGTAGTAATTAAAGGAACACGTAGCAGCGGCGAACCTGGGGACACTCCCACACTTGAGGTAAGCAAAACTCCCGCTTCAGGGGCTGCAGATGTTTCCCTTAATGCAGAGATCACTGTGAAGTTTAATAAAGCCATCAGTCTCGACAGTGGTTATCAAGTTGTAATCACAGAAACCAATCTTCCTCTTACCAACATTTCTGCTTCCCTTCTCGGTCAAGACACAGTCAAAGTCAGTCACCCTAATTTCATTGCCGGGAAAACTTACAACGTGACCGTCCCTAAAGAGCTTGTTAAGGGGACTACGGATGGCCGGGCACCTGAGAACGATATTACCTGGAGCTTTAAGACGAAGTCTCAGGATACCGGCAATAAAACACCAACGCTGCTGAACATGACTTTTAATGGGGACCCAAAGACAAGTATCGCCTTTGACTGGTATACAGCCGAAACCGTCAGAGGTACAGTAGTGCAAGTGGTGGAGGCCTCCAATGCGGGAGGAAGTGAGTTCCCGGAACAACTGGCAATATCTTATGAGGGCAGCTCAACAGTTATTGAAACCTTAATGACATCAGGAGACCGAAGCTCCAAAAAGTATAAAAAGTTCGCTAGTCACAAGGTTATTACAAGCGGTCTCAATCCTGGAACTAAGTATATATATCGGGCCGGTAACGGTGATGCGGACGGCTGGAGCGAGGCGGGTTCTTTTACCACGGACAAGGCGGATAATCAGGATTTCCATTTCCTCTACGTGACCGACACCCAAGGCTCAAGTAAATCGAATTTCGATCTGTGGCAGGATACTTTTAAGCGAGCTATTGAGAAAACGGTAGATCCCAAGTTTGTTCTTCTTACAGGGGATCTAACGGATGATGGTGATCTGGAGCAGCTGTGGCAGTGGTTCTTGGGTGTGCCGAAAAAAGAATTTGCCAATGTGCCATTTGCACCGATTATCGGCAACCATGAGATAGAGGATTATCCGAATAATAACTTCTATAACCATTTTAATCTTCCAAAAGATGTCGGGACGGGTGCTCATGACGGGTCGGTATATGCTTTCGAATACGGCGATGCACTGTTTATGCAGATCAATTCCCAATACGAAGGAGAGGTCACGCCGTACAAAGCAGATATTCAGTTCACGAAGCAATTGGAATGGATGCGGAATCAGGTGGCAAAGACCGATAAGAAGTGGAAATTCGTCTCTATGCATAAGGGAGCTTATTCCTCAGGGGATAATGCTTCGGCAGAAAGCGACCGGGTAGAATTTTACCGGAAATATCTGATTCCTGTATTTGATGAGCTGGGTGTGGATATGGTGTTTGAGGGACATGACCATATGTATATGAGGTCTTTTCAAATGCTGAACAACGTTCCGATTAAGAATGTCATTACCGATGAGCAAGGAAATGTGCTGAATCCCAAAGGGACTGTGTATCTAATGGGCAACTCGGCTGCTTCGAAATTCTATGCTATTAATCCAGACGCAGACACTTTTTTTGCAGCAAAAAACGATCAGCCCAACAAGAAAATGTTCGTGGATGTTTCCATTACAAACGATGTGCTGAAATTTACATCCTACACAGCAGTTAAAGATAAACCCCTTGCCGTCTATGATGCTTACAGTATCAAGCGGACTGACGTCAAACCCGGCATTGTCGAAAATCCAAGCGCAGTAAGACAGTCAGGGAACCGTGCAGTTCTTTCGTGGAAAGCACCAACAAATAGCCCTGAGCCGGTGCGAGGTTACCGGATTTATGAGAAAAATGATAAAGTTAGCACAAATTGGAGCGTGTATGTGCCGACGGTAAGCGGTCAGACGAGTTACAGCTATACATTAAACGGCATAGATTCTGCTAAAGCCTACAATTTCGTGATTAAAGCAGTGGGGACAAGAAATAATTCGCTTCCAGCAGAGGTAGGAATGCAATGAATTCTCAAGTGTATTAAAAAGCAAAAAAACCACGAGATACAGTTTCACTGTATCTCGTGGTTTTTTAAGATTTAGGTATTTAATGTTTTTATTACAACATTACTTTAACAACCATAGCGCCGGGGAATTAGCAGGCTCCCAACCGGTTAACGATGTATGGGCTTGACGACATTCATACACAGAACCATCGTAGGTTACCAATGTACCGACTGTGTAAGGGGTATTGGGTGCCCAAGCTGGGGCTGTAGAGGCTGTAGCGGTTGTGCCATTGATGGTGCTGGCCACTGATTGATTGCCTGCGGCGTCGAAGGCATGTACATTGAACGTATATGTTGCACCGGCGCTAAGACCTGTTACCGTATAATCCGTTGTGGAGCCAGGTACAGTGGTGATTAATGTCGTTCCTCTATAAATACGGTAGCCTGTAACACCAACATTATCCGTTGACGGATTCCACATTAACTGAATGCTGGAGGATGTTGGTGTCCCCATAACATGTAAGCCGCCGGGGGCTGTGGGTGCTTCCGTATCATTACCAACGGGTGCATTAGTAGTAACACTGACGGAATTGCTTCCATTTGAGACATTTCCAGCAGCGTCTTTTGCCTTGACACTAAAGGTATAGGCAGTATTCGCGGTTAATCCAGATACGGTGTAATTTAATGTAGTGCCGGATACGGTTGCAACCAATGAAGTTCCGTTAAATACTTGGTACCCTGTTACACCGGTATTATCCGTGGATGCGTTCCAGGCCAATGAAACGCTGGTGGATGTTTTTGCAGTTGCCGTCAAAGCTGCTGGTGCGGAAGGAGCTTGGGTATCGACAGGGTTGCTTCCGCTAAAGTTGACATCAATGACATTATAGAAGGCGTTCGGAGTAT
The DNA here is from genome assembly GCF_050277435.1 of Paenibacillus sp. NPDC101420. NCBI lineage: Bacteria > Bacillati > Bacillota > Bacilli > Caryophanales > Paenibacillaceae > Paenibacillus > Paenibacillus sp. NPDC101420. The sequence continues at coordinate 830,180 of NZ_JBNNSE010000002.1, forward strand.
CTGCGACTTCCCACACAGCCAAGATGACGTGGTATCCACTACGTTCCGGAACGTTAAACGTGTCTGAGTAAGTGAAGGGTGGCTGTACACCTCCATAGTTCACCGAATAGAAAGGAGTAAGGTCGAATGAGTCCCGAGTAAGAGCGGCGTTAGGATTCCAGTCGGGCTTTGTAATATAGTATTTCCAGCTGGCCGTCGAATGAGCGGCAGTCAATTTCCAAGTGAATGTATTTTGTCCGGCAGAGATGTTGACTTTAGACCAGCGTGTAGCCGATTGTTCATCAAGCTTGGGAAAAGCTCCGTTAGCGCTTGCAATCTTCCCGTCTGCTGGCCCTGCAGCAGGGAACCCCTTAGGTGCCTCTAGACTTTGGGGCTCATAAACAATCGGGCCACAATCTGTATTTTGTCCTGATTTACAGAGTGCAGCCCGGCTAGCAGGTCCTTCAACATAACCGTGAGAAAAGGATCTTTCCGGGAATAACATTACAACCAATGAAAAAATCAAGATCTTACTCCCATAAGCTAACAACTTTACCCTAGGTGAATGAGAAATACGGATAGATGACATTTTACTCCTCCTTTTTATATAAAAATATGCACTGCGAACAAATGATGCATTCAGTCCCGAACGTTTTGTCTCAATTACAACTCCTTTCTTTGTTGAACGTATTTATATAAACTCATAAAGAGCTCATATATCGACATGAAAGGTAAGAGAAAAAGGTGCGTAGGGCTAAATTCATTGAATGATAACAATTTTTGTAACACCATAGTGATTATATGCAAATAAATGGTATTTGTCTACCAAATTTAGAAAGAATATGCTATTTTTTAGTATGAAAACTCTCCCTCGGAACACGATCTATATTCCCCTTATAGTTCCATATAATTCTTGGAATTTGAAAGATTCATTTAGAATGATTAAACGACAAAATATATTATTTTCTTAATTTCTCTCTCTTTCTTTTCTTTTTTTTGTGATGAAAAATGAAAAATACTGTATGTAAAATAAAGCGGTAAATTATATATTATTCAGAAAATTACAATAACAACGCTTTCAAAGGTTGCTATTTTTGGTTTTATTTACTATTATTAGTTGGAATTACTTACAAAGGATGTAAGTAATTGATATTAGTGTGGGATTAACTGTCTGGAGAACAGTTCAATTCATAGAATTATAAGCTTTAGATAAATAAAAAGGAGTGAGGAGATGCAATACTGTTTTTATTTGTTAACCTTCATTTTTATTGGGTTTCAAACTCTTTACACAGTCATCCCTTTATTTTTCAGTAAAGTTAAGAAGTTGAATAACGATTGTGATGAAAAATCGATTTCCGTTTTAGTTCCTGCTTATAACGAGGAGCTCACTATTAAGAATTGCATAGATGCAATGGAGGGCCTAAATTACTGTAATTATGAAGTCATCATTATTAATGATGGTTCAAAGGATCAGACGTTTCAAAAATTAAATGAGCTTTTGGATTTATCGATAAGTGATAGAGAAGCAGAGGGTAAGCTTTCATACGCTGCTATAAAAGGAATTTATTTTTCGGAGAAATATGAAAAAATATTTGTAATTGATAAATTAAATGGCGGAAAGGCAGATTCTCTTAACGCCGGCATCGATTGTGCGAATTCTGATGTTGTTATCACGCTGGATGCAGATAGCATGCTGGAAATAAACTCGCTTAAATATGTAAATCAATATTTTCAAGATGATAAGATCATCGCTTTAGGTGGGACTGTGAAGATCGTACAGGGCGCTGAGAAAAGGAACGGAGTTATCCAAGATAAATTTACTGGTAAAGGTATTATAAAAAGCCAAGTTATCAGCTACATCCATGGATTTTATGTTAGAAAACTAACACAATCTGTTTTTAATTCAATCGTAGTTATTTCAGGCGCATTTGGTGCCTTTTATAAGAGTATATTGGTGGATGTTAACGGGTTTCGTAGTACTGTAGGAGAAGATATTGATATTACCTTAAAAATTCACGAGTTTATTAAAGCGAATAACTTAAATAAGAAACTCGTATACGCGCCAGAAGCTGTATGTTACACGGAATGTCCAGAAAACTTAAGTAACTTTTATAAACAAAGAATACGCTGGCAAAAAGCTTTTGTAGATTGCATATTAATCTATTGGTCCAAATTATCACGAAAGTTTAGCGTTGGCGTCAGTCTCTTTTTTGCTATAGATGGTTTTATCCTAGGTACATTAACAGCATTTACAAGCGTTTTTTATCTTATACAATCGCTCTTTCTGGGTACCAATTTATTTCAGGCCATTATTCTCTTGTTGTTTGTTATCGTCATTAATGCGCTGCAAATCGGGATTTCTCTCTATTTATGCAAAAAATATGGCAGCAATTATTCAGTTAAAGATTATATTCGGATGTTTGTGTTTAGCCAAGTTGAATTACTAACCTATCGAAATCTGCTGCTTTATATGAATATCGTAGGCACGTTTAAATATTTTGATAATGACGAGGGCTGGGGATTCGTTGAGAGAAAAGGGGTTTCAAGTATCAGCTAGTCTCCTAACTGTAGCTATTAACAAACTACCCATCCGGAGGTACTTATGAATCATATATTGAATGATAAACGAATTATATTTATAGATGTATTACGAATAATGGCCATCGTTGCCGTCATCATTCTGCACTACACTGCAGACTTGCTTACAAGGACAAATGATTTCAATACAACCGCTTGGTGGATTAGCAACTTTTTTAATTCGATATCCAGATTTGCTGTGCCCGTGTTCTTTATGATAAGCGGTGCGATGATCCTTCGAGTGGAAGTGAAATCATATCGGCAGTTTTATATTAAAAAAGTACTTCCTTTAATCATTTCCTTAGTTAGCTGGTCACTCATTTATGCCGTTTACACCCAATATTTCATTCAAAAAAGCAGCATGGGCGTTTATGATTTTTTCATTCATTTTTCGTATGGTTTAATCTTTGATAAGAATTATATACATTTATGGTTTCTATACGCGATTATTGCGATCTATATAACAGTTCCTTTAATTAGTAAACTTGTAAAAGTATGCAGTGAAAAGGATATAAAATATTATCTGCTGATATGGTTCTTGATAAGTGTGGTTTATAAATTCATCTCTGATCTTGTATTCAGATTGACCTCCGAATATATCAATATTCCTATAACCAATATCCCTTTGTTCATGGGTTATTTAGGATATTTTATCCTGGGATATTATCTCTTTAACTATACGATATCGATGAAAGCCAAAAATCTTTTCTTTAATTTAGGCATTATATCCTTTTTTGTAACGCCATTAGCGACCTATTTTTCTTCCTTGTACAGTGGTGTGCTAGATGAAATGTTCTATGGAAACTATTCACTCACGACATTTTTTATGGCTATTGGAACGTTTATCTATTTTAAAGAAAAAGAAACCGCCATTAGCGAGAAGTTAAATTACAAAGTCAAAAAAATAATTAGCTCCATTTCCAAAGCTAGCTTTAGTATCTACTTAATTCACTTGTTGATTGAAATATTGGTATCCAGAAGAGCAGAAATACAAGCTACTCTACTCCAATCTATAGGCAACCTTACTTTTAATGTAATTATTATATTCTTAATCAGCTATTTCACGGTTAAAGTCTTAAATCTAAATAGATACATTACACATGTCTTATTTGGGGGAAGAAGTTAACATGATGAAAATAAGTGTATATACAAAAATCTTCATAGCTATATTAGCTATAGGCATGGGAATTTACTATTACAATCTCAATGATTCAGACAAAAAAATAACCTCCGTGTACATACCGTTATGGAAAGACTTTAAAGATCTTAATCTCCATGACAAAAACATTGATATCGCTATTCTTGCCTTTGCCAAAATTGATAAAACGAATGTGTATTTTGATCTGGACCCTGCTAAAAATGAGATCATTAAAGAAAATATAAAGAAACTGCAAGCAAATAATAAAAAAACGAGTTTCATACTTGGAGTTGGCGGCTATAAAGCGGACGGATTCTCCGATGCTTCAATGGATGGAAACCGGTACAACTTTACTGAGAGTATGATCGCAATGGTTAAGGATTTAGATTTAGATGGGATCGATATAGACTGGGAATATCCAGCTTTTGATTCATGGAATACGACTAAAGCCCGACCTGAGGATACCAAGAACTTTACTAGTCTAATGAAGGAACTTGATGAAAAATTGGATAGACTCCCGCGTAAAAATAAAAATTACTATTTAACCTTTGCTGCAGGGAATGAAGAGTGGTTCTTCAAAAACGTTGAAGTTAAAAAAGTAGAAAAGTATGTGGATTTCATTAATGTCATGAGCTATGACTTGACTGGAGCTTGGTCAGATACAACAGGGTATAATTCGAATTTATTTATAGATAAGCATAAAAAGAGCAAAACCAGCGTGGATCGTATTATTCATTTATATTTAGATCGTGATGTTGATCCGAGCAAGCTTCTCCTAGGTATTCCAGCTTATTCCTACGGATGGGAGAATGTTAAAAGTGATGTGAATAATGACGCCTCATTTTTACTGGGTAAACCTATCAATATCGACAAAGTAGATTTAAGCTACAAGACGATAAAAGAAAAATATATGAGCCAAGATCGATTTAAACGATACTTTGACGATACAGCGAAGACGGCTTATTTGTATGATGGTGATACTTTTATTACGTATGAAGATAAAGAAGCCTTGCAGGCAAAAGTTAAATATATCAAAGATAAAAAACTGGCTGGTGTCATGGTGTGGGAGTATTCTCAAGACTCTGACGACGGCATTGTTAAGTACTTATCTGATAATCTGAACAAGTAGCTACTGTTAAATAGAAGATTATATGGACAATAATGTGTTAAGGCGTTAGGGATGCAGCCCACTATCAGTAGCACAGGTCAAGTCAAAATATGCACAGAATTTAATATATTAAAAGAGAATAGGTGCTGCTCCCGCAAACAATCCTCCTTTAAACTAGAAACGTACTTAACAAAATCTGCTAGAGGAGGATTCAAATGCGCAAAAAGGTTATCGGGAGAATTTGCAGTACAGTTATGGTTTGCAGTCTGCTTGCAGCAGGCAACGGAACGACCTACGCCAGTGGCGCCAATAACTCTGATGCTCCTACAAACAATTCAGTCAAGAACGTGATCCTGTTTATTACGGATGGGATGAGCTTATCCGATGTGAATTTGGCCAGATGGTATCAGGGAGGACAGGCGCTTGCGATGGATAAGTATTTCAGCGGGCTGGTCAGAACCTATTCTACGGATTCACTTACCACAGATTCCGCTGCGGGAGCTACGGCTTATGCCACTGGCCATAAGGTTAAGAGTGAGACGGTATCCATACTGCCCGACCGAATCACTATGCCGTTCGTGGACGCAGTTAAGCCAGAGGACGTGAACAAACCTCTGCTTACGATTATGGATGCAGCGAGAATGGCAGGGAAAAGTACAGGAACGGTATTTACTTGTGAATTAACGGATGCGACGCCGGCTACATTTTTAAGTCATGCCTACACGCGTGACAATGCGCAGTCTATTGCAGAACAGATGGTCTACAGTGGTGTAGATGTTCTTCTCGGGGGTGGGTCCGGGTATTTGGTACCCGGCAAAGAAGACATTAACCGTAAGGACGGAGAAGATTTAACCAAAATCCTGAAATCAAATGGGTATGAATACGTAACGGATAAAGCAGGTTTAATGAATTCTAAAACGAATAAAATCTGGGGGCTGTTCAACCCCGAAGCACTGGATGCTGATTTTGATCTGAACCCGCAAAAGCAACCGAGCCTTGTTGAAATGACCAAAGTAGCGATAGAGAAATTGTCACAGAACGAGAAAGGTTTTATTCTGATGGTCGAAGCAAGCCAGATTGACTGGTATGGTCATGATAACGATCCGGTGGGGATTATGAGTGAGACCTTAGCGTTTGATAAAGCTTTCAAAGCCGCTGTTGATTTTGCAGAAAAAGACGGAAATACAGCAGTCTTGTCCGTTTCGGATCATGCTACTGGCGGGCTCAATATGACGAACTATGATTCCACCAAAGACCTAGTCTCCGAGTTGATGAAAGCGAAGCACACCAGTTATTACATTGAAGGCAGTATTAATGAGCACAATTTCAAAAAGGTCCTAGCGGATAATTATGGACTTAGTGATTTAACCCAAGAAGAAGCGGATCAAGTCAGATTAGGCATGAAAGATAACCTTTCGCCGGTCATCGGTAAAATCTTGGGGAATAAGATAGGCGTAACCTTCTCTACGGATGATCACACATCGGAAGAGGTTGGATTGTTCGCCTACCATCCGGCTAATTATAAACCGACCGATTTCGTGAACAGCGGTGTAATCCAGAATACGGATGTGAATAAGTATATTCAAGAAGTGACCGGACTAAATCTGGCGCAGCTTCAGGATACACTGTACGTATCCAGTGATAAATTCAAGGCCAAAGGAGCTACGATCACCCTAGACAAGACCGATAAGACTAATCCGGTGGTTGTAGTGAAAAAAGCAGGCCAAGTTCTCAAGCTGCCTTTAGATAAAAACATCGCCATTCTGGATGGCAAAACAACGAAACTCAATGTACTGACAGTAATGATTAAAGATAAAGTGTGGATTTCACAGGATGCATTAGACTTGATTCTCTAATTATTAGAGTTCATGGCATGATTCTTCGACTAAAAGTTAAAGCGCTTAAACCCGAAAACTCCTTTTTTATGAGGGGTTTTTTGTTGCAGGCTTTGTTCCATAGGTCATCAAGCGCCAAAGCTTTTCTAAAGGTCCCATGGAAAAGAACTTGAACCAGATGGTACTACAAATGATTTGAATAATATAAATCAGAACAGCGATGTAGAGAATATCTTTGGGTGAAACGACTTCGAGACCTATCATTGAAATGATTGCCGTCCCTATAATGCTTTGAGCTACATAATTTGTAAATGCCATTTGACCCACCCGTGATATGGGTGTCAGGAATTTCACCATTTGTTTGTTTTCTAATAGTAGAAATAATGTTGTTAAGTAAAACAAAGTGGTTGGAAGTGATCCTAAGCCCGTAACTGAATCTACATTGCTGCTCCCGCTTTGAGAAGCGTTCCAAATCCATAATGAGAAACCAACGAACAAAAGAAATGATGCTATTTGAATCCATCTAATTGGTTTTGATAATTCTTGTATATGTGTCAGCCAACCTGACTTTGCAGTTAAAAAACCAGCTAAAAACATAATAAAGATTTGCATAGCGTCATTAGAAAAAATATCAAGGATAGATGAGATTGCCCCTTGAGAGGGTAAAAATATTTTTACCATCAAGGAAATGATGTAAATGGATGTCATACCCATAAGCCACTTTTTAAGTGTAGAAACCGTTGTGTGATAAAAAGGGATCAGAAACAATCCGATAATGGCGTATACGGGTAGAATGGTTCCCCAAAAGATAAATACATGAATGATTCCCAGCAGCAAGAGGATCAGTAAACGTCTAGCCATACGCCATCTAGGTTTATCTCCCCGACTTTCGGCTCTTGAGGCGAAAATGTATAGACCTACTCCGAATAGGAATGAAAAAATAGAAAAGAACTTTTTTTGTACGAAGATGATTATCAAAGTATTGATGATTCCATTAATGCCACTATAGTCTGGTAAGGGATCTCCTTCAATAATAACTTTAAAGGCTCCAACATTTATCAGCAGAATGCCAAAAAGAGCAAGTCCGCGAATGATGTCGAGTGAAACGATTCTTTCTTTTTGTGAAATCGAGGGATTCATTAAAAGTTCTCCTTTGAAAATAGTTTCATTTGCTTAGAAGTCAGTATAAGTTGCGAACCTTACATTAAATTGATGCCAACATTACAGGATCCTTAAATATGATAAAATGTTTCAACTTCAGTTGAATTAGAATCCGTTTTATGGTTAATATGAATACTAAATAATTATGGGGTGTGAACTAGAAATGTCAGCATATACTCAACCAATCTTTGTGGCAGCGATCTTTTTTGTTGTTTTAGCATTCGCCTTATTTATCCCATGGCTCATTTATACATATAGAAAGTATAACTATCTGCCATTTTCTACCACGTTAATTTCATTTTCGTTTATTTTTTACTTTCTAGCAGCGTTATTTTTAGTCTTGTTGCCGTTGCCAGAGATACGCGATACTTGTTCACTACAAAAACCGGGCACACAACATTATTCACTTATGCCATTTCAATTTATAGTGAGCACCTTAGGGAATAGTGGTATCGTGTTATCACAGCCTGCAACTTATAGACTGTTATTTAGCCAACCCTCATTCTATCAAGCTTTTTTTAATTTCTTGCTATTATTACCTTTTGGTGTTTATTTGCGATATTTTTTTCAAGACAAGAAACACTGGAAAAAAGCGCTAGCAATCACGTTCTTATTAACATTATTTTATGAGATAACACAGGTAACAGGTATTTACGGGATTTATAATTGCCCTTATCGCATTTTTGATGTGGACGATTTATTGTTGAATACTACCGGCGGGGTACTGGGCTTCTTTATTGCTCCAGCCGTGTTGGCGTTATTCCCATCAAAAAAGAAAATTAATGAGAAAGCAGATAGATTATTGGCTCTTGATGAAGTAAGAGGGATGTCTGTGTTGCTGGCTGTTATTATTGATATATTTATCAGCAACATAGTAGTTAAAGTTGTGTTGAGTATGACCAACGTTAATATGGTTAGTGAATTTATTGCGAGCACAATTACACTTTCTGTAACTTTGTTTATTATTCCATGGATTTGGAATGGATCGACAATCGGTACAAAAATAATGCGTTATCGCTATGACAGTAAAATAAGTCGAGTGGAAACGAACAAGCGATTATTTAAACGCTTTGGTGCCATTTACGCGATGTACTTCATAACAGTCATTGCGAATACTTTGAATAACGTGGAACTATCAATGGATTCTCCATTCTATAAGGCATCTATATTCTTAACGTTAGGTGCAGCATTGACCTCTATCATTTTAACGATCGTGTTGTTCATTCATGTTATATTAGTCGTGTTTGGCAAACAAAAACGCCGCTTTTACTTTGATGAAGCTTCTGATTTATATACAACGAGAAAAAAATGAATTCTTTTCAATCGTAAAGGGGTACTCCGTAGTCTTAAATGGCTACTGGGTACCCTTTTTTTTGGATTTAAGCTTTTTGTAAGGTTGGCATGAATTTGCTGTAAGGTTCACAGCCTATAGTATAAGTATCAGCAAATTATGAGGTGAAATGAATGGAACCATTATTAAAAGTAGAAAACATAAAAAAAGTATACGGGAAGTTAAGTGCTGCTTACACAGCCTTAGAAAACGTGTCTTTTGACATTCATGAAGGTGAGTTTGTAGGGATTATGGGACCTTCGGGCGCTGGAAAATCAACCTTGCTAAATTTGTTAGCAACTATTGATTCCCCAACTGAAGGGAAGATTTATATGAAGAACAAGAGTATTCATGATATGAAGGAAGCAGCCTTGTCAGACTTCAGACGTGAACATCTCGGCTTCATCTTCCAAGATTACAATTTACTCGATTCCTTGACTGTAAAGGAGAACATATTGCTTCCTCTGGCGATTGCTAAAATTCCAGCGAAGAAAATCAATCACCTCGTGACTCAGATTTCTAAGGTATTTGGGATTGAAGATTTACTGGCAAAATATCCTTACCAAATCTCTGGTGGTCAAAAGCAAAGAACCGCTGCGGCTAGAGCGCTCGTGACAGAGCCCGCACTTATTTTGGCTGATGAACCAACAGGTGCGCTTGACTCTAAATCAGCAACAGATTTATTGGAAAGCTTAAGCACTTTAAATGAAAATAACAACTCGACCATTATGATGGTGACTCATGATGCCTTTGCCGCAAGCTTCTGCCGCCGGATTATTTTCATCAAGGATGGCTCTTTTTCTACAGAAATATTTCGTCGTGATCAGACACGCAAAGCCTTCTTCCAAGAGATCTTAGATGTTCATGCGGCCATTGGGGGTGAGGTAGATGACGTTATTTAGTCTAGCAAGAAAAAATATAGCCCGAAACTTTTCACAATATTTTTTATATATTGCATCGATGGTGTTTAGTATCATCATTTACTTTACATTTGTGACTTTGAAATATAGCGATACGATAGCAGAACAGACGGCTTCATCCCAAAAACTAGGCTCACTAATGAGTGGGGCGGCAGTCATTCTCATCTTTTTCGTGTTCATATTTATAGCCTATTCCAATTCATTTTTTATGAAAAAACGTAAAAAAGAAGTCGCATTGTATGCGTTGCTAGGGGTACGTAATCGTCAAATAGGCTTTATGCTCTTTTTCGAAAATTTATTGTTAGGATTGTTCTCTTTAGTAGTAGGAATTGTACTTGGGTTCCTATGTTCAAAAGGATTTATGACGATTTTAATTCATTTAATGGGTTATGACGTTGTAGCATCCTTTACATTTTCAGCGGCGGCAGCGATGAACACGGCTATCGTATTTCTGGTTATTTTCTTAGTAACATCGTTTCAAGGCTATCGCTTAATCTATCAATTTAAGCTGATTGATTTATTTCATGCTTCCAAAAAGGGAGAAGTGGCGCCTAAACCATCTATGATAGTAGCTGTTCTTGGAGTGTTACTCATTGTCTTGGGCTATTGGCTTGCAATGCAGGACCTTTTCACTTCTAAGGTATGGGGAAAAATTGGATTCCCCTTGACTGTATTAATTATTTTAACAACGGTTATTTTGGGTACATTTTTATTGTTCCACAGTGTGACTGGCTTTGTGTTAGCAATGATTAAGAAAAATGAAAGGTGGCTTTGGAAAGGCCTTCATGTCATTACTATTTCTCAGCTGCTCTATCGTATTCGTGGGAACGCACGTACATTAACTGTGATTGCCGTGTTGAGTGCTACGACAGTAACTGCCGGTGGAGCGGTCTATGGCCTTTATTACAATACGAATGACTCGGCGAAAACGATTAATCCGAATACCTTTATGTATCAATCAACAGATGCAGAAATGGACAAGCAAGTGAGTGCTGTAGTATCAGATACAAAATACGATAAAAATATTGAAGCACTATCCATTACGTTTCATACGAAAGAGTTAAACTCGCCATCAACATTCGATAGCTCTGATAAAAGAGAATATACAGTTATCGATGAAAAAACATACAACCAATTAGCAAGTCTACAACATAAAGAAAAATTAGATGTAAAGGACAGCTACGCGGTTATTTTAGATATCGGATATGACAAAAGGTTCTCACCAATATATACAGGAAAAACTATAACAACAGGCAACGGCCATCCTCTCACATTCCAAAGCTTTAAAACACAAAGCGTATTGAATGTAGGTACAGCAGGTATAACCGTGGTAGTCTCGGAGGATCAGTATAAAGTGTTGCAAAATGATGGGGAAGTGCTGCACTATCGTGTTCTTGGGGTAGATGATGCTTCTGTGGATTTATCTAAAAAAATAGCAAACCAATTACCTGAAGAAGCGTTATTTTCAAGTGGTCCACAAGATTACCAAACAAGTTTGGAAGGTGTGGGGTCTCTACTGTTTATCGGAAGTTTCCTTGGTCTAGTATTTCTGGCTGCTACAGGCAGTATCATTTATTTTAAGGTTTTAACAGAGGCAGAAGAGGATAAATCACAGTACAATATGCTGCATAAAATGGGTGTCAGTGCAAAAGAAATGCGAAAATCAATTGCGTCACAGGTATTCGTTATCTTTGTTGTACCGCTTGTAGTAGGGTTATTGCATAGTGTAGTGGCTTTAAAAGCATTCTCTAGTCTACTGATGATGGATTTGGCAAAACCTGTGTTGCTCTGGATGATTGCTTATACCGTAATTTACGGGTTGTATTTTTTATTAACCGTAGCTTCTTACAATCGAATTATCACACTAAATAATAAAACAGAAGGATGATTGAGATGAAAAAATTTCTAATTACTATGGGTATTTTGTTTGTTATTGGAGTTGTAGGGGTCTTTGCTATAGCCAAGATTGATTTCAATCGCTTCAATGCCGAAAATTACTACTTACAAATCACAGAGGATGGGGAACCCCATGAATATAAACTGAGCGATGGTTCAGTCATGACCTCTTATTCTTATACACTAGAGGCTACAAATGCCAAAGGTAATACAATTCCACTGGAATTTAATGCACAAAAAAATCTTCGTAAAGGCGCCTACTTGAAAATGTATGTGAAAAAAGGTGATCAAGTCTCCTCATACGATGAAGTGAAATTAGAGGATATTCCGCTAAAGGCACTAAAAAACTAATAGATTGAAGAAGGGCTGTCTCCAATAAAGTAAGTGGAGAACAGCCCTTTTCTCTGCTAATGAGTAGGTAAGTCATTTGTATTATAAAAGTATAGTAATGGTGGTACCGGTATTTTCATCGCTCGTCAAATCGAGTTTCCCCTCATGAGCCCAAATAATATCTCTGGCGATGGCCATTCCTAACCCAGTTCCATGCTTACTCGTTGTGTTTGTACCCCGATAGTAGCGTTCGAAAACCTGTTCCAGATCTTTAGCTGGAATACCCTGGCCATTATCAGAAATTGTAATTTGGGTATGCGGACTAATGGTTTCCACTCGAATCTTCACCACAACATTTTCATCGTTATGCACCAGCGCGTTGTAGATAAAGTTAAGGATCGCTCGTTTTAGTAATTTTTTATCTACTTTATGTACGGCTTTAACCACATTTGCCTCAAACTCTATCTGCCGTTCACCAAAGGTCGGGTCATTTAAAAGATCAATCGTCATTTCTCGTAGAAACTGAACGAGATTCACCTCTTCAAATTGCAGGGATAGCTGCTGATTACGCAAACGCGTCGTTAAATTGAGGTCATCTAACAAATCTTTCATATACATCGATTTACTCTTGATAATTGCTGTGTATTCCTGTAATTCTTGGGCTGTTAAATCTGTGGCACTGTCGTTTATAAATTCTGCATAACCTTGAATAGAAGCAAGTGGTGTTTTCATGTCATGTGAAACATTACTAATCCATTCCTCACGCATTTGGTCGAGATGCTTACGTTCTTCTTCATGTCGATCGAGCTTTTCTGATAGTTCATTCATGTTTCGGAAAACTTCTTCATAAACGCCTTTAGGAGTAGGCATTTTCTTAAAACGTCGCTCCCTAAGCTGTTGAATACCCTCTATTAATGTATGAAGGGGTGCAGTTAACTTTTTCCCAAATAAAAATCCAATGATGATTACAATAAGCACATCTATGACTATAAAAATGGAGAGAAAAACATTAACATCTTTAAAAATTTTAGCGTAGTCATAGGTCATTACGTAGCGGCCTATTTTCGGATTTTGAATCCCTAAAAAGTAGCTAAAATTTTGAGCTGTGCTGACAAAAACAGTCGTGCTTGCATCTAATTCTTTATATTTGTACATTTGTACAATTTCAATAGGAGAATAATCTGTTTGCAATTCTTCAGGGGTATAAAAGGCTGCTACTTGCTCCCCTTGGTCATTCAAGAATTGTACCCAGGCGCTCATTTCTTGTAGTTTTTTGAGGCCATCCTCGTTCACAACAGGTCTGCCGGATTGTAGTTCTACATATTGTGAAAAGGTCCGGCTAAAGGTTTCTGCAGAGACTTCTTCAGTGCCAAAATTATTGTTTTTTAGCTGTAAAAAGAAAAGAAAAAGAAATAAAATCGCATTTACAATACCAACGATCACAACAATAGTCATAACCGATCTTAAAAAACGGAGTGTCAATTTCCATTTCAACTTGTCTCACCCCTTGGTATGTAATTTATAACCTAACCCTTTAACCGTTAATAAAAAGGTTGGCTTTGAAGGGTCTACCTCAATTTTTTCCCGTAAGCGCCGAATATGTACCATCACTGTATTATCGGAACCAAAAAAATCTTCACCCCATACCTGTTCAAACAAGGTTTCTTTGCTTATGATCTGATTCGGATGATGCATGAAACAGCTCATTAAACCGACTTCTTTGGCGGTAAGCACAAGGGGTTCGCCATTCTTTTTTAATTCTGTCTCATTGGCACTGAGCTCAAAGGGGCCAACTTGCAAACTTTTCGGAGCCTTTTTTTCCTCTGTAAAGCCAGCTCTTCTCAGTTGTGCCTTTACCCGATAAGCAACTTCTTTGGGACTGAACGGTTTAGTAATATAATCATCGCCACCTATCGCCAGTCCTAACAGCTTATTAATTTCCTCATCCTTTGCAGACATAAATAAGATCGGTGCATTTGATGTTTCCCGAATTTTTCTGCATAAGTCATATCCTTCTCCATCTGGTAGCATAATATCTAGCAAGATAAGTTCAGGATTATACTCCTGAAACTTGTCCCATCCCTCTGCAACTGTCCCGGCAGTTACAACGTCTGCAATACCTTCTTTATGTAAAACTGCCTTCATCAGACGAGCTAAATCATCTTCATCGTCTATGATTAATACCCATTTATGACTTGCCATTTGTTTCCCTCCAAATCCGTCTTTATGTACATTATTACATTATAAAGGACTCTTTATTTCTTGCGCAAAAAAATCGCAAAAGAAAGGCTTGCATGAAGATGGGTATTACTTAGACGAACATAGCAAAGCAATATTCGGTAATTTATTAAAATTCATTCTAGATATAGCCAAATCAGGTAAGGAGGAAAAATTGTTACGCCCCCTGCCTTCCATGGCATTGATCTGCACTGTATATGGCCCTTTGAAGATGTTCGCTAAAATGATGGAAGAAGGTGAGTTACTGTATTCGCTTGAGCTCGAAGAAGAACTTGCAGACAGCTTTTGGAATGCCATTAGATTGCAGTGAGTCTGCTGATTTTCCGACTAAGGAGCATTAGGTTCTTTTGTCACTACGTTCAGAATGAAAATTCATTCCGAGAAATGAGAGGAAGGTATTAAGATACCTGATACTGCACAAAGCACTCTAGCAAATATGATGTTAAAAACCATAAATGAGAGTAACAAAGAAACATTTGATATCATTGCGGTATTTAACAGCGGCAGCAATAAGGCCCTAACCGATACAAAAAAGTATTCTATTGCCTCAGTCATCAAGGCATTGCAGGATAAGAAATCCTAGCTTGGAATCACTAAAATGACTACATACCTAGATGGCAAGGAGTTGGAGAAGCAGTTAGTCTCTGAAGACAAGACGACGATTCTGACCCGGATATCTGTTGATAAAAACGGTGCTACATCAAAGAATGTAGTTGACAAATCGAGTCATATTTAGACGGCAGTAAAATTAAAAAATACATGCGTTATACGTATGCTGAGAACAATAGAAAGAATCTTCGGGGACCTTTGTGGTCCCTTGTTTCACCATATCAGAAGGTATATAATTATCGACTATACCTTACAACTTTATTACGCTATAATCAACGTAAAGTCACCAGGTGATCTAAGAGTAGGATGATTTTAATAGATTAATTAATATTTGCTTTTGATATGCCAAAACGTATTTTGTTATTGAAATAGGTTGTTTATATTGTTTATGATATTATTAAAGGTGTTAATTAAATCTAGAGTAGGTAGATTATGAGTCTAAATGACAACGTATTAATTAAAATTCGTGATATGCGAGAGAGTTTTACACCAGTTGAACGATTGGTCGGAGATTACATTTTAGAAAATACGGAAGAGATCCCTCATTTGTCGATTAAGGAATTGGCTCAATCGAGTAAGACAAGCGATGCATCTGTCCTTCGTTTCTGTAAGACGATGGGTTACAGCGGATACCGCAATTTTATTGTGAGTATATCGGCATCTTTGGGTTCTCGTGATGAGGATTCAAAGGCTCAATATACAGATATTCAGCCAGGTGACGATCTCTCGACAATTATATCAAATATTTCATTGAATAATTGCAAGTCCATTGAGGATACGCTTAGTGTTATTGATCGAAAAGAAATTACAAGAGCTGTAGAATTACTATGTCATAGTAAGCGAATTGTTTTCTTTGGAATAGGTGCTTCGGGACTCGTTTGTATGGACGGGGAACAGAAGTTCTCGCGAATTAATAAGATGTGTCATGCCTATACAGATGGTCATAGTCAGCTCACGGCAGCAACTTTACTTGAGAAAGATGATGTTGCCATTTTCATTTCTAACTCTGGAGCAACTAGTGATATTATTGATGCACTGGAAATTGCCCAAAAGAATAGAGCGAAATGTATTGCGATTACGAAGTACAATAAAAGTGAGCTTGCGGAGCGGGCGGATATTGTACTGAGCATATCCACACCTGAAATAACAATCCGCAGTGGGGCTATGGGCTCGCGTATTGCGATGCTTACGATCATCGACATATTATTTGCTGGTGTCGCAAGTGCAGAATATGAAGAAGTGAAAACCTACTTAACAAAAACGCATAATATATTAAAGAAAAAACTTAGAAATTAGGTTCTGATAGAATGAATGTGGAGGAAAGCATTGATCATGGATCAATGCTTTCTTTTTTTTTTGTATTTCATTCACTTCGTATACTTAAATATACTATTTATCAATCCATGTCAGATTATCTACATGATGAATACGTTGATCTAATGAATATAATAATTAGTTTAATTCAATAATTAATAGCTTGGCACACAATTATGAGGAAGAAAATGAATGGAATCGAAGACGAAACATCATCCGGTTGAACACGGATGATGTAACTTTATGTTTCGTTTGGAGCGATAATCAGCAAATAATACATTTTTTTAAATCGCTTTAACCTTAGAGCCATAGCGATCAAAGCAATTGTTAAAAATTTAAATTGCATCTTGTAAGCGCTTTATAAATGTGGTATAACATAGTGTGTAAGGAATGAAATAAAACATCAGAATTTATTTTCTTTATGAAATTATATTTCAAAATCTATTGACGAAGCGATGGTGTTGTATTAGTATAAGAACATACTAATTGTAAGTTAATCTAACTCGTTTTGTTAATTACATGACAGATTAAGACTGGGAAGAAGGAGGATGGCTATGAATGACTACCTTGCGGGATTGACAACAGAGGCTGTGAATCCAGACACATTAATGATTGATGAATGTACTACGGAAGAAATGATCCAGTTAATGAATCAACAAGATGCACTGGTCCCCAGAGCTATAGCTGAGGAGATTCCGCAGATTGCAAAGGCGGTAGATATTCTACATCATAGGTTGTCTAATGGTGGAAGAATGTTTTACATAGGAGCTGGCTCATCAGGAAGATTAGGTGTTCTGGATGCTTCCGAATGTCCTCCTACCTTTGGTACAGATCCTTCCTTGGTGCAGGGCTATATTGCTGGTGGTGATATTGCTTTGCGTACTGCGGTTGAAGGCTGTGAAGACGATATGGATGAAGGGATCGCATTAATCGAAAGCATTGGTGTAACAAACAAAGATGTACTTATTGGGATTTCGGCAAGCGGTAGTGCAAACTACGTTATTGCAGCTTTAGCGAAAGCAAAGGAACTTGGAGCAGCCACTATCGGTGTTTGTAACAACAGAGGCTCAAAGTTCGAACCCATTGTAGATGTTTGTATAACACCTGTTGTAGGACCTGAGGTCATTAGCGGTTCGACTCGATTAAAGGCAGGAACTGCTCAGAAGTTGGTGCTTAATATGCTGACAACGTGCACAATGGTCAAGTTAGGAAAAACGTACAACAACTTGATGGTTGATCTGAAGGCTAGTAATTTTAAGCTCGTAGATCGCTCGATTCGTATCATCATGAACACGACTGGTGTAGATACATCAACCGCCGCAGAAACACTTAAAAAAGCATCTATGAACTGTAAGCTGGCAATTATGATGATTAAATCGGGGTTAGATGCAAAAGAAGCAGAACGAGTACTTAACGCAAATGGAGGACGCTTGAAACAGGCAATCTCATCATTGGTTTAGGTGTGAAAAGTGGAATAACAGGATGGATGCTATTAATAATTGAGGAGGCTGTTTTCGATGAAAAAAAGATCACGTGGATTAACTCTGTTTTTGTCAGGAATCATGATGGTATCACTATTATCGGCTTGCGGAGGAAACGGAAATAACGCTCCAGCTTCTACAGATTCCGGTAACACAGGAACTAGTAACGGTGGTTCTGAGCCTAAAAAGGATACGATTACAGCACTTTTACCTCCGATATCAGCGAACTATCAAACACGTTTTGCTGATATGGAAAAAGAATTTAATACACTACATCCTAACTTGACTTTGAAAATCGAGCCAGCGAGCTGGGAAGATATGACGCAAAAACTTGATACTCAAGTAAATGCAGGTTCTCCTCCAGATATTGCTTTTATCGGTGCTTCAGGAATTTCGAAATATGCAGCACTTAATGTACTAATCGACCTTAACGGTGCCCTTTCTGATGAAGCGAAGGCAGATTATGACGAAGTTCCATTGAAATATTTCCAACTAGGTGACGCTCAATACGGCCTACCAGCGTATATGGAAATCCACACTATCGGTGGTAACAAACAATTCCTTGAAGAAGCCGGAATTGATTGGAAAAGCATTCAACAAAACGGTTGGACTTATGAAGAGTTCCGTAATGCAATTTCTAAAGGCGTAGTGAAAAATGATAAAGGTGAAACTACTCGTTATGGTTTCGTGTTCGCAACATCTGGTGTAGCATCTAAAGACTATCTAGCTATTCTTGCTAAAACTGCTGGTTTACCAGATTACTTCGATAAAGATCTTAAATATACGTATACAAGCAAAAACTTCTTGGGGCTACTTACATCTATTCGCGAAATGATCAACGATGGTTCTATGCCTAAAGAGCTAAGCTCTATCGATGCTGGTAAACGGTGGAACATGTTCCTAACGGGTCAAACGATGATCACAGGTAAAGGTTTATCTGCATTTGAAAACTCTGCTCGTCTAAACAATGAGAAGATTAAAGCGAACGATGGTTCAGCTGTTGCAGATTCTATTGAAGTTGATTATATTTCACTTCCAGTCCCAACATTCAACGGTGCCGATTATGTCCCTACTTCAATCGTTGATGGTTATATCGCACTTCGTGGTAAAAAAGCTCCATCTGAAGAGCACATCAAAAATATTGCCCTAGCAACGAATTTCTTGTCTTCTGGTTCAATTGCTGCTAACTACAGTAATGAGCTGTTCTTATCACCAATTACTGAATCTGCACGTAATGCAGAAGTACTTGAAAAATTCCCTCGTAACGAAGATAACGTTGCTGCAGGTAAAGCTATGATGGCAAAAGCGCTTCCGGCTCGTACAGATATTCCTACTGATCTGGCTGCTGAAGCATTAAAAATTGAAACAGAAGTTATTATTCCTAAACTACAAGCCTTACTTGCAAATGAGATTGCTCCACAAGAAATGTATGATGCAGTTAAAGCAGCTGCAATTAAATCTTTCGGTAAAGATGGTATTGTAGTTGACTAGTCTGTCTTAGGCTGACATGTGAAAGCTGTGCGTAGCTAGAACGTACAGCTTTCCTTCTAAATTAGCTAGAGCTTGTACTGTTTTTAGAAGAGAGGTGCGACCCAATGAATCAAACGTTGACTAAAAGAAAAAAATTGAAACTCGAAAGTGACTCAGGTTGGGGATACGCGTTTATCGCAGTAGCACTTATTGCGTTTTCTTTATTTACCGCATATCCAGTCATCAATGCTTTTATTATCAGCTTACAAAAATATGGTCCATTAGGATCCACTTTTGTCGGCATGGATAACTTCGTTAACTCGTTTTCAGATGAACTTTTCTGGAAAGCACTGAAAAACACGTTAGTATATACGCTATTAACTGTTCCGTTTAATATTCTTCTATCATTTTTAATTTCAATTTTGATTATTCCTTTCAAGAAAAAAACACAAACGATCTTTAAAGCACTATATTACTTGCCAGCCGTTGCATCTGGTGTAGCGCTTTCTGTTGTGTGGCTGTGGATCTTCGATCCGTTAAAATCAGGTATTGCTAATAAGCTCGTGAGTTTTTTAGGTATTGAAAATCAAAACTGGCTTGGTTCCAGTGCAACTGCAATGTTCTCACTTGTGTTAATGTCATGGTTATCAAGTCATGGTACAGCAATTATTATTTATATAGCCGCATTACTCGCTATTGATAACAGCTATTATGAAGCAGCTGAAATTGATGGCGCGTCTTTCCTGCAAAAGCTTTGGTTTATCGTTGTCCCTTTCCTTAAGCCAACAACGCTATTCCTACTTGTTACTGGTGTTATCGGTTCCTTCCAAGTATTCCAAAACGCTTATCTTATGACAGGCGGTGGACCAGACCATGCAACAACAATGGTAGGTTTGTTAATCTTTAACAATGCGTTCACATATTTTGAGTTTGGTGAGGCAGCGGCACAATCATTAGTTCTAGCAGCGATTATCGGATTTATATCATTCCTTCAATTCAAGTTTTTAGGTAAAGATGTAGAATACTAGGAAAAGGAGCAGAATACTATGGGTTTGTACAACAACAGCTTAAGAAGCAAAGGGTATCTGTTCATACGTAATGGCGCAAACATTACGTTCCTTATCCTATTTGCCGCAGCTACCATATTCCCGATATACTTTATGGTCATCTCCTCGTTCGGTGATCCGGTAGAAGCTGGTGCAATGAGCTATTCTATCTTACCATCGAAGATTTCATTTGATTCCTATAAATTCTTCTTTAACTTCAGCCCACATACATGGGACTGGTTATTGAATTCATTTATAGTGGCAGCGTGTATTACGGTATCTAACGTATTTTTTGCTACACTCGCTGGATATGCTTTTGCAAAAATGAAATTTAAAGGAAAAAACATTTTGTTCGCTATTTTGCTGGGATCTATGATGATTCCTGTTCAAGTCACACAGGTTCCACTATATATTTTGATCGTAAATATTTTTGAATTACAAAATACGTACACGGCGTTGATTATGCCGAGCATAGTAACGGTATACAACATCTTCTTGGTTAAGCAGTTCATGTCCTCCATTCCAGTTGAAATTATTGAATCTGCTAAAATCGAAGGTTGTTCCCAGCCTAAAATCTTCTGGTATATCATTATGCCTTTATCTAAAACAATTATGGCAGTACTAGCAATCCTAACGTTTATGGCGGCATGGAATGACTTTTTCTGGCCGTTCCTAGTAACGAATACGATGGATATGCAAACCATTCAGGTCGGCTTGAAAAACTTTCGCTTTGCGAATACAACTTACTTTGCACCGATGATGGCGGGGGCAACCATTTCAGCAGTTCCAATGTTTATTTTGTTCTTCAGTTTACAAAAATACTTCCTTGAAGGGGTAACAGTTGGAGCGGTGAAAGGTTAATGGACAAACAATCAAAAGTTGATGCAACATACTTAGTTGGCTTGATGTCCGGTACATCAGTAGATGGTATTGATGCAGCAGTAGTTAAGCTTTTCCCATCAGCCGAAAAAGAGCATGGAGTAGAGATTGAATTACTGGCTTTTGAAAACACACCTTTTGAGATGCAAGTTAGAAACTCCATATTTGAGCTTTTTGATCCCGCTAGCGCTACGATTGATAAGGTTGGCGCAATGAATATGTGGCTTGGCGAATTATACGCCCAAGCCACATTATCCGTTATAGGGAAATGCGGCCTTTCGCCTTCGCAAATATTCGCAGTAGGATCGCATGGTCAAACAATCTATCATGCTCCGGATGAGAATGTTATGGGCGGTTATAATCTGCATTGTACCGTTCAGATTGGGGATGGTGCAGTTATCGCCAATCGCACAGGAATTCCTTGCGTATCAGACTTTCGAGTTGCTGACATGGCAATGGGTGGACAAGGAGCTCCGTTAGTACCATTTACCGAATACTTATTGTTTAACAATCCAAAGAAAACACTTCTGATGCAAAATATTGGCGGAATAGGCAATGTGACTGTTTTGCCTGTAAATGCCTCACCGGATGAGGTATTTGCTTTTGATACGGGTCCTGGAAATATGATTATCGATGGCCTTGTATCGCAATTATTTGCACCAATGACAATGGATGTTAATGGCGAAATTGGTGCGGGCGGTCAAGTGATAGATGAGCTATTGAAATGGATGCAGCAGGATAAATATTATAGGATGCCGTTACCAAAATCGACAGGCAGAGAACGGTTTGGCCAACAATACGTGGCACAAATTATTGAAATGATGAAGGTTAATAACTGGAAAGCAGAAGATGTTGTTGCAACAGCTACGTACTTAACTGCCTGGAGCATCGTCGATAGCTATGAACGGTATATTGCACCGCAGCACCAGGCTGAGCAATTGTTAATTGGCGGCGGTGGAAGCTATAACAAGACGCTTTTGCGTGATTTACAGCACTTATTTGCACCGCATAACGTGCAGGTGCTGACGCAGGAGGATATCGGTGGTAATAGTGATGCTAAGGAAGCAATTGCTTTTGCTCTGCTAGCGTATTACACGATGGAGCGCTTACCAAACAATATCCCGCTAGTAACTGGAGCTTCACAGCCAGTAGTAATGGGCAAAATTTCCTGGCCCTATATTGGACGTTCACAGGAGGCTTAAATGTTGCAAATCAGACCCTTTTCAATTGAAGATCACTCTGCAGTTGTAGAGCTTTGGAATCGTGAGGCTACAAAATATGATTATAAGCCATTTACAGAGCGAGAGTTTCAAGATACATTCATCGACCATCCTTATTTTGACGCTGACTGTATATGGGTAGGCTGTGACGAAAAAGGGATTGTTGGTTTTGCAGCTGGCTGCTGCGGTGAAGATCTCCCTCTTGGAGATGTGGCCGGTTATATTACGAGTGTTATTATAGATACCCATGTGGCTTCTCTGGAGCTTTACGATGCTTTTCTATTGCGTTTAGAAAAAAGATTCCAAGAACTTGGGAAAAGACAAGCGGATGTATTGTTTTTCAACCCTGTTAAGCTGAAGTGGAGTATTCCAAGTGTACCTCAGCATGAGCATAATAATGCCCCGGGCATCAGTAAGGACCTGCCATTATATGAAGCTTTAATGGCTAGAGGCTACGAAGATCGAGCGACGCAATGCGGCATGTATTTAAAACTCGGAAGCTTTATAGTTCCCGAAGATATTTTAGATAAGGAAACCAATGCAACTAGCAAGGACTATTACATTACGTCCTATGTCCCTGATTTACATACTGGGCTTGAAGCAACGCTTGCTGCCCTGCAAAATCCGCAGTGGAAGAAGGATGTTGTTACTTATGTGAAGGTTGGCGCACCGCTTGTAGTAGCTGTGTACGGAAACGAGGTTGTGGGCTTTGCAGGTCCAATTATTTCGCAGCCTGATGGAAGAGCATTTTTTTGCGGTATCGGAGTGCACCCAGAGCATGAGGGGCATGGCCTTGGCAGTGTATTATTTTTCCGAATGGTTGAAGCTTTTCAAAATGTGGGCTGTCAATATATCTCTCTATTCACTGGAAATAATAATCCGGCTCTTCGAATCTATCAAAAAGCGGGCTTTACTATTGAAAAACAATTTTCTATATTGCGGAGGGAACTTTAAAGATGAGCGAAAAATTCACAGTATTAGCAATTGGAGCACATGTTGGTGATGTGGAGCTAGCTTCTGGTGGTGTACTCGCAAGTCATAGTTTAAAGGGAGATCGCATTGTGACACTAGCGTTAACTGCGGGTGAACGAGGGGTCCCGGCAGGACAGGATATAAAGGAATATCGTCAGCAAAAAGTGAAAGAGGCACAGGTTTTTGCGGATATGCTAGGCGGTGAAGCCATTGTATTCGATGATTATTGTGACGGAGAGTTGCCTGACAATCAGGAAATTCGTATGGAGGTTTGTGATGTAATTCGTCGCGTGAAGCCTAACATTATTATTACACACTGGAAAAACAGTATGCATAAGGACCATGCGCTAACGCATCATATCGTAAATGATGCCCGTTTCTTCGCAAGTCTATCATCCTTTGAACGAGCGCTCCCCGCGCACTTTGCAGCAAGATTATATTACTCCGAAAACTGGGAGGATGCGGTTGATTATGTCCCTTACGTATATGTGGATTTCGATCAAGCGGCATTTGATCTATGGATAGATGCTTTAAGCAAGCATTGGTTTGTGACGAATAGCAAATCTTTCAAATACATGGATTACTATAAAGCACTAGCAGTTGTTCGCGGCTGTGAAGCAAGAAAGACATATGCAGAAGCATTTATGGTGCCTGCTGAAACGGTGAAGGTTAGGCAGTCTAGTCTTTGGTAACTATTCAACTAGCTAAGAGGGAGTGTTTCTATGTATAGCAGGAAACATTCCCTTGTTCTATCCATTTATGCGAAAAAGCAGCTAGGAGGCAGCTTCATATGGTGTTAAATGGGATTGATTCTATAACGAATTATCGTTATTTGTTCGAAGGTAAGCGCGTAGGATTGATTACAGCGCCGACAGGTCTTACGAAGGATTTTGCATCAACGATTACTATATTACATGAAAATTTTAATCTTGCTGCGATGTTTTCACCTGAGCATGGCGTTCGCGGAGATTTGGATGCAGGGGCAGTAGTAGACACTTACACGGATCCTTTTACGAATGTTCCAGTCTATAGCTTGTACCGTAAAGACTCCAAGCGTTTAACAAAAGAAATGCTGAATGAAGTAGACATCATTGTATACGATATTCAAGATGTTGGTGTACGCTATTACACATTTATTTATACGATGCTGTATGCACTTGAAGATTGTGCAAATGCAGGTGTAGAATTTGTTGTTCTTGATCGTGTTAATCCGCTTAACGGGGTAACGGTAGAAGGGAATGTCTTGAAGCCCGGCTTCAAATCATTTGTTGGAAATTACGAGCTAGCCGTGCGATACGGATTAACAGCAGGTGAGGTAGCAACGATGGCAAATGATCAAATGAATTGGAATGCATCGCTGCATGTCGTTCGTTTGGAAGGCTGGGAACGGAGCATGTCCTTCCCGGATACAGGATTAACTTGGGTTCATCCTTCACTTGGAATGCCACGATATGAAACAGCTTTATTATATACAGGAACATGTTTATTTGAAGGCACGAACTGCTCGGAAGGACGAGGCACAACGTTCCCGTTTGAAATGATTGGTGCTCCGTTCATTCAAGCGCAGCAATTGGCAGATGAGATGAATGCAAAAGTTATCCCGGGTGTGCTTTTTCGTCCAGTTCATTTCAAGCCAACGTCATCTAAACATTGTGGCGAGCTATGCGGCGGGGTACAAATTTACATTACAGATCTCCAAGTGCTGAGGCCTTTAGAAGTTGGGGTAACCTTATTATTTACGATAAGAGATTTGTACGAGCAATTTTCATTCCTGCCTCCTGTGAAGGAGGGCTCTCGTCCATTTATCGATTTGCTGGGGGGAGACAACATGTATCGTACGGAAAATATGCAAGCCAAGCAGCTGCTTGAACAGTTTGCAGCGGAAAGCAAGCAATTTGCAGAAATAACACAGCAGTATCATTTATATCGCTAGAGGAAGGTGAATAATTGATGAGAACAATAGAACATATGAGCTTGCGCGAAAAGATTGGACAAATGTTCGTAACAGGCTTCCCTTCAACCGAGATCACTCCTGAGCTGAAGGAAGTTATTGAGCATTATAAAGTCGGCAATATTATTTTATTCTCACATAATGTCGACAATAAATATCAATTAGGCGAGCTTGTTACTGAGCTGCAGCAATGGTACACGACACATACTGGTATCCCGGGTTTTATTACGATCGACCAAGAAGGCGGTCGAGTCACTCGTATGCCTAAAGACGCGACCAATGTTGCTGGAGCCATGGCAATTGCTTCTTCAGGACGACCTGAAAATGCGTATGCAGCAGGCAGAATGACTGCCAGAGAATTGAAAGCATTAGGTATTAATTTTAATCTAGCTCCAGTTATGGACGTTAACAATAATGCATTGAATCCAGTCATAAATGTTCGTTCATATGGTGATTCTGTTGCAACAGTATCCCAGTATGGAATTCAAATGATGAAGGGATTGCTCGATGGAGGCGTCATGTCCTCACTTAAGCATTTTCCAGGTCATGGTGATACAAATGTCGATTCACATATTGGCTTGCCTACCATTGAAAAAACACTTGAGGAATTAGAGCAGCTTGAGCTGCTGCCGTTTAAGGCCGCAATTGAGCAAGGCGCTCAAGCGATTATGAGTGCACATATTTTATTTCCGAAAATTGAAAAATCCGGTGTGCCCGGAACTATGTCTCATACCATTATTACAGAGATATTAAAAGGAAAATTAGGATATAAAGGGTTAGTTGTATCGGATTGTTTAGAAATGGACGCGATCAAACGATACTATGGTACGGCAAAAGGAGCGTTAGGAGCTGTTAAAGCAGGTATTGATTTGGTATTCATTAGTCATACTCCTGAGACAGTGAAGGAAGCGATTCATTTGATCGAAGAAGCTGTAGCCACCGGTGATTTGGATGAAGCGCTAATTGATGCAGCTGTTACAAAAATTTTAGCTTATAAAGCACAATATGCGACGATTGAGGAGCTAGATTATGAACTAGTTGGCTGCGATGTACATCGCCGAGCAAATGAGCTAATGCGTACGGAAACGATCTGCCTCATTAAAGGTGAGCTCCAGCCCATTCATACCGGTGACGAGCAAGTGTTATTTATGGGTTCCTATTCATACCGCACCGATCTTGCGTCCAGCAGCTTGAATCAAGCTCTTAGCTTTCCTCAATATATGGGGGAGCATTTTAATACAGCTTATGAGATTATCGACATTGACCCGAGCGAGGAGCAAATCAACGCTGCGCTGCCAAAGATACAAGGCTACAAGCATATTGTTATCGGCTTGTTCAATGCGCGTGAAAACAAAGGTCAGCTTGCGCTTGTTCAGAAGCTGCTGGCAGCAGGCTGCAAAGTAACGGCCATTACATTAGGTCGCCCGTATGATTTACCGTTAATCGAAGGCGAGTTCTGCGGAATTGCGGCATTTGAGTATACACTTGATGCATTCAAATCACTCCTTCCAATCCTAAATGGTGAGGTTGTACCCACCGCCAATATTACGATACAGATGTAGATAAAAAGTGCAACAAGGGGACATAGGTATGGCATTTATCGTTGGAATTGATGGGGGTGGCACGAAAACAGCTGTCACCATTACGCATGACCAGGAAGACTCTTTATTCACCTTTACTGTAGGGCCTATTAATTATAACGGTGGTGATGCTGATGCTATTGCCGCCTCCTTTGAGGAAATTTTTAGTCAAACGAGGCTCTACTGCGGTAATTTACAAGAAGTTGCTCATATATGTATAGGTGCGGCAGGAATAAGTAATCCGCTGGTCATCAATTTTTTGGAGCAGCATGTGAGAAATAACGGTTATATCGGGCCATTAACGATTACAGGCGATCAAGAAACCGCATTATACGGGGCACAAAATGCGATGCAAGGCATCATTCTCATTGCCGGTACAGGATCGATTTGCTTTGGGGTCAATGAAAAAGG
Organism: Paenibacillus sp. NPDC101420; assembly: GCF_050277435.1. NCBI lineage: Bacteria > Bacillati > Bacillota > Bacilli > Caryophanales > Paenibacillaceae > Paenibacillus > Paenibacillus sp. NPDC101420. Next base: position 857,625 of record NZ_JBNNSE010000002.1, read on the forward strand.
AGAGCAGCATCGCACAGGAGGCTTTGGTCATCTGATTGATGACGAGGGAAGCGGTTATAGCATTGGGCGCGATCTATTATCCGTATTAGTTCAAGTGGAGGACGGAAGAATAACCGATACGGTCATCCCAGCGATGGTATATGAGCAGCTTGGATTAAGCACTGTGAAAGAGATTATTGGCTTTGTTTATGATAAAAATACGACGAAAAAAGATATTGCGCAGCTTGCACCGATTATGACGACGGCATGCGAGAAGGGCGATGCACATGCAATAGCGTTAGCGGAGAAATGTGCAGCCAATCTATATGAGCTTGTTGTGCCTGTTATTGAACGGCTTAAGCTATATGAAAGTCCGATTGCGATTGCAGGAAGTGTGCTGCAAAAGTCTCGCTTTGTGAAAGAAGCCTTGGAGCGAAAGCTCGCACAGAGCTACGCGCAAACAAAGCTAACTTTGCCGATTAAGGATGCAGCCTACGGTGCTGTCCTGTTAGGAAGATCAAAAATGAACAACGACTAGTCTTTGTCGCTATGGAAAAATAAGGGTGTGTCATAAGTCCGAGCAGTTGGACTTGCGACACACCCTTATTTTAAAATGGTAGGAATCAAAAATGGCTTAAAATTTATCGGTCAAATAAAAAACGGCTTGTTGTTTCGGAAATAGAGCTTGAAGGATGTTAGCGTGCTCAGTACTGTCCTTTGCTGCGCCTGCTTCATTATAGCCGAACATGATATAAGTCATTAGCTCGCGTTCATCTACTTCTATTGAAGTATAGGAATTGGTATGATTACTAGCATCGGAAACAGAAAGCTGCTTTTGCTTATAATCCAAGTAGATACAGTCCTCATTGCTGCGAAGTGCAATATGCAGCTCCTGGTCTGCAATTATGTTGCTACGGTTTAGGCGATCTTCTAATTCAGGCTGAAGCTTATGGAAAGTTGAACTGAGATTGATCATTTTCCACATCGCCATATTGATTTGAATTGAATTTGCTTGATGCTGTTGGTAATAGGACCATAGCTTATGGTCCTCTGGGAGCATCGCTAATATTTGCATTGCATTTTGGCGCAGCTGACATAAGGCATGAAACAAAGCTTCAACGCCGTTTTCGGCTTCGTTCAAATACAATAATTCATTAATAAATACTTGTTCAGTATCTTTCTTTTCAATGATGCCATAAGCGACGATTTTTCCATTTCTGCGAAGGAGCAAGCAGTCAACTTTCTTCCATTCCGGCCAGGTCAATAAATCATTCCAATACGTTCTACTTCGGATCACGGTGTAGGTACGATTCTTATTGAATTGTTCATAGATGAAACGGATATCATCGAGATAACAGGCTTCAAAAGGAATGATTTCATCACTGTTTTGCTGCTGCTCCAAACTTGCTGGTTTTTCAATTGCGAAAGCAGTCTCCGGAATAAGTCTCCAGCCAGCTTTTTCATAAAACGCATGCTTGCTAGCCAAAAGCAAGCTTATATCATAATCGGTTTCTTTCATATAGTTGGTCTGCGCATGAAGAATTTTGTGTGCAAGCCCCAGCCCGCGGTAATTTAGATCTGTACCGACACTCCCCATTGCACCCGTTTTCAAGATCGCTTGACCGACTCTAATATGAAACGGAAAAATTTGTACATTAGATGCAATCTTATCGTCAACCATCGCAAACCATGTTGTATCTGGATCATATGTGGTGTCTAGGTCTAATCTTTCTTGGAAATAAGCTCGGCCTACGGAAAAGCATTCATCTAAAATATCGTAAATCTTGTCAAGCTGCTCTCTAGTTGGATGGTTCATTACGATGATGTTTGGTGTCGTCGTCATCTTTCATTTCCTCCTGCGACGTAATGTTGGGATAAATTTAATAAATGAAAAAAACGGTTTTTTGGAATTTAATTTCTTATTTATAGTTTAATATTGAAATAAAAATTCGTCAATAATGGAACGTGTGGAATCGTAGAAGTGATACAAAATTTAGATTGCTCAATATAGTCTAAATGAGTATTGGGAAAATAGCGACTTCGGCTGAGCAATTACAAGCACAAAGCGCACAAATGAAGGCGAAGCTTAAAACGAAGAATGATAAACCGTTCAAGAACTTTTTGCGAAAAATGGGAAATATTTTCATACCAATGATTCCTACATTTGTTGGAGCAGGTTTAATTGCGGGGAAGTATGATTTCGCAAATTGAGCTAGACTTAAATGAATTGCCAGAATCAGAGAAAAAAGTAGCGGAGTACATTCTTGCAAATGCTAAAGAAGTACTGCATATGACCATACATGAGTTAGCGACAAAAGCGGAGGCAAGCAGTGCCGCGGTTGTTCGTTTTTGTCGGTCGCTTGGAATAGAGGGCTTTCCAGCGCTGAAAATCCGTTTATCCGCGGAGGTAGAGTACACGCCGCATGTTAGATACTTTGATGTTGAATCGAATGAAACGTTGATTCCATCATTGATAAATTGCTGTCGAACACCATACTGACCTTTCAGAATACGGCCAGTTAACTCGACGCGCAGTCTATTGAGCACGCAGTGGTTATTTATGTTTATGGGGTAAGGGAAAAATGTATATGCGATTTCAGATCGTCATTTATTGGCGGGAGCCATGGCTACGAAATCAGAAAATGCCGTCTTCTGGGGAATTTCGTATAGCGGTGAAAAGCTAAGGAACAGGGAATAAAAACAATTAGCCTCACTCGTCCTGGTAATAACAAGCTTTCTCAGCTTGCTGATGTTTCTTTATTTACATCACGTACGCCGGAAGCACAGCTTCGTAGTGCGGCAACAAGCTCCAGATTTGCTCAATTGTTTGTGCTCGATATTGTTTTTAGCGCTTATGCTTCTGCTCAGCATGATTTTACTGTGGAGCAGCTAGCGAAGGAAAGAAAAATGATTGGAATTTTGAATGATTAAATTGCGATAAGAAGCTTCTACCAGAGTATGGTGGAAGTTTTTTTATTGTAAAGTGCTTTAAGCAGATCGAATAGACATTTTGAATGGAGGAGATTTTCTGGAAGCTAAAGTAATAACACTTATTTGAAAGAAAAGACGAAATTCAAAGCAAGAAGAATGAGAATGTTATTTTATTGCAGATTTATCCTGCGAGGCCCGATTTTAATCCTCAGCTGGATAGTTTTACACATATTCTTTGTTATGAAGCGAGTAAACCAGCTGATGTTCCGTTAGATATGATAAGTCATGCTGTCGCTGAGAGTAAGTATGTTACTTACCTGATTTTGAACAGACGTATCCCTTGTGTCGTAATTTTCTTTTTTTAGGGGGAGTTCAACTTTCTTACCCCGCCAACGGCAACGAGATTTGCTCCACTTGAATCTCTTGAAGCTTTTTGAGGGTCGTCACATGATTTGGAGACAGGATTGTGGCTCGCAAGTGCTCAATCATCCGCTCAATTAATCGAAACGCATTCCGCAAGATAAACCACTTCTCGACGCGCTTTGTTGTACGAACCGTTACTTTTTTATACTTCATAACGGAAGTTAGTTGATTCGATTCTTGTGCAAACGCTAGTTCCACTTGCTTACGGAGATTCAGCATGTGCTCTTGTAGCATACTGCCCTGTGAAACAGGTCCGTAGAAAAACGGGTTTTCCTTGAAGGAATAGCCAAACTGCTTCTCACAAAGGCCTTGTAGCGGACAGGCGGCGCATTTGTCATCGTCTCCGCGAAAACAAGAGGTATATGTTTTTTTATCGAATCCGTCGAAAACAAGGGCATGTCCTTGCTCACATTCCGGTTTTCCTTCATGGGAACAGAGTTCAGGAAATATCGTGTTTTCTGATTTCCGTTACGACCGCTACATCATGCTTAAGGCGCGCTTCTTTTTGATCATCGGCATCGAAATAACCCAAATCGGCCACCAAATAATCGACCTTGAGTCCTTCGATTTTCTTCATTATTTCAATTGGCGGCAGCATTAATTTGACATCCGCCGTATCATTGGGCGGGATGACCGATCCTTTCGGGCTGGGGCAAACAATGGAATGCTTGCGATAACCAATGAAAAACTTGTTCTGGTTCGCCTTCGCTCGTTGAACGCCGCTGATGGCGTCGTGATCGGAATACGTCTTCTCGCAAAGTCTGCAGCTCAAACTGTAAGTCCATGAAAATGCATCTCGCGTATGGTTTGATGTTGGTAGGGGTACCTTCATTTTACCGTTCCTCGTAAAGGTGCATTTTTTTAATACAACTTTATGAGCTTTTTGAACAGGCTCTTTAAAGATACAGTGTTTTTCATTTTAATGATTTAAAGATTAATTCTCCAAGTTATTGGAGCTATTTTTGCACATAAATCAATTAATTTAATTCAATTGAATTAATCAAATGAATGAATTATACTTGCAATGTAACAGGTTCATTCATGACATCTATTGGAGGGGGGCCATTCGCATGTATACGGTTGGACGATGACAAAAGGCAACGATCAGCAATGAACTCTGGAAAGAAATAAACGTTAGGAGGAGAAAGAGGTATGAACAATCAAGATACTAGAATCCCTACCTACTCACTTGCGGAAAGAGATCGTAGATGGAACATTGCAAATCAGCTAATGGAAGAAGAGCATGTGGATGTATTGATTGTGTATGGAGATCGAGAAGGTGCGTTCCCTGCTGTATTTAACCCGGACACCTACTTTACGAATGAGCGTCCAGGTTCTATTGTCATTTTCCCTAAGAATGAAGAGCCGATCTCAGTTGTCTTTTTAGCCACTGCTGTGGAAGATCATATTCAAGCTGGATATACGAATACGCAAGGCTGGATACGCCCGGAAAATATGTATGTCGGAAAAATGGGTGCGCACATTGTCAAGATTATGGAAGAGAGAGGACTTACAAATAAAGCATTTGGTGTGATTGGCTTAGAGCCTTATCCTCCCTATTACTTTGATGGAGCCCTGCCCTATAATACTTGGCAAACGATCCTAAAAGGATTACCGAATGGGACCTTTAAGCCTGTGGGACACAAATTTTTCGCACTGTCTTCTGTGAAAAGTCAGGAGGAGATCGCGGTATTAAAATGGTCAGCGAACGTTGGGGAAAAAATGTGCCAGGCGATGCTTGAGGCAACGAAGCCAGGCGTGAGAGAAAATGAGATCTATGCGGCAGCGATGAATGCTTGTGCGACCCATGTCGGGTTCACGGCAACGATACTAATGGGATCAGGACCAGAGTTCGTAGGATGGGGATTGCCCGCATGGACATATCGACCAGAGGAGCCGCGCGTGATCCAAGAAGGAGATATTATTTTGGCCGAGGTATTTTCATCATTCGGAATGCTAGAGACGCAGCATCAGCCTTCAATCGCTGTAGGAGCTGTGCATCCGGATTTTGAGCGGGCGGCAGCGGCAGCGAGACAATCGTATGAGAACGGAGTAAAAGAGCTGCGGCATGGGGCTACTTTCGGAGACGTGGTTAAAGCGATGAATGAGCCGATGCGTGAAGCAGGAGGTTGGCACGTTCATCCGCTTATTCATTCCATTAGTCCATTTGGTCTTATTGGGGTTGGCGATGAGATTGCACGGTTGCCTGAGGTGAGAGAGTACGGGAAAGTGCTGCCGATCCCATCCATAGGGTTAGAGACCGAACTCAAGACAGGAATGGTGTTTGCATTTGAGCCGAATTGTGCGATTGGTAAGAAGGTCATTAATCTTGGAGGAACGGTGATCGTGGGTGAAGCTGGGGGGATTGAACTAAATAAAAATTCTACTCAGCTGATGAGGGCAACTTGGTAAAATAGCAAAAGGGTACGTATAGAAGAATGTTTATGTCTTCGTTACGTACCCTCTTTTTAATGAGAATAGCCGCTGCATGTACGAATTGACATTTCGCCAAGCTCCTTGGCGATCAAAGCAATGTGTACTTCATCCAAGTCTTGAATCCCTTGGCGTCTCAAATAGGTTTCCTTCGCCACAGAGAACGCAACCGATTGTCCAACAATTGCATGTGCGATTAATATCGTTTTTGAATCTTTTGCGTCTAGATCCATTAATTTACTCACCAAGACGGCAATCATCTGATGTAGTGGCTGGAAGAATTGTTCATACAAAATGTCATAAGCCTCTGTAGGCTGCATCTGCTCTCTTGCGATAAATACACTTCTTGCATTGGCTTCATGATTACCAATCATCGTCTTGGAAAATTGCGTCATGACTTTTTTAAGAGCTTCTGCGGCTTCTTCTTTTGACCGTTTCTCAATCTCTTCTGTCTCAATTAAAGCCTGCTTCAAAAAATCATCTTGAACGGCTGCTGTCAAGCGACGGGCAACCGCTAAGTACAATCCTTTTTTTCCACCGAAATAATACGGAATCGCCGATTGGTTCACACCAGCTTCATCTGCAAGGGTCCGCGTACGTACGCCTTCATAGCCATTTAATCCAAAGATCCGCAGCCCTGCTTCTAATAAACGAGTTTGGGTGGAGTCTTCATTTCCTTTATTCATATCGTTGCTTAGGTTTGTATTCAATGTCCATTCCTCCATACTGTTGAGTATAATTAATTCAAATGAATTAATCAAACTAACTTCCTTTATGTAGTGACGGATTGTACCGAGCAGCACGGCACATATGCTTCCTCTCCATGACCAACAGCGAAAAAAGAAGAAATATTGAGCCGCTCTAGAAGAAAAAGAGTGAATAGCAGTCTCCAAGCTACTCTGACTGGCCCTTTATCGCTCAATTCATGTCCGCGCAAATCATAGCGAAGAATATGATAGTGTTGCTGCAAATAAGAAACAATCAAATCCCAGGAACGTAAATTCATACCCGCTCCGTGGATAATCAGGATAGCGTCTATTTGTTGGTTAAGAGAGTTAGAGTGAAGATATTCATAATAAATGTTCATACCATTTCGATCAATATAAGGCATATGCTGTTCAGTTTCCTCTCATCATTAAATCGTAAGATTAATCACATTCAGCACCGAGTGTCACTTTAGCGTCCATAGGAATCAATCGACAAGAGTTGGATAATGTTTATATATTATCCACACAAGTCATCCAAATTGCAGAATATTTAAAGTAAGTGTCCGAAATCCTATCCTTTACCTACATAGAATTTCAAACAGATGTACTTGCCATAATTCAGTTGTCAGATGAGTAGCTCTGCGTAGTAAAAAAACTGGATAAATTGTTAATTTCACCCCTATAGTCACTAAAATCGATTATAATTAAATTTATGAAGTCGATTACTTATCCTAAGTTAATAGGATATGCTATAGAGTTTTCAAATACACACTTATGTATAAGAGGAGGCGAATGATATGACGATAATGCCTGTTATAGTAATGATCTTTGTATTTGTACCTGCCATTGTACTCATGGTAAGCATGCCTTATTTAACAAAAGAGACGATTAGTTTTGGGGTCACCGTCAGCCCTGTACAATTCCATAGTGAGCCTCTACGCCAGATGCGGAAGTCATATGCTAGGATTAGTGCTACATTGCATACCATCCTATTCATTGTTTGTATCATCTGTCTAATATACGGTGATGAACATTCCAAGCAACAAAGTTGGATCATTGTCACTTATTCACTCGCCATGGTCGGAATCTCCCTAGTCATAAACATTAGCTATCATTTCAAAATGAAAAGTTTACTACCTATGCTGCCTATTGCTCTGGAACCATCGATCATGGCAGTGGACACTGGATTTCGGAAAAGAAACATTGGCTTGTCTAATTATTGGTTCCTCATTCATGTTTTAATTACTGTTGTTAGTATTGTAACTGTGCTACGCAACTACGATCAGATTCCTGATCAGATTCCGATCCATTACAACAGCAGTTGGAACGTAGACCGCTATACAGCTAAATCTTTTAGTTCTGTGTTTATGCCTACGATAATGCAAGTGTTCATAACACTTTTGTTCATATTTGAGAATTGGAGTATTCGCAGAGTAAAGCAGCAGGTTCAACCCAATGATCCTAACCGTTCCATCAGACAAGACGCAACTTACCGCCGTACTTGGTCATATTTTATGCTTACATCAAGCTTCTTAATGGTTATCCTGTTTTCTGTCGTGCAACTAAACATGATATCTCTGCTTAACATGAATTTCGCTATCCCTATTATCCTAATCATAATAGCCCTTATTATCCTATACGCCTTGGCCTTAACGTTCTGGGCTGGTCAGGGCGAAAGCCACTTGGAGCGATCTGCCGATAGCTCCAATGTCAGACCTGTCCATGATGATGATAAATGGCGATTAGGTATGATTTATTTCAATCGTAAAGATCCAAACCTAATCGTCAAGAAAAGACTCGGAGTCGGCTGGGGATTAAATTTCGGTCACCCAGTAAGCTGGCTGTTTTGGCTCGGAATTATTGTACTGTTAGTTGTGGTGCGGTAACAAGGCTTGGAGGTTAATACTCACCGGAGTATAGGCGAAGTTAGAGTTTCGAAACAGAATATTTACCGAAAAAACGCCTAAAGGGCGTTTTTTTATTATCTTTAAGTATCTCAGTAATATCTTTTTTGAATTAAACCGCATATTAAAGAGTATTTCTCGTATTAATATCTCTTTGTTACAATCAGATTGTTATCTAAAGGAGGGTATAAAATGAACTATCGCAAATTAGGAACGAGTGGCTTACATCTAAGTGAGATTGCTTATGGTAATTGGATTACACATGGTGCTCAAGTGGACAATGATACTGCCCATGCTTGTGTTCGCGCTGCATTGGATGTAGGGATCACAACATTTGATACTGCAGATGTATATTCCGATACGAAAGCTGAGATGGTGCTGGGCCAAGCATTAAAAGGAGTGCACAGAGCTGATATCGAATTGTGTACCAAGGTGTGCCATCCCACAGGGACGGGACGTAACGCAAGAGGTCTGTCCCGCAAGCATATTATGGAGGCGTGCCATGCTTCACTGAACAGATTACAGACCGATTACATTGATATCTATTATGCGCATCGCTTTGACGCAACAGTATCCCTTGAAGAGACCTTCTTGGCTTTTTCGGATCTGGTGCGTCAAGGTAAGGTTCTCTATGTCGGGATAAGTGAGTGGACGGCGGATCAGATAGCAGAAGGTGCTGTTTTGGCGAGGGAATTGAAGGTGCCATTGGTGGCTAGTCAACCTCAATATTCGATGTTATGGCGCGTAATGGAGACGGAGGTAGTTCAAGCTTGTGAGCGGGAAGGGATTGGACAGGTGGTCTGGTCACCGCTTGCTCAAGGGATTCTTTCAGGCAAATATATGCCAGGGCAACCATTGCCAGAGGGTTCTCGTGCTTCAACAGCTGCGGGCTCACCTTTTATGAATAAATTGGCGGGTCAATGGCTTCGGACTGAGGTGCTTGAGGCGATCTCGAATCTCTCTACCATCGCCAGTGAAGTTGGGTTGACGCTTCCGCAATTGGCTATAGCATGGGTGTTGCAAAATCCACAAGTCTCATCTGCAATTATTGGGGCATCCAAGCCTGAGCAAGTAATAGAAAATGCCAAAGCTGCGGGAGTTCGTCTGGATAGGGAAGTGATGATGCAAATCGATAGAGTGCTAGAAGGACTCGTTGAACGTGATCCTAGAAAAACGGGCTGAATATTATATTATTCACCATTAATAGCTTCTGAACTCATTTGTCCTATGATCTCTAGTAACGCGGATAAGGAGGCACGATCGCAATTGGTTCTCCAAGCGGCATAAAGGGGAATCGATGGTGTGCTTTCTTCAAAGGGGCGAAATACGACACCTTCACGCTGAAAAATAGCAACTGAAGAGGGCACAATGGAAACTCCAAGATTAGCAGCTACCAAATTTACAATGGTGTACATCTGAATGGCTTCCTGTACAACATTCGGATACATGTCGTGTTGGGCGCAGAAGCTCATAATGAGGTCATGAAAAGGTGCTCCTAAATGACGTGGAAACGATATAAACGGCTCTAAAGCTAAAGAGCGAATGGATAACACCGGTAAATGAGCTAGGTGATGCTGCTCTGGCAAAACGGCAATTAGCGATTCATTGACTAAGGGACGATGCTCGATATGTTTGCCCGACTCTGTATAACGTACAAATCCAATGTGAATCGTTCCTTCATGTAAAGCCTGCCACTGCTGAGCAGACGTCATCTCATGTAATGTGAGTTGTACTTGTGGATAACGTTCCCGAAACATTTTTAACATATCAACCAATACTCCGCCAGCTGCAGAATCAATAAATCCAATGTTCAAATGTCCGATAATTCCTTGATCGACTAATTGTGTTGTTTTAATAGAGCGTTCCAGTTGAGATAAAATGGATTTAGCCTCCTCTAGAAATACCGCCCCGGCTGGCGTTAAACGAACTTGTCTTTTGTTCCGTTCTAATAGTTTCACACCAATCTCATTCTCCAGAGCTTGAATTTGCTGGCTTAAGGGAGGCTGCGTCATATTCAGCTTCTCTGCTGCACGGTTAAAATGCAGTTCCTCTGCTACTGCGATAAAGTATTGCAATTTTTTTATGTCCATACTGTTCAATCTCCCTTGAAATGCTTCTCCAAGCAAGTATAAGGATCTTTGAACGAAAATGAAAGGAAGGGCTCATCGTCCCCCCATAAGCCTCTCACCCCATCTTAATTTTTGACAAAAAACATTATTGCAATTGGATCGTAGAATTTGTTAAAGGGGACTAGAGATGGTTTTATTCGAGTGCACGATGCGCTAGACTAGATATGACGAACTGTTTAGATTGGTCATAAGGGGGAGAACGACGATGATAAGAGGATTAACAACAGCAGGCTTGGGTGAACTCAGTTCTAATGAAGAATATATCAGACTTGCGAGCCAATTCGGCTTTCAGTCGATAGACGCAAATCCATTAGAGTTAGTGCAGCAGTATGGTAAGGATGGGGCTGTTCAATTGCTGGAAAGCCATGGAATCATGCTAGGATCATTTGGTTTAGTGGTAGATTGGCGCACAACAGAGGAAAGCTTTAGAGAAGGGTTGAAATCGCTTACCCAAATGGCTGAGGCCGCTGCTGCATTAAATTGTACGACATGTTGTACATATATTTTACCTTCGACAGATCTTCCGGTCGCAGCTTTTATGATTGCAGCCACAAGACGTTTAAGACTATGCGCGGAAATATTAGGCGCTTATGGAATTACATTAGCATTAGAGTTCGTAGGCCCTCATCACTTACGTACACAATGGGCAAATCCACTGATCTGGACGATGCAAGATACGTTGAGCTGGATGGAGACGATTCAAGTAAGGAACATCGGATTGTTATTGGATTCTTACCATTGGCATACGAATGGATTAACGAGTGAGGATCTGTTGAAATTACAACCGCATCAAATTGCATATGTCCATATTAATGATGCTAAACCTCTACCGATAGTGGAATTGTTAGATTTCGATCGATTGTATCCAGGAGAAGGTTCTATTGATCTCACAGGATTCTTGGGAAGCCTGAAAAAGATCGGGTATACCGGTGTGATCGCCCAAGAAGTTCTGGCGCCGGCTTCCGCGCAAAGTTCATCTGAATTATTTTCTCGTTCTAAAGCAGGCTTCGATAAAGTATTCTCATCATTGAAAAACGTACCCATATAGATTGAACTTGAAAATATTCAAAAAAGGGAAAAGTGGTGGAAGGGAATTTTGGAACTGTAGGAGCGGTAGCGTCCGCCCGAAAGCTTTCCGTAGGAAAGCTCGCTTCGAAAGCATAGGCAGTATGCGGATTTCAACCGTTAAGAACGGTATAAATCAAGAAATCTGCAGACAACAGCGGCCGGAAGTCCAAACATTCTCTGGAGTCGCGACCAACCCGAAATAGGAAAATCATCAGATCAATCTATATAGCATTTGATGATCTCGCGTAAATTAAGTTCTATAAAAACTTCTGCCAAAGTGTTGGTAGAGGTTTTTTTCTGTTAGCAAACGCTCTCCCCATGTTGATAGTATTTCACTAAAATACGGAGATGATTATTTAGCGGATCCAATGTTAGTGAGAGGGGAACAGTCGTGTCGATTCGGATAAAATTACTGTTATCTTATACGGGAATGCTAGTCGTTAGTTTACTTATCATCGTAATGACGGCAGCTTTATTTACAATTGCATCTACAGGAGATGTTCACAGTCTTCGGGATTTTTATAAAGTGCACTATCAATTAAATCCGTTGTCGGAGCAAGAGGAATCTATTTTTTTAGAATTAAAGTATTTAGCCAAGCATGACCCGGATGAATTGCAGAACAAGGATTTGTTACTGGAATATGATTTTAAGCTAAAGACTGAGAAAGCGGGACTATTTGTAAGGCGAGTGAATGACCCTGTTTTTGAATCGCGCACCTTCAATCAACCTGAATTAAAGGATGCTTTACCTCCTTACGATCTCAATAACTATCAGATTCGTAACACGTTTAATATTAAAGAAAGATTTTATGGCTATGCCAAATTTGACTTTAAATATTCGGATGGGGCGAAAGGCAGTGTTTTCGTCATCAAAGAGCATAGCCCTTTTGCGGAACTCACACGGAGGCTGCTACCGATCTTTTCATTGATATTAATTGGCGTTCTTGTGATTGCGAATGTGCTATTATATCGCTGGATTACACGAAGTGTTATTAAGCCACTGAACAAGTTAAGGGATTCCGCAGAACGAATTCAAGAGGGTGACCTCCAATTTGAACTTAACCTGCAGTCCAAAGATGAGATTGGGGAGTTAAATAAAGCGTTTGAGACGATGAGACAGAGGTTGCAAGAGTCAGTGAACCTTCGTCTGCAATATGAGGAGAATCGGAAAGAATTAATCTCAAATATTTCACATGATTTACGTACTCCGATTACGAATATTAAAGGGTTTATTGAAGGCATACGAGATGGTGTCGCCAATACACCTGAGAAGATGGACATGTACGTCGACATTATTTATAACAAAACTATTGGAATGGATAAATTGGTTGATGAATTGTTCCTTTATTCCAAGCTGGATTTGAATCAGGTTCCGTTTTCGTTCGAGGCTGTGGATATTATTGCATTCCTCGAGGATTGTATCGAAGAGATGCGCTACCATAACGAAAATAAAGGAGTTTCATTTCATCTGGACGACCATAACTCCGAGCGTATTGAGGTTATAGCAGATTTGGATAAATTAAAGCGGGTATTACTGAATGTAATTGGAAATGCGCTGAAGTATATGGACAAGCCGGACCCTTTCATCCGTTTTTCTTTGCAAGTGGATAGCGAATGGGTGACTGCTGAAGTGAAGGATAATGGAATGGGTATTGATGCCGAAGCTCTTCCACATATCTTTGAACGGTTTTATCGTGCAGAGCCTTCTCGGAACCTATCGACAGGCGGTAGCGGACTTGGTCTTGCGATAGCTCGTCAGATTATTGAAGGGCATGGTGGGTCGATATGGATGGAAAGTGAACCAGGTGTGGGATCAAGCTTGTTCTTTACTTTGAAGCGAACGACCGATGAAGGAGGATTTCATTCGCATGACAAGGATTCTGATTATTGAAGATGAGGCAACGATAGCGCAATTGGAAAAGGATTATTTTGAGCTGAACGGTTTTGCCGTTGATATATGTCATACAGGTTCTGAGGGGCTTGGGCAGGCTCTTGAAGGGGATTACAATCTTATTATCGTAGATTTGCAGTTACCTGGCATCGATGGCTTTGAATTATGCCGCCGTATTAGGGAGGCTAAGGAAGTGCCGATCTTTATCGTATCTGCGAAAAAAGAGGAGATCGATAAGCTTCGGGCGTTTAATCTCGGAGCGGATGATTATATTACGAAGCCCTTTAGTCCAAGTGAATTAGTGGCAAGAGCGAAAGCGCACCTAACTAGATATGAACGCATGCTCAGCAAGCTAGAGCCAATGGAGAAGCATGAGCTCCAAATCCGTGGAGTTCATATCGATAAAAATGCCCGCAGAGTGTTTGTACGTAATCATGAGGTTTTGTTTACCGCGCGGGAGTTCGATGTACTGGTCTTTTTAGCGAGTCATCCGAATCGGGTATTCAGCAAAGATGATTTATTCGAACGGGTCTGGGGGATGGACTCCAGCGGAGATATCGCAACGGTTACGGTTCATATTCGCAAAATACGGGAGAAGCTGGAATCGGACCCCTCGAACCCACAGTATATTGAAACAGTGTGGGGTGCGGGATACCGATTTACGGTGTAATGGCATTTTCTTGACGATTTTCGATATTTTTAAGCTCTAGTTAATACTTTATTAATAAATCGTTTCTGGGGAGTTTATTTCTTTCAATTATCATTTAGTTATAGACATGAACAACAAATAACTTAATGATCTTAGGGGGAAATATAGTGAAAATCGTAGCTAAAAAAGCAGCAGCATTAATGGTCGCAGCAACACTAGGAGCAACCTCTTTACCCTTTGCGGTGTTAAATGTACAAGCAGCACCTACATCAGGCAACATAGGAATATCCGCAGCTGCATCTAAGTTATCAGATAAAGAAATTCAAGAAGCCGTTGAAGTACTTGCGGGATTAGGTGTGTTACAGGGCTATGCAGATCATTCGATGGGTGTGAACAATCCAATCAATCGTGCAGAATTAGCGAAAATGGTAGTATTGACTTTTAAATTACAAAGCACTGAAGAGAACACTGCCCCAATCACCGATGTGAACTCGAACGTATGGTATTACAAATATGCGTCAGTACTTGTTGGTTTAGGGATAATGGAAACGGAAGATGGTAAATTTAGCCCTAATAAAACGGTAACGGATGAAGAAATCGTGCAAGTTGTATCGAAGGCGTTGAAGCGTGACGTCTTATCGGTTAACTACTGGGTTAATCAATTGAATTCTACTACTGAACCCGCAACACGTGGCGAAACAGCGGCCTTACTGAATACAGCACGTAAAGCAATGCCATCCGATAAAGCTCAAATTACAAGTGTGAAATCGATCAATGAAATTACATTAATCGTAACCTTAGATGCTCCTTTGACAGCTGAGAATGAGGTGTTTGCTAAAGCAAAAGAAGATTTTGTATTCAATGACGGTCTATCCTTAACGAATATGCCGCGGCTGAAATCGGGTTCTGTTGCAACGTACATTGTTCCTACATCGGTGCAAAAAGCTGGAACAACCTATAACTTAACGTACAAAGGTAAGAATGCAGGATCATTTGTAGGAAACGCAGCCAAGGTAGATATGACAACAACCACTCAGGTAACCAGCGATACCTTTGAGATTGAAGCACTGAAAACAAATGGCGTCATTGACTATGGATATGTCATCTCTGCATACAGTGGTGGACGTGGTGCTAACGCATTTGTTTTGGATGAGAACAACAGAGCAAATGGCATCACGTATCAAATCATTCCTTCCATGCAAGGTAGACAAGTAACGATTACCCCAGAAGGTGGAGAATCCATCGTTGCCAAGTATGTTCCATTTACACAATCAACAGATGGCAAGATTGAGCCGAAATTCCGGCTTCCTGAAGGACAAGTCTTGAAACCGGGTGTGAAATATACCGTAACATCTGACTGGGCCAATATAGCAAATCCTTCATTCGAAGCAAAAGAAATAGCTCCACTGCAAATCTCTGGCGCTGAAGCTGTCAGCGATACATCCATCAATGTATCCTTAGCTCAAGACCCTGGTGATGAATTGTTTTCGGGCCGTAGTGTACAACTAACCGCTCCAAACGGAGACAAATGGGTTGCAACCTATAAATTCTCCAGTCGTAAAGGTGCTGTTGGTGTATTCGATATTACGAATAGCGGTAAATTGGCTGCTGGGACAGTGTATACTGTAACACCACTAGGCGCATGGGCAACCTCTCAAGCCACATTCACTTCGAAATAAGGCGAGTCTACATGAAAGGTGTTGAATGTCATGCGCTTTCTTGTCTTAACACTCTTCCTCTTTATTTCAGGATGTCAGATCGATGATTTCAAGGTGTTAAACAGCCAAGAGCAGCAATCAACTCAGGAGGTGAACAATGAAATGGATAAGCTGAACCAAGCGTTGTTAGCTGCTACCCGTGAAGGGGATAAGGAGCTTATAACAAAACTATTAACAGACGGTGCAGATATTGATGTTACAGATAATGAGGGTAGAACGCCCGCTTTAATCGCTGTACACACGAATCAACTGGATATATTCAAATTATTGCTTGAACAAGGTGCCAACATCAATATCCGCGACAATCGCTCGGATAATCCACTTCTTTATGCAGGCGCTGAAGGAATGCTTGATTTTGTGAAGGTATCTATTGCTGCAGGTGCTGATACCTCAATTGTGAATAGGTTTGGGGGGACCGCACTCATCCCTGCTGCAGACCGTGGTCATGTGGATATTGTGAAAGAACTTCTTACAAGTTCTGACGTCAATATTGATCATGTCAATAATCTGGGTTGGACTGCATTACTAGAAGCTATCATACTAGGCGATGGGGGCAAAGAACATCAGGCTATAGTGCAATTGTTAATACATCATGGTGCTGATATTCATATAGCAGATTCTAACGGAGTTAGTCCCTTACAGCATGCGCAAAATAGGGGTTATCAAGAAATGGTAGAAATGCTAATGAACAAGAGTAGTGATTCGATATAATTTTTAAAAAAGGAACTCCGCTCAAAACGGAGTTCCTTTTTTTTGTCCTTTGAAACTAGGATTACCCACCTCTATAAACCTCATAATATAGTATAATCAGACTATAATATTCAATAGTGGAAGATGGGAATATAGCACTATTAAATTTATCGAAGAATGAGGCGTACATGAGAACTTCGGAGAATAAAATTAAGTTAAGTCATATGTTATACATAGTAGTATTTATCGGTCTCTTGATTGTTGTGCGATGGGGCTGGCATAATCATTTTTCGTTGTCCAATCCACCTGCTGTGAAACAAGGTGTATTAGATTTACGTGGGGTGGATATTGAATCACTAAGCTCCTTTCCGCTGGATGGTGAATGGGAATTCTATCCTGAACAATGGGTGAACGCTACCAATATTAACAACGCTACGAAATGGCAGAGGCTTCAGGTGCCGGGTAACTGGACTTATAAATTCAATCCGGCAGATCAAGAGAAGGCATATGGATACGGAACTTATCATTTGCGTATTCTGCTGGATCAACCCTTATCTGAGCCGCTTAGCTTTTGGTTTCAATCGGTCTATACTGCTTCTGAAGTGGAGATTAATGGAACAGTCCTCTCACGATTCGGTAAGTTATCTGAAGAGAAAGAAGGCCATGTTTCTGTCACGAAGTCATTCTTGATCAGTTATGTACCGACAGATCAGAACCAAATGGATCTATTTGTTCGAGCGTCAAATTACGGGTCTCCGTTAAAAGGAGGCATTGTTAGGTCTGTAGAGTTTGGCATTCAACACGAGATAGATACAGTCTACTGGAATTCCATTGGCTTGCAGCTAGTTGTAGGGGTATTGCTTTTGATTCACGGGCTCTATTTACTGATTATTTATTTGATGGATGTGCGAAAAACAGAGTTGATTATTTTCTTTTCGATGATGGTCGCAGCAGCTGTATCTATTGGGGTTGAACATAATGGACTATTGTTCCGGTTTCTTCAAGTTGATTTTGCCTGGACATTGAAGCTAAAGGTTCTTTCATACATAGGGTTTTGCTTGTTTCTGTTCCTCATGGGAAGAGAGCTCTTTGGGAACCTGCGGAAAGGTAAGGCTTTTTATAGTTATATCCTCTCACTCCTCGGTTTTACCCTATTTATAATCTTTGGTCCAGAAGAGACAGTGCTGTATTCGATCGAAAAAGGGGTCTATATGATCCTGTATTACATTCCAGTATTTTGGACGGCTTATTATTTTATGAAAATGGTATTTATTCAAGCTGAGGGAGCTCTATTTTTATTATGTTCAGTGCTAGCTGTGATTAATAATATATTGTGGGCGTCTGTCTATTACGCAGGAACCTCACAATTCATGTTTTATCCTGTAGATTTAATTGCTGCACTTGCCGCTTTTTCTACTTATTGGTTTAGGAGATATTTTCATCAATCCCATCAAAATGTGTTACTGAATGCTCAATTGGCTGAATCGAACAAATTAAAGGATCGTTTTTTGGCCAATACATCTCATGAACTACGGACTCCTTTGCATGGGATTATGAATATTGCTCAGAGTGTGCTCATAAGAAAGAAACATGTACTGGATGAAGAGAGTCAACGTGACATGGAACTGCTAATAATGGTCAGTCGGCGGATGTCGCTCATGCTGAACGATTTGCTAGATGTAGTGAGATTGCAGGATAAACGGATTGTGATGAACATCAAGGTGGTGCAAGTAAGGTCCTTGGCTGAGGGCGTGCTGGATATGTTACGCTTCCTGACCGGTGAGACTAAGGTGGAGCTTCGCATGGACATTAATGAGGATTTGCCGTGTGTATATGCTGATGAGGAACGATTGGTACAGATTCTGATTAATCTAGTTCATAATGCGCTTAAGTTCACCGAACAGGGAAGTGTTGTACTGTCAGCAGAACAAGTGGATGGGCAGGTATGGATCCATGTTACGGATACAGGAATTGGTATGGATGAGGCACTGAGAAAGCGTGTATTTATGCGTTATGAACAAGGAGCTTACGGTGAAGGTGGTATCGGTCTGGGTCTTAGTATTTGTAAAGAGTTGGTTGAGCTGCACGGTAGTGAATTATTATTGCAATCGCAGCCGGGCAAGGGAAGTAAGTTCAGCTTCAAATTACCTGAAGTAAATGAGAGTGTACAGTCTTCCATTTCTGATATTCATATAGAAAAAGATACGGACCCATTGTCACCTTTCAGTGAATGGATCACTGCTGAGGTATCTACTATGGTGGCCGCCACATACTCCACGAAGGAAGTAGAGCCACTCTCGAATACAGACGCTGATATTATTCGTGTTCTGGCGGTTGACGATGATTCGGTCAATCTAAAAGTTTTGCAAAATATTTTGTCAGATGGAACATATCAGATGGTGACTGCGACTTCTGCACGTGAAGCGCTGGATAAGTTAAACCATGATCGATTCGATCTGATCATCGCTGATGTGATGATGCCGGGTATGTCTGGTTACGAAATGACTAGATTAGTCCGCGAGCGGTTTACGATGTATGAATTACCTATTATTCTACTGACTGCACGCAGTGAGCGGGAAGATGTCTATGCGGGCTTCTTGGCTGGAGCAAACGACTATGTTACCAAGCCGGTAGATGCAATGGAGTTGAAGTATCGTGCCTTATCACTTTCATCTATGAAGCGAGCGGTCAATGACCGGTTGAGGATGGAGGGTGCTTATTTACAAGCGCAGATCCATCCACACTTTCTCTTCAATACACTGAATTCGATCATGTCCTTAAGTGACTTTGATACTGCCAAAATGAGAGAGTTATCAGATGCGTTCACAACTTATCTGCGCATAAGTTTTGACTTCTTAAATGCAGGCAAGCTCGTTACGCTGTCACAGGAGCTTGAGCTGGTGGAGAATTATATATATATCCAGCAGCAGCGTTTTGAGGAGAGACTCCATGTGGAATGGAAAGTAGATGCGAATCTTGAAATGTTGATGCCTCCGCTTACGATTCAACCACTAGTTGAGAATGCTGTTCGACATGGCGTCTTAAGTCGGGCTAAAGGCGGAACACTGCGTATTCACATTGAGACACGTGCGGATGCTGTTCATTTTAACATTGTAGATACAGGGATTGGAATGGACGAAGCACAAGTCAGCATGCTGTTAAATCCGAATGGCTATAAGAATCAAGGTATTGGACTGCTTAATACGGATAGAAGATTGACACAACTATATGGACGTGGCTTGCAAATTCAAAGTATCCCTGGTTTGGGAACTACGGTGTTATTTATCATTCCTGATAAAGATTAATTGTGATCATGGGGGAACTCCTTGGAGTTATCCCTTTTTGGTGTTTTCTTTAGGAAATTATGTGAATATTTCACTATTGTTGCATCATTGATTGTAAAAATAAAAGCTACCTGCCATTATTACAGAGAAGGGAAAATTTGTAATCAAAAAATCATTCATGATAGGAGAATTAGAATGACTAATAACTTATTTGTAAACGAGACAAGAGAACAACTGAGCTGGATGAATTGCCCCGAACGTTGGGAGTTTACAGACTTAGATGAGCTTACAATAATTGCACCACCTAAATCGGATTTTTTCCAAGACCCGGCAGGAAAACATATGGTAAGCTCAGCGCCATTCTTATCTACACCTGTTGGAGATTCATTTGAATTGACAACCAGACTTCGTGTCGAAATGCGCCATAAATATGATTCAGGATGTCTCATGTTTATGATGGACCATTATAACTGGGCCAAAATTTGCTTTGAGTTTGACGGACAGTATCCCATAATCGTGTCTGTGGTGACAAGGGAAGGGATGTCAGATGATTGTAACTCCGTACAAGTTGCTGTGGATAATCCATATTTGCGTATCACCAAGCAAAATCATTGTGTTACTTTCTCCTATTCAGAGGACGGAGCGAACTGGGCACTGATCCGATATTTTGGAATGAAGGAAGGTGCTGAATGCGTAGCGGGTGTTGTCGCACAATCTCCCCAAGGTGAAGGCTGCTCATTGAAATTCGACTATTTGAGTTTGTCTGAATCGAAGGGTGAAAGCCGCTTCTAATGGATCAATTTTTAATGAACAATCCTTTTCGGTCTAACTGTAATTGTTTTGAAGTGAATTGGATGATGAATTCCTCCACGGCGGATATGGTAGCAATGATACATACAAAGACATTCCAAATGGTGTGATCGATGTGGAGAAGCCATAGAGGAGTTATAAATAAGAGGAGTCCGGTCAGTTTATTGCCATAGGTGTGAATGCTTGCGTAAGTTTTGAATCTTCGGAGGGCAACCCCTATCGATGTTAGACGGATGACCGCGATCATGAAGATCCATATCATGATTTCGAGCGTAAGTCCCAGAAGCGGATATAGTGTAAATAAGGAGACCGCTATCAGTATCGTGTCGGCTGCGGAATCCAGTTTTGCTCCAAGGCTACTTGTTGTGTTCGTCATTCTAGCAATAGGTCCATCGATCAGATCGGTGACCCCGCAAAGGATATAAATTACAAGGAAGGCCAAACTTAGCGGATCGAGGAATAATAACAACATTGCCAAAATGATTCTGCCAAACGTAATTCCATTGGGTATTCTCTTCATCATTTAATCCCACCTTTGTATACGACCTTATCGTATTTCTATTTTACCAGAGGAGTGCAAATTCTATAAAAAACAAGCCGGAGCGAATGCTCGCTCCGGCTTGTTTCTATGTTTGTTAAAGCTTATTGCGCGGATACAGACTTGAACCATTCGTTAACTTCTTTAGTGATTTGGTCACCGCCATTGGATTTCCAATTGGCAACGAATTGGTCAAAGGAGTCTACTGGCAGTTTGCCATAAATAATTTTGTTGAAAGTTTCCATTTCGGACTGACGAAGCAGGTTCCATTTGGAAACCATTGTTGGTGTAGCAGCACCAGTAAAGTAGTTTTGTTTACGAACGTCTAGTTGTGACATAACCACTTTTCCTGCCGCCCAGTTTTCTGGTTTACGGAACTCTGCCATTTGTTTTTCATAAGGTGTTACAGGTGTCTCGCCGTCAGCAAGTTTAACCAAAGTCTTCATAAACAGATCAGGAATACGGGCCGGACCTGTTAAGAATGGGAATTCATTAGAGAAGTCTTTAATCTTGTCTTTATCACTTGTTGGTTCTCCATCAATCATATCCCAGTCGTAACCTTTAGCAAAGCCATATTCATATTGACTGCCTGCAGCAGGGTTAGCTAAGTTATCAAGCAAGTAGTTATAGTACAAGAAAATAGCTTCTGGATGCTTAGCATCCTTGTTAATCATGATACTAGCATTTACACCGGAATTCTGCCATTTGGTTCCAATCAAACCATCTGGTCCTGCTGGAACCGGATAACCTTTAATCTTCGCTCCAGGTACATTCTTCATAAGATCGGGAGCAGGCCAGTCTGGAACCCAGTTGGCGCCTGGCAGAATACCAGCTGCACCTTTCGTGAAGCTCTCAGCGGATTTACCTTCATCCCAAAGGGCGGAGTCCGTGTGAATATATCCTTTATCCATCCATTCGCTAAGCTTTGCGAGTGCTTGCTTAGCACCTGGGTTAATGGAACCATATTCAAGATTGCCATCTTTATCTTTGTTCCATTGTTCCTCAATTGTACCGTATGCCCCGAATAACCAGTCTAGTTGGCCCATCCAGGTATTTGTGTTGTTTTTCAAAGAAATTGCAAGCGGGTACACATCTTTAGGCGCTAACCCATCAGGGTTTTCGTTCTTAAATTTATCCATGATGTTCTCAAGATCGGCGATGGTCTTAGGCGCTTCCAGCTTCAGCTTTTCCATCCAATCTTCACGTAACCACAAGAGCGTATCATCATTGTCGGTATATTCAAGGATCGGCAGATTATATTTCTTACCGTCTTTAGTGAATGGGTACCAAAGTTCTGGATGTGCTGCAACGTGATCTTTCAGAATTTTGTTTGCATACTTATCAAACAACTCATCAATAGCGATGAACTGACCGGAATCAATAAGCTGATTGGTCAATACTGCGTTAGTTGGTGCAAAAACGAAATCAGGAAGCTTTTCGCCGGAAGCAATGGCAAGTTGAAGCTTTTGTCTGTATTGATCGTCATTTGCAGGATACCAAGTATCTTTATGCTTCATACCCAATGTTTCAAGCATCCAGCGATCGTGAACGTTGTTTTCTTTGGTATCACCTTGAACATACTTCTTAGGCATCAATACGGCACTGAACTCGATCGGTGGATCGTATTTGCCTTTTGCGAAAGCAGCATCTGCTTCGGATTGGGTATTATTGGTAGCGTTACCATTTTTGGCATTCTCATTAGATGTGCCGCTACTGCCACATGCTGTGAGAGTGATAAGTGCTGTGACCGTGAGAAGCGACCACATTTTCTTGAACTTGATCATTCTTCAATTCCCCCTACTGTGTATGATCTTTACAAGTGTAACTTTAACAACTTGTCGGGGATGTCATCTATATGAGATTTTTAGTTTCGATAGGACTCTATCATGTTATTTGTTAGTATCTCTATATTCCTGCGGCGTTACCCCAAACTGCCGTTTGAATACTTTGATAAAATAAGCAGGGTCCATATATCCAATCTCCATGCTGATTTCATAGACTTTTTTATTGGTGGTCTTCAGCTTATGACAGGCACGATCCATCCGCAAGCGCGAGATATAATCGCTAATGCCTTCACCTGTTTCAATCTTATAAATTTTTGATAAATGGGTCGGATGGAGATTTACATGGTCAGCCAGAACACGTAATGATACATCATCATGCAAGTTCTTATCCGTATAATCTTGAATTTTCTTTACATACTCGGAACGTATGTCTTTGATTTCGTTGGATGTGCCTTCTTTTAGATTGGCTAGAACACTTAGCGACCATTTTCTTAGTTTACTAATGCTGGTAAAAGCATCCCCACTTTGCAACGCTTCTATATCGGTCCCCATTAAGTTTGCTAGCGTATGACCATTGCGATGTGCAAGATTCGTGAAAGAAGCAGTAATTAAAAAGCCAGCCTCCATGCAATGCTCCCAGGATTCAGACCATTTCTCATCCAGCTCGGCACAGACGGCAAGCAATTTCTCTTCGGCCGCATCCCAATGTCCACTCTCCAGTAGATGAATCAAAGAGGGTGGGGTATAAAGAGCGTCTAAAGGCCCTTGTGCTGAGGGAAGCTCTAAGTCACTGACCCGCATAATGAATTCTCGCTCATCTCCGACAATTTGGCGGAAAGAGGAGGAGGCCTGATGAAAACGATTCGACAGCTGCTCAGGAAACTTGAACCACTCCGTGATTACAATGGATAGTGAGCCTTTCAGAAATTGCTTGACCTTATATTGAAGTTGTAAAGAAAGCTTCTCTAATATGGATTCTTTCCCAAGATCAGTTTCTTGTTCTTTAAGCTGGAGCAGAAACACAAGATATCCATGTTCCTCTTTAACGCCCCAGACTTCCATAAATTCTCCCATAATCTCTTCAGCCATATTAATAATCGCATATTCAATCAAGGTTTGATCGGTATTATCAAATTCTCTGAATTCTTCTTCCATTCGTACCAGCATCAATGCGGATTCTCCGGATTGAAAGGGCAGATCGTAACTCACGAGCTTCCGTTCCCATTCACCGGCTTGAAAACGATGACCTTGTAAGGCATCCAGTAGCAATCGCCCCCGTAAAACAGGGAGGTTCTCACGGAGGGTAAACTGGGTTCGTTTAAGAGAACTTATAAGCTCCCATTCAGCATTCAATTGATTGATCGCATTTTTGACTGCTCCGAGCAATTCGTCATCAGTCGGCGGTTTAAGCAAGTAATCCACGGTCTTGTTCTGAAGTGCTTTTTTGGCATAATCGAATTCTGAATGGCCGGATAAAATAATACATTTAATTTTTTTGTTATGTTTTCTTATCCGCTCTATCAATTCGATTCCCGTCATTTCTGGCATTTGAATATCTGAGATTACTATATCAATGGGATGCGTATCGATAATTTGTAGCGCTTCACGTGCGGAATAAGCTTTATGCACATGTTCAATTCCTAGCGTATGCCAGGGTTTAGTCATGGAAAGATTATCTACCCAGTGTGCTTCGTCGTCTACTATGATCATCTGCATGTTGTTAGTCTCCTTGATGTTCCTTTAATTTATAACTATCATCCTCAGTTGGGATTTCCCAGATAATTTCTGTTCGGAATCCACCGAGAGGGGATGGCTTGAAGGTAAGACTTGAATGATTGCCGAACAGGTGAATGATCCGCTGATTTGTATTCCAAAGACCACAACCCATTTCCTCCTGCAAAGGCTCCTGCATTTTACGGTTTAATGCTTCTAGCTGATCGGGATTCAAGCCAGGACCATCGTCATCGATATAAATTCTACAGAAACCGTTTGACTTCTCACCACTAATCTTGATCTCACCTGATGAATAGGACTTCGCTACTCCATGAATCACAGAATTCTCCACCATAGGTTGAAGCATTAGGCGAGGTACAGATTGGCTAAGCATATCCTCAGGAATATCAATATGATAATCAATTCTGCCATTACGCAGTTTCTGTATATCTAAATAGTTGACCAAGAGCTTGATTTCTTCCTCCAAAGAAGCCGTCTCCCGTTCCATCCGGGTGGTATAACGATAGTAAGCACTTAGATTATAAGCCATTGAGACGACTGCGTCCTCATCTTTCATCTGGGCCATATTGATAATATAACCAAGACAGTTATAGAGAAAATGCGGATTAATTTGCGCTTGGAGCTGCTTCAGGGTAGCTTCTCGAGCACGGATCTTTTCATTAAATACATTTTCTATCAGGTCTTGAATTTGATGGGACATATCGTTAAAACGACGGAACAGAAACGAAAACTCATTTTGCTCATTGCTATGAAGCCGTACGGAGTAATCTCCTTGCTGTACGCGCTGTAAACCACTGACTAGTTTTTTAATCGGATATTGAACGTTTCTATATAGCAGAATGGAAGAGGATACTCCCACAACAAACAGCAGAATCATTGTGATATAGAATAAATCTCGACTAAGAGAAATCGGTTTGAGAATTTGATAAAGGGGGACAACATCTACTAAATGCCAATCCAAAGAGGCTGATTTCACAGAACTGACCAAATAGTTCTTCCCATTTAGCTTCACTACATCCTGAGTTGTATTCTCCGGAGAGTGATTATCCAGGTAATTAACTAGTTCGTCGGATAGCTGCTTGTCCGCGCTACGGTTGAGGATCGTTTTCTCCCCTTTGTGATAGAAGAACGGATCGCCTTGCCCACCTGCTTTGTACGAATCGAGCATGTTCTGAATGTTCGTATAACTGAAGCTGGCTTCAATGACTAGGCTACTTCCTGTTAATGTCCCCGGCTGAGCTAAGGAATCCGTTAAGAACCAGTAAAAGGATTTTAAATCGCCTTGAGATTCCACACCATGATCACCATACGTCCATCTTCCGCTCATATTTGCTTTTAAATAATCCTCATCATACCCGATGGGTCTGTCGTAGTTGGCGATGACATCTTTATTCTGCTGTGAATGAACGGCGTATCTGGTCGGCCAAATATCTGTAACCCCAGCTTGAAGCACCATCTTTTCCTGGAGAATATATCTGGTCTGCATCTGATCATATCGATCTTCCCATACATTTAGTCCATTGAATGCCCTGACGTTGGGATCTCTTGAGAGAATAAGGGTGAAGTCCATCATCTGATTAATTCGAGAATCGATCTGATTGGATAAAAAAGTGAGTTGTTTCGTATTGGACGTCTGCAACTCTTTGCCAACAACCTCGAAGGTGACGTTATTTGAAAAGGTATACATGATAATGATGGGAATGAATAGGAGTATGATCAAGCTGTTTATTTTGGCAAACAGACTAAATCGAGATTGTAAGTTTCCTCTAAGTATTGTAAAGCGCTTCCATAAATTCATAAATGCCCCTCCAGATGTTGTCCTAATAAAACCCTATCAAGCCTAACAATGTTATATAGTCAAACCTGAGAAACGCCTGATACTATTTATAGCAGAGATCCCCATCACACACAAAATATTTTTTTTGGGAACAGGAGAGAGCTATGGAGGCTAATATGGAGGTTAACTCGATACCACAGGCGAGCCTAGAAAGTCAGCCGAGTAAAAAAAGAAAAAAAGGCTTTAATCAACCATGGATTCTCCATTTTATGGTGTTGCCAGCGGCAATCATGGTTTTTATTTTTTCTTATATTCCGATGTCCGGAATTCTTATGGCATTTCAAGACTATAAACCTGCACTAGGTTTTTTTGATTCCGAGTGGGTCGGACTTAAGCATTTCAGGTACATGTGGGAGAATGATTATTTCCTGTCCATTACGTGGAATACGTTATTTTTTGCTTGCTCTAAAATTGTTTTGAACTTGATTATTCCGTTTATCTTCGCCTTATTGCTTAATGAGGTAAGAAGAATGGGCCTTAAAAGAACTATTCAAACACTCGTTTATCTTCCGCACTTTCTGTCTTGGGTTACACTTTCAGGGATTCTCATTGATATCCTTGCTCAGACAGGTATTGTCAATCAATTCCTCACATCTGTATTCGGCATCAAGCCGATTTTCTTCCTAGGAGACGGCAACTGGTTCAGGTTCACTATCATTGCTAGTGATGTTTGGAAAGAGTTTGGTTTCAATACGATTATCTTTTTAGCGGCACTTTCGGGTATCAATCCATCACTTTATGAAGCTGCTGAAGTGGATGGGGCGGGGCGTTGGAAACAAACGATGTATATCACAATTCCTGCGTTAATCCCAATCGCTATCGTAATCGCCACCTTGGCACTGGGTAATGTGCTCAACGCAAACTTTGACCAGATCTTTAACTTGTACAGTCCATTGATCTATCAGCAGGGAGATATCATTGATACTTTCGTGTATAGAGAAGGTCTACTAAGCGGACAGTTCAGTTTCGCAACCGCAGTTAATCTATTCAAATCGTTAATTAGCTTAGTCTTAATTGTAGTCTCTTACCGACTTGCTTATAGATTTGCAGGGTACAGAATTTTCTAGAAAGGATGACAACTGATGTACCATAAAACAATTCCATATCGAATATTCAGTATTATCAATAATGTGTGCTTGACTATCCTTTCCGTGCTCTGCCTGCTACCTTTGTACCACTTACTCATGGTATCTCTTAGTGCATCCGCACCTGCTAATGCTGGATTAGTCACATTCTGGCCGATTGGCTTTACCTTTGAAGCCTATGCAAAGACGTTTAATAATGTCAATTTCCTTAACTCCTTGTGGGTGTCTGTGGAACGGACAGTACTCGGAACAGGACTAGCGCTGGTAGTAAATACGGTTGCAGCTTATGCGCTGTCTAAGGAAACAAGAGTCTTTCGTGCAAGAAACGTTTATCTTTGGTATTTTGTTGTCACCATGCTGTTCAGCGGTGGTCTGATACCGGGTTACATTCTAATTCTGAAGCTTGGTCTTATGAATTCATTGATGGCACTTATTCTTCCTGGATTAGTTGCTGTATTTAACATCATTTTGCTTCTGAATTTCTTCCGTACCGTACCTAAAGATCTTGAGGAAGCAGCTTTTATTGATGGGGCAGGACACTTTCAGACCTTTGTGAAAATATATTTACCGGTCTCCTTACCTGTTATTGCAACCGTCTCTCTATTCCTTATGGTAGGACACTGGAACGCTTATTTTGACGGTATTATTTATATCAGAGATGCAGACAAGCTTCCGCTAGCGACGTTTATGCAGACGATTATCGTTCAGGCAGATATGTCTAAGCTTGATCCGGCAGCCGTTGCTAATTTATCACAACGAACCATCCGGGCCTCGCAGATTTTTATAAGTGCTTTGCCAATTCTATTGGTTTATCCTTTCCTGCAACGTTTCTTTGTAACTGGGATTGTGGTAGGTGCTGTAAAAGAATAATCTCTTTTTAGAAAAAGAGTTTGAAGAAGGAGCTACGGTTCTAGTCCAAGACTAGAACATGTAGCTCTTTTTTTATTTTGACGGATTTCATGGCTAAACTGGATAATTATTGAAAACAATAAAAATATTCAGAAAATTTTCATATGACGATCAAGCTAACATAGGCTATAATGAGGTCTAAAAAAGAAAAAAAAAGAAAACGGGGCATAAGAATGAATCAATTTAAAGGTGAAAAAAATCTTCTCTCAGAGAAGAAGGAGCGTTTCTCTTCCGCCGGCTTTATTTTCGCAGCGATCGGGAGCTCAGTAGGACTGGGGAATATGTGGAAATTTCCGTATATCACAGGGGAAAATGGAGGAGCGGCTTTCTTCCTTCTCTTCATTGTATGTTTAGTATTGATCGGTTTACCCGTATTGTTGGCAGAGTTGGCCATCGGTCGTAGCGGACGTGGAAGCGCGGCTACTGCATTTGTACGAGCCGGAGGCGGGAAGAACTGGATGGCAGTCGGATTTCTGCAAGTCCTTGCACCATTTTTAATTCTTTCCTTTTATATCATTGTTGCAGGATGGACGTTGAACTACGCAATGATTGCCTTCAATGGACAATTGTTCAGTTCCAGTAATTATGCAGGTGAATTCAGCTCCTTTATATCTGGACCTATGCCAATTGTTTGGCAGGGGATAGCAATCCTTATAACGGCGGGTGTTGTTATTCTTGGAGTATCAGGCGGGATTGAGAAATTTAATAAGGTATTGATTCCTGGTCTGGTTGTTCTCCTAATTGTATTGATGATTCGTGCGGTTACCTTACCAGGTGCAAACGAAGGAGTAGCCTTTTTCCTAAAACCAGACTTTTCGGTGCTGACGGCGGAATCTGCGCTAGTCGCTTTGGGACATGCTTTCTTTTCATTGTCGCTTGGGATGGGAATTCTCCTGACTTACGGCTCTTATGTGGATAAAAAACAATCGCTAGGAACTGCTGCACTCGCAGTCGGGGCAGGAGATTTGTTATATGCGTTTATCGCAGGATTGATTATTTTTCCGACGACATTCTCATTTGGCATTGCTCCTGATCAAGGTCCTTCGCTAATTTTCATTGCTTTGCCAGCAGCTTTCTCAGCAATGCCATTTGGTGCATTCTTTGGTGGTTTGTTCTTTATCTTGCTGGCGATTGCCGCTTTAACTTCTGCCGTATCTCTGCTTGAGGTGCCTGTATCTTTCGCGATGGAGCGCTGGAATTGGAGCCGGAAACGTTCAGTTTGGATTTTGTCATTAGTATGTTTCCTCCTCAGTATTCCTTCGGCGATGTCACTGGGAATGGTCCCTGAGCTATCGTTTGGCGGCAAAGCGTTGTTCGATTGGGTGGATTTTGTAACTTCTAACATTATGTTGCCACTAGGCGGTTTGTTGGTTACCATCTTTGCCGGTTATTTCTGGAAAGGGGCAGCAGAAGCGGCTGGGCTTAAGGCAGGTTGGTTCCGCGTTTGGTTGTTTATGCTCCGGTATGTTGCGCCGATTCTGGTGTTCTTGGTGTTGCTTCATACTTCAGGGATTATTAAATTTTAATTTAATTCAATTTCTAAAAAATCATCAAAAAAAGCTCTACGACCATTGTGGTTGTAGAGCTTTTTTTGATATTGAAGATAAATACATTATTCCTCTAAATCCTACTTGACTAGGTGGATTAATTGGAATATAGTATAAAAAAAGATTGAACGAATCAATTCAAAACTAATAATTGTATACAATTATACAAATATATTGTTGAGGCTCTTGCCCGACAGATTATCGATGAGGAGCTACATAAATATGGCGATACGATCACGGAGGTTGTCAAAGGATAATACCTATGATGCATTAAAACAAAAAATTATTGATAGTGAATTAGAGCCGAATCAGCCTGTACATGAAGAAAATTTGGCAGCGTTACTAGGGGTTAGTCGTACTCCACTAAGAGAGGCGATACAGAGATTGGAGAACGAGGATTTTCTCATTCGACAGCCAAATGGAAGACTTCGGGTGGCTTCTGTGACACTCAAAGAGGTTGAAGAAATATTCCAAATTCGCAGCATGCTTGAAGGCTATATCGCAAGAAATGCAGCTAAGCATGCTACAGAGAACGATATTGTTAATTTAACGACGATGATTACAAAAATGAAACACTCCTTCCAACTTGGCGACAATCAGAATTTTGTAACCTATGGATTTGAGTTCCATGATTATTTATCAGAAATCAGCGAACTAAAAACATTCGAGAAAGTTCTGAATCAATTAAGAGATCATTCCCTTCGCTATTGTAGATTCGTCTCCATGCATGGAGATTGGAATACACAGGCGGATGAAGAACATGATCTTATCTTGCAAATGATCGCTGACCACAATGAAGATGGCGCTGAAAAAGCAATGCGAGATCATATTTTAAGCAGTCTAGCTACTGCACTTGACCGGATTAAAGGTATTGAAGAAAAGTTGGAAGCATAAAGAAAGGGGAGCACTTTACTATGAATATACTTAATGAGGTTGATCAAGCATTAGCGAATCAATTAATTGATGTTCGTAGAAACCTACATAGAGAGCCTGAATTAGCTTATGAAGAATTTAAGACCACAGAGAAATTACGGGAATGGCTGACCCATGCCAATATTCATATTCTAGACCTTCCTTTACAAACCGGACTTATCGCAGAGATCGGACAAGGTAATGGACCTGTTGTAGCTATTCGCTGTGATATTGATGCACTTCCGATAGAGGAACAGACTGGATTATCTTTTGCTTCTGAGATTCCTGGAAAAATGCATGCTTGTGGGCACGATTTTCACACGGCTACGATTCTAGGAGCTGCCTTATTGTTAAAGGCACGTGAAAGTGAATTGCCTGGCAAGGTTAGAGTATTGTTCCAACCAGCAGAAGAAACAGGGCATGGAGCGGAGAGTGTCTTAGCATCAGGAGGACTCAAGGGTGTTGACGCTATATTCGGTTTACATAATTCACCAGACCTGCCTACAGGAGCTTTTGGAACAAGAACAGGAGCTTTAACAGCAGGTGTTGATCGGTTTGAAATTACGATAAAAGGTGTCGGCGCTCATGCTGCTTATCCTGAAAAAGGTGTGGATTCCATTGTCACTGCGGCTCAGATCATTACCTCGCTACAAACCATCGTAAGCCGTCAAAACAGTACCACTGAACCGGTTGTGTTAAGTGTCACCAGAATTAATGGGGGCTTCACATGGAATGTCCTGCCGGAAAAAGTGGAATTAGAAGGTACGGTGCGAACTTACAATGAAGAGATTCGTCGCCAGATTCCAATCCAAATGACCCGAATCATCGAAGGAATTGCTGCAGCTGCTGGGGCAGAGGCTAAGCTACATTGGTTTCCAGGACCACCAGCAACGATTAATCATGGCGAATGGGCTGACTTTACCAAAGAGGTCGCTTCAGATGCCGGATATATAGTACATGACATCCCACCGCAAATGGGAGGAGAAGATTTCTCCTTTTATTTACAACAGATACCGGGTGCTTTTGTAAATATAGGATCAGGCCCAGCCTATGCTTTACATCACCCTCGATTCGATGTGGATGAAGCTGCGATTTTACCCGCTGCGAAGTACTTCGCTTTATTGGCAGAACAAGCGCTGGTGAAGCTACAAGTCAAAGCTTAATTGATCTCCTAGACCTAAATCCTAAAGATGATTGAGAGGAATGTATATGATTGAACTAAAGCAGGTTTCCAAAACGTTCACTCGGAAAGGAATCACGATTGATGCTCTTAAAGGGATCGATTTAAAGGTCGATAAAGGCGATATCTTTGGCGTTATCGGCTATAGTGGTGCGGGGAAAAGTACATTAATTCGTTTAGTCAATTATTTGGAAAGACCTACTGAAGGACAGGTCTTCGTTGCTGGGCGTGATTTAGGAACCTATAACGATAAAGAGTTACGGGCGGCTAAGAAGAATATCGGCATGATTTTTCAACATTTTAATCTATTAGAATCTAAAAAAGTATTTGATAATGTAGCGATTCCTCTAGTTCTCTTAAAAAAGAATAAGAATGAAATCCGCCAGCGTGTACAAGAGTTGCTAGAGTTTGTTGGATTAAGTGACAAAGCAGGGAGTTACCCTAGTGAATTATCAGGTGGACAGAAGCAGCGGGTCGGGATTGCCAGAGCGCTTGCCTCGAATCCATCCATCCTATTATGTGATGAAGCGACTTCTGCCTTAGATCCACAGACGACACATTCTATTTTACAGCTATTAAAAAAAATCAATGCAGAGTACAACATTACTGTGATGATCATTACACATGAAATGTCTGTCATTCAAGAGATTTGCAACAAGGTGGCGGTGATGGAAGAGGGCCGTATTATTGAGCAAGGAAGCGTTCTAGATGTATTCGGTAGTCCGAAGCATAAGACCACACAAAATTTTGTGAAGACGGTTATTCAGAACAGCATTACGCCAAGCGTCCAAAAATCCATCAAAACAGAACCCGGAAGTGTTCTTTATAAACTTAATTTTGTTGGAGAAAGCGCCTCTGAGCCTATCCTGTTCGAGATGATTCGATCCTTCGATATGAAGGTCAATATTTTATTTGCGAACACGACCGAGATTCAGGAAACGACACTGGGTACAGTAATTATTCAATGCAGTGGAGATACAGCTGAGATTAACAATGCGTTATCTTTCTTAAAACGTCATGGAGTCGGTGTAGAGGAGGTAGAATCTAATGTTTTCGACCACATTAACAGGTGATCAATTTCTGCAGGCGATTATTGAAACGATTCAGATGGTTGGCGTCTCCTTGTTTGTTGGCTCATTGATAGGGATACCCTTTGGGATATTGCTTGTAATCACTCGTCCTGGTGGGGTTTTGGAGAACAAAGCGCTTTACGCCATACTAAATCCGATCATCAACATTATACGCTCTCTGCCTTTTATTATTTTACTTGTAGCGATTGTACCTTTCACACGTTTGATTGTTCATACTTCGATTGGGACAAGCGCAGCGATCGTACCTTTAATTATCTACATCGCACCTTATATTGGCCGTTTAGTAGAGAACTCCCTGCTTGAAGTGAACCCGGGAATTCTCGAAGCTGCTGAAGCGATGGGGGCAACGCCATTTCAAGTGATATGGTACTTTTTATTGCCAGAGGCAGTTGGATCATTAATCCTGTCTTTGACAACGGCGACGATCGGGTTGATCGGTGCAACTGCAATGGCTGGAACGGTAGGGGGCGGCGGTGTCGGCGACTTGGCGATTGTATATGGATATCAACGTTTTGATACGGTTGTCGTGGTAGCTACTGTTGTTATTCTCATTATTTTAGTGCAAGGCATTCAATCTTTAGGCAACACGCTAGCAAGAAAAATTCGCCGTTATTAGTCATTACATATTCCGGGAGGGAGTTTGGCAGATGAGTGAATGGAGCAAGCAAGATCGATTTAAAGCGATATTATCTGGAGAAAAGGCAGATCGCCCAATTGTAAGTGGTTGGCGACATTTTATCGACAAAGAACAAACTGCAGATGATTTAGCGCAAACTACGATTTCTTTTACGAAACAATATGATTGGGACTGGGTCAAGATCAATCCTAGAGCAACTTATTTGGCGGAAGCTTGGGGCAATCAATATGATTTTACGGATTATCAGACTGTATTTCCAAGGCAGCAAACAACAGCAATTCCATCAGCGGTTAATCTATGGGATATCGAAGTTAAAAAGGCGGTGCATACAGCTTCCTTGGCCGAACACTTAGAGAGTGTTAGAAAAATTCGTCAAGGACTACCTGATACCCCACTAATCCAAACGGTATTCTCTCCATTGACTGTATTGCTATTTATTGTAGGACGTTCTGCTTATGTTACAAAAACAGTGTTTGGCATTGAGCATCCGGTAACTTTGGAGTCGTTATTTAAGGAGCATCGTGCGGCAGCGCACCATGCGTTACATGCGATTTCATTAACCTTAGCCGATTATGTACAAGAGCTGCAGCAAGTGGGTTCTGACGGTTTGTTCTACGCTGTGACAGGCACCGCTCACCCAGGATTATTTGATGAAGCCATGTTTGACGAGTTCTCCAGACCTTATGACTCTATTGTCTTAGAAGCTGCAAGCTACGGCAAAAACATTCTTCATACTTGTGGGGCTTATGCCCAGCCTGAGAAATTTAATGATTATCGAATTGATGGAATCAGCTGGGATACTGTAGCCGAGGGGAACCCTGGTTTAGAGGCGGATCTTAAAGCTACTAAAGTAGGTGGCGTCGATCATGGGCTGTTCGCTGTAAACGATATCGCACAAATTAAGCAGCAGGCTAAAGAAGCACTGACATTAATGAAAGACCAGCCTTTTATTCTTTCTCCAAATTGCGCTATCCCACTTAATGTGACGGATGAGGCGTTAGCACAGCTAAAACAATCTATATTTGAATAGGAGATGAAGTTATGAAAAAGTTGATAGTAGTGTTGATGATAGGGGTTCTAGCGGTGTTGACGGCTTGCGGGAATAGTCAATCCGATAATTCTGGAGATAAGAAGAAGCTTACCATTGGATTTGGTGTGG
This sequence comes from Paenibacillus sp. NPDC101420, assembly GCF_050277435.1. NCBI lineage: Bacteria > Bacillati > Bacillota > Bacilli > Caryophanales > Paenibacillaceae > Paenibacillus > Paenibacillus sp. NPDC101420. Next base: position 892,654 of record NZ_JBNNSE010000002.1, read on the forward strand.
GAACCTATGAGGAGCAATTCCGCCAATCGATCCTTCCGATCCTAGAGAAACAAGGCTATAGCGTTGAAATTAAGTCCTTTTCGCAAAACATGCAGGTCAATCCTGCGATGAAGGAAGGCTCCATTGACGCAAGTATCTTCCAAAGCACAGCATACATGGAGGCAATCAACAAAGAAATCAAAGCAGACATGGTAGGAATTGCTTATGCGCCTGGTGCACCACAAGGTCTTTATTCCGTAAATCATACTACACTTGACGATGTTAAAGATGGTACAACCGTAGCTGTTCCGAATGATCCGGTGAACCAAGAGCGTGCACTTCGTATCCTGGAAGAATTGGGTTGGATCAAGATTAAAGATGGCGCAGGCGTAGCTGATTTTAACATCAACAGCATGGAACCGGATAAATATAACATTGATATTAAAATATTGGACCCTGCTCAAATTCTAGTTTCACTGCAAGATGTTGATTACGGCGTTGTAAACGGGAATTATATTGCTAATTCAGACAGAAAGATTACGGATGCCTTGAAAATTGAAAATACGCCTATGGAACACAGAATTATCGTATCGGTTAATAAAAAGGATGAAAATACACAGTGGGCGAAAGACTTGAAAGCAGCTTATGAATCTAAAGAGTTCGAAGAATATATTCGTGGAATAGAGAAATATGATGGTTTCATTCTGCCAGAAGCATGGGACAACAATTAAGTAAGGAAGTGAACGCAAGTGACACAAGAAAAGATTCATTTTATTGGTGGAGGACAGATGGCGGAAGCGATTATTCGTGCATGTATATCCAATAACACCCTGTCGGTAGATCAAATTAGTGTATCTGACATTAATGAAGCTCGTCTTCAGTTTTTGAGTACCAAATACGGAATAGATACGAAGAGCTCACAGGAGCAAAGCCTATCTACTGCAGATCTGATTGTGGTTGCGGTGCGTCCACAGGATGATTTAACTACACTTGGACAAATCGTACAACAATTCGCTTCACCTACCGCAGTCATCGTATCGATTGTGGCAGGTGTGACGAATGTCCAATTAGCAGGTTATTTTGGAGCTGAGAGGTCCATTATCCGTGTCATTCCAAATACATTGACGGATACAGGCTACGGATATAGCGGTGTAGCATTAAATGCTTACGCTAGCCGTGATCAAGTGGAGCATTTCTTACTCGGATTTGGTAAAGTGCAATATCTGGATGAGACATTCATGGATATTTTCACTGGATTTGGTGTAGCTGGCCCCAACTATATTTATTATTTCATTGAGTCTTTTGTAGATGCAGGTGTGCTTGCCGGATTGCCGCGTGAGCAAGCCTGGAATGTTGCACTGGAGAATATGATGGGATCGGTAGCTATGCTGCAGCAGACAGGGCTGCATCCAAGACAACTGCTTGATATTAATAATTCACCTGGCGGAGTTGGGATGCATGGCTTGTACGAATTAAATAACAGTGATTTCGCAGCAGGTCTGCAAAGAAGTGTTCTGGCAGCTGTGAAGCGTACTACTGAGCTAGGAGTGAAGTAATCATGGCAACAGTGAAATGGGATCACTTAGTACACTACGTCAATGATCTGTCTAAACCGGTTGAAATCTTTAGAGCTCATGATTTGGTTGCTTTTAAGGGAGGTTCTCATAAAGATTGGGGAACCTATAACGCATTAAGTTATTTCGGGCTAACCTATCTCGAATTTCTGAGCATTGAGAATCTTGAGCTGGCAAAGGCAACTGAACATAATCTAGTGGTGAAAGACGCTGTAAAACTTCTACCGGAGCATGAAGTCTTGAGCAGAGTAGTCATCCGGACAGATGATATTGAAGAAGTAGCGGCTTCCCTGAAAGCAGCGGGTTTATCACTATCTCCAATCATCGATGGGAAGCGTCTAGATAACGAGGGAAGATTAATCGAGTGGCGCATGATGACTATCGGTGGTGACTTTCAAGGCCTAGTCTATCCGTTCATCATTCAATGGAGCGGGTCAGATGCAGAGAGGTTAGAGAGATTATCATCGTCTGGAGTCATCCAGCCTCATCCTGCAGGTCATGTTGAAATCGTGCGCGCTGTATTCCATGTCTCCGATCCTGCAGCTACCGCTAAACATTGGGGATCGATATTCGGATTGCCTGTAGCAGAGTCAGGGGACGGTACCTTCAAACTTGCGATAAGAGATAAGTCTTTTGCTTTCGTGCAAGGGGATGAGAACCAGTTCAAGCAGGTGATTTTTGAGACTGATTCGTTAGCGCTGAAAGGGAAGACGGTTCAGATCGGTGACGGGGAGTATGTTTTTGTATAAAGGAAGTAGCATATTTACATTTTTGATTTCTTTTTAAATACAAAGCCAGACCACCAAGCAATGTACTTAATTGCTTGGTGGTCTGGCATTTTTGCTAAGAGGATGTTTTGCGCGTTTCTAAGGGTCAAGAGGGTAAATACACTATGAGCATTTGTGGGAGAGATTCGGTGTTTTTCAGATTTTAATTGTTCATAAAAGTGCTTGTATAACGTTTTGTGAATATTTATAATAATGGATAATTGTGGAAATTGGGAATATTAGTTATGAAATGGTTTCCGGAAACAGTGTTGAAAATAGGAAAGTTTTAGTGACGTGGGTCAGCGAGGTCAAAAAGTTCTAGGGGGTCGTTTGTGTGAAAAGAGCAGTACTAGTATTCTTTATTTCTTTATTTATTCTTTCGGGATGCAGTTTGATTAGTGAAGAACCAGATTATTCGAAAGAGAAAGCTGAGGTTACTTCCTATCTGGAGCAGACATATGGTCTCCAAATTGGAGAAGTTGATGTATGGTACGAAAAGTATGAAAATAATGCTCACGGTACTAAAACAGGAGATCTTATTGCCGAGGCCTTTGACAAGAGAGACCCTAGCTTAGCTATTCAAATCCAGAAGCGCCTGGAAACAGGCAAGTTTGAAGATAACTTTAATAATGATGCTTTCGAACTGAGACAAGAAGTTTTCAATATTCTAGAGAAGTACAACCCAGATAATCATCTTAATAAATATCAAGGTATCTATCCTGAAAATATCTCAGGACCAGTACTTATTAGGGACAGTTCTACCGACTTGCACTTAGGTGTGATGTATGATCGCATCGACATCGACAAGCAACTAGAGAAAAACTGGTTAGCAGAGGGGGAAATTATCTCAGCGCTTATTAGGTACTTTGAAACTCACCCGGATAGTGCTCATAAAGAAATAGAGTTTTCGGTGGATTACATGTTTTATGAAAAGGGTAATTTTGATATGGATAGCTATATAGTTGATCATAAGAATAGAGGGTATTTTGGTACTTACGAGGGGTTGATTGGAGTTATGCTTGACAATTACGATCCATATATAGATGCTTTGGATGAAGATGACAAGCCCAAAGTTATTTTCAAGTATCAGATTTATAGCGGAGACTATTCAAGAATCACGAATGTCGAAGACTACAAGAAAGCTGCTCATGCCTTCTGGGACAAGTGGTATCCAAATGGATGGGAGCGTTAATATATGTTGCATCAGACGCATACACTTATCGCAAAAATGGTACGTTCGAGTATAACTATGTGTATCGCTTTTGGGAATCCTCCTTCATTTGAAATCCTCAAATAGCCTTACACCAATCATTTGAACGAATTGCTTAGCCGCAACGGATAGCTTTCTTTCTGTCTTAGTGGATCGTGAAGAGGCATTAGTGGATCGAGAAGAGGCATATGTACAAAGGTACAGTCGATTTCACCATCTATTAAATGCTTAGTGATCTCAGGTGTCTTCCCATGTGAGAGACGAATGAGGTTGGAGAGATTAACATCGTCCAGATCCATCCACCCTCAACCTTCTGGGCATGTTGAAATCGTACACGCTATATTCCATGTCTCCGATCCTGCAACCACCGCTAAACATTGGGGTTCGATATCGATATACGGAGTGCCTGTAATAGAGTCAGAGGACGCTAGCTTCAGCCTTAAGATAGATGATAAGTCGGGCATCGCTACTTCGAGCAAGTCTTTTTTATGTCCAATGACTAACCTTAATCTATAATGTTTAATATCGATGGGAATGTGATTTTTGTTTGTCAGCACGTGCCGTGTTTTTCCTTCGGTTATTTAGGTGATAGTCCATACTTTTAGAATAGTGGCGCATATTATATTTTAGGAAGTAAAAGGGAGGGATAATCAATGAGCGGTGGAGTTGGAGGCAGATTTACTTCTACTGGAGAAATTTTGGTTCTTTATATCTTATTGGTAATTATATTATCTGCTTGTTTCTTTGTATAATAGCAGGCTATCAGAAAGAACAATAGCCACTGTTCCAAGGCTATTGTTCTTTTTTTGCAAATGTTGATGGACATGCCAATCCTTTATTTCGTTCCAATAACGAGAATAAATCCGATGTATTCATGATAACGGTCCATTATACTGTTGTACTTACTGATCACTTCCCAAATCGTGTGGTCAAGAAAGGAATCAGTATCCATTTCTTGATAATGGTCTGGATGCTCTGTAAGATCCTCACTTGATTTAGGAAACAAGAAGGGACCATCTATCTGTGAATGATAAAATCCCATAGTGTTTACTAATGCTGACCATTTATTAAAGTCCCATAGATTCTCAACATGATAAAATGTACTAATCACTTGATTGATTTCTGTAGACATAGGTTTATATTGAATCATTTCTCTATCAAAAAGCTTGCCTCCAGTCCGCAAAACCCTATAATATTCCGAAAATGCCTTTTCTGTATCAGTGAAAATGGATACAGACTCAACAAGAATCACATCAAATGACTCGTTAGGAAAAGGAAGCGAACTTGCGTCACCTACTAAGAATTGAATTAAAGATTTCTCTTTTTCAGCCCGTATTTTTGCTTTTGAGATCATATCTGGGTGAATATCTGTACCTATTACATCATGACCTTGTGCAGCTAAATAACAAGATGTTCTGCCAGTGCCACAACCAACTTCAAGGATTCGGGAAGCAGGTGGTAGCGGATATTGTTCAAACTGCTTTAAAGTTGCAGTAAACCCTCCAGGATGAGCATTTCCAACACCTAATTTAGCAAGCATATTCAAATATTCCATGAGTGTAAATTCCTTTCACTGCGGGTCTTATTTTATAATATGAAAAAAAAATAACTTTGTACCGCAGTGCTAAATATTAATGACTTAAGAACATACATAAAAAGAAAATGTTGGTTTATTTTTAAGTTAAAATCCAGGTCGTCAAGCAATGTGCGTAATTGCTTGACGATCTGGATTTTTTTGCTAAAAAGGATATGAATGTCCGTTCTTTTAGTAGTCTCCGATTACGAGTTGGGGTTTTATTTAATTTATTCAAGAACACTTGAAAATAATGTAAACGTAGAGTATTGTAAGTGATAAGTAGTAAGTAGTAAGTAGTAAGTAAATCAAAACGCTCACCATACGGAATAAATATCATCCAGTAAATACGAATTATGGATAGGGGTGGATGGTTATGATGGATTTAAAATTAGCACCGAGTTTTTCAGTGATCGCGCTTAATGCACAGAGAAGTCTTCATATGACTACTGTCAAGAAAGTGTCTTTACGCTGTATGGCAGCAGCGGTTATATTGGAGCTTTACTTAGAGGGATGTTTTACGCAATCAGAGAACAAGTTAACTTTGCCCAAGGAAGGATTTGATCAAGTTCATTCAGCACTTTATAGAGAAACGGTTCTACAGCCCTTGCTTCATAAACATGCTGAAGTGAAGGGTGATCTTAATTGGTGGGTAAAAAAGGCCTCCATGCTGTCTAACAAACAATTAAAAAAGTTCGAGACCGCGATTTCAGATGATCTTAAAGCAATGGATTTGCTTGAAGATATCCCAAGTCTGTTAGGGAGCGACATGTATTTTGATACTGCCGAAGTTGAAGTTAGAGCGTATCGCAGTAATATGGAGGCGTACTCAAGCATTACAGAGAACATTCGCGCAGAGATTTTGGAAGAGGGTTCAGTAACGGATGAGGTCATTTGTATGCTGTGGCTGCTTCGTGAATGTGGATGCATGCATGATTTCTTCTCGCTAAATGAAATAGAAAAGGTAAATATCAAACTACATGATCTATACCAAAGTAATGTATGGGCAAAGGCATTGCTTCCAATACAAATTCGCCATGGAATTGAGCTGGGAATCAAACGCTTTTTAGAATTGAAGACAAAGTTTGCGAAGACTTTTATCGGTAGTAGCATCAATCTTTTATTCCCTGCCCTAGAGCCATCGCGAGCTGTCTTTATAGAAACAGAGTCTTGGTTTGATAATTCTAATCAAAGACTAGACGCAGTTATTACAAGATTATTGTCCTATGGACATGAAGTTAAGGTGATGGAAAGAGGATCGATTGCGACCCTTAAAATTGATAACTTGTTATACGATGCGATCCCGCATTTTGTAATGATGAAAGTGCCAATCCAAGGTGTGCGTCTTGTTCCGAAGCGCCCGCTGTAAAGGAGTTGGTTATCAATGTCTAGGCAACGTTCCATGGAGAATATTTTGGCTTCAGAGTATGTATCTATAGGTGAATTGGTAAGAATCACAAACTCTCGTTATAGTACACTCAAACATTACACAGAAGAAGGCATGCTTCCCTTTGAACAGGCCGAGGAGAATTTAACACGCAGATATAAAAGAGAGGAAACCGTCGTACGCATTCTTTGGATCAAAGAGATGAAAACAAACGGTTTATCTATCCCGCAAATTAAAGAAGCTCTAGGAATGAATTAAACATCGGGATTCCCGGTGTTTTTGCTTTTTTAGTCAAAGAATTATAAACCCTCAGATAGCCGTGCCCCAATCATCTGAACAAATTGCTCAGCCGCAACAGACAGCTTTCGATCCCGTCGTACTGCAAAACCTATACTGCGAGGTAAAAGCGGATCTTCTAACTTCAACTCATGAAGCTTTCCACTGTGAAGATCCTCTTGCACGAAAGAACGGCTGATAAAAGCTGCCCCATACCCTAATCTGGCGAACTCTGCTAGCAATTCTATACTCCCTAATTCAATATCTGGAATTACCGATAATCCCTTAGTCGCAAACCATTGTTCAACAAATACTCTAGTGCTGCTCCCTTGAGAAAATAGGATTAAAGGCAGCTCTGACACTTCTCTCATGGTTAGTGAACGACTAGCTAATTCTTGATAGGCTTCACCTACTACAAAACAATCCTCTAACACAGCCAGCTTCTGTATATTTAGCAGTGGATCGTGAAGCGGCATATGGACAAAGGCGCAGTCGATCTCACCATCTTTTAAACGCTTAGTGATGTCTGGTGTCTTCCCATGAGAGAGACGAATTCGTATACCTGGGTATGTGCTATGAAAGGTATTCAACTGCGGCAACAAAAGGTGCTTGATCAGATAATCACTGGCTCCGATTCGTATTTCTCCCTCATTTAACTGCTTCAAGCTCTGCAGATGCTTCTGTGCAGAATCCAGCATGGAAAAGGATTGCTCCACATATTCAAATAGCGCTCGTCCTTCTTCTGTAAGCTCTACACCTTTGGACAGCCTGTGAAATAGCTTCAGTCCTAAGGCTTCTTCCATTTGTTTAATGGCATAACTCACAGAAGGCTGTGTAATATGTAGTTCCCCTGCAGCTTTTGTTAAATTTCGATGACGTGCCGTTTGCCAGAAAATACGATACCACTCCAAGTTGAACATGTGGTATAGATCACCTCTATATCATTATAGTAAAAATCCAATTTCATTTATTTCATTTCATTCATTATAATCAGGCTAGAGGAATAATTCAAAGGGGTGGATGAAGTGGAATCCAATCAACCGGACTTAGAAGCACGTTCTCCATGGTCAACGAATAGCGATAAACACATAGTGAAGATTAGCCCAGCGAAAGCGGTAATCAATGGAACGATAGCCATATCAGGAAGCAAAAGTCTGACGAATCGGGCCTTGGTAATCGCTGCTTTAGCTGATGGACGTTCAGAAATAAAGGGAATATTAAGAAGTGATGACTCTTACTGGTGTATTGAATCATTAAAGAAACTGGGGATTCCCGTTGTGATAGAAGAAGAGACAGCTGTTGTTGATGGATGTGGCGGCAACTGGCCGAATCCGACTGGTGAGCTATATGTAGGAGCGGCTGGTACGGTTGCGAGATTCTTACCCGCTGCACTCGCGGCAGGGACTGGCACTTGGACAATGAATGGAAGTAAACGGCTTTGTGAGCGACCACTCGCCCCATTACTCGACGCATTAACGACCCTGGGTGCACAATTTGAGTATAAACAAGCCGAGCGTTGTTTACCTTTTACATTAGAGGCAAAAGGTCTGCAAGGAGGAAAGGCAACGCTGCCCGGCTCCACTTCAAGTCAATTTATAAGTGGATTACTGCTAGCCGCACCGTATGCCAAAAAACCGGTAACCGTGTATATTGATGGAGAAGTTGTGCAAAAAGATTATGTCGAGATGACCCTTACCATGATGGCCTCCTTTGGTGTAACACCAGAAGCATCTCAGGATGGTCAATCGATAACGGTTCCTATAGGAAAGTATCAGGGACAAGCGATCACTTTAGAGCCTGATGTATCCACATGCTGTTACTTCTGGGCGGTAGCTGCGCTTACGGCAGGACGTGTACGAATTGAAGGGATCAATGCTAGCAATACAAGTCAACCTGATATCGAGTTCTTAGACGTTCTGGAGGTAATGGGCTGTACCGTTGTTCGTGGGGAAAACTTTGTTGAAGTACAAGGTGTCCCACGGCTTAAGGGTGGATTCACAGTGAGTATGAAGAAATGGTCGGATCAAACACTAACAATGGCTGCTATGGCTATTTTTGCAGATGGACCAATCACTCTAAAGGATGCTGCACATATCAGACATCATGAATGTGATCGGATATCCGCGATATGTGAAGAAATAAGTAAGCTCGGAATACGTGTGGAAGAGTTTGAGGATGGTCTAACGGTATATCCGGGTCAGCCAATCCCAGCTTTACTAAATTCTCATGACGATCACCGGATGGCTATGGCGCTTTCTTTAATCGGCTTGAAGATTGAGAATATTCAGATTAACGACCCTGGTTGTGTCTCAAAGACCTGTCCAGATTATTTTGACCGGTTGTCAGCGTTAGGCGTACAGGTCCAATACTAAATAAGGAGTGCATATATAATGGCAGGAAATACATTCGGTGAAGTGTTCAAAATTACAACCTTCGGTGAATCACATGGTGTGTCGGTAGGGGTCATAGTGGATGGTGTAACACCAGGCGTCGAGATTAACGAAGCGTATATACAGAAACAGATGGATCGGAGAAAACCGGGCCAATCTTCAGTGACTACTCCTCGTAAAGAATATGATGTTGTCCACATACAATCTGGAGTATTTGAGGGGAAAACAACAGGTACACCGCTCTTTGTAGTTCTTCAAAACCACGATATGAGACCAGAAGCGTACAGCGAGATCCAGGACGCTTTTCGTCCGGGCCATGCCGATTTTACTTATTTAGAGAAATACGGCATTCGGGATCATCGCGGTAGCGGACGTGCTTCAGGTAGAGAAACTGCGGCAAGAGTGGCCGGAGGTGCGATAGCTCGTAAGTTGTTAGAGAGAAGAGGCGTACAGGTAGTAGCGTACACACAAGAAATCGGAGGCATAAGATGTGAATCCTTCGATGAGGGTGTGATTGAACAAAACGCTGTCCGTGCCTGTGATCCAATTGCAGCTGACAAAATGATTAAAAAAATTGAGGGGTTAGCCGAGATTGGGGATAGCTGTGGTGGCATTGTAGAATGCCGTATTCGTGGCGTGGTTCCGGGTCTTGGAGAGCCGGTCTTTGATAAATTGGATGCAGAACTGGCGAAAGCTATGCTGTCCATTGGCGCTGTTAAAGGGATAGAATTTGGAGCTGGCTTCGAAGCAGCAACGATGCTGGGGAGTGAGCATAATGATGCGAGGAATAACGATGGTTTTCTAACTAATCATTCCGGAGGAATCATCGGGGGGATTAGCACAGGACAAGAAATCGTATTTCGGATCAGTGTAAAGCCTACTTCGTCCATCTCTGTGCCACAGCAAACGACTAACATCAAAGGGGAAGAACAAGAGATACGCACCGAAGGCAGACATGATCCATGTATTTGCCCGAGAATCGTACCTGTCGTAGAGGCTATGGCTTGTTTAGTACTGGAGGATCAGTACAAACGACAAGCCGCTATGCTTGGATAATACAAAAGCGGCATAGCCCATTAGCACATATTGCGCTAATGGGCTTTTTATTGTTCACGCATCGATTTCACCCCATATAGAAACCTCATTTAGTATATTATGGAATTAGAAAAACAGAAAAGAACTCATTCAATATACAAAATACAAAATAAAGGAGGGGCGTTAATAAACAACGACAGAGAACCAGTAAAATTTCAAAAATAAACTAAGAACGGGTTAAAAAAGGTGGTTTTATGAGAATATTCACGTTAGGTATTGTAGTATTGATGTTATTTGCATCTGTTGAACCGTCAGAGAAATTAGCAGCAGAAAGCTTAAGTGAATTGGCTAATCGTAAATTTTCTATAAAAGAAGATCAGATCCGTGAAGATGATTATGATTCCATTGTGACCTTTGGTAAAGCCTTCATTAATCTATATACCGGAGCTGTTGCAAAACAAGAAACTGTAGTATTTGAGAACTATATCTCGAATGCAAATCTTCTTAATTTCACAAATAAAATGTTGGAATTGACACAGAAGCAGAAATTGAGTGGTGCCAGTAGTGTGAATTTCGGCCTTGATAATGAGTTTAAGGAAGAAGTGTTTAAAAAACTTGATAAGAATCTTTACTATTTAAGCTCACCTTTTTCAAGCGAAGGGTCTGGAATGACTTGCAAACTATTAGTTCAATCTTCAAACAAGTCATTGGAAATTGTTGATTTGTACTTTGGATACAAAGATGGTGTAGATACTTTCACAACGGGTCACCCTGCAGAAAGGAAGATTAACAATCCACAAATATGGGATGATCAAGAATGGGTTGACGGTGTTTTTGAAAAGCTTGAACGATATGAAACCGAACTCTCCGTCAAGTAGACAGTAGAAGAATAGAGGTCCGAGCAGCTACTTGCTTTCAATATTCAGCGGTAACAATAAAAGCAGCGGTATGTTAAGGCTGTAGTTTCCAGCCCTAGCACCGCTGCTTCATTATTTAGGTATTCTAATCTAATTCTGCTAATATTTCAGGGCTTTACCCAGGATTCGTTCAGATCCATTTCCCGAATACAATCAGCCGAGTCATTCCTGTTGTTACTAATCATTGGTGTGACCGGGTACACCTGCATTTCATCTGCTGAATAAGGCCGCAGAATCGGATTCAGTGCTTCCAGATCATTTGTCTCCTCATCAAGCCATCGAGTGATATCCTGTGGGGACAAAATCGCCGGCATTCGGCTCTCAAATTCGCTAATCAGTGGATTGGCATCTGTCATGACCAGAGAGCAGGTGCGAAGAGGCTCCCCGCGCGTATCCCGCCAAATTTCGTATAGACCAGCCACTCCGAACATACTGCGATTATTCATGACTACCCGAACTGGATAAGTCTTTTTGCCTTCTTTTTTCCAATAGTAAAATCCATTACAAGGGATAATACAGCGCTGCTTGTCCACCATCTTGCGATAGGTTGGATTCTGATGCACATTTCGGAGATCCGCATTGATCGCATCTTTACCCCAATAAGGAACGAAGCCCCAGCGGAACTCATCCAGAATTCGCTCACCATCCTGCTGTAATACAACAGGCATATCCTGTGTGGGACTAATATTATAGCGGTCTTTATAGTAGTACATCACCCGTTTGATTTCAAAATGATCCCTAATGTCTTGTAGTTCGGCCGCCAGAGAAAAACGTTGACACATGAAACATCAGCCTCCTTTTGTTTCGTAGTGTTTGTAAAAGGAGGTAAATTATTCATGATTTCCATGGTCCTATTTTAGCAATCACTCCGTTTCTTTATAGCTTAACCTAGCTCCTCGGAAGCTTCCCTCCATATTGCGCCCTTAGCTGCTGCAATTTGTCCAGCTTACTCAGACTACTCTCCCTGTTTACTAAGCCTACCCCAAGAATCAGATTCTCGATAATATACGTGGGACCGACCATGGAGTGAAACTCCCAAACCTCACCTCTTCCGGCATACAGTACAATGTCTGCATGTTGGGATCGAGGATACACGAGTCTATCGGTGATCAGGATGACCTGGTAATTAGCTTCACGTGCATGGTCCAGAATCACTTCGATTTCAGGTAACAGTTGAACGAATCCAAAGACAAGCAATACATCTTTTTGATCAGCATGCATTAAGGTCTCTAGCAGTTCGTGACCGCTGGGGGCCATTTTTTTCATCTGTATTCCAAAACGTGCCATACGATAGATCATCAGCTCTGCCAGTCCAGCACACGGACCAGGGCTATATACATACACAATTCGTGCTGTCGACAGAGCATCCACTGCGCGCTGCAGCGCCTCGTCGCTTAAATAGCGGCGTGTTTCTTGCAGATGATGTAAGCAATTGTCCAGCAGCACTTGAGGGAGTGAACTATCAACCGATCTTTGCATGGCATCACGCATTTTTATGGAAGGAGTAGACTCGAAGCGGAAACGGAGTCGGCTCTTGAAATCCTTGGCATGCTTGTATCCAGCCGCTTTCCAGAACCGTGAGACGGAGGCGATACTTAATTGAAGCTCATCTGCCATTTCCTGTTCGGTCATGTAGACCACACGTTGCTCATTTTTCTGAATAAAGTCAGCAATAATTCGTTGATTTGGTGAGAAAGCGCGACGATTCCAATCCTTATACAATCTCTCATTCCTCCTAATATGAAGCAATAAATAGAATATAACGTGCGAAGATGTTGTAAATATTTTTACAACGTTAAAAATACTGAAAAAAATATTACTCCCATTTAACAATTGGTAAAAGTTGTGCTGACATGACCTTCTTATAATAAAGATAAATTCCTGTAGGGAGGCCAAATATTCATGAGTACGATAAAAACACGCTACACGCTGACCCAGTCACAAAAAATGATGATTTTTGTACTGTCGATGTCGCTTTATGGCTTGTCCAATATGTTTACGGAGCTTGTGCCTGGGATCAAACTAGGCCCCATTGAATTATCGATTGAATATTTCGCTTTCATTCCTTTGACCTTATGTATGCTGTTCCATCCATTGTATGCGGCTATTGGGGCAGCTGTAGGTGAAGTGATCTTCGGGGAACTAATGTTAGGTCAATTTGGTGGGCTGGGCGAATTGGAGAAATTCATCACTTTCTCATTGGCGATGTATACTGCTGGCCGTATGGTATCTGATCCGAAGAATCGTAGACAGGTTGGAGTGGCGGCGATTACTGGCGTAGCAATTCACCAGTTCTTCAGCTCCGTTGTGGATATAGTGAAAGTATGGGTGGGTGTAGAAGAACTTGAAGCTGTTAAAGGTCTGGCAGAGAGTATCGTTGTAATCGAGGGAGTTGGTTTTTTGAACGATGTACTCTTCTCCGGTATCTTGTTCGCCTTAATTCCAACTATGTATCTGGTTCCACGTTTATATGGAAAAATCGAACCTTTGCTTGGCATGAAACCGCGTGAACGGAACATGAAATATGCAACAGGGGCTTGGTTATCTCCTAAGCTTGTCATTTTTGGAACGCTTCTGGTCATGGTTGCGCTTGGATCGGAATTGCTCTCGGAATCCGGATGGAACTTTGGTGACTTTGAGTTTGTGTGGGCAGAGTCCAATGAAGAGAGCTTAATCTGGCTGAGTATGCTGGTAGCGGCAATTGTTGCAGCAACAGCGATTATATCCCTGATTCGGCGTTCAGCACGTAAAAGACAGGAAGTGGTCAAGTAGATGCGTAATTCAATACTCGAACTGAACGGAGTTACCTTTACTTATCCAGGAGCCGAACAACCTGTACTGCAAGATGTATCCTTGCCGCTAGAAGAAGGAGATTTCATTGCTATTATCGGTAGTAATGGTTCGGGAAAATCCACGCTGTGTAAATGCTTTAATGGCCTGATTCCTCATTATTACACAGGGGACTTCACTGGAGAGGCGACGATCTGTGGACAACCGGCGGATGGGAAAAGTGTAGCTGAGCTTTCCAAGCATATAGGATATGTTTATCAGGATTTTGAGAATCAATTAGTGCGTCCGACGGTTCTTGATGATGTGTCGTATACGCCACTCAATTATGGATTTGCCGATTACAAGGAACGGGGAGAGCGAGCACTGGCGCTGACCGGACTTAGCGATTTAAGAAATGAATTCATCTGGCAATTGAGTGGCGGGCAAAAACATTTGCTCGCTTTAGCCGGAGCACTAGCGATGGATCCGGAAATTCTGGTCATTGATGAACCGGTAGCTCAGCTGGATCCGCAGCATGCCCGCCATATCTATGATATTTTGCGCCGTTTGAATGAGGAGCATGGGAAGACCATTGTAGTGATCGAGCATCATGCGGAATTTATTGCAGACTATTGTAAGCATGTTGTCCTGATGGATAAGGGGAGAATGCGCTGGCAGAAGCCGGTGCGTGAAGCTTTGTCATCTGTAAAAGAACTGCTGGAGCTGGGCATTTATCCCCCCGATGTGACTCGGGCAGCTTGGCTGTTGCAATCTGATGCGCCACTAACCCAATTACTTCCCTTGAGTGCTGAAGAAGGGAACGCCCATATGATATTGCGGCAGGATACGATCCAAAGAAATGATCCATCTGACTATATGAAGGAGCAGTCTCTTACTGTAATTCGGGAAGAGAAGAGTGTCGTTCAGATGGAGAACGTACACCTCTCATACCGTACGATTCATAAGACGATGCATCCAGTCTTGAATGGTGTTCAGCTAGATCTGCGGCAGGGTGAGTCTATCGCTCTTATTGGCAACAACGGAGCGGGCAAATCTTCTTTAATAAAGCTGATTGCTGGAATTGTCAGACCTACAGCTGGAACCGTAAATGTGAAAGGGATGACCGTGAACGGTCTGCCACCCGAGCGTCTCTCTAGTACCGTAGCATACGTATTTCAGAACCCAGAGGAAATGTTTATTGAGGATTCTGTACGCAAAGAAATTGCTTATTATTTGAAGGCACAGAAGCTACCAGACACAGAAGAGAGAGTAGCAGAAATGCTAAAAGCTTTCCGGCTCAATGAATTAGCAGAACGTGACGCTCGACTTCTGAGTGGGGGGCAGCAGCGCCGAGTATCGCTAGCCATTGGTGCCGCTGTTCGTCCTGCCGTCATGCTGCTCGATGAACCAACGGCGAATCTGGATATTTCGACCAAACAGGAAATGGTTCATGTGCTGGATACACTTCGCAGTCATGTTGAGACAGTGGTGATCGCGACACATGATATGCAGCTTGTGTCTGAATGGGCGACTAGGATTATCGTTATGCATCAAGGAAGGATTATTGCTGACGGAACGAAAGATGAAATCTTCGCTGACGGACTTCTATTACGGAGGGCAGGTCTGGCTCAGACACAATTGATGGAGCTGAGTCGTATGCTCGGTTTGCCCAAAATTTGCAGCAGCTTAGAGGAATTCGTAAGTCTAGTGGAAGTGAAAAAGGAGGTAACTGCAATCCATGGAAGCCGTTAAACGGGCACTTGACCGTATATCTGTAGAACAAATTAAACTGGAACTCTTAGGGACTGCTTATAACAGCAGCAGTACTTTTCTGGGGAGGCTCGACCCGCGAACGCTGCTACTTTGGTATTTGTTCTTTGCCATTGTGCCTTGGTTTGTACATAACCGTACAGTTCTCTTAGGGATGTTCGTGCTTATGGTCTTAACGACTGTCCTCTCCCGAGTCAGCCCATACATTATTTTTATATTGTGTCTGGGATTAATCAGCCAAATTGGGTGGATGTTCATCCTGTCTCTCTTTTTCGGCGGAGGAATTGAATCGTTGCTGCCTATGTTGACGCTGACACTTAAGCTTTCAGTGATATCACTAGCGAGTATTACGGTGTTCTCCAGTCTCGATCCGGAAAGACTTAGCGACGGCCTGCTATCCTTAGGGATTCCTGATACATTTGCTTTCAGCTTATCTTATGGTTATCGTATTTTGCCTACGTTATTGGAGGAATTCCATCAGATTTTGTTATCCTTCAGACTGAGAGGGCAACGACCGCTGCAACATGGTTTGTTGTATTGGAGAACAGTAACGTATTATTTGCGCATTGTGATCCTGGCTTTTTATCCACTCATGCTAAATACCGCTAAACGTTCCCGGACTACGATCGAGGCGCTTGAGACTAGGGGATTTAGCTACGGTCTGAATAATAAGAAAGTGAAGAAGATCAAGTTATCTTATTTGAAAATGAAGCGGTCCGACTGGTACTTTTTATCCGGATCCACCGTTTATGTTATTTTGCTTTTCTGGATCGGCTACCTCTACCCTAAACTGGTGTATTAACATCACTCATAAGCTCAAAGGAGACGAATTAGACATGAATATTGATCTGCATACCCACGGTAAATTATCTAAGAAATCGACCTTTTCCCCTGAATATTTTGCTGAAATGATGTTTGAGGCGAAAGCGAATGGATTACAGGCAGTAGCTTTGACCGAGCACTTTAACACTTCTAATTTCTTTGCGATGTATGAGACGCTGGACCAGACTTATCCTTATAACGGACATTATTATGATGTAAACGGACTTAAACTGTTTCCAGGTATGGAGGTGGATATCGCGGAGACAGGTCATATCCTGCTGATCGGTCTTAAGGAGAATGTTCTAGCAGTTCGCGCTTTACTGGATGAACATACGCAGGAGGGGGATTTTATTCCTTTCAAGGATCTGCTGGAAATGGCTGACGAACATAACCTTTGGAAAATCGGAGCTCATCCTTTCCGTACTTCTACGCCTTTACATCAACTGGACCCGGAGCTGCTTCGGAGATTAGATGCTTTTGATTTCAATGCAAAGGATATTTACATGCAGGGGGCAGAGACTTATAAGAACCTGATCACACCATTTGCTGAAAAGCTTGGTGTACCTGTGATTGCCGGTAGTGATAGTCATCAATGTCTGCAATATGGGAGTGTTCTGAATCGGTTGAATATTACCTGCTCGACGGTTGAGGAATTGAAAGAAACCATTAAGCAAGGAAACTACGAAATTGAGCTTTCGCCTTGTCTTCACACCAAAGTGAAAGCTTCGGTCATGATGAAGAAACTTTTGAAGCAGCTCATTGGTGAAGCACCTTCCAGAGATGATGCAGAGGTTGGCAACGTGGTCTAGCCGATTCCAAACATTCCTGTTATACTTTTTTCGTGAATGTAATCGGAGGTGGTACTGTGCTAATGCTGGTTTGCCCATTAGCTAGAAGTTCCTCACGCAAAGCCTAAATTAGGGCGATACTTTGCGTGAGGTGCGATAGGATGGATGATCGCCCAAACTAAATATTATCGTTTCTAATAATGGGCTTTGCACCTTATGAAATTTCAAAATATAAGGGGCTGAAGAGCAATGAATACACCATTTATTAGAAACCATCAATATAATTTTATTAAAAAACAAACAGACTTCCTTCTAAAAACACTGCGAACTGTAGCGGATCGAAGAGTCTTGGAGACGGTAAGATATCGTTCATCGTTGAATGTATTAGAAGCTTTTTCAACACTAAGTGATAGTCAGCAACAGTTGCTGCAACAAATATCTGCCTTTGAGACTGCATACGATTTTCAGAAGTATCTTAGTGGATTAGAGCCTTATTTAGAACCTTTTCCACAGATTACACCGAAACAGATTCAGAAGTTATTCCCTAAGAATAAGAAGCTGAAGGTACCTGATTTATCAGCAATCGACTTTCGATATATGACATATTTGAGCTGGATAGATATTGCTACCAATAAACTATTTATTGTATATCCGTTCGAAGGGCAGCTTATCGGTATTGAGGGTAGAATGACACCAATGAACAAGAAGGGGTATTGCCTGTTCTGTAATCGGCAGCAGCAGCTCGCCTTCTTTACGGTCAAGACCAGGCTTGCAAAATCTTCGCCGGATGATTACTCCTCCATTGGCCAATATATTTGCATAGAGAGCCAAGAATGTAATCATAGGATTACGGATACAGCAGCGTTAGAGAGATTCATTCTCTCCACTCGTGCATAATGTTAGGATTAGCAAAGGCTGCTTTTGTAGGTAGCTTCAGACTATAGAGCAATAGGGTTTTGAAACGAATGATTTCCGTTTCGAAACCCTATTTGCTGTTCGTTCAATTCTGAATTAATTATTTTGAATATTGTTGAAATAGAAACAAAAAAATAATGTGATATACTATTGTTAATGCAAGAGTGGGTAGGAGGACAGGTCATGAACAAAGAAGATCAGATCCTAACGGGTGTCAGGGACCTATATAATAAGATGGTTTGGCTTAACAAAGATAAGATGGAAGCAAGTCTTAAGGGTTATACATCTTCCGAAGTACATTGTATTGAATACATTGAAAAAAATGTAGATTCCAACGTAACAAAACTTGCGGAGTCCTTTTTTATGACTCGCGGTGCTATAAGTAAATTAACTAAGAAACTCATAGAAAAAGGCCTGATCGAAAGCTACCAGAAGTCGGATAACAAAAAAGAAATCTATTTTAGGCTTACTGAGCAAGGAAAAGTAATTTATAAAATCCATGAGAACCTTCACAAAGAGTTTCAAGAGCGGGATAAAGCCGTCTTTGCGCAGATAACCGAGGAACAATTTGATAGTATGCTTAGTTTCGTGGAAAAGTATAGTAGTCATTTGGATGCGGAAATAAAGAAACAGGGTAAAGATATTAAATCGGAATAAAATTTGAATAATGAAAATGAAACCACATGCAGTCGTGCTCTATGGAGAACGGCTGCATTTTTATTGTTATTATTTTGTTGACAAGGAAACAAAATGGCGATACGATAAACATGTTTCCTAGGAATCAAAACAGTGACTTTAAGGAGTGAACATAAATGTCCATATTTAAATCACACAATGAACAGAACACAGGACAATCCGTAGATAAACACGCATTAATATTCGGTCTTATCTCTGTGTTTCTTTGCGGAATAGGCTTTAGTATCATAATGCCTGTCGTCCCATTCTTAGTGCAGCCTTATACTAGCAGTCCGGGAGAACAAGCAATAGTTGTTACGATGCTGACCTCGGTATATGCAGTCTGTGTATTTTTTGCAGCCCCCGTACTTGGAGCTTTGAGCGACAAATATGGCCGGCGTCCATTACTCTTAGTATGCCTGTTGGGTTCCGCCGTCGGGTACTTGGTTTTTGGCATAGGAGGGGCTCTATGGGTACTATTTGCTGGACGTATAATCGAAGGGATAACAGGCGGGAGCATAAGCACGATCTTTGCATATTTTGCAGACATTATTCCTTCGCAGCAGAGAACCAAATACTTCGGATGGGTGAGTGCAGTTGTAGGTGTTGGCACCGTCATTGGCCCAACGATTGGCGGATTACTTGCTAAGTTTGGTTATTCTGTTCCCTTGTATTTTGGAGCAATCATAACTTTATTGAATGTTGTTTATGGATTCTTTTTTATGCCAGAGAGCCTTGCCAAGAAGAATAGACTGAAGGAGATTACCTTTGTAAGACTGAATCCATTTTCACAGCTTGCAAACTTACTTTCCATGAAAAACTTAAATAGGCTGCTAGTCTCAGCGTTTTTACTCTGGATTCCTAACGGATCTTTACAGGCAGTATTTTCTCAATTTACGATGGATACTTTCAGCTGGAAGCCTGCACTAATCGGACTTATGTTTTCGATTATGGGTCTCCAAGACATCATTTCACAAGGTTTGATCATGCCAAAGCTGTTGAAGAAGCTTAGTGATAAACGTATAGCAATTCTTGGAATGGCTTCGGAAATTATCGGTTACAGTTTTATTGCGTTATCTGCGTTGTTCTCATTCTATCCTCTTTTTATCGCTGGAATGTTTATATTTGGCTTTGGGGATTCGATTTTTGGGCCTTCATTTAACGGGATGCTTTCCAAATCTGTCGATTCTAGTGAACAAGGTAGGATTCAAGGAGGTAGCCAATCTATTCAGGCTTTAGCAAGAATGATTGGGCCTATCATTGGAGGTCAGATTTATGTATCACTAGGCCATGCCGCACCCGCATTTATGGGGATGATCCTTATAGCAGCAGCCATACTCGTTTTGTATAAGCGTCCGGATGTAATTATGTAAACTACCTACGTTTAAGAACATATAAAAATAGGGTTTCAGAACTCTGGGACAAGTTCTGAAACCCTATTTGTCATAGTTATTGTTTGTTTTTGGAATCTTTATTGATAACCCGTGCAGGACGAGTTACCCAGTTCGTACGATTCATCGGCTTAACTGTATCAATTCTGGCATTTGACGGTTCACTTGAAGCTTCAGTCGCTTCTGTTTCAGTAGATGTTGTAACTTCTTGATCCACGCTTTTTTTTCTTGATAGTCCTGTTCCATCATGCTTGCCTCGGTTCCATACTCTTCCCTTACTCATACATACACTCCATTTCTATACGCTTATTCATAAACCATATCATATTAGGACAAGTTAAGGAAGAAAGACATAAGCACAAATTGAAGGATTTTTCAAGTTATATTGGTTACTGGAGATTTCATTTGGCGATAGCTATAATAGTACTGATATTGAAAGGAGAGTACTTATATTATGGCAATCAAGATCATAACAGATAGCGGTTCTGACCTACCCCTTGACTACATGGAGAAGTATAATGTTTCCGTGGTCCATCTTCCGGTTCATTTTGGGCATGAGTTAATGCCTGCGGATACGGATACGAAAACCTTTTATGCTAAAATGAGTGAATCCAAGGAGCTACCTACTACGGCAAGTCCAAGTCCAAACCAATTCCTTGAGACATTCAGGCAAGTAGAGGAAGGTACTGACATTATGGTCATTTGTATGTCCTCTAATATTAGTAGCACTTATCAGACGGCTATGATCGCTATGGAAATGTACCAAGAAGAAGGACACACCAATGCGATAGAGGTTATAGATTCCAAGACCTTTTCTGGCGGGTTGTCGCTGATCGTGGGCCTTGCGGCGAAGTGGTCACAGACTTGTTCAAGTCTGCAGGAACTGAAGGACAAGGTGCTTCAGCAAATGGATGAAGTTCGCGCATATTTTACACTGGATACACTTGAGAATGTAATGAAGGGCGGACGTCTAAGCCGTATATCAGGAGCGGTTGCTTCCGTGCTAAATATCAAACTACTGCTTAAAATCAGCGAAGAGGGTACTGTTGAGGTAGTGGAGAAGACCCGGGGTCTTCCAAAGGCATTAAACCGACTGCTTGCGCATTTGGATGAGAAGCAGCATGACTACGAGAAGGCTGTTATCGCTATAGTACACAGTAACTGTGAGAAGCTTGCACTTGAGATCAAAGAACGCATCTTACAAAAGCACCCGTTCAAAGAAGTTTTACTCTCAAGTATGGGACCTGTAATGGGAACCTATGCGGGTGAAGGTGGAATTGGTGTTGCTTTTTAATAGGACTCCGAGGGCGTTTATATTTGCCAGCAGGTGTTCAGATTTCTGGAATTATACGATCGTACATGGGACGAGTTCCTGTGTGCGATTTTTATTTAAATACAAGAATTTGATGGATGTAATAATTTAGCTATTCTTTAGATTGCGTTTAGGTGGGTTTAATAATCGAAGATTATAGTTAGATGGGGTGATTACTGTGTATACAATTCTAATCGCAGATGATGAAGCAGAAATTGTGGAATTGTTGAGATTATATTTAGAGAAAGAGTACAACATTGTGGAAGCGAACAGTGGGACTGAAGCGTTAATGCAAGTGCAGAACCAAAAAATTGATTTAGCGATTCTTGATATTATGATGCCTGGTCTAGATGGACTGCAATTATTGAAGAAAATTCGTGAGTTCCATCATTTCCCGGTGTTGTTTTTATCTGCAAAAAGCGAACATTACGACAAAATACTGGGACTTGAACTCGGTGCCGACGATTATATTTCTAAACCGTTTAATCCATTGGAAATTGTAGCTCGTGCAGGAGCTTTACTGCGGCGGGTACATCATTTTGACGCACAGATTATTGAAGAAAAGGCAGCTGAACAAATTGTGTTGGGAGAATTGAGGCTGGATCAAAGCCAGTGTCTGCTCTATCGTTCAGGAGAACCCGTCGTTCTTACTTCTACTGAGTACAAAATTCTGGAATTAATGATGAAACAACCGGGTCGGGTCTTTACACGAAAAAAAATATATGAGGCGGTATGGGAAGATTTCTATGTGTACGAGGATAATAGTATCATGGTACATATCAGTAATATCCGGGAAAAGATCGAGGAAGATTCCAAAAAGCCGGTTTATTTAAAGACTATTAGAGGGCTGGGATACAAAATTGAAGCGCCTATGGAGCAATAGAGATCAACGACCTTTACAATCATCGCTGACGCTGGATTTTTTGTTATTCATCTGCATTTTGTTTTTTCTTGTGATTGTTTATTATTTGTTCATTAACCTTGATGTGACCCATATGTTCGAAAAAAATAAAATCGCTGATCCTGATTTGAAGGTTGAAGCGAGTGCCTATCGAGATAATCTGGAGCATGGGATAGAAACCAAACGGCTTCTGCGTAGCGGTGGGTGGATTGAGATCTTGGGTCAAGACAAGAAGGTCATCGACGTAGTTGGTGAGAAGAAAGACGATGTAACACAATATACCGACAATCAGCTCTTAAATAACCTGGAAAACGGAGAAGATCAGGCGTACTTCTACTCGTTGACTACACGTAATAATGAGAATGAATCAGAGTGGCTGCTTTTGAAAATCCCTAGAGAAGTTATCGACATTTCAATTAATAGTGATCCATTAGTTGAATACTTCAACCACTCGCTTTCATACTATGTTTTTTTAGGAGTTGGAATGGTTCTCTTGCTTATTATCGTGTACAGCTATTGGGTGGCACGAAGAATCAGGAAGCCGCTGCGTATTATTACGCTTGGTTTGAAGCAGATGATTGAAGGAAATTATGATACTCGTATCTCGCTATATGCAGAGAAAGAATTTTCGCAAATTGGGGAGACTTTTAATTATATGGCGGACGTAATTGAGAAGACAACGAAAGAAAAACGTCAAGCAGAAGAAAGTAAGAAACGCATGATGGTTGATCTTTCTCATGATCTGAAGACACCCATTACGAGTATACAGGGGTTTGCACAGGCGTTGGTTGAAGGTCGTGGTGAGGACGAAGAACGCCAGAAACGTTATTTAACCTATATCTATAATAAATCCTCGCAAGTGACCAAGCTGATTCAAAATATGGTGGAGCTACTTAAAATAGATTCCCCAGATTTTTTACTACGAATGGAGCGTCATGAATTGGGCGAGTTTATTCGTGAAATCGTTGCAGACTCCTATGGTGAGATTGAACAAAAGAACTTCATCCTGCAGCTGAATGTTCCTGAACAGGAAGTGTTCGCAAGCTTCGATGCGGAGCTACTCTCGAGCGTAGTTCATAATTTGATCTCCAATGCTTTAACCTATAACCCGCCAGGCACTCATCTGCGAGTGGAGGTTATCCCCTCGGAGAGCGAGGTTACCATTGAAATTGCAGATACCGGAGTAGGTATTCCTGAAGAGCTTTGGTCAACGCTTTTTGATCCGTTTGTTCGAGGAGATAAAGCGCGGTCAACTACAGGCGGAACGGGTCTTGGTTTATCCATTGCTATGAAAAATACAGAGAAGATGGGTGGAACGCTTCATCTCAGTCGCGGAAAGAAGGAACCAACGGTATTCACCATACGTATTCCCAAATAACGAGATGAAAGACACCCGAAAATAGAAGATAGGAGAGAACTATGGCTAAACTGAACACATTTATTCGAGTTTGTATAGCGATCCTTTTGGTGTTAGGCATCGTATTTTTAGGCTCACAAGTTAATTTTATTTTCAGTCCAATCTTGTCTTTGTTCAATGTTATTATCGTGCCCTTAATGTTGGCAGGATTTTTCTATTATTTACTCCGACCTCTAATCAATACTTTGGAGAGATATAAACTAAATCGATCTGTTGCGATCATCATCGTATATGTGGTCATTGCATTGCTCTTGTTTGGTTTTAGTATTGGAGTATGGCCTTCACTTCGAACACAGCTAATTAATTTTGTCGATAATATGCCAAATCTGATCGCAGCCGTGAATCAGCAGTTATTGAGGCTCGAGGACAGTGGATTCTTGGCTTCTATTATCCCAGCAGATATGGATCTTGCTTCCCAATTGACTGAATATTTGAATAAAGGATTTAATCTGATTTCGAACTACGTAACGGGTCTATTCTCCTTTGTTTCAAATTTCGCGATTATTTTATTTACCTTTCCTATTATGTTGTTTTACATGCTTAAGGAAGGTGGGAAATTTGGTCGTAAGATTGTAAGTTTCTTTCCAAAGAAGTATCGTGGAGAAGGGACTACAATGATGAGTGAAATTGACAGTGCGTTAAGTGGATTCATTGTTGGTCGGGTATTAGTCAATCTGGCACTTGGTGTTCTGATGTATATTGGTTTCCTTATTATTGGACTACAGTATGCATTGTTGTTGACAGTGATTGCTGTTGTGATGAATTTTGTACCTTTCATTGGTGCAATTCTCTCCAGTATCCCAATTTTCATTATCGGATTCATCCAATCGCCGTCCATTGCAGTATGGTCCATCATCATCGTTCTTGTAGCTCAGCAAATTCAGGATAATCTGATTGCTCCCTACATTTTTGGGAAAAAGCTTGATATTCATCCGCTGACAACGATCATCTTAGTGTTGGTTGGTGGAGATATAGGCGGGATTATTGCGATATTGCTGATTATTCCATTGTATATGATTGTGAAAATCCTCTTGACCAAAGTGTATAATTTGTTTGTTAAGAACCACAGGGCAGAGTCAGAGGTAGAAGTAGAGGTAGAGGAGAGCCTTTAATATCTCTTAAATTAGCAAATATGGAGGTTGTTTATATGAATGAAGGAACGGAGCAAGGATTAATTCATATCTCAGATGATGTAGTCACATCGATCGTTGGACAGGTGGTTCTGGAAACGCCAGGTATTGCCGGGATGTCAGGAAGTAATATTTCGGACAACTGGGCCAAACGTTTGGGCGGTAAAAATGTGAAAAAAGGATTGTCTGTAGAAGTGAAGGAAGTAGACGTTGCCATCGACCTGCGGGTTATTGTTAATTACGGATGTGTGATTCAAGAGGTCTGTTATATGCTGCAAAAAAATGTGCGTAATGCTGTGGAGAATATGATGGGCTTGTCCCTTGTTTCGGTAAATGTGAAAGTTGAGAAGGTAGCCCTTCCAGTATAAGGATATCTCTCAAATAGGCACCGTGATATAGGCTTCTGCATAGAATGGAGCAAATCCATTTACGGAGGTCAGAGCATCCATGTCGACATATAACACTGGGCAAGAGCAGAATGTGATTTATCAGGCCGATCCTACGGTGATCCGGCACCTGCACGGTGTCCGTGATTCCTTGCATCAATCTTGCAAGCCCTACCTAAACCATAGGGTGAATGTACAGACTTTAGATGGCTTAGTGCATGAAGGCACTATTGCCGGAGTAGATAATAAACATTTGTATTTGAACGTTGCAGTAAATGGGCAAATGCCACGCGGATATTATAACCCTTACCAACCGTATCATCCGGGTCATGGTCATGGTCATGGTCCGTATCCCGGCCCGGGTCCTTACCCAGGTCCTCCTAATAATAATGTGATCTTGCCGCTTGTGTTGTTCGAACTGCTGGCTATTTCTTTACTCTAAAGTTGAATTCTATTGAATAAGAGCATGTACTGGTTTTGCGATCGTACGTTGACGCGACTAGTCATGTTCTTTTTTTGTGTATTTGATGTGTACTCTTGATATAATTGCTGTAATACTGGAGGTGTCATATGATTAAATATCCGATTTTGAACAAGAATGCGACAATAGGGGTAACAGCACCTTCATCTGGAGTAGGCGCTCAAAATGCAGAGTTAATTAAGCTTACTTCAAGCCGTTTGGAATCTAAAGGATTTAATATGATTTGTGGGGATACGGTATGGACGCAAGAGAAAGCCAAATCCGCACCGGCCAAAGTTCGTGCTCAGGAGTTTAACGAGATGATGGGCAGTGAGCATATTGATATCCTTATTCCGCCTTGGGGCGGAGAATTGTTAATTGAGGTTCTTGAATTTATTGATTTTGATACTATGAAGGACAAGTGGATCTTAGGCTATTCAGATATTAGCGTGCTGTTGCTTGCAGTTACGTTAAGAACGGGGATTGCTACGGCCCACGGGACTAACCTTGTTGATTTAAGAGGAGAGTATTCAGATGATACCACAGCCATGTGGGAAGCGGTTCTAGAGACGAAAGCAGGGGGTTCTATTGTCCAGCATTCTTCGCTTAAATATCAGGGGGAATGGCAACATGATGCTCCTACGCCTTATGTATTTCACTTGACAGAAGATACCCGTTGGAAGACAGTATCCTCTGGTCTTGTAACTATGAAAGGGCGTCTGCTAGGGGGCTGTATAGATGTAATTAGGCATCTGATTGGCACACCATTTGGCAATCTGCGGCATTTCCAAGAACAAATGATTAACAATGAACCGATCCTATGGTATTTGGAAAACTGCGAACTGAATACGGTTGATGTACGTAGGTCATTAGTTCAGATGAAGCTAGCAGGTTGGTTTGAGAATTGTTCTGGCATTATGTTTGGCAGAAGTCCTGCTAATCGACCAGTAGAGAACTACACGGCCGAAGACATCTACGCAGAGCTTTCTGAGGAACTCCAGGTACCTATTGTGTATGATATCGATTGTGGTCATATTCCACCGCAAATTACGCTTATTAACGGTGCGTATGCTGAAGTTGATGTGACGGACGGAGTAGGAACGGTAAAGCAATTTTTCTATGAATAAATGCATACAAAAAAAAGGGACAACCATTTGGGTTGTCCCTTTTACTATTAGTTCTGTGTATTTACAATTGCAGTGATTTCCTCATCCAGGTCTAGCCTTACATCTTCGCGGTATGCACGAATGCCATATTCGCTAAGCATGTAACGTAGAATCGCCTCGATCATGTTGGACTCAACTAAATATTGACTACGTCCCTGTACCCAAACCTCAGCAGAGTATCCGGTGTCTTCGTCCCAGCTCAGTTCTACTTGAACATCTTCAGGGCGAACCGCTTTACGTTCAGCCATGTGTAGGCAGAGGGCATTGATGATCTCATCCATGCTTAGAACCATTGTTGACATTAGTAACGCCCACCTTGATCTTCTAAGCGACGACGTTCTTTTCTGCGACGGAAGAAGGACATCACGAGCATTACGAGCACATAGATAGCAAGCATATTAATGACGAATCCTAGAATGTTACCGAAGGCACCCATACCGGCGAACATTCCGCCGAACAGTAACCCAGCCAAACCACCGATCATCATACCTTTCATTAAGCCACCACCGCTGAAGAATCCCCGTTTCGTATTCGCAGTAGATCCTGCTGTGGAGCTTTTAGTGCTATCGCTTTTTCTTACGTTATCGGTTGTTGATTTTTTTGGAGTTGTTGAATAGCTGCGAGTGCCGGATTTAAATCCGCCACCACCTCGCTTCGCATCCACAAAGTTCGGGGTAGCTACGGCGAAAAATAGAGTAAAGGCCATTACAATCATCATTACGCGTTTCATTGGTTTCATTTAGTACGAAAACCCTCCTGTGAGTATGAATTTGTGTGCATGTTCAGTATTACGCAGCTAGTCCTACTAGGTTTCAATTTTTATTTAAAATATAAGAAAGTATATGCTTGTCATAATTTATACTTTTTTAATCAGAAAAAAAGCGTGGATCCAGGATCCACGCAATTAGCAGATAGAAGGTAGTTACTTAAATCATTTATACCCATCAACGACAAGCTCAAGCGCTCCGGTAGCCGGATCGATGATCATGCCATGCACTGGTACATTTGGGGGTAGTAATGGATGCTTATTGATCAGATTCACAGTTTGGGATACCCCTTCTTGGATATTGTCAAACCCGCGTAACCACTTGGTAAGCTTGATCCCGGAATTCTCCAGCGTGTTTAGCACCTCTTCGGATACTCCGCGTTCTTTTATGGAATTGATCATATGATCTGCATTGAGGGAAGCCATACCGCATTCATAGTGCCCAACTACGATAACTTCCTCCGCGTCAAGTTCATATAACGCAACCATGACACTACGCATAACACTACCAAAAGGCTGAGAAATAACCGCTCCGGCATTTTTGATGATTTTAACATCACCGTTTTTAAAATTCATCGCTTTTGGTAATAGTTCAACCAGACGGGTATCCATACAAGTGATAATCAACATTTTTTTATCTGGATAGCGGCTTGTTAAATACGCTTCATACTCTTTATTCTCTACAAAACTCTTATTAAAGTTAATAATATCGGATACATGGCTCATGGCTATTCTTCCTCCCTAAAATCACTGAATTGTACTTACATTACGCATATCTCTTACCAGAATGTTTTTTCCGTAAATCTGTGAATCACTGTCTAGCTTAAAGGAAGAGAATCTTTCCTCGGCATCCAGACGCATCTTGTCCTCATAAAAGATTTCCTGCTGGCGGCTTACGATAAAGGGAAGGGAATCACTTTCCATCCTGGAATCGCCGTCCTCCACTTCTGAAACAATCAGTAATACATTAATTCCGTCACACCCGCAGCCTTCCGTATCATAAAAGAGCTTGAAAAATCCTGGCCGATCTTCAAGCCTTTCCTTCAACTTCCTTTCTGCGAGAGGTGTAACTTGAATCATCATAGCCTGTTCACGCTCCTTTGAATTTTGTGCGAAGCAAGATCTGCTTCTTATGTAACCCATTGAATATTTTAAATTAGAGATGTTATCTCTGAAGTTGATTATACTCATTCAAAAAAGTATCATCAAGAGGAGTCGGCAAAACAGAGAAAGCAGGTGTAATAAAATGGAACAGCAAGTGAAGGAACAGTGGGAGAAATTTAGCGAGTTATTATCAAAAATAAGTGGATATTCAGAGGCCATAGAATTACTTCACTGGGATTTACGCACCGGTGCGCCACGTAAGGGAGTAGAGGTTCGTTCGGGTACGATTGGGATGCTGAGTGGAGAACTGTTCAGACTCGGAATTTCGGAGGAAATGGGAGATTTTACTGCATTTTTTACCCGTCCTGAAGTGATTTCCCAGCTATCACATGATCAGAAGAAGATCGTTACCGATTGCCGTAAAGAATATGAGCGCAGCAAGAGCATCCCTTCCAAAAGATTTGAGGAGTACGCTGTCCTGTCCGCACATTCCCAAACCATCTGGGAAGAAGCCAAGGAGAACGATGATTTCGCTACTTTTGAACCTTACTTAAGCAAGATAGTTGCTCTAAAGCAAGAATTTATCGATTATTGGGGTGTAAAAGGAACGCGGTACGATACGCTTCTTGATATGTATGAGCCTGATCTTACGGTAGAAAAAGTGGATGAAGTATTCAGCCGCCTGCGCAGCCGTTTGGTACCATTGGTAGAAGCTATCGCTGCTTCGCCCAATAAACCGGACACAAGCTTCTTACAGCAGATCTTCCCTAAAGAACAGCAGGAAAAGTTCGGCAACTTTATTTTAGAGCAAATGGGCTACGATTTTGACGCAGGTCGTTTAGATGAGAGTGTGCATCCTTTTGCAACAGGATTGAATCCAGGTGACGTTCGTATTACAACCGCTTATCTGCTTGATAATGTGACTAGTGCCATATTCAGCTCACTACATGAAGGTGGACATGCGCTTTATGAGCAAAATATCAGCAAGGATTTTGTTGGAACACCACTGGCACAAGGTGCATCGATGGGGATTCATGAATCTCAGTCGAGACTATGGGAGAACATGATCGGACGCAGCCGGGCTTTCTGGCAACGTTATTACGGAGATCTTCAGCAACAATTCCCGGAACAGCTTGCAAATGTGGAGTTGGAAGATTTCTACCGGGCGATCAACAGCGTGGAGAACTCATTTATCCGCATCGAAGCAGATGAGCTTACATACAATCTGCACATTATCGTGCGTTATGAGATCGAGAAGCTTATTTTTAATGAAGGCCTTTCTGTAAAAGACTTGCCTCAAGTATGGAATGCTAAGTATCAAGAGTATCTGGGTATTACTCCGCCATCTAACGCACTTGGTGTGCTGCAAGATGTCCATTGGTCTGGCGGGGATTTCGGATACTTTGCTTCCTACTCCTTAGGCAATATGTACGCTGCACAGATTCTGAATACACTTCGCAAAGAGTTACCGGAGTTTGATGAGTTAATTGCTGCAGGGAACCTGTTACCTATTAAAGAGTGGCTAACCGATAAGATCTATCGTTTCGGCAATAGCTTAACGCCTTCACAAATTATTGAGCAAGTAACGGGGGAACCACTGAGTCCAGATTATTTAGCTGATTATTTAGAAGCGAAGTATACGGAGATTTACAAACTGTAATCCAGTAGGGTACGCGTGGTATAATAGAAAGAAAGCTTAGACGGAAGGATATGGATATGGCAAATACTCACACCTACAGCCGGAGAGAAGAAGTCGCGAATGCGATTACGCACGGGATTGGAACGGTATTAAGCGTGGCTGCACTTGTTCTGCTTGTTGTTTTTGCAAGTCTGAAAGGAACGACATGGCATGTGGTCAGCTTCTCCATCTATGGAACGACAATGCTGCTTCTGTATCTGAATTCAACACTAGTGCATAGTCTCAAAGAGGGTAAGGCGAAGGATTTGTTCGAATTTTTCGATCATTCTGCTATTTATCTGTTTATTGCTGGCACGTATACCCCCTTTTTGTTAGTCGCCATTCGGGGTACGCTTGGATGGAGTTTGTTCGGCGTTATTTGGGGAATCGCAGTGTTCGGCGTTTTCTTCAAGGCATTTTTTGTTAAAAAGTTTCTGTTCATGTCCACCATATTCTACATCGCAATGGGCTGGCTGATTGTAATCGCTTGGAACCCTCTTTCGGCTGTTGTAGCAGACGGAGGAATGATCCTGCTGATGGCTGGAGGTATACTCTATACATTAGGTACTGTTTTTTATGTATGGAGAGGGTTTCCATACCATCATGCGATTTGGCATGTATTTGTCCTTGCGGGTAGTGTCACACACTTCTTCGCCGTATTGATTTATGTACTGCCGATCCAATAATTTCAAGCGTATTTATTGCGTGAAAAAGGGATTTTTAATAAAGAAAGAGATGACAAGCAAAAATGCTTGACATCTCTCTTTCTTTTAGGTATCATAAGGGACGTTGTGAAGGTGTAAAGTGTTTTTCCTTGACGAAGGGAGTGCCCTTAATGAGTCAGGAGAATAGGCTCGAGAAAACGAATCGTATCAATCTGCTTTTTGCCTTTTATGAACGACTGCTTACAGATAAGCAGCAAACGTTTCTTAAATATTATTTTCACGACGATTTTTCCTTGGGAGAGATTGCTGCTGAATTTGAAATCAGCCGCCAAGCCGTTTATGAACATATTAAACGGGCGGAGCAAGTCCTAGAAAATTATGAAGAAAAACTTGGTTTATTAGTGAAGCATGAGAGTCGTATCAAATATTTAGAAGAACTGCGCAGACTGCCGGAGAATGGGATGCTGCCTGAGCAATATAAACTTCGGTTCGCGGAGATCGTGGATCGCTTGCAGAGGTTAGAGTAGCATGAAGGGAGAAACTGCATATGGCGTTTGAAGGTTTAACCGGAAGATTGCAGAATGTGTTCAGCAAGCTGCGCGGTAAAGGTAAAGTATCCGAAGATGACGTAAACGAAGCTATGCGCGAAGTACGGTTGGCCCTTCTGGAAGCCGACGTTAACTTCAAGGTAGTTAAAGAATTCGTGGCTAAGGTGAAAGAAAAGTCTATTGGCACAGAAGTGATGGACAGCTTTACACCTGGGATGGTCATTATCGACATCGTTAACAAGGAACTAACCGAGCTGATGGGCGGAAGCCAAGCGAAGCTGGCCAAGTCGAACAAGCCACCAACTGTCATTATGATGGCGGGTTTACAAGGGGCGGGTAAGACAACCACTTCGGGTAAGCTGGCGAAGCTGTTACAGAAGGGCAATCATCGTCCATTGCTTGTTGCGGCAGATATTTATCGCCCTGCTGCGATCAAACAGCTTCAAGTACTTGGAGAACAAATTAAAGTTCCAGTATTTTCGCTAGGTGACCAGACTAGTCCGGTAGAGATTGCCAGACAAGCTGTACAACATGCGAAGGATAACGGACTTGATTATGTAATTATTGATACTGCAGGCCGCCTGCACATTGATGAAGAATTGATGGAAGAACTGAAGCAGATTCACAACATTGTAAATCCTGATGAAGTTCTGTTAGTAGTTGATGCAATGACCGGTCAAGACGCCGTGAACGTAGCTGAGAGCTTTAATAAGCAGCTTGAGCTTACAGGGGTTGTATTGACGAAGCTTGACGGCGATAGCCGCGGTGGTGCTGCACTATCCGTCAAAGCCGTAACTGGTTGCCCGATCAAATTCGCTGCGCTAGGTGAGAAGATTGACGCATTGGAGCCGTTCCATCCGGAACGTATGGCTTCGCGGATTTTGGGTATGGGTGACATGTTGTCGCTGATTGAGAAAGCTCAAGCGAACATTGACACTGATAAAGCTAAGGAAATGGAACGTAAGATGCGTAATGCAGAATTTACGTTTGATGATTTCCTTGAGCAAATGGATCAGGTGAAGAAGCTTGGCCCGATCGATCAAATTCTTGACATGCTACCTGGCATGAACAAAGCCAAGGGCATTAAGGATTTGAAGGTTGACGACAAGCAAATGGGTCGCGTTGAAGCCATAGTTCATTCTATGACTAAGACGGAAAAGCGTCAGCCCGAGATCATCAACCATAACCGCCGCAAGCGTATTGCTGCTGGTAGCGGAACTTCGGTTGCCGAGGTCAACCGTCTCATAAAGCAATTTGATGAGATGCGTAAGATGATGAAGCAATTCTCAGGCATGATGGGCGGAGGCGGCAAAGCCTCTAAGAAGAATGCGATGAAGCAGCTTAAAGGTCTAGGTGGAAAAGGTATGAAGTTCCCTTTTAAATGATCTTGCTGTTCTAATATCTCGAAACTATTATAAGGAGGTGATTTTTCGTGGCAGTACGTATTCGTCTGAAAAGAATGGGAGCGCATAAAGCGCCTTTCTATCGTGTAGTGGTTTCCGATTCCCGGTCCCCTCGTGACGGTCGTTTTATCGAGGAAATCGGTTATTATAATCCGATTGAACAACCGGCAGTAGTTAAGATCGATGAGGAAAAAGCTCTTAAATGGCTTCAAACAGGTGCGCAAGCATCTGATACAGTACGCAACTTGCTTTCCAAAGCAGGCGTAATGAAGAAGTTTCATGAGCTTAAGCAACAGAAATAATGACTGATTGCGAGGGTCCTCTATGGAAGAATTAGTTGGAGTAATTGCTAAGGCTTTAGTGGATCATCCAGAAGATGTGACGGTACGAGCGGTGGAGAAGGATCACCTAATTGTCTATGAACTGTCCGTACATCCTGATGATGTTGGAAAGGTCATTGGCAAACAAGGAAGGATCGCTAAGGCGCTCCGTACAGTAGTCACATCTGCAGCAGTCAAGAGCGATAAACGCGTAACTGTAGATATTTTATCTTAAATGATGCGTACAATGAGGGGCTAGGGATAGTATATCCCGGCTCCTTTTTGTTCAAATATAGATTAGATGAAGCTTGTAAAGGAGAGGGTTGTATGACAGAAGAGTTAACCGTAGGCAGACTTGTGAATACGCATGGTATTCGCGGGGAGATTAAAGTACTATCCCATACCGATTTCCCTGATGTTCGTTTTGCTGCAGGTAAGAAGCTGCAGGTGATCCCTGCAGATGGCAGTTCTAAATTCGAAGTAACTGTAGAGTCCGCTCGTGAGCACAAGGGTATGTTCATCGTTAAGCTCAAAGGGTATACGAACATCAATGAAGTGGAAAAATATAAAGGAAGCCTCCTGAAGGTTCCGAGTAATGATCTGGTGGATCTCCCTGAGAACGAATACTACTTCCACCAAATCGTCGGTTGTGAGGTATACACGGATGAAGATGAAAACAAACCACTCGGTACGATTACAGAAATCTTACAGCCTGGTGCGAATGACGTATGGGTTGTTAAGCCTGCAAAAGGACAAGACATCCTAATTCCTGTAATCAACGATGTAGTCCTGAATGTGGATATAGAAGCCAAACGAATTGTTGTCCATTTGATGGAAGGGTTATTGCCATGATGAGAATTGATGTGCTTACGCTCTTTCCGGAAATGTGCGAAGGCGTATTCAGCACAAGCATTCTTGGTAAAGCACGTGAAAAAGGAATCGTCTCCTTAAATGCTGTGAACTTCCGTGATTTCTCGGGAAATAAGCATAATAGTGTGGATGATACACCGTATGGCGGTGGCGGGGGTATGGTGCTCAAGCCTGATCCGATTTTTAATGCAGTCGAGCATGTGCTTGGTATTACACCGAACGAGGAAGATCACAATCGATCTGATGAAGTGGGCTCTGTGAAGCCGCGTATCATCCTTATGTGCCCACAAGGAAAAACTTACAATCAGAAGATTGCAGAGGAACTGGCGCAAGAGCAGCACCTAATCTTCATATGTGGGCATTATGAGGGATATGATGAGCGGATTCGTGAGCATCTGGTAACTGATGAACTTTCAATGGGTGATTACGTGCTAACAGGTGGAGAGCTGCCTGCGTTGACGGTTATAGATTCCATAGTCCGGCTTCAGCCAGGAGCACTTGGAAATGAAACCTCTGCGATATCTGACTCGTTCAGCACTGGACTGCTAGAATATCCACACTACACACGTCCTGCCGAGTTTCGCGGCTGGAAGGTACCGGATATTTTGCTGAGTGGTCATCATGCTAACATCGACATATGGCGGAGAGAGCAGGCACTGCTGCGCACGTTGGAACGCAGACCGGACCTGCTTGAGACTGCAGAACTTACATTGAAAGACAAAAAGACACTGGAACGTCTAAGGAATGTGGACAAACCGGAGTGATAATTTAATGAAACAGGTATATTTGACGTCTTTTTAACGTATCTTACGTTGAGGAGGCGTTTTTGTTATGTGTACCTGAGAACAAATAAAATAATAGTTTTCAAAATAATATGAGTATTGGTGCGTTAAAAGCTTCTTTTTAGGGTAATGAATAGAGGTGCCGCACTAATATATGCAGCTGATAACGCAGCAAGCTTAACTATTGAAGGGAATGAACTGAAGTGACTACGAAGACGCATGAAGAATTCAAGCCTAACGTGGACACAGTCCACAAGGAAGCGGAGCCGCTCCGCACCGTGAATGATATTATCGATTTTTATACAAATCGCAATGCCCATTCGCCATTTAAAGAGTGAACATATAAGATTGAATGTTAGGATTGATTGTTAGGCTTAATAAAACCATTAGATACAGTGAATTTTGTGTTCGCTGTCGCTAATGGTTTTATTCTTTTAGAAGGTAACAAAGCTTGAATCCTATTACTCCGGTTAAACTGTAAATAACCACTTTCCAATGAGGTCTAGCATCTCAGCGAAAAGTGGTTATTTTTGAAATTATAAGAAAGTATAAGTTTCACGATATACTTTATTCTTATAATTCTCGCACAAACGCTTACCGTCCTTAAAAGGCGCCGTAGGCGTTTTAGCTTGCTATAAAAGTTCGTGGAGGCACATGTTATTCTTTGCGTAAGATTTTGTGTACTCCTGTGAGGAGTGAGTACAGCGCAACACATACGAGAACAGTAACAGCCCATGCGTAGTTGCGAACGGTGTAAGTAAGTGAAGCTAAAATAACGAAAATGGTGATACGCAGTACGCCTTCTTTAATAAACTGTTTTCTTTCTACATTCATGAGATTGGCCTCCTCGAATGGATGGGATATTGCGGACTGCTAGCCGTAGATAGGTCTTACATTATCTATAGCCTTGAGGAATACGAAAGATACAAGGATCGAAAAAAGTAAATATTGACCCAAAGTCCGACCTATGTAAGTTCGCCGTTACCGACCTGTACTCCTACACATAGATTATATCATTACGAACAAGGAGGAGTACACTAGTGGAAGCTTATTATAATTGTTTGCGTTGTAAGGATAGAAGGGTGCGGATTCTGACTAGAGACGGTAGACAGCATGAAGGCGTTATTACAGATGTAGACAGATACAATGTTTACTTAAGAACTGACAATGGTTCTGTGCATACTTCTGCTTTTTGGGGAAATTCTTTTGCCGGAAATCAGATCTTAACTTTAAGTTTATTCACTCTGCTAGCCATCGCATTAATCTAATCGTTAGGAACCAAAAACAGACCGCCCGATTATCCCGGACGGTCTGTTTACTGCTGATTACTGTACTGTAATTGCACCTATATTTGAGCTTAGGGACAATAAGGGGCCGCCCCCATTGATATCGGTCTTTCCGCCTTCTACACCTTTGATTTGCCCGAGATCACTATTAGCTTCTAAGCTGCATCTCATACCGTCGGCTAAGACAGCACTGAGGCTGCCGACCTCTGTTTTGGCTTTTAGGCTGCTATCATTCTTCATCCCTGCTATATCCATTCGTATGCTGCCAGTATCGGATTCTACAGTGGATTTGCCAGTGATTTTAGCTCTTTCAATATTGATCGCTCCAACGTTGCTGACGATTTGATAATTCCCCTCTAGATTGTGAAGACGAATTTGACCTACGTTATTTGTGATTTTATATTTATTCATGCTGGCGGGGAGCTCTATATTATAGCTTATGCTAAAATCTGAATATCCGTATTTTTCTTGCGCCCATGTCCATAAGTCCTTCTTAGGACTTGATTTGGAATGCGTGGACACCTTCAACGTATCACCACTGACCTCTACTAAAACTTCAGCATCATCCATAATCTTTTGACGGTCAGACGCATGGAGAGAGCTATTGTGGGCTGAGATCGTTGCATTTACATGGATCAGATCTCCTGTAACAGCTGTAACTTCTATTTCTCCTACTGCATTGTCCATGCTGAGTACGGATGCTGAACCGATCGCTTGCGATACGGAGAGTTCTTTGCTAATGCTGTCTGCTTTAACTTCGTCAACTACCTTAGTTGCTGTTTCCTCAACGGCTTGCTGCACAGTTGCAGCTGCTTTTCCTAGCTCTTGCTTGACAACTTCACCAATGTTCTGGTGCACATCCTCAGAAATACTCTTTTCAACCTCATTTTTGGCAGATTGTCTGCCTGGTAATTCAGTGCAACCCGCCAAAAGTACGATAGATAATACGGCTACTGCTGCTAATACACTATTATTATTCCTTTTCCTCATTGAAAAAACTCCTCCTCATATATGGGTGTATGTGATCTGGCATATGTGATTTCGTTATGTACTTCTGTAAGTATAGCTTATGGAATTTATCTGTAAAAACGGCTGGAGGCGGGTTATTATACTGGACCAAAGACTAGGTCTCAAAAGTGTTCACTACACTTCGATTTTTAATTGTGCTAAAATAAATGAAAGATCACTCGCTGAATAAATACGATACGGGTACATATTTAAAAGGACGCGGAAATCCTCATATAGAACCTTCAGCAGCTACTGGAAATCGCTTTTTTCGGATAGAAGTGCATAGGTGCGCTAAGGCTACATTGTATACAGATATAGACCGTTACCTCACTTGCAGAACAGGGCGGTCTTTTTACTTTCTTTCTTTAATAAATCCTGAAGGGTGGAGGGAGCCAAATGAAATATGTAGCCATTTTGCTTGCCTTAGTAGTTTTGACAGGCGTATATTTTTTAGTCTGGAAACGGAAAATAAATACTACAAAAAATTATCCGCGTACCACTCAGAGCAATGTAATCTCAATGGATAGTCATCGTAAAGCCAAACAGAGCCCAGGGGAGCAGCCTTGCTCTTCTTGTAAGAAGAAGAATGGAAAGCTAGTCTTCTATGCACAAGATAATGGAACTGTGGTTGGTCTATGTAAAGACTGCCAATCGAAGGCGAAAAAAAGAGATATGCTACCGCTTTAAATAGAAAAAATAAGTTGTATTAGCCCGTCCTTTATGGTATTATTATCTCTGTTGTGTGGAATACGGTGGTCCGCTGCGGATAATGAGGGAGAGCAAAGATCTCTCCGGAAGAGGCAAGAACACCTGTACGGAAGGAGGAAGTCCTTAATGAATATCCTACAAGCTATTACGCAAGAGCAACTTCGTAAAGATATCCCGAGTTTTCGCCCGGGTGACACTTTGAAGGTGCATGTAAAAGTAATCGAGGGAACTCGTGAGCGTATCCAGTTGTTCGAAGGCGTTGTAATCAAACGTCGTGGCGGTGGAATCAGTGAGACTTTTACGGTTCGTAAAATTTCTTACGGTGTTGGTGTGGAAAGAACATTCCCAATCAACTCGCCTAAAATCGAGAAAATCGAAGTGGCTCGTCGTGGTAAAGTGCGTCGTGCTAAACTTTATTATCTTCGTGAACTACGTGGTAAAGCAGCGAGAATTAAAGAAATTCGTCGCTAGAATAGTGACAAAGGAAAGGGGCTTGAATTCAAGCCCCTTTCGTTTTATTATTTTATGAAAATATAAGAAAGCATCAGTTTCACGTTATACATTATTCTTATATTTCTCGTATAAACGCTTACCCGCCTTAAAGGACGCTGAGGGCGTTTTAGCTTGGCATACAATGCGTGCGACATATACGCTTGGGGATCAGCTTCTCCGAAAAGGCCTCCTGAAGGAGTATCTGTGGAGGGGTTTTTGGCAGGAGCTTTTTTGTGTTGTATAGTAAGAGTAGTATTAAGAGAGGACGGTGAACTATGCAGCAGGAACAAAGTGAAACTTTGGAATCAAGCGCGCAGAACCCACGTAAACCTAAAAATGAAGTCTTGGAATGGGTCAAGGCCATTGCGATTGCTTTAGTGTTGGTTTTTCTGATTCGCTGGCTTTTGTTCAAGCCTTTTATTGTAGATGGACCTTCCATGCAGCCTAATTTCCATACTGGTGAACGTGTTATCGTAAATGAGATTTTGTACGATATTAGATCTCCGCAGCGGGGCGAGGTTATAGTATTCCACGTGCCATCTGAGGGTAGAGATTTTATTAAACGTGTAATCGGTGTCGCTGGAGATACTGTGAAAGTAGAAGGGGATGTAGTTACAGTTAACGGGGAAGTTGTTAATGAGACCTATATCCAAGATGCAATTGATGCAAAGCATAGTATCAACGCTCTGTATAATAATAAAGATTTCCCTAATGAAGAGTTCCCAGATGGTACTGTACCTGAAGGACATGTGTTCGTTATGGGGGATAATCGCTCGGATAGTACGGATAGCCGAATGATCGGTTATGTACCTCTGGGGGATATTGTAGGCCGTGCAGATTTAATCTTCTGGCCGATAAAGGATATTTCACTGATTAACCATTAAGTTGACAGAAGTCAAAGGAGGTGACGGCAATGGCCATTCAATGGTTTCCTGGTCATATGACGAAGGCTAGGCGGCAAATCGAGGATAAGCTGAAGCTGATTGATGTTGTAATAGAATTGCTCGATTCCCGTCTGCCGCTTTCCAGCCGCAATCCGATGATTGACGATATTTTGCGGGACAAGCCAAGATTGATTATTTTGAACAAAGCGGATCTGGCAGATCCAGAAATTACACGGAAGTGGCTGGCGTACTTCAAGGCACAAGGGCATGTTGCTTATCCTGTTGATGCATCTACTGGAACAGGTGTAAAGGATATTCCAGAGCAAGTCAAGCTGCTGCTAAAAGAGAAGATTGACCGGCAGATTGCAAAAGGAATGAATCCGCGAGCGATGCGTGCATTGATCGTTGGTATTCCTAACGTCGGTAAATCAACACTCATTAACCGGATGGCTGGTAAGAGTATTGCTGCTACTGGTGACCGCCCAGGGGTAACCAAGGGTCAACAGTGGATTAAGACAGGCGGCAACTTGGAGCTTCTGGATACCCCAGGTATTTTATGGCCGAGATTTGAGGACCAAGAAGTAGGTTATCGCCTAGCGGTAACAGGTGCAATAAAGGAAGAAATCCTGAATATTGAGG
Organism: Paenibacillus sp. NPDC101420; assembly: GCF_050277435.1. Taxonomy (NCBI): domain Bacteria; kingdom Bacillati; phylum Bacillota; class Bacilli; order Caryophanales; family Paenibacillaceae; genus Paenibacillus; species Paenibacillus sp. NPDC101420. Next base: position 932,817 of record NZ_JBNNSE010000002.1, read on the forward strand.
ACATCGCCTTTTATGCAGTGAAATATTTGGTGAAGGACTACGGCTCTAGATTTCAAGAACGCTTTGGCATTGAGAAGCTTCCTGAGGATCTGGAGAATCCAGATGAGATCGTGGCTGTTATGGAAGCCGTGGGTCGTAAACGCGGTTGTCTAATCAGCGGTGGACGTGTAGATCTGGAAAAAGCTTCGCGGGCCTTGTTGCATGAGCTACGGGCAGGTAAGCTTGGACGCTTTACGCTGGAAACGCCTTAAATAGTGTGAATTCTGCGTTTAATGGACTAGGTATGGAAGAGCCATCCGAAATTTCGGAGGCTCTTTTTTTATGTTTTGGGTCCTCGACAAAGTGCCTGAGTACGCCTCAAGCTAAGCCCCACTTGTTAGGGATATTTTATGGGAATGGATTAAATTGGAACGTCTATTTTAAGATGACCATGTAAGCTTTACTATGATAAGCTGACTTATATAGATCATAGAATAATTCATAATTGGCGGTGACAAATTAGTGAGTTCGTTAGATATGTTGGCCTATGAAAAAGAAGGCTGGGAACAGTCTTATCGCCGAATAGCAGGCGTAGATGAAGTAGGAAGAGGTTGCTTGTTTGGGGACGTCGTCGCAGCAGCGGTGATTTTGCCAGAGGGGCTTATTATTGATGGAGTGAATGATTCCAAAAAACTTACAGCTAAAAAGAGAGATGCTTTATACGAGATTATAATGGAGCAAGCGCTGGCCGTGGGTGTGGGGTATGTAGACTCTACTGTCATTGATGAGATTAATATTAAGCAAGCTTCACGCCTGGCCATGAAAAAGGCGGTTGAGAGTCTAGAGCACACTCCTGACTATATGCTGATCGATGCTGAAAAGGTAGACCTCCCTTTGCCACAACAGGCAATTATTAAAGGAGATGCTAATAGTCAGTCCATTGCAGCAGCTTCAATTATCGCTAAAGTGACACGAGACAGGTTGTGTGAAGGTCTGTGGGAGGAATTATACCCTGATTATGGGATTGCGATACATAAAGGTTACGCGACCAAGCTTCACCGGGAACAAATTACGGCTCTAGGTCCAACACCTATGCATCGGCGCAGTTTTATTGGGCGGATTCTCGCGGAGCAGCAAACGTTATTCTAGAAGCAATGCTTAAAAAAGTAGGATGAATACCGATATAGTAAGAAGAGAGAAAATGGAGGGAGGAGAAACGGTATGAATATCGGAACATTGATCCGTGGATTGCTTGGAGATCAAAAACCGGGTGCGGCGAAGTCTTTAGAGTTAAAAGAAGGGCAAGTTGTTCGTGGTGTTGTCCTCTCTGTATCGGATTCAGGCAAAGAAGCGGTTGTGCAAATCCAAGGTACACCTGTTCGTGCAGAATTAGAAACACCACTACTGCCTGGAGAAACCTTGAATTTACAGGTTGGATCACCCGGAGAAGGCGGATTACCCGTATTGAAGCCGGTCTCCCTCGGTGAAACGGCGTTAGTCACTCCCCAAAGCATGGGTGAGGCTTTGGAGTCGCTAGGATTAGCTGATTCCAAAGCAGGTCGAGAAATCGTACTAGCGATGCAAGCAGGAGGCGTTCCACTTACAAAAGAGACAGCGGCTTTGCTGGATGCGGTAATGAGTGCAAAACCAGCTGGTGTGCCTGCTTCAGAGTGGCTTGATGCAGCTGTCATTTCTGTAAAGCGGGGACTACCCGTTACAGCTGAGAGTGTGAAAGGATTGCAGCAGGCTGTATTTGGCCCACAGCTGCATCAGCTTTTATCAGCACTGGAAGATCAAATTACAATATGGGCAGGACAAATTGCTAATGAAGAAACAATAACCGCAGAATCTAAAGCTGGAATGGGTACAATTACTGGAAAACTCGAACCTTCGGTAACTGCAGGTGCTGGAAGTGGAAATAATATGGGTGTTGTAGAGGGTGACGCTACAGAAGCTGACTCTGTACAATTGGCAGCTAAAGGAAATGGACAAGCTACAACTAAAACTGCTGAAGGCACTATCGCTAGCGGAAGTACCGCTCTTTCGGAAGGAGCAGCTGAAGGTGCTCTGAAACCGGTTGAACAAGGTGCGCCAGTCAAGGTGACTCTTAATATAGCTTCTGATAATGAAACGGGGATTGAAACTGGCAAGCCAGTTGTAGTTGATGAGACAGGTGAAGGAGCTCAGATCTCGAAGGGTGGTATTGTTACAGAACCTATGGCAGGTAAATCAACACCTGCCATGACATCCGGCGTTCTAAATAGTGCTTTAAGCACTCAAGCTGATATTGCGGTGAATAATCCTATCCGTTCCAGTGAAGTTGAGATTCAAGGTAATGCCTTGAATTTGAATAAGGATGGGGCATTGGATAGTGCTATACAGGCAGATAAGAGCCGGGCTGCCTCGATGGATAAGAGCGGGGCTATGCCGGGTGGCGCGAGTGTGAGCGCCGAAGGAACTGCTGCTGGTGCGGCACCCCACGCAGCAAGTGGTCCCGCCCTGCTTGCGAAGCTGCAGGGCGTGCTCACCGAGCTGCGCGGGAGCTTGCCGCAGCTCGCCATGCTCCCGCCTGCTGACGCGGCGGGAGCAAGCCCTGCCCCCGCGGCTGCTGCGCCGCGCGGGGAGGCCCCGGCTGCGACGGCTTCGCCGGTGCAGCCAGACACCGCCCCACCCGCGGACGCGGAGTCGTGGGTGGGGCGGGTGCTGAAGCTGCTCGGTGCGGAGCACGAGCAGCAGGCGGTGCGCGGCGTCGCAGTAGCCGCCGCTGAGACGGCCCGCGCGGCGACAGGTACGGCCGCGCTTGGCAGTGCGGGTGTCGGAGGCGAACAAGCCACCGACACCTTAAAGGGCGTGCTGCTGCAGATCATGAGCAGCAGCGAGGTGCCGCCCGCGGTAAAAGAAGCCGCGAGCGGACTAGTGCAGCAGCTGACAGGACAACAGCTGCTGCTCAATACAGATCGAACGGCTCCTTTCGCGCAAGTAACTTTGTTCTTGCCGCTGCAAGGTCCAGATGGGCAGGAGACAGCTTCCGTTCATATTCAGTCGCGTCGGGGACGCAAGGGTGAATTAGATGCTGCCAATTGCAGGCTCTGGTTTGATTTGGATATGAAGCAGCTCGGCCAGACGCTGGTTGATGTGCAGGTTGTTGATCGAATCGTTAGTCTTAAGCTGCATAATGATCATCCTTGGGTGCTTGAGCTGTTGGAACAGCGGCGTGATGACATTAAAACGGCAGTAGAATCTATTGGTTATCAGTTGTCGGGATTAAGAACTGAATCTTTACCAGAACTAAAGCTATCTACAGAACTTGCCAATCCCCATAGTAAGCTTGTTGATTATGTTCCTGATGCTTATAAAGGAGTGGATTACCGTATATGAACGAGAATGAGCCTGTACCTCCAATTTCACAAGGGCTCAAAAAAGCGGTCGCTCTCAAATATAGCCCAGGACAAAGCGAGGCACCTGTCGTTGTTGCCAAAGGACAAGGGGCGATAGCGGATCTGATTCTGCAAAAAGCTAAAGAGAGTGGGGTTGCTGTCCAAGAGGACGCAGCTCTCGTAGAAGTTCTTTCAAAGCTCGATCTAGATCAACAGATTCCATCTGAACTTTATCAGCTAGTGGCTGAAATCCTCAGCTTTGTGTATCAGAGCGACCGTTCCGCCGGTGAACGGAGACCGGAATGAAAGAGCCATACACAAGAGAACGCTACAACCGCAAACAAAAGGGAGCCGCTGCTGAAGACGGGGCTGTGCAGTACTTATCTACTTGTGGGTACAAGATCTTAGAACGAAATTGGCGTTGTCGAACCGGAGAACTTGATATTATTGCGGAGAACGAAGGCTGTATTATTATTGTTGAAGTTCGCAGTCGTAGTGGAGAGCTATATCAAGGGACTCCGGAGGAATCTGTGAATACACGAAAAATACATCAAGTGCGAAATACAGCACAGGTTTATTTGCATATGAAAGGTTATGATGATCGAAGAGTAACTTTTGACGTCATTAGCATTTTACTGAATGAAGATTTAAGCATTGCTTCTTTGGGGCATATACGTGAGGCTTTTTAAGCTGCACCCCATATTCTCACGCCATTCATTATGGGCACTAGCATTCTTATGAAAAAAGTCTTTACATAGCCTCCGCACAGTGGGTCATTTCTCAAAAGAAATGGGTAAACATTAGAGTAACTTTTTAATGTCATCATGAGGAGGGCTGTTTAAGTGAAGAATAAACCTTTTGAAATGCAGGTTAGTTTTGCTTGCCAATATTGCCAGCAGAAGATTGAAGTGAAATTTACCGCAGAGCCAGTATCCGTTGTCTGTTGTGCAAATTGCAATAAGAACTTCACGGTTATGCGGCCCACTATAGCTGAGGAAATATTAATCGATTGGAAAAATGAGGCGCTATTTCAAAAAATCCGTGCTGATAAATCACAAAACAGCAATAGCAGTCTCTTAGCGCTTGTTATAAAAGTCATAGAGCTTCTTACATGGCGTGATAAAGGAAATGGACAGGTGGAAGCGATTAAAGAGATGCGTGGCTGGCTCATTGAGAATGAAGAGACTCCCCCTCTAGCTGAACTGATCCAGAGCGATAATAAAAAACGACCACATAAGCGGCGTGACTGGAGATAATCATACAAACTATGATCAAAAAAGAAAGAAGGGTGAACATGGCTAACGTTTTTTTTACATCCGACCATCATTTTGGACATAAGTTGATTATTGATTTTGAATCCAGACCCTTTATAGATGTGGGGCAAATGAATGAAGCCATGATTGAGAGTTGGAATTCGGTCGTAAATCCGGATGATAAAGTGTTTCATTTGGGAGACTTTTCGTTTCTTAATAAGGAAGCGACACGTGCTATTGTGGAGAGGTTACATGGCTATAAGATTCTAATTCTCGGCAATCATGATCGGGGACGCGGTCGGGATTGGTGGCTTGAAGCAGGCTTTGACGAGGTTAGTGAATATCCGCTGATTTATAAGGATTTCTTTTTTCTCTCTCATGAGCCTATGTATATGAATAAACATATGCCTTACGTAAATGTGCATGGTCATATTCACGGCCAAAAATATGAAGGGAACAATTATTTTAACATTTGTGTAGAGCATTGGAACTATAAACCGTTGACTTTTGAACAGATTAGGGACTCTGTCATAGTTAGCGAAGAAGGTTAATGTGGGTCTATGTGATTATTTATGCGTATTTATGCAATCTGATGTTTATTAATAATTCTTGATTACGCAAAGATTTCCTATATATAATGAGATATAATAGCAAATTTATTACCGGAAAATAAGGAAGCACCTTTTTTCTTGAAGATGTGACACCCAAACAGGGGTGTATTTCAGGAGATGAGGTGTTTTTATGTATGGAAAAATGCATAGTGCATGTCTGTATGGAATTGAAGGGGTAATGATAGGTGTAGAAATTGATCTTGCGAATGGATTGCCACAGACGAATATCATTGGTCTGCCTGATTCTGCGATTCGTGAGGCAGTAGAACGAGTAAGAGCCGCTATTAAGAACTGTGGTTATCGTTATCCCCAGCAGCGCATTACGATAAATCTAGCACCAGCCGACTTACGCAAAGAAGGCTCTGCCTTTGACCTTGCGATTGCCCTGGGGATACTGATAACTAGTGGTCAACTGATAATGCCCTCAGCCAATGAGGTGCTTTTTATTGGAGAGCTTGCGCTTGATGGTAGTCTGCGTCCAGTATCAGGTGTTCTACCAATGGTGGAAGCTGCGCGCAAAAATGGATTTAAGGCTGTAATGCTTCCTGAAGGGAATGCTGCTGAGGCAGCTTTGATCAGTGGTATAAATATATACGCAATCGACCATTTGTGCACATTACCGAACCCGGAAGAATCACCGTCCAATTCAGCTAAGGGTATAAAAGGGGAAGACGAACAGAATCGAAGGAATGGGGGAGTTTCCGAAGATATGCCTTCTTTATCATCTCTTCCTTTTCCTGTAACTGTGACCAAGGGGATAGATACTAATGACCGACCTCCGGTTCTTGTCCTTTCTTTGGAACATCTTAAATATACCCCAGTTTACGGTACTTCTGAGGACTCCTCATATGCAATGAACGAGATGCTGGATGATTACAGTGATGTGCTAGGGCAACAACATGTAAAAAGAGCCCTAACCATTGCGGCAGCGGGTATGCATAATACATTGCTCATCGGTCCACCCGGTACAGGGAAGACGATGCTGATTAAACGCCTTCCAAGCATCCTTCCGAAATTGTCTGAGAGTGAGGCACTAGAGGTAACCAAAATATTTAGCGCAGCAGGAACTTTAAAAGATGCCCACAACGGCTTACTGCGTAGTCGTCCTTTTCGCTCTCCGCATCATACCATATCGGCCGCAGGTCTTATTGGGGGTGGAGGCATTCCAAAGCCGGGAGAAGTTAGTCTTGCGCATCGAGGGATTCTCTTTTTAGATGAGTTGCCCGAATTCTCTCGGAATGTACTTGAAGTGCTACGCCAGCCGCTCGAAGACGGGGTTGTTACCATAAGTCGTGCTCGAGCTTCTTTTACCTATCCTGCAAAATTCATGCTGGCCGCATCGATGAATCCCTGTAGCTGCGGTTATTTTGGGAGTAATCTTTCTCAACAACATTGTACATGCAGCCCCGCCAGGATTGCTCAATATCGCGCAAAGATATCAGGACCCTTATTGGATCGTATTGATTTACAGGTGGATGTTCCTCGCCCGAAGGAATGGGATCGTCAAGGGCATGTTCTATCTTCGGCTGAGATGTATGCAGAGGTGATGGCGGCACAGACGATACAAGCTAAACGGTTTAAGCGTTTGCCTATTTCTTGGAATAGTGAACTTTCCGGCGCTTCCCTTCGGAGATATGCAAGTCTTAGCCGTGAAGGTGCCCAATTGCTGTATGACATTCTGGAGAATTTAGGTTTAAGCATGCGAGCGCATGATCGAATTATTAAGCTATCCCGTACAATAGCTGATCTGGAAGGCGCACCGGATATTACTTCCGCGCATCTTGCGGAGGCTGTGCAGTACCGTAATTTAGACCGGCAGGCGATGACAGAAGAATAAGCTAAATAGAGCAGCGATTCCCGTTATTGGCGAATTGCTGCTCTGTTTTTGGATTATTGATTTCATTCCGCTAAAATTGTTAACATCTCTGGAACCTTATGGACCCGAAAGACATGATATGGTCATTTTTAGCTTTTGGAGCGTGCTTTCGGACTTCAGAGACACTAATTGAATTTAAAATCATCTGTGTCCGTTAGGGCTTCGTTTGAGAAAAATTTTTCTGTATTTCCTTACAGTACATTCAATTCTACAGCGATATTGCCGCGGGTTGCGCGGGAGTATGGACAAGCGCCATGAGCAGCCTCTACTAAAGAGGTTGCGGTTTCTCTGTCAACGCCTTTAACTAGCACATCAAGCTTAACCGCTATACCAAAACCTCCATCTTCAACTTTACCAAAGCTGACTGTGGCTGTTACTTCGCTACCTTCAATTTTCACTTTTCCGAGTCGGGCAACCATATTCAGTGCACTATCGAAACAAGCGGAATAACCAGCTGCAAATAATTGCTCAGGATTTGTACCTTCGCCACCGGCACCTCCCATTTCGCGTGGTGTGCTGATTGTAAGATTGAGCTTAGGGCTTTCTGATTCGATAAAACCGTTTCTTCCTCCTACGGCTTTAACAGTGGTTTCATACATTTTTTGCTGGATCGTCATCATTGTGTATCTCTCCAATTCCTAATTAGTTTGTGTACAATCTAATTTATCACAATTAACTATAATGTCAAATTAATTTTTTGCTATTAACATGATGTTATGAGTGAATTATGATAAAATAAGGGTATAAGGCAGGTGAATAAGATATGAAAATGAATGAAGAAGATATGCAAAAGATGACGACTACACCTGAGCTGCTGATTGAGAATCAACTCTGTTTTACGATTTATGCTTGCTCTCGTGAGATCACAAAGCTGTATCAACCTTATTTGGATAAGATCGGTTTAACATACTCGCAATATCTAGTAATGCTTGTGTTATGGGAACGGCAGCAATGCACGGTTAAAGAAATTGGTGAGGCGCTATTTTTGGATTCGGGTACGCTGACACCTCTTTTAAAACGTCTACAAGCTGCAGGGTTGATCGTGCGTGAACGTTCGACACAAGATGAGCGAAAAGTTCTGATTTCACTAACGGAACAGGGCTGGGCACTTCAAAGCAATGCGGCTTGTATTCCTGGAAAAATGATGGAAGAAACGACTATGTCCGGCGATGAAACTGTAGAGCTGCTTGAGCAGTTCAAAAGCTTGTTAAATCGTGTTCATGAAGCGAACACTCAAGATAGTAAAAAGTAAGTATAATCAGGAGTCTATGCGATCGTTCGCATTCCGGCATGAAATCAAGCGAAAAAATGTGTACAAATCATGAATATATTTAAGGAAAGCGTTTTAAAAACATGTTACACTATTCTGGGTTCCTTTATATGGCATATAGGTAAGTATAAGCTTAGTCTTATAGATTTACTCAATGTCTCTCACAGAAATAAGGCCATTCTTTTACGAGTGGTAGAGCAGTTTCTGTTGGTTCCGGAATAGTGCTGCATGTTTAGCATCAGCCTATCCCTAACCCCGCGGCAATCAAAACGGAAGGCGAGATGACAACAGGCTGCCTGTTAAGTCACCACGCTACTTTAGGAGGCTACCGCTATGAATATCCACGAGTATCAGGGAAAAGAAGTGCTTAAGAAGTACGGTGTGGCCGTACCGAATGGAAAAGTAGCTTATACAGTGGAGGAAGCGGTAGAAGCCGCAGAGTCACTGAGTACACCGGTTGTTGTAGTTAAAGCTCAGATTCATGCAGGTGGACGAGGTAAAGCTGGAGGTGTAAAGGTTGCTAAGAATATCGATGAAGTGCGTACTTACGCAACCGAAATTCTCGGTAAGACTTTAGTTACTCACCAGACTGGTCCGGAGGGTAAGGTAGTAAAACGGCTGCTCATTGAAGAGGGCTGTCAAATTGTTAAAGAGTATTACATCGGTATCGTTGTTGATAGAGGAACTGGCCGAGTGGTTATGATGGCATCTGAAGAAGGTGGCACAGAGATTGAAGAGGTTGCAGCTACACATCCGGAGAAGATTTTCAAAGAAATCATTGATCCGGCAGTAGGTTTGCAGACTTTCCAAGCTCGTAAATTAGCTTACAGCATCTCTATTCCTAATGAACTGGTAGGCAAGACTGTTAAATTCATGCAAGCGCTATATCTAGCTTTTGTGGATAAAGATTGCTCTATTGCCGAAATTAACCCATTGGTAGTTACTGCGGATGGGAATGTGATGGCTCTAGATGCTAAATTGAATTTTGACCCCAATGCCTTGTTCCGCCACAAAGATATTCAAGAGCTTCGGGATCTAGATGAAGAAGATTTGAAAGAAATCGAAGCCTCTAAGTATGACCTGAGCTATATTGCACTTGATGGCAATATTGGTTGTATGGTGAACGGTGCAGGCCTAGCGATGGCAACAATGGATATAATTAAATATTACGGAGGCGAACCCGCCAACTTCCTTGATGTAGGGGGCGGTGCAACTACCGAGAAAGTTACAGAAGCCTTTAAAATCATTCTATCGGATGAAAAGGTAAATGGAATTTTCGTTAATATTTTCGGCGGTATTATGCGCTGTGACGTTATTGCTAACGGTGTTGTGGAAGCGGCAAGTCAATTGGGATTGACTAAACCGCTTGTTGTTCGTCTTGAAGGAACAAATGTTGGATTGGGTAAGCAAATCTTGGCAGGATCGGGACTTAACATTGTAGCTGCTGATTCTATGGCGGACGGTGCCCGTAAGATTGTATCTCTTGTGCAATAATGGCTCGGAAGTTGAAGCCAGTTATCGTATTTGACAATATAAGTAGGGATGTGACTTAAGGCATGAGCATTCTTGTAGATAAAAATACGAAAGTTATCACGCAAGGTATTACGGGAGCAACGGGCTTGTTCCATACTAAGGGTGCGCTTGATTATGGAACTCAGATGGTTGGAGGGGTAACGCCGGGTAAAGGTGGAACGACAGTTAATATCACCCTTGAAAATGGCAGTGAAGTTAGTCTTCCGGTATTTGATACAGTCGCAGCTGCTAAGGCAGCTACTGGTGCAACTGCTAGTGTGATTTATGTACCGCCAGCATTCGCAGCAGACTCCATCATGGAGGCTGTAGATGCAGAGCTGGATTTGGTTATCTGTATTACCGAAGGTATTCCAGTGCTTGATATGGTAAAAGTCTCACGTTATATGGAAGGTCGTTCTACAGTGTTGATCGGTCCAAACTGTCCGGGTGTTATCACTCCTGGAGAGTGTAAGATTGGAATCATGCCTGGCTATATTCATATGCCTGGTTATGTAGGAGTGGTCTCGCGTAGCGGAACGCTAACCTATGAGGCGGTTCATCAGCTGACCACGCGTGGAATTGGGCAATCTTCGGCTGTAGGTATTGGCGGAGACCCGGTTAAAGGCTCTGAGTTTATTGATATTTTGAAGCTGTTTAATGAAGATCCGGGTACGAAGGCAGTTATTATGATCGGAGAGATCGGTGGAACTGCAGAGGAAGAAGCAGCAGAGTGGATTCGTGAACACATGACCAAGCCAGTTGTAGGCTTCATTGGAGGAGCAACTGCACCTCCAGGCAAGCGTATGGGGCATGCTGGTGCTATCATTTCTGGAGGGAAAGGTACAGCAAGCGAAAAAATTGCCGTACTGGAAGCTTGCGGAATCAAGGTAGCCCCTACACCTGCTGAAATGGGTTCAACACTCGTAAGTGTGCTTGAAGAGCGCGGTATTCTCAATGCTTTTACATCGCACTAATTAGTGTAGTTAAGACAGAGAAATCACTCCACGTAGTGAGGTTATTTCGTGTATAATTAATTAAAGAGGTAAGCAACCTTTTGTTCCTATTTAGGGATGAAAGGTTGCTTTTTTTATTTTAAATAGAAATTTATTGAATTTAAAGAAATACTTGCGTTTTCATGATGTGTAACACAAAATAGGGAAGGCTAGGCCTTCCATGTTAAGGGGCGAAAAATGATATGGAAGAACGGGAACTACTATTCGGCTTTAATGAAGTGGAAGGCATTGGCTGGAAAACTATCGACAAAATTCGCAGAGCTGGGCTTTTGTCAGAAAAAGCATTTTCTTGTAGCTCAGAAGACTGGGAAAAGGTTGGATTGAGCGAGAAAGTGTCGATTCAACTTGCTTCAATATATACGTTGGAGTGGATAGCAAACCGCCGCTTACTAATGGAAGAAAGTGCTGTGAACATGGTTACGATTTTTGATGCAGACTATCCCCATTTATTGAAGGAGACGGCTCAGCCACCATGGATTCTTTATTATCGTGGGCGTTTGGATCTGTTATCGACACCTAGTGTAGCGATGGTCGGTACTCGTGTGCCAACAGCTTATGGACGAAAGGTAGGGGAGATTCTCACAAAAGAGCTTAGTGAAGCAGGTCTAACAGTGGTTAGCGGATTAGCTAGGGGGATTGATAGCGTCTGTCATGAAGCTGCGCTAAGAAGCGGTGGGGGCACAATAGCGGTAGTGGCTACAGGACTTGATCGGGTCTACCCGCCTGAGAATAAGGAGCTCGAACGATTGATTTCCCGTGATGGGTTAGTGCTAACAGAGTATCCCCTTGGAACCAAAAGTCATCCTGGGTTATTTCCGCAGCGCAATCGAATTATTGCAGGCCTCACATACGGGACAGTGGTCGTAGAGGCGGATAGTAGAAGTGGATCACTCATTACTGCAGATGCTGCCTTGGAGGCAGGACGGGATGTTTTTGCTGTCCCTGGACCTATTACATCTCCCAAAAGTAGAGGTGCTCTTGATTTGATTAAACAGGGGGCAAAGCTGGTAACCGGTGCACTAGATATTTTAGAAGAATACACTTCTTTTCTCCCGACAAACCTCTCAAAAACGGGTGAAAGCGGTCCCTCTAAACAGGTGGCTGACGATTTGTTAATTGAAAAGAAATTGACAAATGAGGAGTTACACCTATACCATATACTGCATCAAGGCCCCTTTATTTTGGACGATCTGCTTGTGAGGACAGGATGGGATTTTGGACATTTGCATTCAGTTCTGTTATCTTTAATCATAAAAAAAGCGGTAGCACAATTACCAGGAGCTATTTATAAGGTAATTTAATATAGAGGTACGAGTGTTAACGAGGAGGAAGAGTCTATGGCAGATGCATTGGTTATTGTCGAATCGCCCGCGAAAGCGAAGACAATTGGCAAATATCTAGGTAGTAAGTATATTGTAAAGGCATCTATGGGACACATCAGAGATCTACCGAAGAGTCAAATTGGTGTTGAGGTCGAGAATGATTTCAATCCCAAATATATTACGATTCGTGGTAAAGGTTCTATATTGAAGGAATTAAAAGACGCTAGTAAAAAAGTGAAAAAAGTCTATCTCGCAGCTGACCCCGATCGCGAAGGAGAAGCAATTGCTTGGCACTTGGCACATGCCCTGGATTTAGATAATACACAGGAATGTCGAGTTGTATTTAATGAGATCACCAAACAAGCGGTGAAGGATGCTTTTAAGACGCCACGCAAGATTAACATGGATCTTGTGAATGCACAGCAGGCAAGACGTATACTGGATCGGCTAGTAGGTTACAAGATTAGCCCTCTATTATGGAAGAAAGTCAAAAAAGGGTTATCTGCTGGACGTGTTCAATCTGTAGCTGTAAAGATCATAATGGATCGTGAGAATGAAATCTCCGCTTTTGTACCTACTGAATATTGGAGTATTACAGCTAAACTTGGGATTCGAGATTCTGTCTTTGAAGCTAAGTTTCATAAGCTGAATGGTGTGAAGAAGGAACTTAATCAGGAAAGCGATGTTCAAGAGGTCCTTGAGGCAATCAAGAACGCAGCTTTTAAGGTAAGTAATGTGAAGGAGAAGGAAAGACAACGGCATCCTTCGGCTCCTTTTACAACAAGTTCCCTTCAACAGGAAGCAGCTCGTAAGCTTGGATTCCGTGCAGCTAAGACAATGTCTGTTGCCCAGCAATTATACGAAGGTGTGGAACTAGGCAAAGAGGGAACCGTAGGTTTGATCACCTATATGCGTACGGACTCGACACGATTATCTGTCACTGCACAGGATGAAGCTAAAGAGCTGATTACTGCTAAGTATGGTGAAAAGTTCTTACCTGATGCCCCTCGTCAGTATTCAAAGAAAGCGGCTGGAGCGCAAGAAGCGCATGAAGCGATCCGACCAACTTCAGCACTTCGTGAACCGGAAATGGTCAAAGAGTTCTTAAGCCGGGATCAATTCCGTCTTTACAAACTGGTGTGGGAGCGGTTCGTATCCAGTCAAATGGCGTCGGCTCTTCTTGATACACTCTCGGTTGATATAGAAGCAGGTACAGCCACATTCAGAGCGGTGGGTTCGAAGGTTTCATTCCCAGGGTTCATGAAGGTTTACGTGGAAGGTAACGATGATGGAACTACAGATGAAGATAAGTATTTACCGCCTCTTGAAGCGGGAGATGCTTTAAATAAGCAAGAGATCGAGCCGAAGCAGCATTTTACACAGCCACCACCGCGATATACAGAAGCAAGGCTTGTAAAGACACTTGAGGAATTAGGGATAGGACGCCCAAGTACGTATGCACCAACGCTTGAAACGATTCAGAAACGTGGTTATGTAGCGATTGAAGAGAAGAAATTTATGCCTACAGAGCTTGGAGAACTTGTCATCGAGCAGATGGAACAATTTTTCCCGGAAATATTGAACGTAGAGTTTACGGCTAATATGGAAGGCGATCTTGACCATGTGGAAGAAGGCTCAGAAGATTGGGTGAAGGTTCTTGCTGAATTTTACGAGTCTTTCGAGAAACGCTTAGTGTTTGCCGAAGAAGAAATGAAAGAAATCGAGATTGAAGATGAAGTCTCTGATGAGATCTGCGAGAAATGTGGTAAACCACTTGTATATAAATTAGGACGCTTTGGGAAGTTCCTAGCATGTTCTGGCTTTCCAGATTGCCGAAATACGAAGCCGATTATCAAAGATATTGGTGTAACTTGCCCTAAATGTAATGAAGGAAAAGTTGTAGAGCGTCGTAGCAAAAAAGGGCGTGTCTTCTATGGATGCGATCAATATCCAGGGTGTGATTTCGTCTCTTGGGATAGACCATCCACTAAACCATGTCCATCTTGCGGGGCTTGGATGATTGAGAAACGCAATAAGCAAGGCACCAAACTGCAATGTACGTCTTGTGACCATACAGAGGCAGTTTTAGACAACGAAGAAGAGTTAGCAGAATAATAGTCTCTACAGGAGGAAATAAGACAGTGACAGATACAGCAAAGGTAACAGTAATTGGAGCAGGTCTCGCAGGTAGTGAAGCGGCCTGGCAAATAGCCTCTCAAGGCGTACCGGTAAGATTGTATGAAATGAGACCAGTGGTGAAGACGCCAGCACACCACACCAATCAATTCGCAGAACTAGTATGCAGCAACTCCTTGCGTGCAAATGGTTTAGGCAATGCGGTGGGTGTATTAAAGGAAGAAATGCGACGTTTAAACTCTCTTGTATTAGGTGCGGCTGATCGCCACGCTGTACCTGCTGGCGGTGCACTTGCCGTGGATCGGGATGGTTTCTCGGGAGAAATTACGAGTACATTGCATAATCATCCGCTCGTGGAAGTCATAAATGAAGAACTTACGCATATACCGGAGGAAGGGATTGTTGTTATTGCAACGGGTCCACTAACTTCCCCTGCATTATCTGCTGAAATTAAGGGTCTATTAGGTGAAGAGTATTTCTATTTTTATGATGCTGCAGCACCGATTGTTGAGAAGGACAGTATTGATATGAATAAAGTGTATCTGGCTTCCCGTTATGACAAAGGGGAAGCAGCATATTTGAACTGTCCTATGACTGAAGAGGAGTTTGACGTGTTTTATGACGCGTTGATTTCTGCAGAGACGGCGGCACTCAAGGATTTTGAGAAAGAGATATACTTTGAGGGCTGTATGCCTATCGAAATCATGATGAAGCGCGGTAAGCAAACTGCATTGTTTGGTCCGATGAAGCCTGTTGGGCTTATCAATCCGCACACAGGTAAGCTACCTTACGCGGTAGTGCAGCTTCGTCAGGATAACGCTGCTGGAACGCTTTACAATCTGGTGGGTTTTCAAACGCACTTGAAATGGGGCGAACAGAAGCGGGTATTTTCGCTGATTCCAGGTCTTGAGAACGCTGAATACGTTCGGTATGGGGTAATGCACAGAAATACCTTTATTAATTCTCCTAAACTCTTGCATCCTACTTATCAAATGAAGGGTAAAGAAAGGCTGTACTTTGCTGGACAGATGACTGGCGTGGAAGGTTATGTGGAATCAGCAGCTTCAGGTCTGATTGCCGGCATTAACGCTGCTAGAGCCGCACTCGGTCAAGAAGGACTGATCTTCCCACAAGACACGGTGCTTGGTAGTATGCCTGCTTATATCACTTCCGCTGATCCGGAGCATTTTCAGCCTATGAATGCCAATTTTGGTCTTCTGCCGAAGGTGGAGAAGAAAATCCGTAATAAGAAAGAAAAGAATGAGATGTTAGCGCATCGTGCACTAGATAGTCTTGCCGAGTACGCCAATCGTACGGGCCTTGCTTATATAGAGCCGGAGGCTATCGACAACCAAGAATAAGCGCCTTGGGCGTCCTTATAAGGATGATAAGCGTTAGCGTTTAAGTGAGAAATATAAGGATAATGTATAACGTGAAACGTATACTTCTTATTTTTGAACAAAGCCCATCTTAAGGAGGTAACTACAATCATGGTACCCAGCTTTCATGCGACTACAATTTGTGCTGTAAGACATAACGGACAGGCAGCTATAGCAGGTGATGGTCAGGTTACATTCGGAGAGAGTGTAATTATGAAGACGACGGCCAGAAAAGTTCGTCGCTTATACAGAGGACAAGTAATAGCAGGGTTTGCAGGATCTGTGGCCGATGCTATCACTTTGTTCGAAAAATTCGAAGGCAAGTTGGAGGAGCATCATGGAAACCTGCAACGGGCAGCCGTAGAATTGGCGAAAGACTGGCGTCAAGATCGTATTCTTCGAAAACTTGAGGCATTGATGATTGTTATGGACAAGGAAGGAATGCTCTTGATCTCCGGAAATGGTGAAATTATCGAGCCAGATGATGATGTGCTCGCTATTGGTTCCGGTGGTAACTTTGCACTTGCTTCCGGTCGCGCGCTCAAACGTCATGCTCCAAATCTTGCTGCTGCGGATATCGCTCGTGAAGCTCTTCAGATTGCATCAGAAATATGTGTGTATACTAACTCCAATATTATTGTTGAGCAATTATAGGCTCAGTGCCATAGAGACAAGGAGGAATTCACGATGGTGAATCAATCGCTAACACCCCGTCAAATCGTAGCTGAATTGGATAAATATATTGTAGGTCAGAAACAAGCTAAGAAATCGGTAGCTGTTGCCCTTCGTAATCGTTATCGGCGCAGTCTGCTGGCTGAGGAACTGCGTGATGAAGTTGTTCCTAAGAACATCTTGATGATCGGACCTACTGGTGTAGGGAAAACTGAGATTGCTCGGCGTCTAGCTAAGCTCGTTAATGCTCCGTTCATCAAAGTGGAGGCAACCAAATTCACTGAGGTGGGTTATGTAGGGCGAGATGTGGAGTCTATGGTGCGTGATTTAGTTGAGACCTCTATTCGTATGGTGAAGCTAGAGCGTACGGAAAAAGTGAAAGACCGTGCAGAAGAACTGGCTAATGAGCGGATTGTCTCTATTTTAGTGCCTTCGTCTTCAAAAAATAAATCTCAGAAGAATCCTTTTGAGATGATTTTTGGCGGGAACTCTTCACAAGAGGATTCTAAAGAAGATTCCGAACCAGATGGAAGCTTAAGCGAACGCCGTCGCGGGGTTAGATTTAAGCTGCTTGCTGGTCAATTGGAAGAAGATATCATTGAAATAGATGTTGAGGATACAGCGCCATCTATGCTGGATATGTTTGCAGGGCAAGGGAACGACCAGATGGGGATGAATATGCAAGAAATGTTTGGTAGCTTGCTTCCGAAGCGGACGAAGAAGCGCAAGCTTCCTATCCGTGAGGCTCGTAAAGTGCTAATTCAAGATGAAGCAACCAAACTGATTGATATGGATGATGTCATTCAGGAATCTGTGACACGCGCTGAACAATCGGGTATTATTTTTATCGATGAGATTGATAAGGTTGCAAGTCAAGGAAAGGGTTCGGGCCCTGATGTATCACGTGAAGGTGTACAAAGAGATATCCTTCCAATTGTAGAGGGTTCTACAATCATGACAAAATACGGTCCTGTGAAGACGGACTACGTGCTCTTCATGGCTGCCGGGGCTTTTCATGTTGCTAAACCTTCTGATCTGATTCCAGAGCTTCAGGGGCGTTTTCCGATTCGTGTAGAACTAAGCAGTCTTACACTGGAAGATTTTGTTTCCATCTTAACAGAGCCAGAGAACGCTTTGACGAAACAATATGTTAATTTGTTAAAAACCGAGGACATTGAAGTGGAGTTCCAGAAAGATGCTATTTATGAAATTGCCAAAATAGCTGCTTCAGTGAATCAAAATATGGAGAACATAGGTGCTCGGCGTCTTCATACGATTTTGGAGAAATTATTGGAGGATCTTTCTTTTGAAGCACCTGAGCTGACGCTGGACACTATGGTTATTACACCAGAGTATGTGCGTGAGAAATTGGCAAGTATTGCGCAGGATCGTGATCTAAGTCAATATATTCTTTAATGCGACAAATTCTTATTCTTTTGGATTTGGGCATATTGAATTAGAAAATTACAATTTAGTGTCATTAATAGGTAAAAAAATGTAAAAAGATGCAATTAAAAAGATAATTTTGAGTTAAAAAAGGAATAAAATAGCAATAAAGTGCTAAAAGCCCTGTCTTTTCTAAAAAGATAGGGCTTATTTCTTATTGTAATAATATACAAATTAAATGAAAATCAATGTATGTGAAAATACTAATTAGTTATACTTTGCGACAAGGTTCGACGTAGAAACTGATAAATAGAGGACTTTTATACTTTATTTGTCGAAATCAAGCAGGTTTTTTAAGGAAAGTTGTGGAATTCATTTCATTATGATAGCTTTGAAAGGAGGAATTATCTTGGGATTGCTGAATAGTGTCAGTTTTCAACGATTGCAGGGAGGCATTGATGCTGCCTACAAACGACAAAATGTTCTAGCGAATAATGTGGCTAACGAAGATACGCCAAATTTCAAACGTTCTGATGTTTCATTCGAAAGTTTCCTTCAGCAACAAGAAAGTGGAATAAAACCTACACTTAACGCGAAGGTAACGGACTCCCGACATTTTCAATTTGGTAGTAATAGAATTGTACCAGCAGCTGTCGTTAGTACGGATGAAACTACCTCGATGAATAATAACGACAACAATGTGGATGTAGAACGAGAAATGGCGTTAAGTGCTGAGAACCAACTCAGGTATAGTTCTTATGTCGAGCAGATCAACAGTCAAATTTCGATGATGCGAGCTGTAATTCAAGGAGGATAAGATTGCATGAACTTTGGGAGTAGTTTTGGGATAAGTGCATCAGCATTAACAGCTCAACGATTGCGGATGGACGTGATTTCCTCCAACGTGGCCAATGCGGAAACTACAAGAGCATCGGTCGTTGATGGCAAAGCCGTTCCTTACCGTCGAAAGCTTGTTGTTATGGAGGCTACCGAAAGCAATAAGTTCTCGAATATACTAAATTCGAAATTGAACGGTAGTAGTAGTGAAGGTGTAAAGGTGCAGTCCATTATAGAAGATACTTCACCGTTAAAGCCAGTTTACAACCCAAGCCATCCTGATGCGGATGCCGAAGGTTATGTCTATATGCCAAACGTAGATATTACCAAAGAAATGGTAGATATGTTATCTGCATCACGTTCTTATGAAGCCAATGTCACGATGCTGAATGCATCTAAAGCTATGGTAAGTAAAGCACTCGAAATTGGGCGCTAAACGTAATTAACACAAGGAACGCTTCCACAGTGAGTTTTGTACGAAGTGAATCTAGGAAGCATAAGCTTACAAAACTTTTAGGAGGGAAACAGTTGATACAGAATATCACTAATGGGGTTCAAGCTGTACAGCAGCTTGCCATGAAACCAACATCTACCGAAGTTTCATCCACTCCTGCTAATGCCATGGAGAGCTTTGGTTCTTATCTTGAGAATGCACTCACTAAAGTAGCAGATCAGGAACAACAAGCAAAGGATATGAGTAATAAATTTGTATTGGGAGAAGTGAACATAGACGAGGTGATGATTTCTTCCCAACAGGCTTTACTGAGTTTGCAGTTGACTACACAAGTCCGGAACAAAGTGATAGAAGCCTATCAAGAAATTATGAGAACTCAAATTTAATTAATTCCTAGCTTAGTTCCGGATGGGGTGACACTGTGAATGAAAGATTTGCCCAATATCGGGAGAAGGTGACCCTGTATTGGAATAGATTTAGTGGTAAACAGAAGATTTTATTCTTTTCTACATTGTTTATCATTCTAATAATAATCGTAGTATTAACCATGCAGCTTTCAAAGACAGAATATGAAGTAGCGTTTCAAGATTTGGACAGCACAGATTCAGCTGGAGTAATGAACTACTTGGATACAGCAGGTGTTTCATACCGATTAAGCCAAGATGGAAAAAGCATCTCCGTGCCAAGCACAGAAGCGGCTCGAATAAAGGTGGATATCGGTTCTCAGGGGATTGTTCAGGGGGGCTCTATCGGTTATAAGGTCTTTAATGAAAATTCGTCAATGATAGGGACGACAGATAGTGAGTTTAATGTGAAGTATAATAATGCATTAAACGGTGAAGTAGAACAGTTAATGAGACGTATGCAAGGAATTAAGGATGCTAAAGTGCTGATTAATCTGCCTAAAGAAACAGTTTTTGCTTCCCAGGCTGACCAAGAGCAAGCATCTGCATCCGTTGTGCTTTCATTTAATCCGGGATTCAGACCCACTCAAGATAATATTGATGGGTACTTTAACCTTGTAAAGACGGCTGTTCCAAATCTACCAATCGATAACATTACGATTGCTAATAATGAAGTCGAGTTAATGCCTACGGCCAAAGGTGGACAAGCTGGAGTTTCCAGCCAAGTCGAAGAGAACTTCGCTCTTCAGAAGAAATTCGAAGAAGAAGTAAAGAAAGATGTGAAACAATTCCTTAGCACTCTTACGGGTCCAGATAAAGTTGATGTTCTTGTATTTTCGAAGCTGAACTTTGACAAGGAAAACCGGAAGGAGAATCTCGTAACCCCTGTGGATACAGAGAACATGAAGGGGATTGAGATCAGTTCACAAATCATTAGTAATTCGTATTCGGGTCAAGGAAATACAACTGGCGGAGTGGCAGGCACTGGTTCACAAGATGTAGCGGGCTATCCTTCACAAGCCGGTACGGATACTTCTACTTCGGAAGAATCTTCTGAAACGAGGAACTATGAAGTAAACCGAATTACAAAGGATGTTATCGCAAGTCCCTTTACTGTTAAAGATTTAACCATAAATGTTGCAGTTGAACCACCTACAGGACAAAATACTTTGGACGCTGCTACATCAGCAGCAATTCAAAACATTTTGGTAAATATTGTTCGTGCTTCGCTCGCAGATTCAGGTACTACATATACAGACGCTGATTTAACCAAAAAGGTTTCGGTGTATTCTCAACAATTTGGCGGAACCGCTGCTAATACAACACCAGGTGGTCTTGCCACATGGATGTTATGGGCTATCGGAGCAGCTGCATTGCTGGTTGGAGCAGGTGGAGGATATCTAATCTATCGGAGTCGTAAGAAGACTGTGGAAGAGGAAGATGAAGACATTCCATTGCAGGTTCCTACCGAATTTCCATCTATTAATTTGGAAAGTGTGACGAATGACAGTCAAGTTCGTAAGCAATTGGAAAGTTTGGCTAAGAAAAAGCCAGACGAATTCGTAAATCTGCTGCGTACATGGCTTGCAGACGAACAGAGGTGAACTAATGGCAAAGGCTAGTCAGCAGGGGCTTAGTGGCCGTCAAAAGGCCGCGATCCTGCTTATCACACTAGGGCCCGAGGTATCGGCGCAAATATTCAAACATTTAAGAGACGAGGAGATTGAACAATTAACTCTTGAAATTGCCAATGTCCGTAAAGTGGACAGCAGTGAAAAAGAGTCGATCATGTCTGAGTTCCATCAGATATGCCTCGCCCAGGAATATATATCACAAGGCGGTATTAACTACGCCAAAGAGATTCTGGAGAAAGCACTTGGTTCCGCAAAAGCAATGGAGGTCATTAACCGTCTGACTGCGACTTTGCAGGTAAGACCTTTCGATTTTGCACGCAAGGCTGATCCAAACCAGATTTTGAACTTTATTCAGAATGAGAATGTCCAGACTATCGCACTTGTATTGTCTTATCTGCAATTCGAACAAGCCGCAGCTATTCTCTCCTCATTACCTCAAGAGAAGCAGGCGGAGGTGGCTAGAAGAATTGCTGTAATGGACAGCACCTCTCCGGAGGTCATTACACAAATTGAACGAGTGCTAGAGCAGAAGCTTTCTGCTACAGTAACTCAGGATTATACAAATGCTGGCGGTATCGAATCAATCGTACAGATCTTGAATGGTGTTGACCGTGGGACAGAGCGCACAATTCTGGATTCTCTCGAAATTCAAGATCCAGAGCTCGCCGAGGAAATCAAGAAGCGGATGTTCGTATTCGAGGATATTGTCAATGTGGATAACCGTTCGATTCAGCGTATTATTCGTGATATTGATAATGCGGACCTGCAGCTTGCCCTTAAGGTTGCAAGCGAAGAAGTACGAGATGTTATTTTCCGGAATATGTCCAAACGTATGGCAGAGACATTCCGAGAAGAAATGGAGTACATGGGTCCTGTGCGGTTGCGTGATGTAGAAGAAGCGCAAACGCGTATTGTAGGTACGATCCGCAGACTCGAAGAGTCTGGAGAAATTATCATCGCTCGTGGCGGAGGAGATGACATCATTGTCTAAGCTGATTAAGCATTCTCAGTATGTTCCAGTTGATGTACTGAAAAGATTGGAGCAGGCCCGGCACTATGCGGGCCTAACTGAGGAGCCCGTTCCAGAGGAGACTGTAAGCGAGACTCACTATCATGATCCCGCTCGTGAAGAGGCTGAAGTGGCACGTAAGCAAATGCTTAAAGACGCCCAAGAATTTGCTGAAGAGCAAGTACGGAATGCCTCTCTTGAAGCGGAACAGATTGTTGAATCCTCAAAAGCGGAGGCTGAAGAGTGGTGGAAAGAGCGGCGTGAGCAGGATGAACATCTAGTTGAGGCCGTCAAAGCCGAGGCTTATCAGCTAGGGTATCAAGAAGGTGTTTCTCAAGCTGAGCAAGAGATGAAGCTCAAAATTGCAGCGATGATGGATGAAGCTCGTGCTGTTTTAACTGAAGCCTATAAGGCAAGGGATGTCATTATTCAGGAAGCTGAACCTTTCTTGGTTGAGCTAAGCTGTGATATTGCGGAGAAAATTGTGGACAGACAGTTAACGGTTGAGCCGCAGTTTGCAATGGATTTGATTCGGAAGAATCTAGCTCGTAAACGTGAGCAGGGGCTGATTTCACTGTGTGTATCACCTGCGCAGTTCGCTTTCGTAAACGCAGCAAGGGAAGAATTGTCATTAGCGGTTGACTCGCAGGCTGAACTACAGATCTTGCCTGACTCGACTGTGAAAGATCAAGGTTGTGTAATCCGCTCCTCCTTTGGCAGCATAGATGCCCGAATTGATACTCAGCTTGCAGAAATCAAGAAAGAGCTGGTTAGAATCGCGCTGGACACCGATGAGCAGAGAAATGGGGAAGAAGATGCTTGATAGTAACCGTTATAAGGAGCAACTTCGTAATCTCGATCCGGTGAGGATCAATGGGAAAGTGACGCAGGTTATCGGTCTTATGGTTGAATCTGAAGGACCTGATGCTAGCATTGGTGATGTGTGCTATATCTATCCTTCTAAAGGAAATAAGCCGCTGCAAGCTGAAGTCGTTGGTTTCCGTGACAACAAGGTGCTATTAATGCCACTTGGAGAACTGCAGGCAATTGGACCTGGTTGTGATGTAGTGGGAACAGGTAAGCCGCTTAGTGTTCAGGTGGGTTCAGAATTGCTGGGTAAGGTACTGGATGGTCTAGGGCAACCGCTTGATGGTTCCCTGATCCCAGCTCGAATGCCACATAGTTCGACCTTTAACATTCCGTCCAATCCACTCAATAGACCACGAGTGCAAGAACCTATTAGCATCGGTGTAAGAGCGATAGATGGTTTGCTAACAATTGGTAAAGGTCAGCGGGTGGGGATTTTCGCTGGTTCAGGGGTCGGCAAAAGTACGCTCATGGGAATGATTGCACGTAATACATCAGCAGATGTTAATGTTATCGCTCTGATTGGGGAACGTGGCAGGGAAGTACTGGATTTCATCGAACGCGATTTGGGACCTGAGGGTTTGCAGAGGTCAGTTGTTATTGTCGCTACATCTGATCAGCCTGCATTAATTCGAATTAAGGGAGCACTTATTGCTACTACGATTGCTGAGTATTTTCGGGATCGTGGACTTAATGTGATGCTGATGATGGATTCGGTCACTCGTTATGCTATGGCTCAACGTGAAGTTGGACTTGCAGTCGGAGAACCACCAGCTATGAGAGGTTACACACCATCTGTATTTGCAAGCTTACCTAAACTACTAGAACGCGCCGGAACTGGTCCTACAGGCTCTATCACAGCTTTTTACACTGTATTGGTTGATGGTGATGACATGAATGAGCCGATCGCTGATGCAGTGAGAGGAATACTCGATGGACATATCGTCCTTAACCGAAGTATTGCGAACAAAGGACATTTTCCAGCAATAGATGTGCTTTCCAGCATTAGTCGTGTAATGAAGGATATTGCGCCAGAAGAACAGATCGCCGCAGCAGAGAATGTTAAGCGACTAATGGCCGTGTACAAGGATTCAGAGGATTTAATTAATATCGGAGCGTATCAGAGAGGCTCCAATGCTCAAATCGATGAGTCGATGGAGTATATAGACAGTATATGGGAATTCACCAAACAAAGAGTGAATGAAAAAGTTACGCTGGCTGAAGTTCAACAGTCTTTAATTTCACACTTCTCGAGGAGTTGATTCAGTATCATGAGATTTCATTATACTTTTCAAAAAGTCGTTGACTTGAAGGGCAATGAGAAGACACAGGCAGAATGGATGCTCTCAAGCGCGCTTGGAGAATTGCAGGCACAAGAAAGAAGCCTGGATGAACTCACCTTTCAGCGGAGCGCTATTATGTTATCTTTACAAAATGCCGCAGAACAAAAGGCACCTATGGCGAAGATTCGTGAAATACAAGAATATGTAGAATACCTGGATATATGCATTGCCCGTAAACATACGGACATTAGAAGTGCACATCAGGAAGTCTTGAAGAAGCAAGATCAGTTAAGCACAAAGGTATTAGATGAAAAAGTATGGTTAAAGGCAAAAGATAAGGCTGAGACACAGTTTCAGCAAAGTATGATTTTACGGGAACAAAACGAACTGGATGAGATGGCAACCGTCCGCTTCGCGATGAAATCCCTCTAACCCGGGAGGTTTCCGCTAGTGGCTAAAATTGATAATGACATGGAACTTGAAAATGAAGGGTCAGCGGGGAAATTTGAGCGGTTCTTATTTCTAATGATACCGATTATCTTCACGCTAGTACTGCTTGGAGTACTGTTGACGCTTTTTAATATGGACATTCGTAATAACGTGCTTGAAGTTGCGAATAAAATTCCGATTCTGGAAAAATGGGTTCCTGATCCGCCAACAGATCCTTCTAAACCGAAGGAAGAAAGCAAAAAGCAGGAAGTGAGCTCAAACTCAACGATTAAGGAGCTCAAAGCTCAGCTTGCCCAGAAGGCAGATGAGTTGAAGAAGGTCACAGATGAAAAAACAGCCCAGGATACCAAGGTTCAGGCGCTAGAGTCGCAAATTGAGGGGATGAAGACGGAAGCTGCTGCAGCTGCTGAAGTAAACAGTGAGGAAACAGAAGATCCTTATCAGAAGCAGGTTACTGATCTGGCGAAGCTGTACGCGGGCATGAAAGCTTCCAAAGCTGCACCGATTATGGAGAATTTGACTACAGAAGAGATGGTGCAGATATTCAGCGTGATGAATAAAGCGAGTAAAACTGCGATTCTGGAAAAAATGGATCCTCAAAAAGCGGCAGATGTCACGATTAAGTTGAAAGAAACTACCTCTTCGGGTGATATGGCAATTGCTGCTCTTCAATCTAGATTGAAAAAAGAAGCTGGTAGCACTACTCAAACGACTAAAACTAGTACAAATCTGGATAAGGAAAAGTTGAACCAAACCTTTAGTTCAATGACGCCTGCCAATGCAGCTTCTCTACTAGGAGAAATGTATAAGATTAGCCCTGATAAAGTAGTAACGATTATGAATACCGTTAGTGATAGTGTTCGTTCTTCGATTTTGGGAGAAATGACTAAAAATGATAGTGCGCAAACCGCGAAGATTGTTAACCGTTTGATGGGTGCTAAATAAATATTGAAAGGAGGTGAAAAATAATATGAGTTTAGTGGTTCAATCGCTTGTGAGCGCAAATGCTACAGCCGCAAGTGGTAGCTCATCAACTTCTACTGGCACAACAGCTGCTGTACCTTTCGCGCAGACTTTAGTGCAAACTATGGGAGGAAACACAGCTAACACCACATCGGTACCTACTGATCCGCTTCTGGGAAATCTAGCCTCTTTATTGCAAGGTCTTTTAAAGGAAGTGCAGACAACTGGAGAAGATCAAGGGGGACAAGATACGCAGAATTCTGATCTTATCGAGAAGCTAACTGCTGATGTTGAAAATCTAGATGAAAGCATCAATAGCGATCCTGCTGTGCTGGTAGCTTTACAAGCTTGGCTACTTCAGGTATCAGCTCTTCTATCGGGAAGTCAAGCGACTGAGGGTGATGCTACATCTGATACGGAGTCGGCAGGAAGCTTGTCGCCGTTAGCTAAGCATGCGGATACACTGCGATTTGCTGTTCAAGATGATTTGCAAAGTTTAGTTACTATGATTCAGGAAGCTGCTGTCAGTGGGAACGAAGAAGCTGCTAGTAAAGGAATAAGCCTGTTAAATAATTTCACAGCAATACTAGAACAGTCCTCCGCTAACACTATTAAGGGGAAGGGAAAGAACTCCAGTACAAATGAAAATTCTGGTGTATCTGTACAACAACCTATAGTGACTGAAAGCAAAGGTAATACGACGGACAAAACCATTCAAAACCTTAGTAATCGTGCTGGAGAAGCAGCTGCAATTAAGAATGAAGCAGTCCTAACTTCGCCTGTGACCTCAGGAGCTGTTCAAGATCCTGAAGCAGAGCTTACCGCTCCATTGATTAAAAGCAGTGCAACTGGAGAGACAAAGCAGGCAGAATCAGCTCAAGATTCCACATCAGGAACTACTATCATAGAAGGAGATCATGAGGTTGTAACTGCTGGTCAACTAGCTCTTAGGGGAGGAATTACTGCTCCGTTGAAGGCTGAGGTTCCAGTAGCTCCTGTACCCGTTCATCAGTTTGCACAGGAAATGACCGGTTTTATTACAGGTAAATTGGAGATTGTGCAAAAAGGCGGAGTAGCTGAGGCTACGATATCACTCTTTCCAGAAAATCTCGGACAAGTAGATGTTAAGATTACTATGCAAAACGGCCATCTGGTTGCACAGTTTATGACTGAACATTCCGGAGCAAAGGATATGTTGGAACAGCAGATGAACCAGCTTCGAGCGGCATTGCAGTCTCAAGGCCTCCAAGTAGAAAAATTGGAAGTCACACAAAATAATACCCCCCTCAATTCAGGGTGGGGTCAAGAAGGACGCCAACCTGGTTCTGGAAGTGGTCAGCAGGGAAGACGCTCCAAAGAAAGTCGTGAGGAAGCTAATGATGCCATTCTTGCCGCAGAGCTAAATGGTGAATGGAAAGATTGGGTTTCAAACGCAGGGCAAGAAGATGAGAATCAAGGAAACTCCTTCTCTGCCAAAGCTTAAACTTATCACAAGTGAAAGAGAGGTGAACGGTTATGACGACAACAACAACTCCTCCTGTTTCTACTAAAGACCAGTGGAATTATACAACTCCTGAATCTACTAAAACAACAGGAAATTCTGTCTTGGGTAAGGATCAGTTTTTGAAGATTTTGATCACCCAGCTGCAGAATCAAGATCCGATGCAGCCGATGCAAGATAAAGAATTTATTGCTCAAATGGCACAGTTTACATCTGTTGAGCAGCTGATGAATATCTCTACACAGCTTACATCAATGAATCAGTCTCTTGGATCAGTATCCGGCTTGATTGGTAAAGATATCACATGGACGGATACCGCCACAAATCTACCTAAGACAGGGAACGTTGAATCAATCGTTGTCAGCAAAGGGATTCAATATGCGGTTGTGGGGAAAGACAGAATTGCTTTAACCGATATTACACAAATTCAGAATCCCGCAACAACAGAGAATGGTTCTGGTACAGATAGTAATACTCCGGAGAATAACGGAGGAAGCGAGGCGACAATATGAGTGACAGGCTGACCATAGGCCAACTGTATCCTGCGTCGTCCCTACATTCCTCAACGTTACAGCGATCTTCGATACCGAAGCAGACTGTGACTGGAGAAGCCACCTTTGAGAGCGTACTGCAACAAAATCTTCTAAAATTCAGCAATCATGCTGCTAAGCGTCTTGAACAAAGAGGAATTGAACTTGGAAGCAGACAACTGGATCAGATATCTTCTGCTGTGGATAAAGCTGCTGCCAAAGGCAGTAAAGAATCCTTGATATTAATGAAGGACTTGGCATTTATCGTAAGTGTCCCGAATCGTACGGTTGTAACCGCTATGGATGGAAATTCGATTAAAGATAACGTGTTTACGCAAATTGATAGTGCAATTGTGATTTCATAACCGGCTGGTCCTAACGGAAAGCCGAGGCGGCCGCTGACCGACTGACGCGGTCCCATTCACTTAGTAAGTTATTAGGACTCTATAATCTGGGAGGACAACACAAATGTTAAGATCTATGTATTCAGGGGTTTCGGGGATGAGAGGCTTTCAGACTAAGCTTGATGTAATCGGTAATAACATTGCCAATGTCAATACAATTGGTTTTAAATCAGGACGGGTTATGTTCAAGGACATTATGAGTCAAACTGTTTCTGGTGTAACTGCTCCTAGTGATGATGGTGCAGGTGGTATGAATGCTAAACAAATCGGACTAGGCGTAAGTATCGCTTCTATCGATACACTCCATTTACCCGGTAGTGCTCAAACTACTAATAACCCGACAGATTTACGCATTGACGGAGATGGTTTTTTCCTAGTAAAGCTATCAGAAGATCAAGAAACACCTTTCTTGACTCGTGCAGGAGATTTTCATGTAGATGCTGCACGTAATCTTGTAACTTCTGACGGACTTCATGTGCTAGATTCCGATGGTGGACCCATTCAACTGGGTGATGATGTAACAGCGTTCTCCATTTCCAATGATGGAACGATTGTTCAGACCATGTCGGATGGAACGACTGAAGCAGGTGTGAAGATCGGTGTAGCTAAGGTTACTAATCCATCTGGATTAGAGAAGATTGGTGGCAATCTATACCGTATGTCACTTAATGCGAATGCAGAAGGTGAGCTTGTTCCGACTACAGCGAATAATACAGAAGATGGCACTGGGGCGATCATTTCTGGTCAACTCGAAATGTCGAATGTGGATCTTACGAATGAATTTACAGAAATGATCGTATCGCAACGTGGATTCCAGGCGAACTCCCGTATCATTACGACTTCTGATGAAGTGCTGCAGGAAGTAGTTAACCTGAAGCGTTAATTTTATCAATAATTTAATATCTTTTTTTAAAGATTAACGCGGAGTCGTGGGGGAGATACCCCTCCCCCTATTTTTGTTAGGAGGCCTGTTATGATATCGGTAACGAGATTAAATGGAACACCGATGTGGATCAATGCCCTACTGGTAGAAATGGTAGAAGAAAGCCCGGATACATATATTACGCTAGTAACCGGAAAAAGACTGATCGTGCTTGAAAAAGCTGATGAAGTTATTACGAAGATCCGGGATTATAACAGGGACATAGGCACATATGCTGCCACCATTAAAGTCCAGTCAATGGAGGAGCTAACATGAAGAAGATGCTGCCATGGTTACTTACGATTTTACTTGCGATTACACTTATCGTGATCGCCGCATTTTTATTAATGGACAAGATCTTTCCGAAAGATTCGAATGATGTAAATGCTGCGGTTCAAAGTGTGGAAACCAAGTATTTAACTGCAGATGAAATCGTCGAATTAACGGCAGAGATCAAAGATATCAAAACAAATCTTGCTGATCCCGATTATATCGTTCAAATAGATTTCGCCTTCCAACTGAATTCTGCGAAATCAAAGGAAGCATTCGAAAAAATAAAAGAGATCAAAATCAAACCGATTATTATCAAAACGCTTGCAGATACCAAACCTGAGGAGCTTAATGGAGCAAATGGCAAAGACCAGCTTAGCAGCAAGCTTGTTAATCTGATCAATAAGACATTGACCGAAGGCAAAATCACTCAGATCGAAGTCACCAAATACCTTTTGGCTTCTATGTAGCTTCAGGCATGATAATTCTTTGATAGGGGGGTGATTGAATTGGTTGATGTACTATCACAAAACGAAATAGATGCTCTACTTGCTGCACTTTCTTCAGGTGAGATGGATGCCGATGAACTTAAAAAGGAAGAAACTCAGAAGAAGATCCGATCTTATGACTTTAAACGGGCTGTTCGATTTTCTAAAGATCATATTCGTAGTCTTACAAGGATTCATGACAATTTCGCACGCTATCTTACAACGTACTTTTCAGCCCAATTACGCACCTTTGTGCAGATTAATGTCGTTCAAGTAGAGCAGCTCCCTTATGATGAATTCATTCGTTCCATTCCGAAAATGACAATACTGAACATTTTTGAAGCCGAACCTTTAGAAGGTCGAATGGTAATGGAAGTTCATCCAAACATCGCTTTCGCTATGCTGGACAGATTGCTGGGCGGTTTTGGGACTGCGCCATCTAAGATTAATGCTTTAACTGAAATCGAAACAACGATTATGGAGCGTATCTTCAGCAGATGTTTTGAGAGCTTGCAGGAGGCTTGGAAGACTGTGCTGGATATCCATCCGCGCATGGAAGCGCTCGAAACGAACCCACAGTTCATGCAAATTGTATCGCCAAATGAGACCATTGCATTGATCTCGTTAAGCACCAAAATAGGAGATACAACAGGTATGATCAATCTGTGCATACCGCACGTCGTTCTGGAACCAATAATGTCTAGACTATCTGTTCACCAATGGTTTGTAACAGAGAAGAAGACGCGGGATGCAGATGAACTTGAAGCTATTAAAGCTAGAGTTCATAAGGCGAAACTGCCGATTGTCGCTGAACTTGGAGAATCGAGCTTATCTATATCTGAGTTTCTTGGGCTTAACGTCGGTGACGTGATCTCACTAAACAGGAATGTAGATTCTGGACTCTCGATTAAGGTAGGGGAGAAGCTTAAGTTCATCGGAAGTCCTGGAATGGTGAAAGACCGGGTAGCCGTGCAAATAGACGAGATTGTCAGTGAAGGAGTTGAAGAATTTGACGAGTAAAGATTATTTATCCCAAGAAGAAATCGACGCCCTTCTGAGACAATCTGCGGAAGGCTCATTGGCTCCTTCAGAGAAAACGGTAAATGACTATTTAACACCGTTTGAACAGGATGCTTTGGGTGAAATCGGTAATATAACGTTTGGTAGTGCAGCGACAGCTCTTTCCACATTACTAGGGAAAAAGGTTGATATTACAACCCCTCAAGTTTCCATCATTACACGCGGGGAATTTGAAGTGGCTTTTCCTAAACCACATGTAGCTGTACACGTGGAATATGTAGATGGATTTCAGGGTATTAACTCTCTTGTTATTAAGATTAGGGATGCACAGGTCATCGCAGATTTAATGCTTGGTGGAGAAGGCGAACCTAAAGATGAAGAATTGAATGAAATTCACATTAGTGCTGTGCAGGAAGCAATGAACCAAATGATGGGTTCTTCTGCCACATCAATGTCTACGATCTTCAATCGGTTTGTTAATATTTCACCTCCGGGTATCGACATTCTGAACATGTCCAGCGGTGAAGGTGTCGGCAGCTTACCCAATGACGAAACCTTAATTCGAATTTCGTTCCGACTTAAGATAGGAGATTTAATCGACTCTACTATTATGCAGCTCTTGCCTGTCCAGTTTGCTAAGGATATGGTAACGATGCTTCTGGGTGATGTAAGCCCTGCAGCGCAGGAGGCTGCAGTTACGTCGACAGAGACTCCTGCTAAGCCGGCTCAAGAGACGCCTCCTGTAGCTCCTCCAGTGCAACAGGCGCCTTCACAGCCCGTAGGAGAAACACCTCCGCCGTACCCGCCGCAGGGGATGCCTGGTTATCCAGGAATGCCAGAAGGCGGATATTATTACCCTCCAGCAGGAATGCCGGCGTATGGCATGCCAGGGATGCCACCCTACGGAATGCCGCCTCAAGGCATGCCTTATGGGCAGACACCACCGCTTAGTCCTGAAGCGAATCGCAATGTAAATGTACAGCCTGTACAGTTTGCTAACCTTAACGGTGGAGCTTTTGGTCATATTGATGAAAACAATTTAAATTTATTGATGGACATACCGCTTAGAGTAACCGTAGAATTAGGAAGGACCCAGAAGCAGATTAAAGATATTTTAGAAATGTCTCAAGGCTCGATCATTGAGCTGGACAAGCTCGCCGGTGAGCCTGTAGATATTTTGGTTAACAACAAGCTTATTGCCAAAGGTGAAGTCGTAGTTATCGATGAAAACTTCGGCGTACGCGTTACGGATATCGTCAGCCAGTGGGACCGAATTCAGAAATTACAATAAGCATACTTAGGGAGGATTTTGTAAAAATGGCTAACCGAATTCTAATCGTGGACGATGCAGCATTTATGAGAATGATGATCCGTGACATTTTGTCGAAAAACGGATTTGAAGTAGTGGGCGAAGCTCAGGACGGTTCTCAAGCTATAGAGAAATTTAAAGAACTGCGTCCAGACCTTATCACGATGGATATAACTATGCCTGAGATGGACGGAATCGCCGCCCTGAAAGAAATCAAGAAGGTAGATCCGGCTGCTAAGGTCATCATGTGTTCAGCCATGGGCCAGCAGGCTATGGTTATCGATGCTATTCAAGCAGGAGCAAAAGACTTTATTGTGAAGCCTTTCCAAGCTGACCGAGTTATCGAAGCTATCAACAAAACGTTGGGTGTGTAGGAAAAAGACATGCCCCTCAATTCAGAACCGCTCGGGAGCAATAACACCCTGCTGAATTTGCTTAACGTTATTATTGTCCTTGCGGTAATCATTGTACTTATTGTGCTGCTGATCCGTTTTCTTGGACGTCGTAATCAGACCTTTATGAGCGGGCGCTCCATTCGAACGCTTGGTGCTGTAGGGCTGGGACCTAACAAGTCGATGCAGGTTATTGAACTGGGAAGCAGCCTTTACTTAATCGGGATTGGTGAGAACATATCCATCTTGGATAAAGTCACTGATCCGGATGAGGTGGCTTTGATCATTGCAGCATTTGAGGATCAGTCCTCCAACCAGAATAATTTTCTCGCACCGCTTATTGCCAAGGTTAAGGTTAAGCTGCGTGGGGAGGTTCCATCAGAAGAAATCGAGCTTAGTGAAACATCATCTTTTTACGAGACACTGCAATCCAAGCTTCGTTCTGCACCAGAGCGAAAAGAGAAAATGGAAGAGCTGTTACGGGATGATGTTACTAAGGATGAGTCGAGGAATTTATGAAAAAGAAGCTAATTCTTGCTATTCTGCTATTCGGGTTCATTAGTATAGTTATGATGCGGCCGATACATGCTGATCCTATACCTAATGTTAATATTCAGGTCGGTAATGAAGATGGTTCAAGCGGTGGTACCAGTTCCATATCGATTCTTCTTCTCGTTACGGTTCTGAGTATTGCTCCGGCGTTTCTAGTTCTTATGACCAGTTTTACTAGAATTGTAATCGTGCTCGGTTTTGTTAGAACCTCACTTGGTACTCAGGCCATGCCTCCGAATCAGGTGCTGGTAGGGCTTGCTCTGTTTCTGACCCTGTTCATTATGTCGCCAACTTTGGCGCAAGTGAATGAAACGGCATTACAGCCGTATATGAAGGGGACGATTACCCAGACTGAGGCTTTTGATAAAGCTGCTGATCCGATGAAAGAGTTTATGTTTAAACAGACCAATTCCAAAGACCTTTTGTTATTTATGAAATATACCGGTTATACGGGATCGGCTAAACCGGCTACATACAGTGATATTCCACTGACGGTGATGGTGCCAGCTTTCGCAATTGGAGAATTGAAAAAAGCTTTTACAATGGGCTTCTTAATTTTCATTCCATTTCTGATTATTGATATTGTTGTGGCGAGTACGCTGATGGCTATGGGGATGATGATGCTTCCCCCGGTCATGATTTCATTACCTTTTAAAATTATGCTCTTTGTACTGGTAGACGGCTGGTACTTAGTCATTAAATCACTACTTCTTAGTTTTAACACCTGACCTTAAGAGGAGGCATGAGGATTGAGTACGGAGTTTATTATCGGTCTAGCAAGCCAAGCCGTATATTTAGTGCTGGAAGTCAGCGCTCCCATGCTGATTCTTGGTCTGGTG
This sequence comes from Paenibacillus sp. NPDC101420, assembly GCF_050277435.1. NCBI lineage: Bacteria > Bacillati > Bacillota > Bacilli > Caryophanales > Paenibacillaceae > Paenibacillus > Paenibacillus sp. NPDC101420. The sequence continues at coordinate 966,731 of NZ_JBNNSE010000002.1, forward strand.
GTAGGGCTAATAATCAGTATCTTTCAAGCTACGACACAGATTCAGGAACAGACGCTAGCGTTTGTTCCAAAAATCGTCGCAGTACTGCTGGCTTTATTGCTATTTGGACCGTGGATCATCACGAAGCTAATTGACTTTACTAGCCAAATTCTAGGCAGTCTCTATATGTATATTGGTTAACCAATGAACATGGATACCTTATTGCAAAGTTTACCCGTCTTTTTGCTTATTTTTTGTCGAATTACAGCCTTTTTTGTTGTCGTTCCTGTATTTTCTTCTCAAGGGGTACCGACAACTTTTAAGATTGGCATATCTTTTTTTGTAGCATTGGTAGTCTTTAGTGCTAATGGAACAGGGATTACTATTCCGCAGGATTTTAGTTATATTTTGCTTATTATGAGAGAAGTATTAATAGGCTTATTGCTAGGTTTCATTGGATATTTGATGTTTATGGCGATTCAGACAGCAGGTTCTTTCATAGATATTCAGATTGGCTTCGGTATTGCCAACGTCATTGATCCTATGACAGGAACGTCAGCACCTATTCTCGGTAATTTCAAATATATGATAGCCCTGCTAATGTTTTTGAGTATGAATGGACATCACCATTTACTAGATGCCATTGTGTACAGCTATAAATGGATTCCTATGAATAATGATTTATTTCTACGCATGGTTGATGGTAGTTTGTCAGAGTTTCTGGTCCGAACATTTGCGCAGTCGTTTGTATTAGCGTTTCAAATGTCGGCTCCATTAGTAACTGCACTGTTTCTGACCGATGTTGGTCTTGCTTTTTTAGCGAGAACGGCTCCGCAATATAATGTATTTGTTATAGGGGTTCCTCTAAAAATCATCATAGGTATTGCACTTCTTTTAGTGCTGATGCCAGGTCTGGCTGTGTTGTTTCAGAATCTCTTCGAAATCATGTTCGAATCCATGGAGAATTTACTGGGTCTCATGGGGAAGAAGCCGTAGGTGACCGTAAGGGGAGAGTATTATGCCTAAGACGAAGCGTTATAGACTAGATCTTCAACTCTTCGCCGGTGAAAAGACGGAAAAAGCAACCCCGAAGAAACGGCAGGATGCTCGTAAAAAAGGCCAAGTAGCCAAAAGTGCTGAGCTGTCTGGTGCGGTTGTATTGCTAGCTGCGGTAGTTAGCTTGATGATGTTTGGTGGTTTTATGAAAGAGCGTTTTATGAAGCTATACACGGACGTATTTCAGAATCGAATGATGCTGGACGTTACGCCTGAGAATATAACGCTGCTATTTAATCAGTATGGCTTGCAAATCTTGATTTTGCTAGCTCCATTACTTGGAATTACGTTTGTTATGGCACTTGTTTCCAACTTGGCGCAGGTGGGCTTTATGGCTACAGGAGAGGGGATTACTCCTAAATTCAGTAAGATTAATCCGATAAAAGGATTCAAAAATATTTTCTCTATGCGTTCGTTTGTAGAATTCCTGAAATCAATATTTAAGCTTCTAATTATTTCTTATCTGGTATATAGCACATTATGGGGAGAAAAGAAGAACTTTGCATCCCTGTCGCATATCAGTGCGGAGGGAATTTTTAAGTTTGCGGCCAAGCTGACGATGAGTCTTGGTTTGAAAATCGGGGTTGCCCTGCTAATTATGGCTTTTCTAGATTTTATGTATCAGAAGTACGAGCATGAAAAAAGCCTGAAAATGTCTAAGCAGGATATCAAGGATGAATACAAAAAAATGGAGGGTGACCCTCTAATTAAAGGTAAGATCAGGGAACGCCAACGCAGAATGGCCATGCAGCGTATGATGCAGGAAGTTCCTAACGCGGATGTAATTATTACAAATCCAACTCACTTTGCTGTTGCGCTAAAATATGATGGTTCCAAAATGGAGGCGCCACAGATTATTGCAAAAGGGCAGGATTATGTAGCACTTCGTATACGGGAGCTGGCTAAAGAACATGGCGTCGTGACTATGGAAAACAAACCGCTGGCACGGGCATTATTCCAAAGAGCAGAAATTGGAGATGTCGTTCCAAATGATCTGTTTCAGGCTGTAGCTGAAGTGCTGGCATATGTATATAAACTTAAAGGTAAGAGGAAATAAGGCGGGGGGTTAGGACATTGAAAGCTAAAGATTTAACAGTTTTGCTAGGCATCATCGGTATTGTGCTTATGATGATTCTGCCTATCCCGTCCTGGCTTTTGGACGTTTTGCTAGTTATTAATATTTCTATAGCATTAATTATCATATTAGTTGCTATGAACACGAAGAATGCGCTCGAATTTTCAATTTTTCCTTCATTATTGCTTGTTACGACATTGTTTCGTCTGTCACTAAACATTTCGACAACGAAATTGATCCTGACTTACGCAGATGCCGGTTCCGTGGTATCTACTTTCGGAAGCTGGATCGCCGGTGGACAAATTGCCGTTGGATTTATCGTGTTTCTGATTTTGGTAGTGGTTCAGTTTATTGTTATTACTAAAGGTTCAGAGCGTGTAGCTGAGGTAGGGGCGAGATTTACCTTGGATGCGATGCCCGGCAAGCAGATGAGTATTGATGCCGATCTTAACGCAGGCATGATTAATGAAACACAGGCACGTGAGCGTCGCCGCAATGTTGAACGGGAAGCGGATTTTTTCGGAGCCATGGATGGTGCGAGTAAATTCGTTAAAGGAGACGCGATTGCGAGTATCATTATCCTGTTAATCAATCTTATTGGTGGATTTATTATCGGTATGGTTGTGCATGGAATGGATTTCTCCACTGCGTTATCTACTTATTCCGTATTGACGATCGGGGATGGTCTAGTCAGCCAGATTCCTGCTTTGCTCATTTCGACTGCAGCAGGTCTTATCGTTACTAGAGCTTCATCGGAAGGTAATCTGGCAGAAGAATTAACAGGGCAGTTACTCTCCTATCCAAAGTTATTATATATTGTTGCAGTTACTGTTGCTTTTCTAGGTCTCTTTACACCTATACATATGATTACTACGCTCCCGCTAGCTGGTTTGCTGGCTTTTGCAGCCTATAGTATGGGACAAAATTTAAATCGAAAACAGATTGCCGAAGAGCAGCTTGTTGAAGAGAAACAGATTGAAGAGGTACGAAGTCCGGAAAGTGTAATTAATTTACTCTCTGTAGATCCTATTGAATTCGAGTTCGGCTACGGTCTTATACCTTTGGCAGATACAGGTCAGGGTGGAGATTTACTAGATCGTATCATCATGATTCGACGGCAATGTGCACTTGAAATGGGTCTTGTAGTGCCTGTTATTCGCATTCGCGACAATATTCAACTAAAACCGAATGAATATGTCATAAAAATTAAAGGAAATACTGTCGGCGGCGGTGAATTATTACTTAATCACTACTTAGCCATGAGTCCAGGCTATGATGATGAATCTATAAACGGTATTGAGACCATTGAACCATCTTTTGGACTTCCAGCGTTGTGGATTGACGAATCGGTTAAAGAGCGGGCTGAATTGTCAGGTTATACCGTGGTAGATCCACCATCCGTTGTTGCAACTCATTTGACGGAGCTGATTAAGCGTTATGGACATGAGTTGTTAGGACGACAAGAAACTAAGATGTTGGTGGATAACCTAAGAGACAATTATCCAGTGCTTGTTGATGATCTTATTCCTTCGGTATTAGCGATTGGGGATGTGCAAAAGGTACTTGCCAAGCTGCTGCGCGAGAAAATATCGATCAGGGATTTGGTTACTATTTTTGAGACGTTGGCGGATTACGGGACGTACACCAAGGATCCTGATATTCTTACCGAATATGTTCGTCAATCCTTGTCCAGACAGATTACTCAGCAATTCTCGCAAGTTGGAGAGACTCTGAAAGTTATTACGGTAGGACCTAACCTAGAGAAGAAAATTTCTGAGAGTGTGCAGCAATCTGAACAGGGCAGTTATTTGGCATTGGATCCAGCATCGACTCAAACGATCTATCAGCGGTTAAGTGAACAGATCAATCGACTGCTGCAGTCAGGACAACAGCCCATTGTACTCACATCACCAACCATTCGTATGTATTTGCGGCAGGTGATTGAACGGACAATGCAGGATATTCCTGTACTGTCTTATAGCGAACTAGAACCTAACATTGAAATACAAAGCGTCGGAGTGGTGAATTTATGAGAGTGAAGCGTTATGTGGTCGATACGATGCCTGACGCCATGCATTCCATTCGTAGTGAGCTTGGAAGCGAGGCAGTAATTTTAAGTACTAAAGAAATTAAGATTGGCGGATTTTTAGGATTGTTTAAAAAGAAAAAAATAGAGGTAGTAGCGGCTGTTGAAAAAGCTCAAAAGGAGAGTGCTCCTGAAAAGCCTGTGAAGCCTGCGATGAACATTCCGCGCAGCGCTGTCCCGCAAGCTTACCAAAAAGCTTCATCTTCATCATCTGCTTCTACTGTAACGTTGGAAAAGCCGGAAGAGCCTCGGTCCTTTGCGGAAATCGCCGCTGCCTTGTCGGAAGCTATTGATGTAAAAGAATCGATAACCAAACATCCAGAGCCTGATCAGAAATCTCTTGAATCCAATCCAGATGAAACTACCTCTGTATCAACCTTATATGAATCTTTAGGGTTAGATCAAACGCCAGAGGTTGCCTCGGCGCTGGAGAATGATGTTCTTCGTGAAATTAGAGATATGAAGCTTTGGATGGAACGAATCGCGAGGCAGTCTTCAGGGGCAAGAGAATTACCGGATAGTCTCCAGCAGCTTAGAGATCTTTTGATTGAGCAGGAGATGGATACTGTACTTGTTGAGGAGTGGATCAGTAATATTTCCGAACGTTGGGCGGATGAAGGGCGTACTTGGGGACCTGAGAAATTTCAGGAGTCCTTAAAAGAACAGCTCGATGGATTCCTGTCAGGGCGAATCGCTGATGGAATTGCACCTGATACCCAAATCGTATATATTGCAGGGCCCACAGGAGTAGGAAAAACTACTACCATAGCCAAGCTTGCGGCTGAACAGCTATTCAAAAACGGACGCAAGGTTGGTTTTATCACCTCTGATACGTATCGAATTTCAGCTGTGGAGCAGTTGCGTACATACGCAGCTATCCTGAATGTTCCGCTAGAGGTTGTACAATCTCCAGGAGATTTACAAAGAGCACTCTTTCGATTGGAGAGTTGTGATCTTGTAATTATGGATACAGCGGGACGGAATTATCGTAATGATATGCTTGTAGCAGAACTGCAAAGCTTGCTTGCGAAGGAATTAAGAAGTGAGACCTATCTTGTACTCAGCTTAACTTCGAAAAGCCGTGATATGAAATTGATTGCCGAGCATTTCGGCAGGTACAAGCTGGATAAAGTTATTTTTACCAAGCTAGATGAGACGGGAAGTTATGGACCACTCTTTAACGTCCTGAATGATTTCCCTCTCACATTATCTTATATGACCAATGGTCAAAATGTACCTGACGATTTATTGATGGCTTCCAAAGAACAACTTAGTGAGATGCTTCTTGGAACAGGTGAATCATGATGGATCAGGCACAATCCTTGAGACAGCTTGTATCCAGTCAGGAGCCTAAACTAGCTGAAAAAGGGGAAACATCCGCCCGTATCATTACTGTTTGTAGTGGTAAAGGTGGCGTAGGGAAATCGAATTTTACACTTAATTTCGCTTTAACTTTAAAAGCAATGGGAAAGAGAGTATTGCTGTTCGATGCAGATATTGGCATGGCTAACATAGACGTGTTAATGGGCGTGTCGGCGAAGTATAACCTATATCATCTGTTAAAAAGAGAAGCGGATATTGAGCAGATTATTCAGTTAGGACCGAACGGGCTTCCTTTTATAGCTGGTGGATCGGGCATGGATGAGTTATTTTCTCTTTCGGAATCGGACCTTAATTATTTCACAGCCCAGATAGCCCTTATTGCGGACAGCATGGATTATATTTTGTTCGATACAGGTGCTGGATTATCTAAGGAAACGATGAAGTTTATAACCTCTGCGGACGATTGCCTAGTAGTTACAACACCAGAGCCAACTGCTATAACAGACGCTTACGCATTAATGAAGGTTGTGAATCGGACATATCCGGATATTTCTTTTAAACTGATCGTGAATCAAGCGGGTGATGAGAGAGAAGCATCAGTGACAAGTGATAAGATCCGTATGGCGGCCAGTCGTTTTTTGCAATTAGATGTTTCCTATCTTGGTCATATAAGCTCAGATGCCCATGTAGTGCAGGCTGTCAAAAGGCAGACGCCATTTTCATTGGCTTTTCCAAACAGTGTTGCTGCAAAAGATATACATCGGCTAGCCCTAAGTTATTTGACCATAGATGGTAAAAAAGAAACAAAAGTTCAAGGCATAAAAGGCTTTATCCATAAATGGTTAAAGCGAAGTAAATAATTGTTCTGAATCTGGAACAGAGGTGGAAATGATATGAAGCCATATAAAGTTTTGGTTGTTGATGATTCTGCATTTATGCGCAAGATCATTTCCGATTTAATTGAAAATGACGCTGACTTTCAGGTGACGGCAACAGCCACAAATGGTCGCGAGGCTATCGAGAAAATAAATAAACTTCGGCCGGATCTAGTTACTATGGATGTGGAAATGCCGGAGATGAACGGCCTGGAAGCGCTGAAAATAATAATGGCGTCAGATCCGCTGCCAGTGATTATGCTGTCAGGCATCAATGAAGAGGGTATGAAGGAAACCATTCTTGCACTGGAATGGGGCGCTTTTGATTTCATTCGTAAACCTTCAATATCAAATTCCCAGGATATAACGGGCGTAGGGGAATCCCTAAGAGAGCAAATGAAAGAAGCTATGTTGGCTCGAGAGCAACGTGAAGCACGAGCATCTGCTTTTAGGATGCCTGAAATCACGCCTTTAGAGCCATTACTGCCGACTGCACCGAGATTGTTACCGGACAAATCCAAGGCAGCACTTAAATCTTCTCTCAAAGATGAAGAAATGAGAAAACCTCGGGGGAAACAGCCAGTAGATAGTACTATCCCTAAAAAAGCAACCAAACCAATCATCTCTGCTAAAACACCGTTAATCGAAAAGTCTAAACCAAAGACTAAAGTAGAGAATAAACCATTTCCGCCCAAACCGGTGATAGAGTCTTTAGTGGAGGTATCTACTGAGTCTCCGGGACTTACTCCGGATCGAATGGTTGGTAGCGAGAATTTGCACAAATTAGTTGCTGTCGGTTGTTCTACAGGCGGACCTCGTGCACTGAAGGTACTCCTGGAGAAAATTCCAGCGGATTTTCCAGCTCCTATTGTCATTGTGCAGCATATGCCGCCTAACTTTACGAAATCACTAGCCCAGCGTCTGAATACATTCAGTCCGCTAGAAGTGTTAGAAGCAGAGCAGGGGATGATATTACGAAAAGGAGCAGCCTACATTGCGCCTGGAGGCTATCATTTACAGGTTACCCCAACATCTAAAGGGCAATATGCAGTTGTACTCACGAAGGAGGAGGCGCGAAATGGCCACCGACCTTCAGTGGATGTTTTATTCGAATCATTGCTTCCACTCACATCTCTAGATCGGCACGTGTTGCTGATGACAGGGATGGGTAGTGATGGTGCTAGGATGATGAAATCTCTCTATGACTCAGGGGTTACCTCAACATTTGCTGAAAGTGAAGAGACCTGTGTCGTTTACGGGATGCCGCGATCTGCGGTGGAATTGCAGTGCGTCAAATATGTACTGCCTTTGCAAGAAATTGCTCCAAGGCTAGTGCAAGCCGTTAAATAACGGAAAAGCGAACTCGAAGGGGAGGTGCTCTACTATGGACATGAACCAATATTTATCCATGTTTATTGATGAGTCGAATGATCATCTGCAGTCATTGAACGAGAGCATGATGGGGCTGGAAGCGAATCCTGAGGATCTTAGTATCGTACAGGTCATATTCCGCTCTGCGCACACTTTAAAAGGTATGGCAGCGACAATGGGCTTTGAAGATTTGGCTTCACTTACACACCAAATGGAGAATGTGTTAGATCTTGTACGTAATAACAAGCTGCGCATGCAGGATTTCATTTTTGATACGTTATTCAAAAGTTTGGATGCCTTAGAGTCTATGGTTGAGGATATTACTAGAGGTGGCGAAGGTAAAGCAGATGTATCAGCCATTGTCTCATCCCTGCAGGCTATCGTCCGGGGTGAGATTCCAGTTGAAGGCGGAGCAGCCTCTGCTGCTAATACGTCTGATGCACAAGCAGCTGAAACTCCGATACATTTAGATGAGTTCCAATTTTCTGTTCTAGAACAATCGATTCAGGAAGGGCATCATGCATTGTATGTAGATGTAACGATCCGCAAGGATTGCCAACTTAAGGCTGTACGTGCATACATGGTGTTTGATCTGCTCGAACGTTCGGGTGAAGTAGTTAAATCCTTCCCATCTGTTCAAGATATAGAACAAGAGAAATTTGACCAAAGCTTCTCACTCTATTACATAACCCAAAAAAACGCTGATCAGATTCAGGCAATGATTATGAATTTGTCTGAAATTGATAAAGTAACAGCAGTAGCACTAGATCAAGAATCCTTGAAAATGCTTGGTCAAGAATCGGCAGCTGCCGTGTCAGAGGTTGCCGCAACAGCCACTATAGAGGAAACAGCTCCTGCTGCTCCAGTAGCATCTAAACCGTTGCCTACCAAAGATGAAGGTAATAAGCCGGGAGCAACCAAAACTGGAGGAGCGCCTTCACGTACGATCCGCGTAGATATCGAACGCTTAGACGTGCTCATGAATCTATTTAGTGAACTTCTGATCGACAGAGTTCGTTTAGAGCAGCTGGCTTCAGAGGTTCAGAATGGTGATCTTACGGAAACCGTCGAGCATATGGGCAGAGTAAGCGGAGATCTCCAGAATATTGTGATGAAGCTTCGGATGGTTCCAGTAGATACCGTATTTAACCGTTTCCCGCGTATGGTTCGTGATCTAGCTAAGTCGCTGGATAAGAAAGTAGATCTAATTGTAACGGGTGCCGAAACCGAGCTTGACCGGACGGTAATTGATGAAATTGGTGATCCACTTGTGCATTTATTGCGTAATGCGGTTGATCACGGTATTGAATCTATTGCTGATCGTATTGCTGCTGGTAAACCAGAGACTGGGACAGTTCATCTACGTGCTTTCCACAGCGGAAATCATGTCTTCATTGAAATTGAGGAAGATGGAACAGGTATTTACCCAGAGAAGGTTTTGAAGTCTGCTGTGAAAAAAGGCGTGATCACGCAAGAGCAGGCGGCAAATATGACGGATGATGAAGCTTATCAACTACTATTTGCACCAGGGTTCAGCACGGCAGAAGTTATTTCTGATGTCTCAGGTCGTGGCGTAGGACTGGATGTTGTTAAAGCTAAGATTTCTTCACTGGGTGGTAATGTAACAATCTATTCTTCACCAGGTAAAGGAACGAATTTCTCAGTACAGCTGCCACTTACGCTATCCATTATTGCGGCCATGCTTATTCGATTGGGCTCTGAGAAGTACGCCATTCCATTATCCTCTATTGTGGAAACTGGAATCGTGAAGAACACTCAAATCCGTACGATTCATGGCAACAAAATGTTAGAGTTCCGGAATTCTCATATTCCACTAGTCTCTCTTAGTCGTCTATTTTCGGTGCCTGATTATGATGAGAGTACTGAAGAAGAGACAGAGATCGTAGTTGTACGTAAGGGAGAACGTCTTGTGGCCTTGGCTGTACAGGATTTTATTGGTCAGAACGAGATTGTTATCAAGAATCTGGGTAAATATTTACCTGAAATTCAAGGGATATCTGGCGCAACGATACTTGGAGATGGCCAAGTCGCACTTATTATTGATCCGAACGCTTTTATTAAATAACTAGGATAGAACAGGGAGGTTCGTTCCATGGCTGAAGATATTAAAGTGATAGTGTTCAAATTAGGCTCAGAGGAATACGGTATCGAAGTTGAGAAGGTACAAACCATTGAGCGCATGATGCCAATAACTCGTGTACCTAAAACGTATTCTTTTATCAAGGGTGTAATTAATTTACGTGGTGTTGTTATCCCTGTGATTGACCTTCGAGGTCGCTTTGGGATCGAAGAGGCGGAGCAAACAGATCAGTCTCGTGTAATTATCGTATCTGTTAATGAAATGGAAGTAGGTTTCATTGTAGATTCAGCAAATGATGTAATAGATTTGAACAGGGATTCTATCGATACACCTCCAGATGTTGTTGGCGGCATCAAAGCGAAGTATTTAGATGGGGTGGCCAAGATAGGTGAAGAGCGCTTGCTGATCATGCTTAATCTGTCAGAAGTGCTTAACAAAAACGAAATCGTTCAATTAGAAAGCCTAGAGGGCTAACCTGTGGAATTATTTAAGCACTATAAGGATTTTAAAATGGATGTGCTTAAGGAAGTCGGGAATATTGGAGCTGGGAATGCAGCCACCGCATTATCACAGCTCTTGAATAAGCCGATTGATATGGCTGTTCCCAAGGTACAGCTTCTCAACTTTGAAGAGATAACGGACAAAGTTGGTGGAGCTGAAGAACTAGTATATGCAGTTTTCTTACGTGTGGAGGGAGAAGCTCCGGGCAACCTATTTTTCATTCTTTCCCCGGAAGCCGCTTTGAACTTACTCAGTCGCATTGCAGGCATCGAGATTTTGAGTGACCAAGAACTTGGAGAAATGGAACTTTCCGCGCTGAGTGAAATTGGAAATATATTAGCAGGATCGTACTTATCTTCTCTTGCAGACTTTACCTCACTTTCTATGTATCCAACAGTTCCTGCACTTGCTATGGATATGGCTGGAGCCATCCTAAGCTACGGTTTGCTGCAATTTGGGCAAATGGGTGACGATGCATTGTTGATCGATACTACCTTTTTTGAGGGGAAAAACGAAATTGAAGGGCAATTTTTCCTTATTCCCGATCCGGAATCATTCCCGAAAATCTTCAAATCGCTAGGAGTTCCGTTTGAAAATGATTGAAGAACAAAGCATCATTAAAGTAGGGATGGCAGATCTTAACATTGGAAGCCAGGATAGTTTGATTCGTACAACGGGTCTTGGCTCCTGCGTGGGATTGACATTGTTTGACCCTGGAAAAAAACTCGCGGGAATGGCGCATGTGATGCTCCCTACTTCTGAGATTGCTAGGGAAGGGCAATTAAACATCGCTAAGTTTGCAGATACTGCAGTGCCGGAGCTCTTATCCCGTTTGCTGGAGCTTGGTGCGGTTCGGAGTCGGATCGTAGCCAAGATGGCAGGAGGATCACAAATGTTTGCCTTTGCCGGGGGGAGCGACACCATGAGGATCGGGCCTCGTAATGTTGAATCTTGTAAACTTGCTCTTGAGAATTTGAAAATTCCGTTAATTGCGGAAGACACGGGCGGTAATTATGGCCGTACGATAGAAATTGCCTGCAACACTGGTGTATTGTTCATCCGCAGTGTGCAAAAAGGCGCTAAGGAAATATAAATATGAAAATGATAGGAAACATTTTTATAAACTTGCTGTTTGGTTTGATAGGTTTTGTATTCACATTTTTTGTAACCTACAGTAATAATGTTCTCGGTACTAGTTTATTACGAAGCCTATTAGGATTTATCATCTGGTTTCTGCTTGCTTTCCTCCTAAGATGGGTATTGGGTTTTATCGTGTATCAATCATCGCCTCCGGATGAACAGGATGTTGAGGGAGAAGAACTTGGTGCAAAGCTAGACATCAGTACCCCTAATGAGGATGAAGAGTTAATTAATCTACTCAAACCGAAGCCAGGACAAGGGAGTGGGAACAGTGAGGGGTTCAAGCCTCTTACACCCCCAAAACTAGTCTCTATGAAAGATCCTGAAGAATTGGCCAAGGCCGTTCGTCACCTGAAAGAAGAATAAGCGAGCGCTGTGGCGGAATCGGTTATCTTAAATATAAGAAAGTATAAGTTTCACTTTATACATTATCCTTATATTTCTCGCATAAACGCTACCGTCCTCATAAGGATGCCGAAGGCGTTTATGCTTGTGACTAGGCAGGTTTCGCCGCGACAAGCTCTCTGACTAAACTTTGGGAAGGGTGAAAGCTATTGAACGAGCGTAAAGCTTCTCAATTGGAAACTGACGAGCTATGGGAACAGTGGAAAGAACACAGTGACCCTGAAGCCAAAAAGAAGCTGATAGAGAGTTATCTCCATATTGTTGATTATGTATCCAGCCGTTTGGCTGTGGGATTGCCCAAAAATGTATCTAAAGATGATCTAGCCAGCAATGGAGTAATGGGATTAATTGATGCGATTGAAAAATTCGACTACAAACGGGGATTGCAGTTTCAGACCTATGCTTCCTGGCGCGTACGTGGTGCGATTTTAGATTCCTTACGTCAAAGTGATTGGGTCCCTAGATCTGTGCGAGAAAAAGCTAAAAAAATCGAGGACGCTTATCAGCAGTTGGAACAGAAGTATTTGAGATCCGTTAGTGATGAGGAAATGAGTCTATACCTGAATATTAGTGTAACTGAATTTCAAAATATGTTGCAGGATGTGGCTGTAATGTCACTATGTTCACTGGAAGACCCGATTCGTGAAGAGGAATCAGAGACCCGAATGTCCATACTGGTGGACGATAAAGCTAAGAATCCGGATAGCAAGGTAAATGAGTTCTACTTACGCGAAGCCCTCACCAAAGGTATTGAGAAATTAACGGTGAAAGAACGGACCGTTGTGTCCCTTTTATATTATGAAGATTTATCATTGAGCGAAATCGCAGAGGTCATGTCACTATCTCCTTCACGGATTTCGCAGCTTCATTCCAAGGCTATTTTGCGGCTGAGGGGAACGCTTGAGAAGAATCGCGATCTACTTATGCAGAACGATTAACCGTTAGTGGTGACAAGGGGGAGCAAAATTGATCGGTCAAAATGCTTTGGATCAGTACTTAAGTATTACTTTTTCGGATGACAAAGGGATCGCGTATTTGCAGTTCTCCAAAAAGGATGAGAATTTTTCCTGCACTCCTACAGAATTGGAAAGCTTCCTGCACAGTCACAATATTCGCTACGGGGTCCAGCGTGATATTGTTGGACGTATTTGTAGTCATCCGGAGGAGTTTTTTTGGAGTAAAGTCGCTATTGCTACAGGTGAACCTGCAGTAAATGGAGTCGACGGAAGTATTATGCTTACTGTTGATCTGGAAGAGGATCGCAAGCCGCTTGAAAAAGCGGATGGTAAGGTGGATTATAAGGATTTAGTTCGGCTTCGTAACGTCCTCAAAGGAAAGCTGATAGCTAGAATTATCCCTGCTCAGCCTGGTAAGCATGGTAAGACTGTAACTGGTGATGAGCTTGCTTTCAGAGCTGGAAGGGAAGCTCATTTTAAAGTGGGTAAGAACGTACTCGTTGATAACAATGGAACCTCGATGTATGCCGCAATTGACGGTCTTGTTACTTTAACTGATAGCGGTAAAATCAATGTATTTCCTGTGTATGAAGTGAATGGTGATGTGGACTACAGTACTGGGAACATTGATTTTGTAGGTACCGTTGTTATTCGAGGAAACGTACTTTCAGGATTTGCTGTAAAATCCGCCGGTGATATTCGTGTGGTTGGTGGAGTTGAAGGAGCGGAATTAATCTCTGGAGGATCGATCGAAATTACGGGTGGAATTATCGGCTATAACAAAGGACATGTAACTGCTGGGAAAAATGTTAAGGTCTCTTTCATTCAAGATGGTAATGTAACAGCTGGTGAAGATGTCATTGTATCCCAGAGCATTATGCATTCCAATATACGCGCGGGCAGAGACGTTCTTTGTAATGGGGCTAAGGGATTGATAGTTGGCGGAACTGTACAGTCTGGGGAAAGAGTCGTAGCACGTACCATAGGCAATACCATGTCCACAGCGACTTCTATTGAGGTAGGAGTAGTACCTGAGCTCAGAAATGAGATTAACGAGCTGCGTCAATCACTGCGTCAATTACTTGAAAATGAGGACAAAACGTCTAAAGCGTTGTATCTATTAAATCAATTGGCAACTAATGGTCAACTCCCTGCAGATAAAGTGGCACTTCGCGTTAAATTGAATGCTACCAAACAGTCTCATCAACGTGAGGAAAAAAGAATTAAAGAACGTGTACTAGAGATTGAAAGAATGCTAGAAGATACAGGCAGAGCTAGAGTTGAAGTGATCAAAACGATCTATGGCGGATCCAAAATTATGATCGGTAGATATACACGATTTGTAAAGGACCCCACAGAACGAGTTGTGTTTGTTTATAGTGAAGGTGATATATCCTTAACGCCATACAATTAATCGGGCGGGCAGCAATAGCGGCCGGCCATTCTTGAAATATAAGAAAGTATAAGTTTCATGTTATACATTATCCTTATATTTTTACGAGAAACAGTTATCGTCTTCAAAAGACGACAACATCGTTTCTTCTTATGAGAAGAGGGTTATGATGAGCCTAAAACCAGTGGAACTGCAAATTGCACTACCTCGGACTACGGAAGCGGGTAAGGTTCAGAATGAATCTCAGCAGCGCCCCGCTATTGATCAGCATCAACTTGCCGGACAAAATGTGAAACAAAGTCAGGAAATGACCATGCGAAGCGCTGAAGTGGATGAATCTTCTGAATCTGCTTTACGCGATGGCGGAGATAAAGGCAATCATCATTCCGGAGGGAATCCTTCCTCGGAGAAACGTTCGAAGTCAGGCACTCGTGATGCGGAACATCCTTACAAAGGACAGCGCATTGATCTGAGTCTTTAATAAGTAATTATATTTGATATGTAAAAGGAGATAAGGCACTTGCAACCATGGGTGTATATTGTGCTAGTAGGTGTCGCCGCTATTCTTTATGCCCTTTTACTTCCAGCACGTATGAAGGAAGGAAAAGCAGAGCAGCAAAGCCTCAAAGAAACGGAGGCTGCGCTTGAGCTATATATGGCTGACATAGAGCGCGAGAATGAAGAGCTAGCACAGTTGGTCAGCAGTATTAAACAGCAATCACAAACTAATCATGTAGCAATGCAAGGGCAGATTAGTGATTTACAGCATCAATTGACAGAATTACAGCAAAGCTCTTTATTATTAGAGGGCCGAGTAACTAACGAAGAAAAGCGGTTAAGAGAGTTGGAAGTTTTGGTTGAGAAGGGTTCGTATGCTAAGGTTGCGTTGATCGGAGACCCGTCTGCCGGAGCTGAACTGAGTTCAATAAAATCAGAAGTGAAAGCGAAACCTATTAGTTCTATTAAATTGCGATATCCACGATTATTTGAACTACATGAGCAGGGGAAATCGATAGACTCCATTGCCAAGACGGCTGGACTTCAGCGGGGAGAAGTGCAACTGATTCTGCAACTCGCCAAACAGGAGGAATCGGTATGATGAAGAACCGTTCTTTTTTGTTCGGTCTTGGCACAGGGCTAATTGCAGGCGCACTATTACTTCAGTTAATGATATCCGGTGGAGCGGCTCCACTCACCAAGGAACAGGTAATACAAGGTGCTGAGAAATTGAACTTGAAGGTTATCGACGAATCTACTGAACCTCCTTCTGATGAGTCTGCTTTGGAGGACGCTGTTCAAGGTGGGAAGACAGACGGCGTTAATGAGGGAAGTACGGAGAACGTGGAACCTTCTAAGCCTACAGTAGCGGCTTCTCCCGCTCCTGTAGTATCTCCTACAGTATCTGATAACCCTAATAAGGTTGTCCCTCCTAAAGAGCCCTCAACGCCTAAAGAAGGCACAATTGAGAAGCCAGAGGTCACTACTGCACCATCTGCTGTTGCACCTGATAAGCCTAAAGCCACTGCGAATGCAGGGGTTGTTGTTCGTATACCTTCAGGTAGCACACTGACAAAAACAGCAGATATTTTGGAGAAGGCTGAAGTCATTAAGGACAAGGCTAGTTTTCTTAAAGCGGCCAATCAACGCCAGATCAATACGAAGATTCAATCGGGTTCTTATACCTTTAATAAAGACGAGAGTCTAGATTCTATACTAGAAAAATTAATAAGTTTTCAATGATCGTTGCATACACTAATAAAATATGGTATAGTAATTGACGGTGTTAAAACACACGCCGGTTGATTTCGACAAGGGGTGCTTTCTTCTGAAGAAAGTCTTGCTGAAAGATGACGCACGGCGGAGGAGACACACAATAAACCAAACTTAGGAGGTGTGTGAAGATGGCAGTAATCTCCATGAAACAGCTTCTAGAAGCTGGGGTACACTTCGGTCACCAGACTCGTCGTTGGAACCCAAAGATGGATCGTTATATCTTCACTGAAAGAAACGGAATTTACATTATTGACTTGCAAAAAACAGTCAAGAAGGTAGAAGAAGCTTACAACTTTGTAAAAAGCGTCGCTGGTGACAACGGCACAATCCTGTTCGTAGGAACAAAGAAACAAGCACAAGATTCCGTAAAAGAAGAAGCAGAACGTTCCGGTATGTTCTTCATTAACCAACGTTGGTTGGGCGGAACTCTTACTAACTTCCAAACTATCCAAAAACGTATTGATCGTTTGAAGAAATTGGAATCTTGGGAAGAGGACGGCACTTTCGAAGTTCTACCTAAGAAAGAAGTTATCCTTCTTCGCAAAGAGAAAGATCGTCTTGAGAAATTCTTGGGCGGTATCAAGAACATGAAAGGTCTACCAAGCGCGTTGTTCATCATTGACCCGCGTAAAGAGCGTATTGCAGTTGCAGAAGCTCGCAAATTGGGTATTCCAATCGTAGCTATTGTTGATACTAACTGTGATCCAGACGAAATCGACTACGTAATTCCAGGTAACGACGACGCTATCCGCGCCGTGAAATTGTTGACTGGTAAAATGGCAGACGCTGTTGTTGAAGCTCACCAAGGCGAAGACACAACTACTGCTTAAGTAGCGACTAACACATACAAGAACTTAAATGAAAAGGGTGGTTGGCAGGTGGATAACCTCTCACTGCCCTTTTTTTAGGATAAAAGCCTTGAATAATGTAAGAAAACGACAATTACCTGGAGGGAATAAACAATGGCAGTTGATGCAAAAGCAGTAAAAGAACTTCGTGAAAGAACAGGCGCTGGTATGCTTGATTGTAAAAAAGCGCTTGAAGAAGCTAATAACGATATCACTAAAGCGGCTGAATTGCTTCGTGAAAAAGGTTTGTCCGCAGCAGCAAACAAAGCAGGACGTATTGCTACTGAAGGCGTTGTAGAATCTTACATCCACGCTGGCGGCCGTATTGGTGTACTTGTAGAAATCAACTGCGAAACTGACTTTGTAGGTAAAACAGATTCCTTCAAGGATTTTGCTCGCGATATCGCTATGCAAATCGCTGCAGCAAACCCACGTTATGTTCGTCGTGAAGAAGTTCCGCAAGAAGATGTAGAAAAAGAAAAAGAAATCCTGAAAGCTCAAGCTTTGAATGAAGGTAAGCCTGAGAAAATCATTGAAAAAATGGTTGAAGGACGTATTGGTAAATATTACGAAGAATATTGCTTGCTTGAGCAAACCTTCGTTAAAGACCCAGACAAAACGATCTCCCAATTGCTGAACGAAAAAATCAGCACAATCGGAGAAAACATCTCGATCCGTCGTTTTGCTCGTTTTGAACTAGGCGAAGGTTTGGAAAAGAAAGTCGATAACTTTGTTGAAGAAGTTATGGCACAAGTAAATAATTAATATCAGCTTCATCATAAATGTGAAGAATTGAATAAAGGCAAGCATCAGAAGAGCGGAACACGTACACGTAGTGTTCCGTCTTTTGCAGAAAGTGAGGGTATACATTTGGAACAGCCGGTATTTAAGAGAGTAGTCCTTAAGGTAAGTGGAGAGTCTTTGGCAGGACAAAACGGATATGGTATTGATGCCGACATGATTATTTCCATCGCTGAACAGATCAAGGAAGTTGTAGAGCTTGGCGTTCAGGTTGCGATTGTTTGTGGTGGAGGTAACATTTGGCGCGGGATCGCTGGTAGTGCAAGTGGCATAGATCGCGCTACTGCAGATTATATGGGCATGCTGGCAACAGTAATGAATTCACTTGCTCTGCAGGATGCATTAGAACAAATCGATGTGCCAACAAGAGTGCAGACTTCGATCTCGATGCAGCAAATTGCTGAACCGTACATTCGTCGTCGTGCGATTCGCCACTTGGAGAAGGGCCGTGTTGTTATTTTTGCAGCAGGCACAGGAAACCCTTTCTTCTCTACAGATACTACTGCAGCACTTAGAGCAGCAGAAATCGAAGCAGAAGTTATTCTGATGGCGAAGAACAAAGTTGATGGTGTATATTCAGCAGATCCGTTTAAAGACAGCACAGCCGAGAAATTTGAACAGCTCACTTACATGGATGTTCTAAACAAAAACCTTGGTGTTATGGATTCCACAGCTTCATCTCTATGCATGGATAATAATATACCGCTCATTGTATTTGCCATTACTGAACAAGGCAATATCAAACGTGTCGTTCTCGGTGAGAAGATCGGGACGATTGTTAAAGGGAGTGTAGATTAATGCCACAATCGGTCAAAAAAAATGCCGAAGAGCGTATGGAAAAAGCGATTTCATCGCTGAAACGTGACTTGGCAACATTGCGTGCAGGACGTGCAACAACATCACTGCTAGATCGCATTCAAGTTGAATATTATGGTTCCCCAACTCCAATCAATCAGCTGGCGAACATCAGTACTCCGGATTCCCGGACACTGTTAATCCAGCCGTGGGACAAAACATCGATGTCTGACATTGAACGGGCGATTATGAAATCGGATATCGGTTTGACGCCTGCTAATGACGGCACAATCATTCGTCTTTCTATCCCTCCGCTGACTGAAGAACGTCGGACGGATTTGGTGAAATTGACGAAGAAATTTGGTGAAGAAGCGAAAGTAGCGATCCGCAACATTCGCCGTGATGCTAACGATGATATTAAGAAGATGGAGAAAAACGGTATCTCGGAAGATGAGTCCCGTGGCCATCAGGAAGACATTCAAAAGACAACGGATAAGTTCATAGCCGAGGTCGACAAAGTGCTTGTATCCAAAGAAAAAGAGATTATGGAAGTATAAAGATATTCTAGAGACTTAAGGCCCCTCCGTTAATGGTGGGGTTTGTCTCTTTCTGATAAGAGCTTGGAGGAAACGGAAATGATCAAACGGGTTCAAGCGTGGCTGAGCCGTAAAGACAGGCAACAGCCAGTCGAGATTTCACCGGATAACATTCCCCGGCACGTGGCTGTTATTATGGACGGCAATGGGCGTTGGGCTAAGCGTCGCGGGTTGCCGCGCGTTGTGGGTCATCAGAATGGCATGAAGGCTGTTAAACGTGCTACAATCGCTGCAGACGAACTGGGTGTTGAGTTTTTGACGATGTATGCGTTCTCGACAGAAAATTGGAAACGACCAAAGGAAGAAGTCGATTATCTGATGCGCTTGCCAGTGGAGTTTCTAGCCATTGAGCTTGATGAACTGATTGAGAAGAATGTCCAAGTACGTATGATGGGGGATACTGATGCATTACCTTCATATACACGTAAGGCTATGGAAGAAGCGGTTTCCCGAACACAGGGCAATACTGGACTTATATTGAATTTTGCTCTTAATTATGGGGGACGTAAAGAAATTGAGGACTGCATGCGCAGCATTGGTAAGGACATCCAATCAGGGGCTTTGTCACCGGAAGATATTACGACTGATCTAATCGATAGCCGAATGTTATCTGGTGGGTTACCAGATCCGGATTTGCTTATACGTACAAGCGGAGAAATGCGACTTAGCAATTTCATGCTATGGCAGCTTGCTTATAGTGAGCTGTGGTTTACTGATGTGTATTGGCCTGAATTTGATAAGGAGCATTTGCATCAGGCAGTTGCTGAATATCAACGCCGTACACGCCGTTATGGTGGACTGAAGTAGCTTGATAGGAGATGGAAACCTTTGAAGCAGCGATTGATTACCGGAATTGTTGCCGGAGCACTATTTTTAGGCTTATGCGTGTTGGGAAACTGGCCATACCAGTTGTTACTTACTGCCATGGCTTTTATCGGGTTTTATGAATTTGTGAAAATGATAGGGATACCTGCGCTTTCCGGTTCTACCGTTCTTGGTTATGCAGCCATTCTAAGTTTTATGATCCCTTGGAATTTGCTTGGGATCTCTGCACCCTTATCGTGGGAACAAGGAATTTGGATTCTGCTGCTGTTGTTCCTTTTAGTTACAGTTTTTACTAAAAATAAATTAGATATTCGAGTAACAGCCTTGCTGTTTACTGGTATAGTATACATTGGAATGGGTTTTTCTTATATGGCCATGGCTCGTGCATCGGATGACGGACATGGTTTGTTCTGGACTTTTTTACTCCTTTTCTGCATTTGGGGTAGTGATGCCGGGGCTTACTTTGTTGGAAGAAGCATGGGTAAGAACAAACTTTGGCCTGCCATCAGTCCCAACAAAACGGTGGAAGGTGCAGTAGGTGGGGTACTGATCTCGATGCTAATCGCGATCGTGTTTGCAATATTTGCTCCTGAACATCTAGCGATAGGACGAGCGCTACTTATAGGGCTTTCTTGTGCGGTCTTGGGTCAGCTTGGTGATCTTGTGCAATCTGCCTATAAACGTGCGTATGGTATCAAAGATTCAGGCACACTTCTGCCAGGTCACGGTGGTATTCTTGATCGATGTGACAGCTGGATTATCGTATTTCCATTCGTACATATCCTAACGCTCATGCCTTACTATTAACGGAAGGAGAGGGTATAACTATGAAAAAAATAAGTGTTCTTGGTTCCACAGGTTCGATCGGCACTCAGACTCTAGATGTCATCGCTATGCACCCAGACTCTTTTCAAGTAGATGGCTTGGCAGCTGGAACGAATACAGCGTTATTGCTGGAACAAGTCCGTCGGTTTAATCCTCGTCGTGTTTCTGTTGCAACAAAGGAGTTGGCAGATGAGATTAGATCCAGTCTGCCTTCTGGCATACAGCTATACAGCGGGAATGAAGGTCTTGTTGAGGTGGCAGCTGGTGGAGATGCCGAAATGGTCGTAACGGCTGTTATGGGTAGTGTAGGCCTCCAATCCACGTTAGCTGCGATCGAAGCAGGCAAACATATTGGACTAGCTAATAAAGAGACTTTGGTAACGGCAGGACACCTCGTCACTGATCTAGCTAATCGTAAGGGTGTTAAGTTGTTACCTATTGATAGCGAGCATTCTGCTATTTTTCAGTGCTTAAATGGTGAGAATCTCGCGGATATTGCTTGCATCACTTTAACGGCTTCTGGTGGATCCTTCCGGGATTTCACTCGTGATCAACTCAAGAATGTAACAGTAGAAGATGCACTTCGTCATCCGAATTGGAGCATGGGCGCGAAAATCACGATTGATTCTGCTACAATGGTGAATAAAGGGCTTGAGGTGATTGAAGCGCATTGGTTATTTGGTCTACCTTATGAACAAGTAAATGTACTTTTGCATCCAGAGAGTATCATTCACTCATATGTGGAGTTCCGCGATAGCAGTATTATTGCTCAGCTTGGTAATCCCGATATGCGTGTCCCGATTCAATATGCGCTCACGTATCCCGAACGCTGGGAATCGCCGGCACAGCGTTTGTCGTTAGCTGAAGTTGGACGTTTGACTTTCCGAGAAATGGACTATGAACGATTCCCTGCGCTTAAGCTAGCCATGGATTGTGGAAAAGCTGGAGGGACAGCTACTACTGCTTTTAATGCTGCGAATGAAATTGCTGTTGCTCGTTTCTTGAGTCATGAGATCCCATTCCTGCGCATTGAGGAGATCATCGGGGAAGTGCTGCATCGTCATATTAACGAGGACAATCCGAATTTGGAACAAATTGAATCCTGTGATAAGCGTGTTCGTGAGCTGGCAGCAACGCTGTAGAACGTAGTGAAATCTCTAGATAAGCTGGAAATACTTACTTTGCCCTAAAAATAGGTTGGGACAGTTGATTCTCTTGTGCCTGATCGGAGAATAATGATAAATTAAGAGGACATACTTCGGTCTTACACCTAAAGGGGGATGATACGTTTGGAAATGGTTCAAGTCGTTTTATTAACGGTGCTCATGTTTTTTGTCCTGGTGACTGTACATGAATGGGGTCACTATTATTTTGCCAAACGCGCCGGTATTCTCGTGAGGGAATTTGCTATCGGTTTCGGTCCGAAACTGTTTTCTTATAAACGGAATGAGACACAGTTCACTTTGCGTTTACTGCCTTTTGGCGGTTATGCTCGGATGGCTGGTGAAGATCCGGAAATTATTGAAATTGGCTCAGGACAGACCATTGCAGTAAGACTCGGTCAGGATAACAAAGTGAAAAATATTTATCTGGACGCACTGGATACACGTAAAAATGTAATCCGTGGTGAGGCTTTGCATACTGATCTTGAAAATGATCTGCAAATCCGCTTGGATGTGGATGGCGAAGTTACTACTTATGACGTTCATCCTCAAGCGATGATGATTAAAGGAACGCAACAGACTCAAATTGCGCCTAAAGATCGCCAATTCGGTAGTAAAACAGTGGGTCAGCGTGCATTGGCTATTGTTGCGGGTCCTGTGATGAACTTCCTGTTAGCCTTTGTTCTGTTTGCCATCCATTTGCAAATGGTTGGAATTCCGGTGGAGAATCCTACTTATGTTAAGATCGGTGATGTCTCTGAAGGAATGCCTGCACAAGAGGCGGGATTGCAGAAGGGTGACATTATTGTCTCCATCAACGGTGAGAAGATTGGTGCCGATTACCAAAAAATGATTGACTTAACCTCGGAGTCCAAAGGGAAAGAAATGAAATGGATGCTGCAACGTGGTGATGAGACCCTTAATGTGACTCTCGTTCCTCGTAGCATGGAGGGACAAGAAGGCGGTAAAATCGGGATTACACCTGAGCTTCCTACCCGCAAAGCAGGGGTTGGAGAGACGTTGACAGGTTCAGGTAAAGCTATGGTCGATACGACGGAAGCTATCTTTCTGGGCTTTAAGCAATTGATCAATAAATTCAATATGGATGATATTGGAGGTCCGGTTCGTACCTTTGAAGTAACCGGTCAAATTGCCCAACAAGGCATTCAGTATCTTACCTATTGGGCTGCTATCCTAAGCTTGTATCTGGGGATTTTCAACCTATTACCGATTCCGGCACTCGATGGAAGCCGTCTGGCGTTCCTAGGTGTGGAGGCATTACGCGGTAAACCTGTAGATCCGAGTCGTGAAGGTATGGTTCACTTTGTCGGATTTGCACTGTTATTTTTATTAATGATTGCTGTTACGTATAATGATATTTTACGTTTGATCAGCGGCTAATTTTCTTCGGGAGGCATTCCATTACATGGCAAAAGATAAGCAATTCGTTACGGAAATCACGCCGCAAAGCGAGGATTTCTCACGCTGGTATATTGATGTTATAAAAAAAGGAGACTTGATGGACTACTCTCCTGTTCGTGGCTGTATCGTATTTAAGCCAGAGGGCTATGAAATATGGGAGCATATTCAGGAGGAAATGAACCGTCGCCTCAAGGAAACTGGGCATCGTAATGCTTATTTTCCAGTGTTCATTCCAGAGAGTTTCTTTCAAAAGGAAAAGGATCATATTGAAGGCTTTAATCCCGAACTGCCATGGGTAACTGAGGCTGGTGGAGACGTGCTTGAAGAACGTCTGGCTGTCCGTCCTACTTCTGAGACCATGTTCGGGCACATGTATTCCAAATGGATTCAGTCCTATCGTGACCTTCCTGTACTTATCAATCAATGGGCGAACGTGGTTCGTTGGGAGAAGCGTACTTTACCATTTATCCGCACTACTGAGTTTCTTTGGCAAGAAGGGCATACTGCGCATGAGAATGAAGCCGAAGCTCGTGAAGAAACCATGAAGATGCTGGATAACTACCGTGATTTTGCCGAGACATTCCTTGCCATTCCGGTGATCACTGGACAAAAGACACCTTCCGAGCGTTTTGCTGGTGCAGTAGATACGTATTCTATTGAAGCGATGATGAAAGATGGACGTGCTGTTCAGGCTGCTACCTCACATTACTTGGGTACCAAGTTTGCAACAGCATTTGAGATCCAGTATTTGAGCCGCGACAATAATTTAGAATATGTGCATACGACCTCATGGGGATCCACTACACGCTTGATTGGTTCGCTGATTATGGTACATGGCGATGACCGTGGTCTTGTTCTGCCACCTAAGGTAGCGCCAACTCAAGTGATTATGATTCCGATCGGACCTCCTAAAACTCGTGAAGCCGTGATTGGACGGACAGACGAGCTGTTCAAGGAGCTGAAGAACGCAGGTGTTCGTGTACGTGTGGATGATCGTTCGGATGTAACGCCAGGTTGGAAGTTCAATGAATATGAAATGCGCGGTATACCTGTGCGCTTGGAGCTTGGACCACGCGATATGGAGAATGGCGTTTGCGTTATCGTATCCCGTGTCACAGGTGAGAAGAAGGTAATTCAGCAGGAGAACCTTGTTGAAGAGGTACAAGCAATGCTCGAGCAGGTTCATAATGAAATGTTCGAACGTGCCCTGAAATTCCGTGAGGACCATTTCTATTCTGTAGATTCCTTGGAAGAAATGAAAGCTTCAATGGAAGAAAAACGCGGCTTTGCACTAGCTGGCTGGTGTGGTTCCGAAGAATGCGAGTCCAAAGTTAAGGAAGAGACAGGTGCGGGTAGCCGTAACATTCCTTTCGATCCGGCGGAGAAGAAACAAGTCTGCATTTGCTGTGGTAAACCAGCTGAGCATACTGTGGTTTTTGCAAAGGCATATTAATCTTTTGGTACCGATCAACAGTCTTGTAGTATTTTAATCTAGCTTCTGGAGAGAGGAGTCAGCGGGCCGAAAAAACCCAATGCTTTTTGAATCCAGAAGCTTTTTAAAATATAAGAATTTATAGGCTTACGTAATAAATTATCCTTTTATTTCTCGCATAAACACTTACCGTCCTCATAAGGACGCCGAAGGCGTTTATGCTTGTCATAACTTTCACTGAATATCATTGATTGTGTTTTACGGAGTTATCAAAGGTGGGAGGAAAGCATGGAACAAAACCAGGAGAGAAGAAAAAGATTCGAGCTCTTGATGAAGCAAGGTGAAATTCCACCTGCAATTATGGATCCCTACTTTTTAGATGGATATATAGAACGAGTAGAGATCAGCCGTGGTAACCGAGACTGGCAAATTGTGATTGCGAAAGAAAGTCTGGTTCCAGCGCAGGTATACCGGACATTTTGCCTCAGAATGCGCGAGAAGCTACAGCATATAGCCAAAGTAAGCTTTTTATTCGTATATGATCAAAAAGTTAGTAGAGCAGAGCTAGTCCAAGAATATTGGGGATTGTTTCTGGAGTGGGTGACTCGCGAGATCCCTTCGGTTAATGGCTGGCTGACACGTTCTACCCAAGAGCTTAAAGATGACACTTTAATGCTGACGATGAGTGACTCCACTTCTATGGAGCTGGCTCGTAAAAAAGGCATCGATGGGGCAATTATTAAATTTTATGATAAGTATTTCGGTCTCTCCTTAAAAGTTAAAGTGCTAATGGCAGAGAACGAAAATAATAATGTTGAAGCATACGAAGAATTTCAACAAAAGCTTCAGCAAGAACAACGCGAGATCGTTGAGCAGATGATGACTGCTGTAGAATCAGAAGCTCCTGCTGATGATAGCGATCCTAATGAAGTAATTAAGCTTCAAGTGGGGTATGAAATTAAGGAACAGGCTGTGCCGATTCTTGAAATTCAAGATGAAGAGAAGAAAATTACAATTCAGGGTACCATTTTTGGTCTGGATCGTAAGGAACTTCGCAATGGTAGTACCTTGTTCACCTTCAGTTTGACCGATTTTACGGATTCTCTACAAATGAAGATGTTCGCGAAGACTAAAGATGATCTGAAGGTTATGAGTCAGCTAGCAAACGGTAAATGGGTAAGAGCACGCGGAAAAGTTGAATATGACCGTTTTATGCAGATTCCTGAGCTAGTGATGATCCCTTCGGATTTAACGGAAGTTAAGGCACCGCCTGCGCGTAAAGATACGGCTCCTAAGAAACGGGTGGAATTCCACCTTCACACTACGATGAGTACGATGGATGCGGTCACTCCGATCACTACCTATGTCAAAACAGCTGCCCAGTGGGGGCATCCTGCGATTGCTATTTCTGATCATGGCGGAGTTCAGGCTTTTCCTGATGCGAACCATGCAGCTCATAAGCATAAGATAAAAATGATTTATGGCGTGGAAGCCAATGTTGTGAATGACTCTGTGAATATTGTCGAGAATGCTCAGCCTTTGGACTTGAAGACAGCTACCTATGTAGTGTTTGATATAGAGACCACTGGATTATCGATTACCCGCAATAATATTACGGAGCTGGCGGCCATTAAAATGTGCGAAGGCAAAGAAGTAGACCGTTATTCTACTTTTGTTAATCCGCATGAGAAGATCCCTTATCATATTCAGCAATTGACCAATATTACGGATGAAATGGTTAAGGATGCTCCTGATCTTGAGCCAGTGCTGCGTAAGTTTGTTGAATTTGTGGGTGACAGTATCCTTGTTGCTCATAACGCCAGATTTGATATGGGTTTTATTCAGGCCTCGTTACGTAAAATAGGTGAACCTGTGCTTCCGAATCCATCTCTTGATACGCTTGAGCTCGCTCGGTTACTATATCCAAGCATGAAGAATCACAGGCTGAACACATTAGCCGATAAATATAAAGTTCTTCTGGAAAGCCATCACCGTGCGATTGATGATACCATAGCGCTCGGCGGTATATTAACGGGATTGCTCGCAGATGCTGAAAAGATGAAGGGCATGACCCGCCTTGATCGACTAAACGATTATGTGGGTAATGATCTTTCGAACACAAGACCGTTCCACTGTAATATTTATGCACTTAATCAAGTAGGCAAAAAAAATCTCTATAAGCTCATTTCCATGTCACATACGGAATATTTCAAACGTGTACCTTGTATTCCGAAATCCAAGCTGGAAGAGCATAGAGATGGACTGCTCGTGATTTCCGGTTGTGAACGTGGAGAGTTTTTTGAAGCAGTACTCAACAAAACGACTGAGGAAGCCATGGAGGTTGCTCATTTTTATGATGTGCTGGAGATTCAGCCATTGACCATGTACATGCACTTGGTGGACAAGGGCTTTGTAGCAGGCCCTGATGAGCTTCGCGATGTAGTCCGCAAGGTTTGCGAAATAGGGGAACAGTTGAATAAACCTGTTATCGCAACGGGGAATGTGCATTATCTTGAACCCCGGGACAAGCTGTATCGTGATATTACGATTAATGGGATCACAGGCTTTAGTCCGCTTAAAGACCAACGCAAACCGGATGCACACTTCCGCACAACGGATGAAATGCTGTCTGAATTCGAATTTCTCGGTGCTGAAAAAGCGATGGAAGTCGTGGTTACGAATACAGTTGAGCTGGCAGAACGTTTTGAAGAGCTGGAGCTATTTCCAGATAAGCTATTTACACCAATTCTTGAAGGGGCGGACGAAGAAATTCGCGAGACCTGTTATAACACTGCCAAATCCATTTATGGCGAAGAACTACCTGAAGTAGTTATTGCCCGTTTGGAGAAAGAGCTTGCACCGATTATTAAATTCGGGTTCTCTGCCAACTATTTGATTTCTGAACGTCTCGTTAAAAAATCAAATCGAGATGGATATCTCGTAGGTTCGCGGGGTTCTGTAGGCTCTTCTGTAGTAGCTACATTTCTTGGAATTTCAGAAGTTAATCCTTTGCCTGCGCATTATATTTGCCTAAACCCTGAGTGTCGCCATAGTGAATGGTTCCTGGACGGTAGTGTGCGGAGCGGATTCGATTTACCAGATAAAGTTTGCCCGGATTGCGGTCAGAAGCTCAAAGGTGAAGGCCAGGATATTCCGTTCGAGACCTTCCTTGGATTTAAAGGGGATAAAGTTCCCGATATCGACTTGAACTTCTCAGGGGAATATCAGCCGAATGCACATAACTTTACCAAAGAAATGTTTGGTGAGAAAAATGTATTCCGTGCCGGAACGATTGGTACCGTGGCTGAGAAGACAGCTTTCGGATTTGCAAAAAAATACGAAGAACTTCACCAGAAACGTTGGCGTGGAGCTGAAGTTGGCCGTCTGGCGGCCGGTTGTACAGGTGTTAAACGTAGTACGGGACAGCATCCTGGTGGTATAGTCGTTGTTCCAGACTATATGGAGGTAGAAGATATTACGCCAGTGCAATTCCCGGCGGATGATGTCAATGCCGAATGGAAGACCACACACTTTGATTATCACGCTTTTGACGCGAATTTGCTGAAGCTTGATATTCTGGGTCATGATGATCCGACGATGATGCGGATGCTGCAGGATTTGACAGGTGTTGATCCAACTTCTATCCCGATGAATGATCCGAAAGTAATGAGCATGTTTAACTCTACAGATGCACTTGGAGTAAGACCTGACGAAATCAGATCACCGGTTGCGACCTATGGTGTGCCCGAAATGGGTACTAAGTTCGTACGTCAAATGCTTATTGAGTCGAAACCATCCAGCTTTGCTGACTTACTGCAAATATCAGGTTTGTCTCATGGTACTGGAGTTTGGCTTGGTAACGCGCAAGAGCTTATAAAGAATAACACTTGTAACATTAAGACCGTTATCGGTTGTCGGGATGACATCATGCTCTTCTTAATTTATAAAGCGGGAATGGATGCGAGCTTGGCCTTTAAAATTACCGAGAGTGTTCGTAAAGGTAAAGGTTTATCTGACGAATGGATCGAGGAAATGAAAAAGTGCAAGGTTCCACAATGGTATATTGATTCTTGTCTGAAGATTCAATACATGTTCCCGAAGGCGCATGCTGCTGCATACGTAATTTCTGCAGTACGTACCGCCTACTTCAAGCTGTATCATCCTATTGAATATTATGCGACTTATTTCTCTGTACGTGCAGCAGATTTTGATATTGAATTGTGCTGTAAGGGATATGAAGCGATCAACCGTCAGATCGTAGAAATTGAGCAAAAAGGATTTCAAGCTTTGCCAAAGGAAAAGGCTATGTTGCCTGTCCTTGAGATGGCTTTGGAGATGACGGCAC
This sequence comes from Paenibacillus sp. NPDC101420, assembly GCF_050277435.1. Taxonomy (NCBI): domain Bacteria; kingdom Bacillati; phylum Bacillota; class Bacilli; order Caryophanales; family Paenibacillaceae; genus Paenibacillus; species Paenibacillus sp. NPDC101420. The sequence goes on from NZ_JBNNSE010000002.1 coordinate 995,817, forward strand.
GTGGGTTTACATTCAAAAACATTGATCTTTACCGTTCGGAAGCGAATAAGTTTATTGTTGATGACAAGAGTTTGATTCCTCCGTTTTCCGCATTAGCGGGAATTGGTGAGAATGCTGCTATCAACATTGCCGCTGCGAAAGATGCCGGGGAGTTCCTTTCTATTGAGGATTTCCAGCAAAAATCCAAGGCGAGTAAGACAGTTATTGAGCTGCTAACCAATATGGGCTGCTTCCGCGGCCTACCGGAGAGCAATCAACTTTCCCTATTTTAAAGGCTTTAACAACACTTATTTCATGGCTAGAAAAGAGAGCTCCAAAGGGGGAGTCAAGGGCTAGCACTTGTCAGTCCAGACTCACTATGGTATAATTTCTTTGGTAATAATGAGATAAGTCCGTTGTGTAAAGAGTGGGGAAACCCACTCTTTATCTTTGGTATATAGCAAAAGACAAGTTCGTGGAGGTAATTTTCTTTTGAGCACACCCAAATCTAAAATTAAACAAACGGTAGAGCAGATGCTCGGGCCCTATCTCGACGACAATGGTTTCGAACTGGTGGACGTTGAATACGTGAAGGAAGGCTCCAATTGGTTTCTGCGTATATTCGTAGATAAAGAAGGCGGCATTGATATTGATGACTGCGGAAGCATTAGCGAATATTTCAGTCAGCAGTTGGATGAGAATGATCCTATCCCTGAGGCATATTTCCTTGAGGTTTCCTCACCGGGAGCAGAGCGTCCTCTCAAAAAAGCTGCGGATGTAGCTAAAGCGGTAGGTAAGGACGTGTATGTGACTGTTTATGAGCCGATTCAAGGACTCAAAGAATTTGAAGGTCGTTTGCTCTCGTTCGAGAACGAGGAACTGCTCATCTCCGCGGGCAAAAAAGAACATGTAGTACCGTATGCCAAAGTCGCAAGCGCGAGATTGGCCATTATTTTTTAACGTCTTGAAAGGGGGGCCGGAAATTCATGAGTATGGAGTTTATTGAAGCAATGAATGAGCTGGAAAGGGAGAGAGGCATCAGTAAAGATGTGCTGTTCGAAGCGATCGAAGCGGCGCTGATCTCTAGTTATAAACGTAATTTCAATGCAGCACAGAACGTGCGTGTTGACATGAACCGCAACACAGGTGTCATTAAAGTGTTTGCCCGCAAGCTAATTGTTGAAGAGGTCCTGGATACAAGGACTGAAATCTCATTGCCGGCAGCCAGAGAAATTAACCCGCATTTCCAGCTTGAAGACATTGCTGAGCTTGAAGTAACACCACGTGATTTCGGGCGTATTGCTGCACAGACTGCAAAGCAGGTTGTAACACAACGGATTCGCGAAGCAGAGCGTGGACTCATCTATAATGCCTTTATTGACAAAGAAGATGATATTGTAACAGGACTTGTACAACGTCAAGATATGCGGAACATTTACATTGATCTTGGTAAAATTGAAGCGGTCTTGCCGCTTAGCGAATTGATGCCAGGTGAGAAGTTTAAACAAAGCGAGCGTATCAAGGCTTATATCACTAAAGTTGAGAACACCACCAAAGGACCGCAAATTATGCTGTCCCGCAGTCATCCCGGATTGCTGAAGCGTCTGTTCGAACTAGAAGTTCCGGAAATCTTTGATGGTGTAGTTGAAATTCGTTCCGTAGCTCGCGAAGCTGGCTTCCGTTCGAAGATTGCTGTGTATTCCCGCAATCCGGAAGTGGATCCAGTTGGTTCTTGCGTAGGCCCAAGAGGAACACGCGTTCAAACCATCGTTACTGAGCTTCGTGGCGAGAAGATCGATATCGTCCGTTACTCTGATCTGGTGCAGGAGTATGTCGCTAATGCACTCAGCCCTTCTAAGGTGCTTGAAGTTCAAGTCTTTGAAGCAGAGAAAATGGCACGGGTGATCGTTCCTGATTATCAATTATCACTGGCTATCGGTATTAAAGGGCAAAATGCACGTCTTGCCGCTAAGCTTACCGGCTGGAAAATTGATATCAAGAGTGAAAGTCAAGCGGAGCAGGAATACGGTAGACCGAGAACTTCTATTGATGAAATGCATCAGGATTCCGTCTCCATTGATTAATTAACCTGCTTGACGGGAGGCGTATGTATGAAACAAAGAAAGGTGCCGCTGCGCAAATGCGTTGCTACCCAGGAGATGATGCCGAAAAAAGAGCTGATTCGAGTGGTTAGAACGCCCGAGGGTGAAGTACTGATTGATCTGACAGGAAAGAAGTCAGGCCGTGGTGCTTACATATGCGGCAAGCTTGAATGCTTTAAGCTGGCACAGAAGAATAAAGCACTTGACCGCGCTTTGAAATGTCAAGTGAGTCCTGAAATCTATGACCAGCTTGCCCGGGAGTTTACTTCCGTGGAAGAGCAGTTTCTAGCAGCAAAGGATAGTGAGGATAATGAGTAAGGCGCTTTCTTATTTAGGGCTTGCCATGAGAGCAGGCAAGATAGTCACCGGCGATGAGGCTGTACTCAAAGCTGTACGGTCTTCAGAGGCGAAGCTGGTCGTTCTGGCAGGTGACGCTTCAGATAATACCCAAAAAAAGTTCCGTGATAAATGCGGAACCTACGATATTCCACTAGTAATCGCATTTCACCGAGACAGCCTCGGTGCAAGTATTGGTAAAGACCAGCGTGTAGTACTGGCCATTACGGATAAAGGATTCGCGGAAATGATCTCCAAGCAACTCGGAGATACTGTCGGAGGTGGATTTATTGACTAAAGAAGAGAACAAAGATAAATTGCGCGTGTACGAATACGCCAAGTCACTAAACATGAGCAGTAAAGAAATTATTACAATTCTGAAGCGTTTGAATGTCCCTGTGAATAATCATATGAGTGTCATGGAGAACGGTTCCGTGAACAAAGTAGAGCAATTCTTCAAGGATATCAAGTCGAACGCTGCAGCCAAACGGGATACCAGCTCTAGCAGCCGTCCGGTGACAACCGGTGCGGTAACTGCCGAACCCCAAAGTGCTCAGAATGCCAACAAAAATCAACAGGAAAAGCAGGTAGGTATGAACAGTAACCAAAACAACAACCAATCGACGACGTCCCCAAGGCCCCAAAGCGGACAAGATTCCCGCAGAACAACAACAGGTTCAACGCAGAATGCACGTCCGCAACAAAGCGGAGCTCCACGTACTAACAGTACTAGCGGAAGCCGTCCGCAAGGAAGTAGCACAGGCGGCAATCGTCCACAAGGTAGCAACACTGGTGGCAGCCGTCCGCAAGGAAGTAATACTGGCAGCCGTCCACAAGGTAGCAGTACCGGTGGTAGCCGTCCGCAAGGCAGCAGCACTGGTGGCAGCCGTCCGCAAGGTAGTAATACCGGTGGTAGCCGTCCACAAGGAAATAATACTGGCAGCCGTCCGCAAGGACAAAGCAGTGCACCTCGCACTGACAGCCGCCCACAAGGTCAATCTGGCACTGGCGGTGGCTTCACACGCGGTGACGACAGAGGTCCTAAGAAGAACACAACTGGTGGTAGACCAAATACGAACAATAGACGGTTTGATGATGGCAAAGGCGGTAACTACCGCGGTCGTGGTGGTAAGAATGGCCGCGGCAAGAATCAGCCAATGGTTCACCGTGAGAAGATCGATAACACACCTAAGAAGATTATCGTTCGTGGTAGCATGACTGTTGGTGAAACAGCAAAATTGCTTCACAAAGACGCTTCTGAAGTAATTAAGAAGCTGATCTCTATGGGTGTTATGGCAACCATCAACCAAGAGCTGGATATCGACACCATCCTGCTACTCGCTGCTGAATTCGGCGTAGAAGTAGAAGTGAAGATTCCTGTTGATGAGGATAGCTTTGAAACTGTGGAAGAGAATGATGCTGAAGAAGAACTTCAGTCACGTCCTCCAGTAGTTACGATCATGGGTCACGTTGACCACGGTAAAACTACTTTGCTGGATGCCATTCGTTCGACGAGTGTATCTCTAGGCGAAGCAGGCGGAATCACACAGCATATCGGTGCTTATCAAGTTGAAATCAACCAGAAGAAAATCACGTTCCTAGATACACCTGGTCACGAAGCATTTACTGCTATGCGTGCTCGTGGTGCACAGGTAACAGATATGACTATTATCGTAGTTGCTGCTGATGACGGTGTTATGCCTCAGACCGTTGAAGCTATTGCACATGCTAAGGCTGCTGGACTTCCGATTATTGTCGCTGTTAATAAAATCGACAAGCCGGGTGCAGATCCTGACAAAGTGAAGCAAGAGCTTACAAGCTATGAACTCGTTCCTGAAGAGTGGGGCGGAGATACCATCTTCGTTAACCTTTCTGCAAAACAACGTATTAACTTGGAAGAACTGCTGGAAATGATTCTGCTCGTTGCTGAAGTAAATGAGTACAAAGCGAACCCTGACAAACGGGCACGCGGTACGGTTATAGAAGCTGAGCTTGATAAGAATCGTGGACCAGTTGCACGTGTTCTGGTACAGAACGGTACATTGAAAGTCGGCGATGCTTTCGTAGCAGGTAACTGCTTCGGTCGTGTACGTGCGATGGTTAATGATAAAGGACGTAAGATCAAGGAAGCTGGACCTTCCACACCAGTAGAAATTACTGGTTTGACTGAGGTACCACAAGCTGGCGATCCGTTTATGGCTTTCGAAGACGAGCGTAAAGCCCGTGCGATTGCTGATAGACGTTCCACATCCCAACGTCAATCTGAGCTGAATACGAACACCCGTGTAACATTGGATGATTTGTTCCAGCACATTAAAGACGGCGAAATCAAAGACCTTAACGTTATCATTAAAGCTGACGTACAAGGTTCAGTCGAGGCACTTAAAGGTTCCCTGGCTAAGATCGAAGTGGAAGGCGTCCGCGTGAAGATCATTCACAGTGGTGCTGGTGCCATTACGGAATCCGATATTACACTTGCAGCAGCATCTAATGCTATTGTTATTGGCTTTAACGTTCGTCCGGACGCTCAAACTAAGGCAGCTGCTGAACAAGAAAAAGTAGATGTTCGTCTCCATAACATCATCTACAATGTAATCGAGGAAATTGAAAGTGCAATGAAGGGTATGCTTGATCCTATCTATAAAGAGAACGTTATCGGTCACGCTGAAGTACGTAGCGTCTTCAAAATCAGTAAAGTGGGTACCATTGCAGGTTGTATGGTAATTGATGGTAAAATTACCCGTAATGCTGAAATGCGCTTGATCCGTAGCGGAATCGTTGTATTTACAGGTAAAGTTGATACCTTGAAACGCTTTAAAGATGATGCCAAAGAAGTGGCGCAAGGTTATGAATGCGGCATAACTTTGGAACGCTATAATGACGTCCAAGAGGGCGACATTATCGAAGCGTTTCTTATGGAAACTGTAGAGCGCTAAGCGAAGAGGTGAATATAGATGTCTAAAATTAGAGCAGGACGAGTGGGCGAGCAGATCAAGAAAGAGCTTAGTCAACTTATCCAAAGCGGACTGAAAGATCCTCGAATCGGTTTTGTAACTGTAACTGGCGTAGACGTGACTAACGATCTGTCGCAAGCGAAAGTATACCTAAGCGTGTTCGGGGATGAAGAGCAGAAGTCAGGCTCCCTTAAAGCGATTGAGAAAGCTAATGGTTTTCTTCGCTCCGAGCTTGGCAAGGCGATACGCCTTCGGCATACACCGGAACTGATCTTCAAGATCGATGAATCTGTCGCTTATGGCAGTCACATTGAGAAACTTCTTGGAGAGCTTCATAAGAACGATTAGAAATAGGTACTAAAAGGAGTTCAAAATAGCTCAAGGCTATTTTGAACAACCTTTATAAAGGAGACGGCGAATGCAGAGCTATGAACAAAGTCTCCAGCAGACCCGTGAGTTTCTGCTGGAACACGACGATTACCTTGTAGTGTCGCATGTTCAGCCGGACGGAGATGCAGTCAGCTCCACCCTAGCGGTGGGCTGGCTTCTCTCATGTCTGGGCAAAAAATACACTATGCTGAATGAAGGACCGATACCGAAGCGGATGGAATATTTATGGCATTCGGATGAAATCATCAATATGGCCTCTAGTGAGCCGCCCCGTCAATACAGCAATGTGATCTGTGTGGATTGTGCTGATTTTCAGCGAGTAGGACTGACTCATCGCTATTTTGCGAAGGATGCTCTAATCTTGAACATTGACCATCATCCCACTAACAACGGTTATGGACTTGTGAATTTAATTAAACCGGATGCTGCTGCGACTGCGGAAATTTTGTTCGATCTGCTGAAGACGTTCGATATTGAATGGGACATTGATATCGCCACAGCTTTATACACAGGTCTTTTGACAGATACTGGTGGATTTCGATATACCAACACATCACCAAAAGTAATGGCAGCCGTATCTGAACTGCTTTCTTATGGCGTTAACGGTCCTGAACTGGCTGAGACATTACTTGAAGAAATGACATTGCCGCAGATTAAAATTTTAAATAAAGCGTTAAATACTCTTCAATTATCACCCGAAGGGGATATTGCCTGGCTCTATGTTACACCGGAGGATATGATTGAATGTGCTGCTGCTAATGAAGATTTAGAAGGTCTCGTGAACTACCCTCGTAATATTCGAGGTGTGGAAGTAGGGATTCTGTTCAAAGTCATTCATGAACATGCGGTTAAAGTTAGTTTGCGTTCTGCGGGTAAGGTCGACGTGGCTGATCTAGCGCAAACGTTTGGAGGTGGCGGTCATACCCGTGCTGCAGGTGCGCGTATAGAAGCTACACTCGAAACGGCAATATCGCAGGTGCTTGAGGAGGTAAGACGTCATTTATGAGTGAATTAGAAGGTGTACTGGCGGTTTACAAGCCGGCCGGCTTCACTTCACATGATGTTGTGGCCAAGGCGCGTCGTATTCTCGGTATGAAACGGATCGGACATACGGGAACGCTTGATCCACAGGTAACAGGTGTGCTGCCACTTTGTCTGGGCCGTGCTACTCGTGTCGTGGAGTATATTCAGGAGTTGCCTAAAGAATATGTGGCAACACTGAGACTAGGGATGTCCAGTGATACTGAGGACTTAACTGGGACTATTATAGAAACTGTAGATGAGGTGCATGTAACTGAAGAAGAGATTCTATCAGTGCTCGCTTCATTTAAAGGGGTTATTTCTCAGGTTCCACCGATGTATTCTGCGGTTAAAGTTGACGGCAAACGTCTTTATGAGTTAGCAAGAGAAGGTAAAACCGTTGAACGTAAAAGCCGTGAAGTAGAGATTTATGAAATTGAAATGACGGATATGACTTGGGAAGGCAATCATCCCGATATCACATTCCGGGTGCTTTGCTCTAAGGGGACGTACATTCGTACGCTCTGTGTCGATATCGGACGAGCACTTGGACTGCCGGGTGTGATGGTGAAACTAGAGAGAACGATGTCGGCAGGGATTTCAGCCAGTCATTGTCTTACGCTAGAGGATATTGCGACTCACAAGGAAGCCGGAACATTGGAAGATCATTTAATCGCTGCAGACGAAGCCATTTCTCATATGCCAAAGCACACTGTAATGGATGAGAAAAAGAAGGCAGCTTTGCAGGGGCAGCGTTTGTCCTCACGATTTATAGCTCCAGAGGTGAAGACGAACAGTCAATTTCGGCTATACGATCTTCAAGGTGGATTTCTTGGCATTTATGAATTGGAAGATACAGGTGCAATTGCTCCAGTGAAGGTATTTGCACAAGCTTAAATCAATTTTACCAAGTGAATTGTAGGTGAGAAACAGCGTGAGAACCGTAACGTTAACTTATCCGATGTCTCCGGAGACTGCTGCAGAGTGGGCTCAGCCTCAAGTGGCTGCTCTAGGGCAGTTTGACGGATTGCATCGTGGGCATGCTAGCGTCATTACATCCGCTGTGGCCCTAGCCCGTAAACAAGGTGTGCCGGCCGCAGTCCTTACATTTCATCCACATCCTAAAGATGTTATGGGTAAGGGTGATTATGAAGGGTATTTGACGCCACCCGTAGAAAAGCAGGAGATTCTTGCTAGTTTGGGTGTCGATATCTTATATGTTATTGAATTTAACGAGCAGCTTTCCCGTGTAAGTCCACAGAATTTTGTCTCTGTTATGCTTTTGCCGCTACATATTGTAACTGCAGTTGTCGGCTTTGACTTTCGTTTTGGTTATCAAGGTGAAGGCGATGTTGAAATGCTTCGCAAGCTGGGTGAAGGTGTTATGAATGTAGAGGTTGCTCCCCCTTTTCTGCTAGATGGTGAGAAGGTCAGCAGCTCCGGCATTCGTAAAAGTCTCCAAAACGGGGATTTAGAGCTGGCAAACTCCTGGTTCGGACGTTGCTACTATCTGCGTGGTGAAGTGGGTCATGGTGAGAAGAGAGGTCGCACCATTGGTTTTCCAACGGCGAATTTGAAGCTCAGTGCTCATTTTGTCATTCCGACTAAAGGTGTATATGCGGTCCGAGTCTTTTATAAGGATAAAGTTTTGTACGGGGTCATGAATGTGGGCGTTAAACCTACCTTTCATGAGGGTGTATTGACGCCAAGCTTTGAGGTCCATCTGTTTGACTTCGAAGGTGATTTGTATGATCAAGAGCTTAAGGTGGAGTTAGTATCTTACATTCGTCCTGAACGAAAATTCGAATCCATTGGTGCATTGATTACTCAAATCGGTGAGGATGCAGAAACCGCGAAGAAGATTTTGGGTTATAATCTATAGTCATCCCGGACAAGCCGTTTACTTTTGTTAATGGAGATGCTATACTAATAAACGTTGCTGGCTTACAGCACCATAACCTTAGCTTGGTTGCACGTTCTCACCGACGGTGACGAGGCTAATGGCGATTATATTGAAGGAGGTGAACAGGATGGCATTAACTCAAGAACGTAAACATCAATTGATCGACGAGCACAAAACTCACGAATCCGATACTGGATCCCCTGAGGTGCAAGTTGCTATCCTAACGGAGAACATCGTTAATTTGACTGACCACTTGCGTACGCACAAGAAAGATCATCACTCCCGTCGCGGATTGTTGAAAATGGTTGGACAACGTCGTAAACTTCTGGCGTATTTGAAAAACAAAGACATCAGACGTTACAGCGCCCTGATCGAAAGACTGGGATTGCGTCGTTAATTTTCCATAAGATAACCCTTAAAGCAGCCTGGTTGTATACCGTATGTCCTTCTCGGAGCGACAGCGGGACAGCTGGGTTGCTTTTTGAAAATTTAGGGAAAACTTTATAGCAAGACTGATGAGATTATTCGTAAAAACGGCCACTTTACATCATCTGTAAGACTTAGCCGTTTCTTCTTATATGTATACAGAACAGGCTACATACCTTGAATTATAAGAAAGTATATGTTTCATGCTATACTTTATCCTTATAATTCTCGCATAAACGCTACCGTCCTTATAAGGACGCCGAAGGCGTTTTTAGCTTGGGGACAAGCCTTTCCGATTCATTAGATCGATATGTGAACCTGCAATATTTGACTGCGGGTCTACTACTATTCAAGGAGGTATTTATGGAAAAACGTGTAGAAATGCAGCTAGGCGGAAGACGCCTTGTGCTGGAAACGGGCCGACTAGCTAAACAAGCAAACGCAGCCGTTATGGTGCGTTATGGGGATACTTCGGTATTATGTACCGTTACGGCTTCGAAAGAGCCGAAGGACCTGGATTTTTTCCCGCTTACAGTTAACTATGAGGAAAGATTATATGCGGTAGGTAAAATTCCGGGAGGATTTATTAAACGGGAAGGTAGACCGAGTGAGAAAGCGATTCTGTCCAGCCGTTTGACTGACCGACCAATCAGACCACTGTTCCCTGAAGGTTTCCGTAACGATGTTCAGGTATTGAACATGGTAATGAGTGTGGATCAGGACTGCGCACCAGATATTGCTGCTATGATCGGTACTTCAGCTGCACTTAGTATTTCAGATGTGCCTTTTGATGGACCCATCGGCGGAGTTGCTGTAGGTCGGATTAATGGAGAATTTGTGATCAATCCGGATATGGCTCAGCAAGCAATCAGTGATATTTATGTAGTGGTTGCTGGAACGAAGGAAGCAATCATGATGGTTGAAGCAGAAGCGAATGAAGTGACGGAAGATGTGATGCTCGAAGCGATTATGTTCGGTCATGATGAAATCCGTAAGATCGTTGCAACCATTGAAGAACTGGTCAAAGTGGCTGGTAAAGAAAAAATGGCTGTGAAGCTGCATGCAGTGAATGCTGACGTGAATACTGAGGTCCGTGCATTTGCTGAAGCTCGTCTGGTGGAAGCCGTTAAAATTGCTGAAAAACATGCTCGTCAGGAAGCGATTGATGTCGTTAATGATGAAGCGGTTGCGTATTTCGTAGAGAAGTACATAGAAGCACCGGAGCTTCTGAAAGATGTTAAAGAAGTCCTACATGATATCGTGAAGGATGAAGTAAGACGTCTAATCACGCATGATAAGGTTCGTCCAGATGGACGTAAACTTGATGAAATCCGTCCGATTGAATGTGATACAAGCCTGTTACCGCGTACACATGGTTCCGGTCTGTTCACACGTGGACAAACACAAATCCTTAGCGTTTGTACCCTTGGAGCTCTAGGTGATGTACAAATCCTCGACGGAATCGATCCTACTGAAACGAAACGTTTCATGCACCATTACAACTTCCCTCCGTTCAGCGTAGGAGAAGCTCGTCCGCTTAGAGCACCAGGACGTCGTGAAATCGGTCACGGAGCACTTGGAGAACGTGCATTATCCAAGGTAATTCCTAGTGAAACTGAATTCCCGTACACGATTCGTCTAGTATCAGAAGCAATTGAATCTAACGGTTCTACCTCCCAGGCAAGTATCTGTGCCAGCATTCTGGCTATGATGGACGCTGGTGTGCCAATCAAAGCACCAGTAGCCGGAGTAGCAATGGGTCTGATCAAAGACGGAGATCATGTCTCCATCCTGACGGATATTCAAGGTATGGAAGATCATCTCGGAGATATGGACTTCAAGGTAGCTGGTACAGCAGAAGGTGTTACAGCTATTCAAATGGACATTAAGATTGCCGGTATCGACCGCAACATTCTTCAAGATGCACTTCAGCAGGCTAAAGAAGGCCGTCTGTTCATCTTGGACAAAATGAATGAAGCGATCTCTGCGCCAAGACCTAATCTGTCCAAATATGCTCCAAAAATCATTATTATCAACATCAATCCGGACAAAATCCGTGATGTTATCGGTGCTGGTGGTAAGATTATCAATAAAATTATTGAAGAAACCGGCGTGAAAATCGACATCGAACAAGATGGCCGTGTCTTTATCGGTTCTTCAGATGAAGAAATGATCCAAAAGGCTCGTTCGATTATCGAAGGTCTTGTGCGTGAAGTACAAGTCGGAGAAATCTATGTGGGTACAGTTAGACGTATTGAGAAATTTGGTGCATTTGTTGAACTTATTCCGGGCAAAGACGGATTGGTACACATTTCCCAATTGTCTACTGAGCGTGTAGCTAAGGTAGAAGATGTTGTTGCTATTGGTGACACCATTACCGTTAAAGTTACCGAGATCGATCCACAAGGCCGGGTTAACCTGTCTCGTAAAGCAGTGTTGACTTCGGAAACTGGAGCTAAAGCGTAAGATTGATCTTAGTAATAACCTTTACTAAAGGGATCTAATTTCATTATTAAAAGAGACAGAAGCGATTTGCGTTCTGGCTCTTTTTTTATATGAACGAAGCTGGAAAACTGTAGCAAACATTCCTATCTATTAGTCTTGTATCTGTTCATGACATAAATTCCTCCCTTGTCTCATAGATTGGGACAAAGTGTCTTTGTAATCGTGTGGAACGAACCTGAAATTCGTTTCTACCGGGGAGGAAGTCGTCATGAAGACGGAAAAAGTGGCATTAGTGGTTGCTTGTGTAGCAATCGTGATAGGAATTGGTAGCACACAGGGACCAGTCAAAGACATGCTTGCGCAATTGAAGCCGCAGGATGATCTCGCGGTGTGGATGGATATCCCTAAGGCGGCGAACAACGATCTTCGTCTGAGGATTGAGACCGCCGCGGCCAAACTAAATGCACCTCCAGTGGATGCAGTGGTTGACCGGGTGTGGAAAGCCATTCCGGGCTATAACGGACTTGAGATTGATGTAGAGAGTACCTATCGGAATGCTCTTTTGGCACCAAAAGAGCCCATAAAGTTAGTGTATCGGCAGATCGAACCAAAAGTATCGTTAAATGAACTGGGAGCAGAACCTATATATCGAGGAAATTCGGCGAAACCGATGGTATCACTGATGATTAATGTGGCTTGGGGGAATCAGTATATCGTGCCAATGCTGGATATTTTGGATGAAGAGAACGTGAAAGTTACGTTTTTTCTGGATGGAAGCTGGCTGAGTAAGAATCCAGAGCTTGCTACAGAAATGTTAAAGCGTGGTCATGAGATGGAGAATCACGCCTATACCCACCCCAATATGAGTACTTTAAGTCGAGCGCGGGCTACCGTTGAGATTGAGAAGACGCAAAAGCTGCTAAAGGAATCGCTTGGAGTCACTAATAAATGGTTCGCACCTCCATCTGGTGATTTCGATCAAGAGACAGTAGAAATCGCTAGCAGCTTGGGCTTAAAGACTGTACTCTGGACTGTAGATACGGTGGATTGGCGAAATCCTTCTCCTGAATCTATAGTTGCCAAAATCACAAGCAAAGCTGAAGCCGGCACACTTGTTCTAATGCATCCTACTGCCTCATCCTCCAAGGCGCTGAAGGCCATGATACGCGGGATAAAGGCAAAAGGGTTACAGCTAGGAACAGTTAGCCAAACGCTGTCAGCGGAGCGTCTAATCCCCTCTGATGTTGAGTGAGTGATCTATTTCTGGTAGGATTATAGGCACGTGTATTAATTTAGATAGAACATGGCTATTGCCAGGAGGACATGAAGTGGAAAAAATAGTATTATCCAATGGATTACGAGTAGTGATGGAAAAAATTCCGACCGGCCGGTCCGTTTCATTTGGAATATGGGTGAAGACAGGTTCGCGGAATGAACACCCTGGAAACAACGGGATATCCCATTTTGTAGAGCATATGCTTTTTAAAGGTACGGACCGATATAGTGCTAAGGATATTGCCGAACAGTTCGATGCTATTGGCGGCAATGTAAATGCGTTTACTTCTAAGGAATATACTTGCTATTATGCAAAAGTACTGGATGAGCATCTGCCTATCGCAGTAGATGTATTAGCAGATATGTTCTTCCGTTCACGTATGGATGCTGAAGAGCTGGAGAAAGAAAAGAACGTCATTCTTGAGGAAATTTCTATGTGCGAAGATACACCAGACGATCTTGTGCATGATTTGATGTGTGCTGCTGCTTACAAGGATCATCCGCTTGCGTATTCTATCCTTGGCTTAAAGGAACGGCTGATGGAGATGAAGCCGGATGATCTTCGTGCCTACATGAAGGAGCAGTATACGATTGAGAATACGGTAATTAGTGTAGCTGGGAACATCAGCGATGGATTGATTGAGCTGCTGGAGCAGCATTTTGGTTCTTTTGCTAATCATGGCACATCTGCGCCGTTGACTCCACCGGATTATTATGGGGACTTGTTGTTTCACCGCAAAAAAACAGAACAGAATCATATCTGTCTTTCCCTACCAGGGGTCCGCTCTGGCGACCCATTGCAATATGCTATGGTGCTTATTAATAATGCCATTGGCGGCGGTATGAGCTCACGGATGTTCCAAGAGATTCGCGAAAAACGTGGCCTAGCCTATTCTGTATATTCATACCACAGTTCTCAAGCGGATTCTGGTTTGTTCACGGTCTATGCTGGAACAGCACCGAAGCAAACTAAGGATGTAACGGAGCTAATTAAGGAAATGATGTACGAACTTGCTACTGAGGGTCTTAGTGAAGATGAACTGAGAAAAGGCAAGGAGCAGCTTAAAGGTAGCCTTATTCTTAGCCTGGAAAGCACTAGTAGCCGGATGAATCGGATTGGAAAAAATGAACTTATGCTCGGAAAACATAACACATTAGACGATATGATCGCCAAGATTCAGTTAGTAACGATGGACAATATCAACAGTGTGCTTGATAATATGTTTGCTGAGCCGCTTTCTTTAGCGATGGTAGGTTCAACAGATAAAGCTATTGCAAATGTTAGGAGAGATGATCTTGTCTTATTACGTACAAATCAATAAACTAGCTGGAAACGAGGATGTTAATCTTCCTTGTAAAATGTCAGAACAGGCTTCCGGGTATGATCTATATGCCGCAGTTGGTAGCGAAGTCGTGCTTGCACCTGGAGAACGTGCATTAATTCCAACAGGCATATCATTAGCTATGCCAGACGGATTAGAAGCTCAAATTCGTCCACGAAGTGGACTAGCCTTGAAGCATGGGATTACGTGTTTGAACACACCTGGAACGATTGATGCTGATTATCGTGGAGAGATCAAAGTGTTGTTGATCAATCTAGGGCAAGAGCCATTTGCTATCGCTCGTAATGAGCGCATTGCCCAAATGGTATTTCAAGCGGTTCCAGTGGTCACTTTGGTTGAAGTAGATGCTTTATCCGAAACAGAACGTGGAGCCGGAGGCTTCGGTCACACTGGCAAATAATATGACTTATTAAAAAGCTTGCGAAATTATGCCCAATCGGCGTGATTCGCGAGCTTTTTTCGTTTGAATATGACAATTTATAAGTTTCACATTTAAGCCTGCATGCTAATTCTTCTCCGCTTTTCACCCATTAAGAATGCCCAGCATAAGATGCTCTATAGTCGATAGTGTATGTTGAAAGGAGCGTCATCCCTATGCTTACTGGCGTCAGGATCGTGTTCCTGGGCGGGGACGCGAGACAGCTTGAAGTGATTCGGAAATGTGTGGAATTGGATGCGACGGTAAGCGCTGCCGGGTTCGATAAATGGGAAGCCCCTTGCCCAGGGGTGAGCCTGGAACAGATGACGGTAGAGCTGCTTAGTAATGCAGATGTATTAGTGTTGCCTACGGTTGGTTGTGATGATGAAGGGAATATTAGTGCTTTATTTTCTTCTGAACGCTTGATGCTCTTGGAAGAACATTTTGCTGCACTGCCACCCCATTGTTTGGTGTATAGCGGTATGGCTAAAAGCTACTTACGCGGCATGTGCGCCAAGCATTCATTAAAGTTAATTGAATTGCTTAATCGTGATGATGTAGCCATCTACAACTCCATCCCAACAGCGGAAGGGGCACTGGTTATGGCCATACAGAACACGGATTTTACCATTCACAGTTCTAAATCGATGGTACTGGGCTTGGGCAGAACGGGTTTTACAATGGCAAGAAGCCTGCAAGGATTGGGTGCTAGTGTCAAAGCTGGTGTTAGAAAACAGGAACATTATGCACGTGCTGAGGAAATGGGCTGGAAGCCGTTTATGACCAGTGAACTGTTGCTTCATGTGCCGGATGTTGATCTGATATTTAATACGATTCCAAGTATGATCATCACCGCACAAGTACTCTCACGTATCTCACCGCATTGCTTAATTGTCGACCTGGCTTCTGCTCCAGGTGGATGTGATTTTCGTTATGCCGAGAAAAGAGGAATTAAAGCGATGCTGGCACCTGGACTCCCTGGCATTGTAGCTCCTAAAAGCGCTGGGATTATTATGGCAAATGCGCTGGTTCAGTCGATATCGGACGAGGCTTTAATCAAGGGGGACGAATAAAATGGATTGGCACGGAAAAACAGTAGGGTATGCGATTACCGGATCTCACTGCACATTTGCGGAGGTAATGCCGCAAATTCAACGCTTCGTAGATGGAGGAGCAAACGTAGTGCCCATAGTTTCAGCATCCGTACTAGGCACCGACACCCGCTTTGGAACATCGCAAAATTGGCTAAAACAGTTGAAAGATATAACAGGTAATGATATCATTTCTACAATTGTTGAAGCGGAACCGCTGGGTCCTTCCAAGCTGCTGGATGTGCTGACGATAGCACCTTGCACTGGAAATACAACGAGTAAATTGGCAAATGCTATGACCGATAGTCCAGTGCTCATGGCTGCAAAATCGCAGATGCGCAATGGACGTCCACTTGTTCTCGCGATATCTACCAATGATGGCTTAGGTCTTAATGCCGCAAATATTGCAAAGCTTCTAGTGGCTAAACATATTTATTTTGTGCCATTCGGACAGGATAACCCTGAGGGTAAACCTAATTCGTTAGTAGCGCGTATGGATCTTATCCCAGAAGCTTGCTATGCCGCTTTGCAAGGTAAACAACTACAGCCGATGATTATTGAAAAGTTTCATTCCGTCTAGAATAGGGCGGAATCGGTGGAGCTAGTTGCGGACAATAAAAGGGGAGATGCACTAAATGAGCAATGAGAAGTTAAATGCCGCCTTGGTCGGAGTTACTTCTTAATCAATAGATACGGTCGTGAACATTCAAAGCCAAGATCTGCTAAACCCATTGCTGAGATCATTGCCACCAAAAAATATAAGATTTACTGCTACCGTCCTCATTTCGAGGGCGGTACAACCATTTTTCAAAATAAAAGAAAATTACTTAAGAAATAAGCTTACGTACTGTAAAGGAATTTCTCATTAGAGACGAAATGAGTTCTATTTACGAACGATTAGTGTGTTTGCTTTGACAATAATGGAGGAATTATACATGGGTATTCTGGTACAAAAATTCGGAGGAACATCACTTTCAACACCACAAGCTAGAGAGCACGTCATTCGTAATGTCAAACGGGAGCTCGCTAGCGGCTATAGTTTGGTCATTGTCGTTTCGGCAATGGGCAGACGCGGAGAACCTTATGCAACAGATACTCTGCTGGATTGGGCTGTTCAGAATGGAGATTCACTCCCAGAGCGTGAGAAGGATCTCTTGATGTGCTGTGGTGAGATTATCTCTGCTACTACACTTTGTGGCCTGCTGGAGAATGAAGGGATTGCTTCTACGGTACTAACGGGAGCTCAGGCTGGTTTTATGACAGATAGCAACTATGGCAATGCAAGAATTCTAGATGTACGTCCTGAACGTATTCTTCGCGAACTGCGTGAAGATAAAGTAGTTATAGTGACCGGGTTCCAAGGACAGACTGAAGCTGGTGATTTGACGACTTTGGGCCGTGGAGGAAGTGACACCTCTGCGACTGCACTGGGTGCTGCCCTTCATGCAGATATGGTTGATATCTATACAGATGTTAACGGGATTCTTACAGCAGATCCGCGGATCGTTGAAGATGCAAAACCGCTAACGTATGTTAGTTATACAGAAATTTGTAATATGGCTCATCAAGGAGCAAAAGTGATCCATCCACGTGCGGTTGAGATTGCTATGCAGGCACAAATTCCAGTACGCGTTCGTTCAACATTTTCTGAGAATGAAGGTACGCTGGTTACGAATCCTGAAGGATTCAACGACATCCAGTCTGGTGGCATTGTAGATCGCTTCGTAACAGGGATTGCTTATGTCAGCAACGTCACACAGATTTCTGTGGAGTGTCCAGATGGAAATGGTACGGGCGTTCAACTGCAAATTTTTAAAAGTATGGCCGACAACGGAATAAGCGTTGATTTTATTAATGTAACTCCTACTGAAGCTCTTTATACTGTGTTCGATGACAAATCAGAAAAGGCGATCTCAGTACTTCAGCAATTGGGCTTGCGTCCTAAGAGTTTATCAGGTTGTGCAAAAGTTTCCGTTATCGGGGGCGGAATTAATGGTGTACCTGGTATTATGGCGCGTATCGTTGAGGCACTTAGCTCACAAAATATTCAGATTCTCCAATCCGCAGATTCGAATACAACGATTTGGGTGCTGGTGAAGAAAGAGGATATGGTGCAGTCCCTGCGTTCGCTGCACGCTATGTTTGAATTGCACCGCTAAGGAGGAATTCAAAGTGGATTTCGGAAGATTAATAACAGCCATGGTAACCCCCTTTGACGGGGATGGAGAAATCAACTGGGATGTAACTTCACAGCTTGTCGATTATTTAATTGAGGAACAGAAATCAGAGGCATTGGTTGTCTGTGGTACAACTGGGGAATCCCCAACGTTAAGTGATGAGGAGAAACTGCAGCTGTTTTCTTTTGTATTAGAGAAGGCGAATGGTCGCTGTAAAATTATTGCTGGAACAGGCAGTAATAACACGAAGCACTCTATTCACCTCACGAAAGAAGCGGAGAAAATAGGTGTGGATGGCGTACTTTTGGTCGTTCCTTATTACAATAAACCTAATCAGGAAGGGCTCTATCAGCATTTTTCTGCGATTGCTATGGAGACTTCATTGCCAGTCATGCTGTATAATGTTCCCGGTCGCACGGGTGTAAGTATGAGCGTGGACACAACCCTTCGACTTGCTGAAATATCGAATATTGTTGCGACAAAAGAATGTGCATCTGTCGATCAAGTAACACTTATCGCTTCTGCGTGTTCCGATGACTTCCGTGTATATACTGGTGATGACTCTGCGGGCTTAGCTAGTCTAGCCGTAGGAGGATACGGAATTATCAGTGTAGCTAGTCATGTGGTTGGTGCACAGATGTCAGAAATGATCTATGCATACACCTCAGGAAATGTTCAGCGAGCGGGAGAGATCCATCGGCAATTGTTCCCTATTTTCAAGGGGTTGTTCGAATGTCCACAACCTTTACCGAATCCTTCAGCGGTCAAATATGCTTTAAGTCTGAATGGTCTGCCTGTTGGAGGCGTCAGATTGCCGCTTATTTCACCTACTGAAGCTGAGGCGGCCTTTATCGAGGCACTATTTCACTAAATGCTGAACAATGATATTCTAGTCTTTAAACCGGCTTCTCCTGTGGAGAGCCGGTTTTTATATTTATTATATTTTGCTAAAATAATGGGTCACATTTAAGGAAAGAATTTGGATACGAGATAGGGTGACTTGTCTTTTGCCAAAAAAATCATGTATAATGATCTTAAGTGACTGGGTGCGGTTAAAATTAAATATGCGGTAATCTTCCGTCAATGGTATACATTGTGAGACAGGATAGGTCCCAAGATGAGTCTGTGTAAATGATTGAAATGTCTTCGCGCGAGGGGCGCGACGGTGAATTTTGACGGCATTTGTCCGCTTCAATATGAACTTTACTGCCCGGAATCGGGAGCTTTCGCATTGCGCATTTTACAGATATCAGGAATATCCTTGTTAATTAAGGAAGCTATCAGCTGTTTGAAGAATGTGTTCAGCGCCGCTGAAATAATCGAAGTTCAATATTTACCAATAAAAGTATGACGTCCAACATCATAGGAGGGTTAGATTCATTTGTCCAAAAAAAACAACAACGATAAATTGATGATTTTCGCATTGGGCGGAGTCGGAGAAATCGGGAAAAACATGTATGTCATTCAATATGGAGCTGACATTGTAGTCGTGGATTCGGGACTTAAGTTCCCGGAAGAAGATATGCTCGGTATTGATATTGTAATTCCTGATATCTCTTATTTGACAGAGAACCGTGACAAGGTAAGAGGGATTGTACTTACCCACGGACACGAGGATCACATCGGTGGTCTCCCATATGTCCTGAAGAATTTGAATGTTCCGGTTTACGGAACAAGACTTACATTAGGCCTTGTAGAAAACAAATTGAAGGAAGCAAACTTACTGGGTGACACCAAACGAATTCTGATCAATGAAGATTCAGAAATTCAACTGGGAAGTTCGCTCAAAGTTACTTTCTTCAGAACCAATCACAGTATTCCTGATTCCGTCGGTGTATGCATAGAAACACCGGAAGGTAACGTAGTTCATACGGGAGATTTCAAATTTGACCACACTCCAGTCAACGGTCAATTTGCAAATCTGCATCGGATGGCTGAAATTGGTCAGAAGGGCGTGCTTGCTCTTTTGTCGGATAGTACAAATGCTGAGAAACCAGGCTTTACCCCATCTGAGAAAAATGTCGGTATCGTTCTGGAAGACATTTTCCGCAAAGCTGAACAACGTGTCGTTGTAGCAACTTTTGCTTCCAATGTGCACCGCATTCAACAAGTGGTTAATGCAGCAGAATCCACAGGTCGTAAGATTACAGTTATTGGCCGCAGTATGGTAAACGTTGTATCCATCGCTTCTGAGCTTGGATATCTGAACGTACCTGACGGTATGCTGATCGAGCCTGAAGAAATGAACAGAATGGCAGCGAACCGTGTCGTTGTTCTTTGCACAGGATCCCAAGGCGAGCCAATGTCCGCATTGACCCGTATGGCACGTTCCAGTCATCGTAAAGTAGATATCTTGCCAGGTGATACTGTTATTATTGCAGCAACACCGGTACCAGGTAACGAGAAATATGTAGGTCGTACCATTGATGAATTGTTCCGTCTTGGCGCTAACGTAATTTATAGCGGTTCCAATTCTGGCGTTCACGTATCCGGTCACGGTAGCCAGGAAGAGCTTAAACTTATGCTCAACCTGATGAAACCTAAATATTTCATTCCAATTCACGGTGAATACCGTATGCAACGCAAACATGCGCTTTTGGCAGAATCCGTTGGCGTAGAGTCTCAGAACATTTTCATCACTGAAATCGGTGAAATAGTGGAAATTCAAGGCGGTGCCGCTCGTAAAGCTGGTAAAGTAACGGCTGGTAACGTATTGATTGACGGTCTGGGTGTAGGTGATGTAGGTAATATTGTATTGCGTGACCGTAAGCTGCTGTCTCAAGATGGTATTTTGGTTGTCGTGGTTACACTAAGCAAACAGAATGGTGCAATTGTCTCCGGACCTGACATCATTTCTCGTGGTTTCGTTTATGTTCGTGAGTCCGAAGGACTGCTTGACGAAGCGAACCGAATTGTTTCCAGTACACTGCAGCGCCTGATGAGTGAGAAAGTAAATGAGTGGGCATCGCTTAAAACAAGCGTAAAAGATTCACTCGGTCGTTTCTTATACGAGCAAACGCGTCGTAGACCGATGATTTTGCCAATTATCATGGAAGTGTAAGGAGAATTCTCCTTAAATAAATATATAGCTTGGGCATTGGCCCCTTTTCCCCGGAAATATTGGACGGTTTCTACGGGAAAAGGGGTTTTTGTATTGTTTATATTCACATCATGAGGAGAGGTTTGCATAATGCGGGGCCCTGAAATGTCATACTAATGAAAGTTAGTAAGGCTATAGCAGACCAGAGCTGCATAAGAAAAGGGAGAGCTGCGAAAATGAACTACATGAATGGATCAAATGGAGCAAAGAATGAGGAAGTTATACCACAAGATGGAAATCCAAGTACAAATGAAAATATGCCGCCCACTACAATGGGTGCACTTAAAGAGCTTGGACAAACAGCGGTTCCTACCGGTGAACCGGATATCTTTTGCATAACGATCATCGGTCAGATTGAAGGCCATATTGTAATGCCTCCTCAGAACAAAACGACAAAATACGAACATATCATTCCTCAGCTGGTGGCAGCTGAACAGAATAAAAATATTAAAGGTCTGCTTATTATTTTAAATACTGTTGGTGGAGATGTAGAAGCTGGTCTAGCGATTGCCGAAATGATTTCTTCGCTCTCTAAACCAACGGTAACAGTAGTCATTGGAGGGGGCCATAGTATTGGCGTTCCGATCGCTGTATCCTCTACGTATTCAATTATTGCGGAAAGTGCAACAATGACGATACATCCGATTCGTATGAATGGCTTAGTAATTGGAGTGCCACAGACGTTCGAATACATGGAAAAAATGCAGGAGCGTGTAGTAAAATTCGTTACTTCTCATTCTCGGATTTCTGAAGAACAGTTCCGTGACCTCATGTTTAAGACAGGTGAGCTCAATCGTGATATTGGAACAGCCGTTGGGGGGTTGGACGCCGTTAAATATGGTCTCATGGATGAGGTGGGCGGGATCGGAGCTGCCTTAGCGCATCTTAACCGCATGATTGGTGGAGATTTCTCTGCAGCGCCTACAGCAGCGATTTCAGGAGGGCTTACGCAATGACACTATACACGATAATGTCGATGGAACAGGTGTGGGAAGGGGCATTTAATAATTACGCCACAACGCGAGAAGTAAGTGTTCAGGGGATGCTCATGCAGGTTGAGCCGATGGAGGAAGGACGCGCGCGCATAGTAAGATTACTGGATTGTCCTTTGGAGCGATATTTAGATCCGTCGTTCTCTCCTGGAGCGATAATTACGTTAACATAAAGATTCATTTTTTGACAAAAGAGAACATAGGTACGCCACGCCATTATATGGTATAATGTTGTTCCGGGGGTGGCTGGCGTGGCTAAACGAAAAAAGAAAAAGAAAAAAGCGCTGCTCGGCAGCGTTTTAAAATATGAAATTTACGGAATTTTACTAATAACGATATCCGTTATTGCTCTGTCCGGTGAAGCGGCGGTAGGGCGGTCACTTTCAAGTATGGCGGGTTATTTATTAGGGAGATTTTATTTTGTGTTGCCGCTTATTGGTATTTTTTATGGGCTTATGGTTATGATCCATCGAAGATGGCCTTCTTCTTGGAACAGTCGACATACAGGCGTGCTTTTGCTTCTGCTATCCATGTGCCTTATGAGCACTATTTCTGCAATGGAGCAGAAGCTCGGCCCGTTGTCCTTGCTCCATCCTGGCAACGTGATGACACAAATACATAATGATCTTTCGGGATCTCTTTCGCCCGGTGTTAACAATAGTAATGTCTATATGCTGGGTAAGGATATAAGTGGCGGATATATCGGCGGATTGGAGTATGCTGCGCTGCTGTGGCTCTTTGGTAGTCTGGGAGCTAAGCTGCTCATGATCGTTATGCTTGCCATCAGCTTTATGTTAATTACAAATCTCTCCTATGTAGAGATTATTACTCTTTTGCGAGTTCGTACGGTTAAGTTTGTGGAAGGGATTCGTCTCCATGCGGCAAACCGTCCGAAGGCAGTCCCAGTAGCGGCTAGACCTTCCAAAGCAGCCACACCCGCAAAGACTCGGCCGGTGAAGCAGCCTGTCTATGACGAAGATGACGAAGAGGAAGAAAACGATCGATATTTACCTAATCGTAAGCAACCTGTTCTATTGAAAAAAATATCCGGTTGGTTCACAGGCTCCACCCGTTCAGAGGCGGAAGCCGATTCTGATGATGATCATGGTCCAATTGTAACAAGTGCTTCGCACGGTCCGATCATTTCTGGGCTTTCAGTAGATAGTCGTGTGACTCCACTTGAGGATATCCAACATGATTTTGATGATGCAGATATGGATATGGAACCTGTGACTCCAATTATTCGCGACTTCTTTGAGCATATCCGCTCAGAAGGGCTGAATGAGGAAGATCGGGAGGAATGGAGTGAATTCTCTCCTGCAGCTCGAGGTGTTACCGTCAAAGCTCCTGTTGCAGGGGCTAATCCAGTTAGTCAACAGCCTTCAGATGAGCCTGATGAGAATGTGACTATAGACTTGGATGGATTGCTAAGCGCCACTCCTGATGGACAGATCATTCCTGCTCCACCGGCACCACCTCCACCAAAACCATATAAGCTGCCATCTTTCCGACTTCTAGCCAAACCTAACAACAGCGGTAAAGCAGGAGATCAGAATGATTATATGCAGACCGCCCGTAAGCTAGAAGCTACCCTAGAGAGTTTCGGTGTAAGAGCAAAGGTTCTCGAAGTAGTTAGAGGTCCAGCGGTTACACGCTATGAGATTCAGCCGGATATCGGTGTCAAAGTTAGCCGTATTGTTAATCTGACAGATGACATTGCGCTTGCTCTTGCAGCCAAAGATATACGTATGGAGGCGCCAATTCCGGGTAAATCAGCCATTGGGATAGAGGTACCAAATTCCGAAGTGTCTATTGTGACCATGCGTGAAGTTATGGAGACACAGATCTTTCAGGAAGCTGAATCTAGATTATCGATTGCTTTTGGACGTGATATTTCGGGTCAGACGATTATCGGTAATTTAGCGAAGATGCCCCATTTATTGGTGGCTGGTGCAACGGGATCTGGTAAATCGGTTTGTATTAACGGGATTATTACGAGTATTTTATACAAAGCTAAACCCGATGAAGTCAAATTCCTGATGGTGGACCCGAAGATGGTAGAGCTGAATGTCTATAATGGGATTCCGCATCTTCTGGCTCCAGTCGTTACTGATCCGAAGCGGGCGAGCTTAGCTTTAAAGAAGATCGTTGTGGAAATGGAGAAAAGGTATGAACTCTTCTCCAAATCAGGAACACGCAACATGGAAGGCTATAATAAGCTGATGGCAGAGAACCCAGCTGCTATACTTCCGTATATTGTTGTTATTGTGGACGAGCTTGCGGATTTGATGATGGTTGCCGCTAACGATGTAGAGGATGCTATCTGTCGGCTTGCACAGATGGCGCGTGCAGCTGGTATACATTTAATTATCGCCACTCAGCGTCCTTCCGTGGATGTCATTACAGGTTTGATTAAGGCGAATATTCCATCTCGTATCGCTTTCGGCGTATCTTCCAATGTAGACTCACGTACCATTCTGGATATGCCAGGTGCGGAGAAGCTGTTAGGTCGGGGAGACATGCTGTTCTTACCGATGGGAGCTTCTAAACCGATTCGTGTGCAGGGTGCCTTTATGAGCGATCAAGAGGTTGAGACGATCGTTCAATATGTCAGCAGTCAAGGTGAAGCAGAATATGATGAGTCCATTGTTCCAGAGGTTGATGACACAATCGCTGAAGACCAGGAGCCACAGGATGAGTTATATGAGCAGGCCGTAACGATCGTGCTTGAAGCGAAGCAAGCTTCAGTCTCGCTACTACAGCGCCGGATGAGGGTTGGTTACACCCGTGCAGCCCGTTTGATTGACTCTATGGAGGCTCGTGGGGTAATAGGGCCTTACGAGGGCAGCAAGCCGCGTGAGGTGCTTGTATCACTTGAGCAGTATCAGCATAACAAGATCAGTTCTTAAGCTGAACAAGTCAGTTTAAACCTTAAATAGACAATAAAAAGGGGCCGTCCCCAAGTAGTTTGTACTACTTGGGGACGGCCCCTTACTCATGCTGAAGAAGTGTAAATGACACTTTAAATAATGGCTTTAGTGAAGCTACGAATAAGGCTCCGAGTGAAGCTTCATTGAAATAATTAGGGAATTTCTCCCTGAAATTCTGAGATTATTGGTTCTCAGACTTATAATTAGGGAAAAGATCCCTATAATTTATTAATTTTGGTAAGAAATAAAGGAATTGGCCTGATTTTTAGGGAGGAATTCCCTAATTCCATTCATTATCAGAGAATATCCACTATTTTCAGGGAGTTTTTCCCTAAAAGTGCGAACTGTTACTTGGACTATTGTGAATTCATATCACTAAAATGTTGAAAAGTATGACGTATATCTATAATTTCAATTAATGCGTGGTTCCACAGTAAAATGTGGTCCTTTTAATTCATGATTCATATCAACTCCATGGTTTTCTTATTTCGAATATAATTGATAATTATTCTCAATTATAATGAAAAGCTATTTCTTCTTTTTTAGTAATGCATAGGATGCGCTGACAGTCGTCATAATAACTTTAGCCATCCATGCAGAACTTACAAAAGAAAGGTAGAGCGAACCCTATGAAGAAACAAAAGATGTGGATATTTGCTGCTTTAACTCTTGCACTTGCTGCCGCGCCGTTTGCAGGAACGTTTTTCAAGGGGAATGGCATTGTTCAGACCAAGCAAAGTGCTGCTGCGTCATTTGTCCACGAGTTAAATAATCCTGACGAAGAAGCCTTGCCGGCTTTCAGTACAACACCCATTAAACTTGGGTCCACGGGTCAGGATGTCTATGAATTGCAGGGGCGATTAAAGCATTTAGGTTATTATGCCGGAAAAATAGACAGTCATTTTGGGCCAAAAACGAAGAATGCAGTAACTTGGTTTCAATGGAAATTCGGAATGAAGTCTGATGGCATTGTGGGTGCCAAAACTAAGCTGAAGCTGTATAACGCCACGAAGAACTGGAAGCCTACTGAGCCTTCTACGGGCACGGGAAATAAGACAGCACAGAATAACACTGGTAATAAAACAAATACGTCCAATAAAACGAATTCGCCAGGATTGTCTTCAGGTAATTCGATGGGCTTATCGGAGAATGATCTCAAGATCATGGCTAATGCCGTGTATGGAGAAGCCAGAGGTGAGCCTTTCGAAGGTCAGGTTGCTGTTGCTGCGGTCATTTTAAATCGAGTGAAATCACCTAGTTTCCCGAATACGCCGTCTGGCGTTATTTTTCAACCGGGAGCATTTACAGCTGTAGCCGATGGTCAGATCTATCTGGAGCCCAATGAACAGGCACGTAAAGCAGTGCAGCAAGCACTCAATGGTTGGGACCCTTCAGGTGGATGTTTGTATTACTTCAATCCTAAAACAGCGACCTCTAAATGGATTTGGACCCGTCCTCAGGTGAAGACGATTGGTCAGCATATTTTCTGTATGTAAAAAGAAGGATAGAGAATTCAGAGAGCAACCGGGAAGAGGCTTCCGGTTGCTTCCTTACTTTGGAATGGTTTAGAATGGTTAATAATTCATAAACATGATGTAGAGCAACTATCCACGCCGTAAAGGAGTTTTGGACTTGACTAATAATGTATTTCAGCATGGCACCGTAGGAGGCTTGCGCATTCACGTTATGCCAACCAAGGCGTTCAAGACCTACGCGATCTCACTTTATGCGGGGATCCCTCTTGATGAGAATACAGTAACCTCTACTGCACTAGCTCCATTCGTACTTCGCAGAGGTACCGCGACTTATCCGGAGACCACGCAATTCCGCGAGCGTTTGGAGGAACTGTATGGCGCTGGGTTCGGGTTTGATATTTATAAAAGAGGCGATTATCAAATCGTTCAGTTCCGCATGGATACTATTAATGACTCTTTTGTGCAAAGCCAGGAGAGCTTACTTGAACAATCCTTCGCTTTCTTAGGTGAAGTACTGACTCGTCCATTAGTTGAAGACGGCAGCTTCCGACCTTCGTATGTTGCAACGGAGCGTGAAACCGTTCGCAAGAAGCTGGAGTCCATCGTAAATGACAAGATACGTTACGCTGCTGAGCGCTGTATTCAGGAAATGTGCCGTAACGAGCCATATCGTCTTCACCCTCTGGGGCAAAGAGCGGATCTGGATCAAATCACTCCGAAAAGTTTGTATGAATCGTATAATTCCTGGCTGGATGATGCCATCCTTGATCTCTATGTAGTGGGTGACACAACAGCTGAGGAAGTAGAAAAGCTTGTACAGCGTCATTTTGGCCGGGTTCAGTCCGAAGTGGGCTTATATAGCTCTAAGTTCGTACCTGTATCAGTTAATGAGGTGAGGACTGTAGAAGAGAATCTGGATGTCAGTCAGGGCAAGTTGAACCTGGGTCTACGCACCTCAATTACTTATAAGGATGATAATTACGCGTCCGCACTTATGTACAACGGAATATTAGGAGGGTATCCCCACTCTAAACTCTTCGTTAACGTACGTGAGAAGGCAAGCCTTGCCTATTATGCTTCGTCTCGTTATGACGGCCACAAGGGCATTGGAACGATTCAATCAGGCATCGAAACGCAAAATTACCGCAAAGCCGTGGACATTATAGCGAAACAATTGGAAGAGATGAAAGCTGGCAATATCAGTGATCTGGAACTGAGTCAGACCAAAGCTATGATCCGCAATCAGCTTTCCGAGATTCCGGATTCTGCTTTTGAAATGATCTCTTATGACTTCAACCGCCAGTTGTCAGGAAAAGAACGGACAGCGGATCAGCTATTGGAGCAGGTGGAACAAATCGGTGCTGAAGATGTAAAAGCTGCCGCCGAAACCTTTCAGCTGGATACGATATATTTCTTGACAGGAAAGGAGGAATAACGATGGAACAAATTCATTACGACAGACTTCAAGAGACCATTTATCATGAGGTCATGGATAACGGACTTCAGGTATATGTGTTGCCGAAACCAACCTTCAAAAAGACCTATGCTACATTTGCAACTAAATACGGTTCCGTTGACAATCATTTTCATGTCGCAGGTGGAGAAGAGACCACTGTTCCTGATGGTATAGCTCACTTTTTAGAGCACAAAATGTTCGAAGAGCCAGAAGGCGATATTTTTGCTACCTTTGCTTCAAATGGAGCCTCGGCCAATGCTTTTACAAGCTTTGATCAGACAGTTTATCTTTTCTCAGCAACAGAAAATATAGAGACCAATCTTAGTACGCTCGTTGATTTTGTTCAGCGACCTTATTTTACAGATGAGAATGTAGAAAAGGAAAAGGGAATTATTGGCCAAGAAATCAATATGTATGCTGATAATCCGGATTGGCGCGTGTATTTTGGCCTTATTGAAGCGATGTATTCGAAGCATCCGGTTCGGATTGACATTGCAGGTACGGTAGAATCGATTAGTACGATCACGAAAGAAACGCTGTACACATGTTATAACGCTTTTTATCACCCTAGCAATATGTTGTTGTTCGTGGTTGGGGGCGTGGACCCGGAGAAAGTATTCTCCTTGATTCGCGCTAACCAAAAGGGTAAAACCTACGGCAAGCAGGGTGAAATCAAGCGTATTTTTGAAGATGAACCCGAACAAGTCGCTACAAAACGGCTAGAGAGCAAGCTTGCTGTTTCGATGCCGAAAATCATGTTTGGTTTCAAGGAAAAAGTAGAAGATCTAACAGGTGAAGCTTCTCTGAAACGCGACCTGATAACGAAGCTAATGCTCGATTTGTTGGTAGGTAGTAGCACAGCATTGTATCAAAAGCTTTATGATGAGGAATTGATCTCGGACAGCTTTGGACATGAATTTAATAGTTCTCCGCAGTATGCTTTTTCTGCAATGGGTGGGGATACAAAGGATCCGGATTTGCTTTTAAAACGAATTAAAGAAGAAATAGATCTAATCTTAAAGTCTGGCTTTGCGGAGAAGGATTTCGAGCGGGCACGGAAAAAGAAAATTGGCGGTTATTTGCGCATGCTGAACTCCCCTGAAAGTATCGCACATGAATTTACACGCTACCAGTTCCGTGGTGGTGACCTGTTTGAAGTTCTGCCTATGTATGAATCGATCACTCTGGCAGAAGTAAATGAGCGTCTGCAAGCCCATGTAAACTGGGAACAGCTTGCCGTTTCATTGGTGGTGAGTCCTTAGGTGAGCGTTTTGGGAGAGAGCAGCAAACCACTAGGGGAAATGACAGTGCTCATTACAGGGGGAAGCGGAGGGATCGGCGGCGCCATTGCGGAACGATTTGCTTCTGTGGGGATGAATATAGTTATTCATTATAAACACTCACATGAAGCTGCGAATGATGTCGCTCGGCGTTGTATGGCCCTTGGCGCAAAGGTAATGACAGTAAACGCGGATATGAAGGATCGTAGTCAAATTGTACGTATGGCTGAAAAGCTTGAGAGTAATGGGATGCAGCCGGATATTCTCGTCAATAATGCCGGTAAATCGCATTACGGAATGCTAGCTGATGTGACCGAAGAGGAATGGGATGACATTATGTCCATTAACTTGAAGGGAACCTTTATGTGCAGTCAGATTTTCATGCCGTACATGGTGTCTCAGCGTTATGGACGTATCATCAACGTTTCTTCTGTATGGGGTATCACTGGAGCTTCTTGCGAAGTAGCATATTCGGCTAGTAAGGGTGGAGTGAATGCCTTTACAAAGGCTTTAGCTAAAGAGTTGGCTCCATCTGGTGTAACGGTTAACGCGGTAGCTCCAGGAGCGGTTAATACGAACATGCTGTCCAATTTACAGGAGGATGAAGTCCGTATGCTGGAGGATGAGATTCCAGTAGGGCGTTTGGCTATGCCTAATGAAATATCTTCACTAATTTATTTTTTGGCTTTGCCTGAGTCCGGGTATATCACTGGCCAGATTATTAGTCCAAATGGTGGATGGATTACCTGATCTTCAGTTGGAGAAAAGCTCCAGCATAATAACTTAGCTTCTAAGACATATTATAAGTGTTGTTTTTAAATCTCACGTAAGGCGGCTTACAGCCTGTATGCAGGTGTTTGACCGTAAACATGAAGGAGGATTTAAGATGACACAAGAAGATAGCGTAATCAAAAATTTTGACACCTGGAAGAAATTTCTGGGAAAACGTGTTGTACAGGCGGAGAAACTTGGGATGAGTGAAGACACAATCTCAAAGCTGGCTTTTGAAATTGGGGAATTCCTCGATGAAAAAGTGGATCCAGCAAACACTCAAAACCGTGCAATCAAAGAGCTATGGGACGTCGGCAACGATGAAGAAAAGCAGACGATTGCTAAACTCATGGTCAAGTTGGCGAAAAATCACGCCTAAGCTTGCGGAAAAGCTCCCCTTGTGGGAGCTTTTCTGCAATTATTACAGGACTGACCTTGCCTTTCATTTTTATTTTATATATCATTAACATGACCCGTGTTTCAGACCGCTTTGTCTGAACGGCATTTTTTTGATGTTATCAAAGTGCGGGAAAAGGAATCTATGAGGTGTACAAGTGGAATATAAACAATGGTATATGGAATACAAGATTCACAAGAACAGACCCGGTCTGCTTGGTGATATCGCTTCAATGTTAGGGATGCTAGAAGTCAACATACTGACGATTAATGGCGTTGAAGGAAAGACTCGCGGAATGTTGCTGGAGACCAATGACGATGACAAAATAATGCTGATGGGCGAAATGCTCAAGAAAGTTGATAATATTACAGTTTCAGCTCTGCGGTCTCCAAGACTCGTAGACAAGCTGGCTGTGCGCCATGGGCGATATATTGAACGGGATTCAGATGATCGGAAGACGTTTCGTTTTACTCGGGATGAGCTTGGTCTATTGGTCGATTTTCTCGGGGAACTGTTTAAAAAAGATGGAAATCAGGTAATAGGACTTCGAGGTATGCCCCGTGTAGGAAAGACGGAATCAATCATTGCTGGCAGTGTCTGCGCGATGAAGCGTTGGACATTTGTCTCCTCAACACTTTTACGTCAGACGGTTCGAAGTCAATTAGCAGAAGATGAGATGAACCCACATAATGTATTTATAATTGATGGTATTGTTAGTACGATCCGCTCTAATGAGAAGCATTATAATTTATTACAAAATGTTATGAGTATGCCAAGCACGAAAGTGATCGAGCATCCAGATATTTTTGTGCGGGAATCTGAGTACACCTTTGATGATTTTGATATTATTATCGAGCTTCGCAATAATCCAAATGAAGAAATATTGTACGAGTCGTTTACGACTAGCTACAGTGATGATTTATAGAACAAGAATGAACAATGATATTCATTGAAATTTACAGGAGGTGATGGTATGTCGGAACTGGGCCGGCAATTGAAAGAGGCGCGTCTGCAAAAAGGGATGAGTCTTGACGATGTCCAGGAAGTAACGAAAATTCGCAAAAAGTATTTGGAAGCCATCGAGTCTGGAGACTATAAGGTGCTTCCAGGAAGTTTTTATGTTAGGGCGTTTATCAAAACGTACGCAGAGGCAGTAGGGATGAGTCCTGACGAACTGCTAGAGGAGCATGGGAATGTACCTGCCCCTCCCGAAGACACAGCCATGGAAACGGTGATTCAAAAACGCAGCCGTAGACCTGAAACCGAACGGAATGCAAAATGGCTACCAACAGTGCTTATGTGGACATTTCCAATATTAATTATTGTTGTGATTTACATTTATGCATCTAGTTTGAACAAACCGGATCCTGATCAGATTGATCAGACGAATCTGACGAATGAACAGCAGGATCCTACGACTGCTAAAACATCTCCACCGGCTTCAGGAGGTGGAGTTGTGGCGCCAACTTCTTCGGCAGGAACAGAAGCAACAACTGAACCTACTGCAGAGCCAACGCCATTACCAACACCTACGCCTTCCCCGCAATCCATTACAGTTACACCGGATGGGAAAGCAGGAAAAACAACAAAATTCAAGGTTTCAGCTCCGGCTGGAAGTGAAGTGAAGGTTGAGATTTCTGCTACTGGGGTAAGCTGGCTTGAGGTGTATAAAGGTGAGAACTCTAAAGGTGAAAAACTCTCATTTGGTAACACAGCGGCAGGAGATCGTATGAGCTTTGTGCTTGGAAGTGAAGGAATGTATATTAAATCTGGTTATTCACCAGCTACTGAGATTACTGTCAATGGACAAGTGATTACGGATGAAAAGACCTCATCTCGTCTGCTACTTAATCTGGATGACGGTACTGGAAGTGAAACGACCCAGAATGAAGGTACCACCGATACTACCGACCAGACTAATGAAACAGGCCAATAAGAAAAATGATGCATAGACTTTGGCTTTGCGGGGAACATAAGACTGTTTCTAGTTCTTAGCCAAAGTGGGGTGTACATTCATGATTGTTAGCTGGATTGTAGCTGGACTTGGGGTTGTTGTCAGTCTTATCGGATACTATATGACACCAAGTGCTTGGGGTTATGGAATTCTCGGGTTCGGTCTTGCACATATCGTGCTTGGAATTCTGGATATGTTTCGAAGCCCGCTTCGAAGCAGATAGAGAATTTAGAATGTGCGTCTCCGAGGATATTTTCCATTGGAGACGTATTTCTACCTGAAACACAACTCATTTCGAAGGAAAAGCTCCACTATGTGGGGCTGTTTTCTGTGTCGGGTGAGGTACATATTATCCAATATTAGACTTAAGGGTATCATTCTTTTATAATAGTAGCAGACTAAAAAGTACAAAGGACGTGTAGTTATGAGTTCAGAAAGTTCATTTGATATCGTATCTAAAATGGATATGCAGGAATTAACCAATGCGATCCACCAAACAGAGAAAGAAATTGATAACCGCTTTGACTTTAAGAACAGCAAGAGTAGTCTGAAGCTGGAGAAAGACGCACTTATTATCGCCTCTGAGGACGAATATAAGTTAAACGCTGTTATTGATATTTTACAATCGAAGATGGTGAAGAGAGGTATCACGCTGAAAAACTTGGATTTCGGCAAAGTGGAGCCTGCTTCTCTGGGTAGTGTTCGTCAGCGTTTAGGTCTTAAGCAAGGGATTGATCAGGAGAATGCAAAAAAAATTAACATCCTGATTCGTGATTCGAAATTGAAGGTGAAGAGCCAGATTCAAGGAGATCAGATCCGCGTAACTGGTAAGAGTCGCGATGATTTACAACAAATTATCCAGATTTTGCGTAAAGCTGATTTGCCGCTGGACCTGCAGTTCAACAACTTAAAATAGCATTTTGTACCCCGCAGTGCTTATCAGCGCCATTATGCGGGGTGCTTTGTATTTTTTTTGACACCTATTTATAGCTATAATATACTTGCTTAAGTAGAAATAGATGAGCCTGACTCAGGCAATTTGTATGAACGATTTAGGGGAGGAACTTCAGTGAATTTGCCCAACCGCATCACGCTAGCACGTATTTGCCTGATCCCGATTATGATGTTTTTCTTACTGGTGGATTTCAGTTTTTATCCAGAACCGATACATTGGGGCTCTTTTCAGCTATCTGTTAATCATTTGGTGGCAGCTGTAATCTTTTTGCTTGCAGCGAGCACAGATGGAATAGACGGCTACATAGCAAGGAAATATAATATGGTCACCAATCTCGGTAAGCTCCTTGATCCGTTAGCGGACAAGCTGTTAGTTTCTGCAGTTCTGATTTCACTTGTGGAATTGGGCAGATGTGATTCATGGATCGCAATTGTTATCATTAGTCGTGAGTTCGCAGTAACCGGGCTTCGCCAGATAGCATTGTTAGAGGGAAAAGTGGTTGCCGCCAGCAAATGGGGTAAGATAAAGACGGTTGTACAAATTGTAGCGATCTCACTGCTGTTGTTAAATAATTTCCCATTTCAATTCGTCAGCATTCCTGTAGATGATATTGCTATATGGGCTGCAGCATTGATCACTATTTACTCTGGAATTGATTATTTTGTGAAGAATAAGGATCTATTACAGCTGCATAATGCTTAAGCATTTTAGGCAGCTACATATAGGAGAGGTAATAGGTAAAGCACCTATTACCTTTTTTAAACCCTAAAAGCAGTGTATCTACATTATAACGAGGAGGCGAAAGCCAGGTATGAAAGCGGAGATTATTGCAGTAGGCACGGAGCTTTTGCTCGGTCAAATCGTAAATAGTAATGCCCAGTTTTTGTCTATTGAGCTAGCTGCTATTGGGATTGATGTATATTTTCAAACCGTAGTTGGGGATAACAGCAGTCGCTTGCAGCAAGCCATTGAGATCGCTCAAAGCAGAGCGGATGTTATCATATTTACCGGTGGTATTGGTCCTACAGAAGATGATCTAACGAAGGACGCGCTGGCTGCTTCCTTAGGTCGCACACTTCATATAGATCGCTTGGCAATGGATCATGTACAACGTTTCTTTGATGATCGAAAGATTGTTATGACGGAGAATAATCGTAAACAGGCACTTATAATTGAAGGAACTACACCGTTGCCAAATGAGATTGGTCTTGCTGTTGGCATTGCTTTTGAGCATGAAAAGAAATATTATATTGTGCTTCCTGGTCCGCCTCGCGAGATGAAGCCGATGTTCGTAGATAAAGCTGTACCGTGGCTTCAGCAGCACGCTCTAACGACAGAAATGCCACTTTATTCTAAAATGCTTAAATTTGCCGGTATCGGAGAATCACTGCTTGAGGATAAGCTCATTGATCTTATTCACAGCCAGACAGACCCAACCATAGCTCCTTACGCTAAAGAGGGAGAGGTAACCGTTCGTATTTCGACAAAGGCGCCTTCCGAGCATGAAGCTTACAAGAAGCTGGAGATTCTGGAGAAACAGATCAAAGAGATTTTGCCAGAACATTTATATGCAAATATTGATGTGCCACTGGAGCAATTGATTGTGGATTGGATGGCGGATGCAGGTCTGACTTTAAGTGCGGCAGAGAGTTGCACTGGAGGCTTGCTGATGGAGAGTATAACTAACATTCCAGGCAGTGCTTCGATGTTTGCGGGAGGAATCGTCTGTTATTCCAACGACCTGAAGAAAAAACTTCTAAATGTGCCAAGTGCTTATTTGGAGGGGCCAGATGCTCCAGGGGCAGTTAGTCGTGAAGTTGCCGAGGTGTTAGCTGATCAGGTGAGAATGATCGCAGATAGTGATTTCGGTTTATCTGTAACTGGTGTAGCAGGACCAGGCTATTCTGAACGTAAGCCAGTTGGACTTGTATTTATTGGTTTAGCTGAACGCGGGCGTAAGACAGAAGTATACGAGCTTAATCTTAAAGGTACACGTGAAAATATACGACTGCGTACTGTTAAAGCTCTGTTGTATCGTCTATGGCGCAGACTTGAGGAACGGAAGGTGGAGACTCCTCTTGAAGGCTCAGACTTGTAATGGGAGATTAGCCCAGTTATAATTGAGACATACGGAAGAACCGTGGCACTGAGATTTCTTTGCTGCGGTTTTTTGTATATCTGCGGAGATTTTGATCGCTGTTTTGGTTTTGATCATAAGTCGTTGATGTCCGGTGAAGTAGAGAAATCAGTTAACTTCTATGTCCGGAGGGAGGCTTACAATAAAAGGGATAATTAACGCTTGAGACAAAAAAAACGAATGTATGTTCGAAAAAAAGCTTGGCAAGACCTCAAAAACACGTTATTATATTATTATAAACAGTGAAGGAAGTGGTCTGATTGTCAGATCGTCGTGCAGCGCTTGATATGGCGCTTCGTCAAATAGAAAAACAATTTGGTAAAGGTTCGATCATGAAACTGGGAGAATCCACTCATATGCAAGTGGAAGTTGTACCTAGCGGATCTTTGGCACTTGATATTGCGTTAGGTATAGGCGGACTTCCAAAGGGACGTATTATTGAAGTATACGGACCTGAATCCTCCGGTAAAACGACTGTTGCTCTTCATGCTATTGCAGAAGTGCAAAAACAAGGAGGACAAGCTGCATTTATCGATGCTGAGCATGCGCTCGATCCGAAGTATGCACGTAACTTGGGCGTAAACATTGATGAATTGTTGCTATCTCAGCCAGATACGGGTGAACAGGCACTTGAGATTGCTGAAGCACTTGTCCGTAGTGGTGCAGTAGACATTATTGTCGTTGACTCCGTAGCTGCGTTGGTTCCTAAAGCGGAAATCGAAGGTGATATGGGTGACTCTCACGTCGGCCTACAGGCTCGTTTGATGTCTCAAGCGCTTCGGAAGCTATCTGGTGCCATTAGTAAATCGAATACAATTGCTATCTTTATTAACCAGCTTCGTGAGAAAATTGGTGTTATGTTCGGTAACCCTGAGACAACACCGGGTGGTCGGGCGTTGAAATTCTACTCTTCCGTACGGTTGGATGTTCGCCGTGTCGAAAGTATTAAGATGGGTAACGACGTTGTAGGTAACCGAACCAAGATCAAGATTGTGAAGAATAAGGTAGCACCTCCATTTAAACAAGCTGATGTTGATATCATGTATGGTGAAGGGATTTCCAGAGAAGGAAGTCTTGTAGACATCGGTACTGAAATGGACATCGTGAATAAGAGTGGTGCATGGTATTCCTATGAGGGTGAGCGTCTCGGTCAAGGACGTGAGAATGCCAAACAGTTCTTGAAAGAACATCAAGATATTGCACTTATCATTGAGAACAAGATCCGTGAAGCAAGTAACCTGTCCACTATTGTTGCTGCACCAAATGAAGCGGAAATCATTGCAGAGCAAGAGGAAGAAGAAAAGCTACTTCTCGAAATCGAACAATAGAATTTACTAAGGAATAGGACGCCCTGTGATTCATTGTTGCAGGGTGTCTTTTCTTAACAGTGTAAGAACATATATATTTGGGGTCCCCCCAAAGTACCTGAGTACGCACCGAAGTTAAGCCGCACTTTGTGGGGATATTTTATTGCTATGAGGTGACAAGCAACTATGGTAATACAGCTGGATATGGATTTTGAATCGGATGAGCAGGACGTACAGGTCCTATCTGATTTTCCTGATGGAGAACTTTTAGAAATTACTAAGGTAGAACGTCAGAAGAAGTCGGACCACCGCTACATCATACATTTCGGAGCCTATAACATGACTGTACACGAAGACGTCATGATTAAATATCGGATGATTACTGGAAATTCTTTTATGAAAGCCGATTTGGAGGAAATTGTTGTTGCTGATGAGCGACAACGAGCTTATGTAGAAGGACTTCGTTATCTAGAACGGAAGCCACGTACCGCTATGGAAATGACTCGCCGTTTACGGCAGAAGGAAATAGGGGAGACTATTATTGCGGAAGTGGTGCAACGGCTACAGCAGGAAAGATTGCTTGATGACCCCTTGTATGCAAAGCAATGGGCGGAGCAACGCATTACGAACCAGCGAAAAGGGAAAATGTGGATTCGCCAAGAGCTACGTGAGAAAGGAATCGACAAAACCTTGATCTCGGAAGCACTGGAGAATGTCAGTCCTGAACAAGAACTAGAGAGTGCACTTCAGATTGGTCGTAAGAAATGGAATCTTATTCGTGGTGAAGCCACAGATAAGCGCAGAAAGACTGGAGCCTTCTTAATGCGGCGTGGATTCTCGGGTGATATGGTGCGACAAGTGATCAATACTTTACTTGAGGAAGACAATTATGAGGGTGAAGATGAGGAATTTTACTAGACTCACTGATTCTCTTGACATTAATGCGCATATCGACTCTCTTGACAATGTCTTTTTATAAATAATAAAATATAACATGAATCGGCATAAAGTAAGAATCCTTTTTCCTTCCCAAAAAGGTGACTTTTTAAAACGGTTCGCGTACAACTCATATGAAATGTAATCGCCGGATAAGGCGGGCAGTGTGCATGTGCAGCATGTGCAGTATGGCAATCGGTTATTTACCGGTTTTTTGTATGGTGATGAACGGATAGTTTAACAACTGCACAATTCCCAGGGATATACCTTGGAGAGGAACCAACGAGGAGGTGAACAGATGCAAGCATGGATCTGGGTCATTATCGTTCTCGTTGTAGCTGCATTATTCTTTGGGTTCGGTTATTTTATTCGTAAATCCCTTGCAGAAGCTAAAATTCAAAGCGCAGAAAGAGAAGCCGTAGTCATCGTGGAGAACGCGAAGAAAGACGCAGAGGCGCTGAAGAAAGAAACAGTATTGGAAGCTAAGGACGAAGTCCATAGAATCCGTACTGAAGCTGAGAAAGAAACTCGTGAACGTCGGAATGAAATCCAACGGCAAGAGAGACGTTTGCTGCAAAAGGAAGAATCTCTGGATAAAAAAATGGAATCGCTTGAAAGAAAAGAAGAACAAGTAGCTAACAAAGAGAAACGAATTGATGAAACCCAACAGCAAATTGATGTTATTTACAAAAACCAAGTCACTGAATTGGAGAGAATTTCCAATTTAAGCATCGAAGATGCAAGAAGTATTATTCTTAGCAATGTTGAGCAAGAAGTTCGCCATGAAACGGCTCAAATGATCAAAGAGATTGAACAGCAGGCGAAAGAGGAAGCGGATAAGAAATCCCGTGAAATCATCACACTCGCTATCCAACGCTGTGCAGCTGATCACGTAGCGGAGACAACAGTTTCAGTTGTTACCCTGCCGAACGAAGAGATGAAAGGGCGGATTATCGGTCGTGAAGGCCGTAATATTCGTGCACTCGAAACTCTTACAGGTATCGACCTCATTATTGATGATACGCCGGAAGCAGTTATTTTGTCGGGATTTGATCCAATCCGCCGTGAAGTGGCCCGTACGGCACTTGAGAAGCTTGTGGCAGATGGACGTATCCATCCCGCTCGAATTGAAGAGATGGTGGAGAAATCCCGCAAAGAAGTGGACGAACGAATTCGCGAATATGGTGAACAAGCTACTTTCGAAGTGGGTGTTCACGGATTGCATCCAGATTTGATCAAGATTCTGGGTCGTCTGAAATTCCGTACAAGCTATGGTCAAAATGTATTGAAACACTCCATGGAGGTTGCTTATTTAACTGGACTGATGGCCGGTGAGCTTGGGGAAGACATCGTGCTTGCAAAACGTGCAGGATTGCTCCATGATATCGGCAAAGCGCTGGATCATGAAGTAGAAGGATCGCATGTTGAGATCGGCGTTGAACTAGCGAAGAAATATAAGGAACATCCGGTTGTTATCAACAGTATCGCGTCTCATCATGGAGATTGCGAAGCTACCTCGGTTATTGCTATGTTGGTTGGTGCAGCTGATGCATTGTCAGCAGCAAGACCTGGCGCTCGCCGTGAAACACTGGAAACGTATATTAAACGTCTAGAAAAACTGGAAGAAATCTCAGAGTCATTCGAAGGCGTTGAGAAATCATTTGCTATTCAGGCGGGCCGTGAGGTACGCGTGATGGTACAGCCAGAGAAGATTGACGATGCAGAGGCATTCCGTCTTGCTCGCGATATTACGAAAATGATTGAAAGTGAACTGGATTATCCAGGACATATCAAAGTTACCGTTATTCGTGAGACACGGGCTGTTGAATACGCTAAATAGGTGGAATATAAGGTTAAGGGATAAGATGTAACTTATACTTTCTTATATTTGTTGAGAATTGGCCCCTAAGCGGGGCCTTTTTTCTTTTGAATATGAGGTTTTATCTATTAGATATAGCGGTTACGATTAGGAGGAGAGAATCATTAAAGTACTATTTATTGGAGATATCGTTGGAAATGTTGGCAGAAAGGCTCTTCGTGAGATGTTGCCCTCACTAAAAAGTAAATATCAGCCACATATCATTATTGTTAATGGTGAAAATTCTGCTGCCGGTAGAGGGATCACCAAGGCGATCGCTAATGAGTTTTTTAACTGGGGCGTTCACGGTATAACTATGGGAAACCACACATGGGACAACAAAGATATTTTTGAGTTCATCGATGATGAGGCTCGGATTATTCGTCCCGCTAATTTTCCGCCAGGAACACCGGGAAGAGGTTATACAGTCGTTAAAGGGAACGGTAAAGAACTGGCCATAGTAAATTTGCAAGGCCGGACATTCTTACCTGCTATCGATTGTCCTTTCCGTGTCGGGGAAGAAATTGTGGAAGAGCTTCGCAGAGATCACAAATGTATTTTAGTCGATTTCCATGCAGAGGTAACCTCTGAGAAAATCGCCATGGGATATTTTATGGATGGTCGCGCATCGATTGTTGTTGGGACACATACTCATGTTCAGACAAATGATGATGTGATTTTACCAGGAGGAACTGCTTATTTGACCGATGCGGGAATGGTTGGTTCAAGCGAAGGAATTCTGGGTATGGAAAGAGATGCAGTACTTTATAAGTTCACAACTCAGCTTCCAGCACGATTTGTTGTCGATGAAGGCAAGTGGCAGCTTCACGGTTTATTTGCAGAATTAGATGAAAATACTGGTGCGGCGACTCGTCTGGAGAAGATACGGTTACGTGAAGATGAATGGGTTATGAGCTAAACGTAGAACAGAGTATGGTTTAATCCGGGTAATTTCGCTGAGTTAGGGTAAAGTGTGATATTTTTTATATCATAAAAGAGTATCTTTAATACCGTTTTTGGAAGACGTGGTCCGTAAAAAGAAGGAATTATTTCTTCTCTCGCGAATAACATCTAAAGTAGTGGAAGAACACCATTATTTTCCCAGGGGAGGTACTTACTATGGATGTATTAAAAGTATCAGCTAAATCCAATCCAAATTCCGTCGCCGGCGCATTAGCGGGTGTTCTTCGTGAACGTGGATCGGCCGAATTACAAGCTATTGGAGCTGGAGCACTGAATCAAGCAGTCAAAGCAGTTGCCATTGCCCGGGGATTTGTTGCACCAAGCGGAGTAGATTTGATCTGCATTCCTGCGTTCACTGATATAGTGATTGATGGGGAAGATCGAACCGCGATTAAACTGATTGTTGAACCCAGATAATAGACCTATAGAATGATTGAACCTGTTTACTTTTGTAAACAGGTTTTTTGCTTTTGATTTATAGTCTGGCGTTTTTTTGCATAGTATCTGAAATAGGCATTTGGAAATGAAATGAACGGCTGGGACAGTGAGAAAGTGGGGTTGTAAAATGAGGGCTGATAAGTTTAAAGTAGCGGATTTCCATTGTGATGTACTAAGCAAAATGCAAGCCTCCCCGGATATAAATTTTGACAATGATCCTCGATTAGATGTTACTGCAGAGCGGCTGGCTTCTGGCGGAGTGGCGTTGCAATGTTTTGCAATATATCTTTCAACTAACAGAGGAAAACCAAGCTTTGAACATGTTCTAGGGCAAATTGATCTCTTTAGGCAAAAGATAGTGAACACAGATGGGCTTCAGTGGTTACAGTGGAAGGAGCAAGTAGGGAATCGATTAGTAGGCGCACCTCCACAAGCAATGCTCTCTCTGGAGGGCGTAGACGGCTTAGAAGGGAACTTGTTTTATGCTCAGCTCTGCTTCGAACTTGGAGTACGGTTTCTTGGTGTGACTTGGAATTATGCGAACTGGGCAGCAGATGGTGTGCTAGAGAAGCGTAATGGTGGATTTACGGAAAAAGGGAGAAAGCTGATAGAATGGTGCAACGAAAGTGGAATGCTGCTTGATGTGTCGCATTTGTCACAAGCGGGGTTCTGGGAGTTGGCTGATTTAAGCAATCGTCCGTTTATTGCTTCCCATTCGAATGCTGCGGCTATATGTGGGCATGTTAGAAATTTAAATGATGAACAGATTAAAGCTTTGATTGCAATGGATGGAAGAATGGGTCTGACCTTTTATCCTTGGTTTGTAAGTGATGATGGGAAGGCTCGTATGGATGATTTGTTAAAGCACATTGAACATGTATGTAGTCTCGGCGGTGAGAAGCATATGATGTTTGGCTCGGATTTTGACGGCATCGATACTTGGGTAGAGAAGTTGGAGCATCCGGGAAAATACCCTGATCTTATAGAGCAGCTGCTCCGTTATTATCCAGAGGATACTGTGAAAGGCTGGATGTATGAGAATGCGACCTCTTTTTTAAGCGTAAATTTGCCCTCTCAGGTGTCTAAACCATGACAATCTTGTGCAAAAAACATAAATTGTCGAAAAAAGGGGCTTCGTTATGATGCAGCCCTTTTTATTTTTGGGTAAGAAGATGTATAATGGTTAATGGCTTATACAGATACTAGAGAAAATACAAGGAGTGACTTTACAATGAGTAAGACTGTACCCGTAGGTGTGTCGGCTAGACATATTCACCTTACGCAAGAGCACGTGGAGGCTCTGTTTGGCCCAGGATATCAATTAACTGAGTTCAAACCACTTTCCCAACCAGGACAATTTGCAGCAAATGAACAAGTAGCAGTTATCGGTAGCAAAGGTAAATTTGACAAGGTAAGAATTTTGGGACCTGCTCGTCCGGCTTCCCAATTAGAAATTTCCCGTACTGACTCCTTCGCACTTGGCGTGAAAGCTCCAGTTCGCGAATCTGGAAATATTGAAGGAACACCTGGCATTACGCTCAAAGGACCTGCTGGTGAAGTTGAATTAGAACAAGGCGTTATCATCGCTGCTCGTCACATTCACTTCCACACTTCTGAAGCTGAAGCTTGGGGCATTGCAGATAAGCAATTGCTTAAAGTCCGTCTCGGTGGCGACCGCGGTCTCGTATTGGAGAACGTAATTGCTCGTGTATCCGACAGCTTCAAACTTGATATGCATATTGATACTGACGAAGCTAATGCTGCTGGTGCCAACAATGGCGACACTGCTGAAATCGTAGACTAATCTTCATACGAATGATAAGAAGCGGGGGAGAAATCCTTCGCTTTTTTGTTGTGTGTTGGGAAACGTTATTTGGCTGATACGCATACTTAAACATTTTTCGGACTGTATAGCAGCTATTTCGGTATTTTGATGTGTGTTGCTAAGGTATCGGACTGCATAGCTCTTATTAGCTATTAATTGTACTGGTATCCTGAAATGGATTTTTAATGAAAATTGGTGTGATGATAAAGAATATCTATTATTATGTGACTAATTGTGTTATGATTATTGTTTATGACGTGACAAATGGATTTAATGTTAAGAATATATGTATTAGAAATTAAGGAGACCCAATGACATTTAACGAACTGAATATTATGCCTGCGATTTTAAAGGCTTTAACCAAAGAAAACTATACATCACCTACACCTATACAGGAGCAATCGATCCCAGCTGTATTAGCAGGTAGAGATTTACTT
The DNA here is from genome assembly GCF_050277435.1 of Paenibacillus sp. NPDC101420. Lineage (NCBI taxonomy): Bacteria > Bacillati > Bacillota > Bacilli > Caryophanales > Paenibacillaceae > Paenibacillus > Paenibacillus sp. NPDC101420. The sequence goes on from NZ_JBNNSE010000002.1 coordinate 1,038,887, forward strand.
GGATGTGCTCAAACGGGAACAGGAAAGACAGCTGCATTTTCTGTACCTATTATTCAATTATTAAGCGAACAAACAAGTCCCAACAAATCAAGCAATGTACGACGCATTCGCTCGCTGATCTTAACACCGACAAGAGAACTAGCGATTCAAATTGCTGATAACATAAAAGCGTATAGCCAATTCACAGATATCCGCTCTGCTGCCATTGTTGGCGGTGTATCACAGAAAGTACAAGAGCGTGCCTTGAATCAAGGTGCTGATATTTTAATTGCTACACCAGGAAGACTTATCGACCTGATCAATCAAAAACGTGTGGATTTACAGTATGTCCAAATTCTTGTCTTGGATGAGGCTGACCGCATGCTAGATATGGGCTTTATTCATGATGTAAAACGAATTATCGCTAAAATGCCAACGAAGAAACAAACACTGTTCTTCTCGGCAACGATGCCTACTGAGATCTCCAAATTGATCAAAACCTTGCTTGTGAATCCAGTAAAAGTAGAAATCACACCCGTGTCATCTACTGCGGATAGAATCGATCAATCGATCTATTTATTAGAGAATGGAAATAAGCAGAATCAATTGAATCTTTTGTTACAGGATAAATCAATCATTTCTGCGCTGGTGTTTACTCGTACAAAACGTGGTGCGGACCGTGTTACACGCGATCTAGCGAAAGTGAACATTTCTGCACAAGCCATTCACGGCAATAAATCGCAGAATGATCGTCAGAATGCATTGCGGAATTTTAAAAGTGGTGCAACCCGCGTTCTTGTAGCTACGGATATCGCCGCGCGAGGAATTGATATTGATGAGTTATCACATGTAATCAACTTCAACTTGCCGAATATTCCAGAAACCTATGTGCACCGGATCGGTCGTACGGGTAGAGCTGGGTTAAGCGGAACGGCAATATCTTTTTGCGAATCTGAAGAGCTTCCGTTCCTTAAGGATATCGAGAAATTGATCGGAAAATCGATTCCAGAAGTGAAGGATCATCCGTATCCGATGTCTCGTAAAACGCAAATGAAGACAGAAAGATCTTCGAAACCGTCAGGTTCGAGATCTGCATCTTCTAAACCATCGACTTCCAGACCATCAACAGCTAAACCAGCGGGGGTAAAACCAGCGGCATCTAAACCTGCCAAAGCAAAACCTAAGTCTAACCCTCCATTAAAGCCAAAGTCCGAGTGGTTCACTAAAGGAAGACAAACGAGCAGCAGATAAGTTACTTTGAACGCTGTACGTTTTTTATAGTAAGACCTCAAAACCATCAGAGAAATCTGATGGCTTTTTTGTTAGTTGATGATAAGGTGAATTCAAGATATGGTATGGTTTTTGTAATATTAGGGTGGGGTGGAAGTTATGAAGAAGAAATTTAAGGCACCTAATTCGATCGTATGCGAAGAAATCATTCCGAGTATTTTTAACTCATGGGACAAGGATGCTTTGTTACTTCGAGTAAATAATGGGAGTGGAAAGTTAATAACTAAATTTGGGGTGGATAACTCTGGTGAGCGATTGATAGAGTTAAAGATTCACAAGAGGTAGGGAATGACCTTAGTACTGCATTTGAAAAGGTTAAACCTCTACTGAGTATTCTAGAAAATGGTTATTACCTGATGTCTTATATAGAAATGATACCAACTAACGGAGAAGGAGAGTTTTTTTGGAACTTATTTACTAAGAGGAGAACGTATAATGCGTCAGCTGATGTTTTTTACAAGTACCATTCAAGCAAGGGGGTTCCCAAATTCCTTTTACCTTCTCAACGAATCGATTGTTTAAACATTGAAAGAGTTATGGATATAGGGAGCAAATTAAAAATGGGGAGATCATGACTTGGCTCGCATATTATTATGAAGGTTTTATGAGTACATTAATTGACGGACATCATAGGACCACTGCTGCATACATAGAAAAAAAACTTTAGAATATCTAACTATACTTAAAGTTTCGGGTTATGGAATTGATAGTCATGAGCCAAAACATTTTTATGTTAGTAGTATGGGATATGAGTTCAAATTGCTCAAAAATAATAAGAAAGTCTACAACAATTTAAAAAAGGATTTTTCTTCGAAAAAAGCTAAGCTTACAGCGTAAGAGATTCAGTTCATTATTGAAGACTGCGAGAAAATTAAATGTGAGAGAGAAGTGTCAAATGAAAATAGAGTTCTAGACTGAAAAATAAAGTGTTAGACTCGGCAAATAAAGTATTAGACTGACACTGCGTTATTAAGCTAACGGACAGGTTAGTTCAATAGGACACGACATAAATTTGTTGAACCAGACATCTTCATTTAGAATAAAAGAAGAGATAGAAGGGAGTGTCGCAAATGGAATACCTATCAATTACGATATCACTTGTGTCCTTAGTTGTATGTTTAACTGTGTATAACAAAGTAAGTGCCATGGAAGCTCGTATCAAAACAATGCAGGTAAACGTTGACCAAATTGCCAAGTCTGAAGGTCTGCCCCCACATCTTGTTCAAAATGAGGTTCTCCAGCTCGTACGTAACGGCAAGGAAGTAGCAGCTGTTAAAAAAGCGAGAGAAGTGCTTGGTTTGTCACTATTAGAAGCGAAGCAATATGTGGATGCCCTAAAGGAATAGCTGCAACAATGCATCCATTCAATTAATAGCCCAAAAAAGACTATCGACAAGTCCATTCGATAGTCTTTTTTATGATATATTATCAAAAATTAAACAGGAGTAGTAATATTGCTGTCGATGGTACCTTTGCGGTAATGGCTTTAAGCTAATGGGCAGGTTAGTTAAAAGGGCGTTTTATTGAAATTAACCGAAGTAAAGGAATAGTGCAATGTTTACGATTCTTCTTGAACTAACGGGACACGTTAGTCCAGAGATCCTGGGAGCAGTTTGCCACCGCGGCAGCTGCTCCTTTCTTCGTTAAGTTAACGGAGGATAGTTTGTAAATGCTGATATAAGGATGTACATATTTGCTTGTGTAAGAATGTTCTAAAATGATTGGTATAATCCTTAAAAACAGCTGCTAAGCGCTTTTCTAGGATTATATGCGTACAAGTGAGCTTCTTGTACATAGTTTTCTGTGAATATTACATGTATAGAAGTGAATGGTTTGTGAAACAAAACCATTACAACTCTATATAGCCAACAACTGAAGCGAAAGCGGAAGGCGTTAGTTAGAGCCAAAGATTCTTAATTCTCTGTTATTATTCAAGCGTTTTGTACAATCTTATCCAAGCGAAACTGTACATTTAGATTCAATCATTTACACCCTATCCTATTCTTTGGAGGAGGCAGGGGGTAGGATAAAATCCTGTTCCCCGTTGTCGGCGGCGAAATGGCACGTCAAAAATCCAGCCTGTCAAGGGTTTTAGGGTGGAGATTTTTTCTGTGCTGCGCCTGCGGCAGAATAAATACTACCCGCCCCTTGATAGGTTAGATTGGTGGAGTGGTGGTATTGGGATAATCTATAGATCATCCTGCACGGCAAAATGTGATATATTGGCTATAATCTATAGCTTAAAATGAGCTTAAAGGAAGGAATCGCTATCAATGATCATCGCTGTCGATGTGTATTATGAGGAAAATAAAGCGAAATCAGTGGGGGTTATTTTTCAATGTTGGGAAGATTCTAAACCACTCGAAGTCATCATGTCTTATACGGAAAACCCTCACAAATACGAAACGGGTTTTTTCTATAAACGAGAGCTCCCTTGCATACAGGAACTGTTGAAACTTACTGACATAAATCAAATACATACCATTGTTGTGGATGGCTATGTGTACTTAAACAATGAGAAAAAGCCCGGGCTCGGACATTATGTTTACACAAATTTTTCAGGGGAAATTCCAGTGATCGGTGTTGCAAAAAATGCCTTTCACGACAACGAAGCCTTTGTCAAAAAGCTTTACCGAGGCAACAGCTCCAAGCCTTTGTATATAACCTCTGTCGGCATGGAGCTAGCAGTCGCTGCCGAGCACATACAGAGTATGTACGGAGAATACCGATTTCCGCATCTGCTGAAATTGCTGGATAAGCAAACGAAGGAAGCCCGGCTATAATCAACAGGGGGGATTGAATATGTTGTTTTGGAAGAAAGAAACACAACTTGATCGAATAAAAAACAAACTCGAAAAGGCCATGCGCAAAGATACGGCTTTTTTGGTGTTTGGAGCATCTTCACATAAATACAAGGTTTATGAAGTGCTTACAGCAAAAGAGCTTGCGGACTGGCAAGCAAAGAATCAAGTCACACTTCCGGAGCCTTATGCCCAGTTTTTAACGAAAGTCGGAAATGGAGGTGCCGGGCCTTATTACGGGATTTATTCGATTGAAAAAGCAACTTCCTATACTGAAAGAAATGCATTCACTACAAAATGCGTTCTACACCCGAGAATGACAAAAGAAAAATGGAACCATCTGATCGAGCCACTGATCAGTGATGAAGACATCTCCGACCCGGAATACGACGCCGCCCGTGATAGGGTGATGGGCGGCATGTTGTGCATTGGTACACAAGGCTGTGAATACGATATGTATCTCGTACTTGAAGGGAAACACAGGGGGAAAATCATTTACACTGCAGTTTTTTATCCTGATCATCCCTTTTTCTTTGTCTATGAAGACAACTTTCTGGACTGGTATGAGCGCTGGCTGGACGAAATTATTCTGGATTATGATATCGCGTGGTTTGGCAGTAGAATGCCGGGCGATGAAAATGCGTTGATACAGGTTTATCAAAACGCCCCAAACGAAGAAATCAAATCAAAAGCGCTTGATGGAATGTTCAAGTTTAAGAAAATCTCGCAGCCAACCATTGATTTTTTAAGGAGCGTTGCTGAGCAAAGACAAAATGATCGCACCACAGCCATTCAGCTAATCTGCAAAACCTCTTTTGATGCGGGAAGAGTCTATCTACTGGAGCTGTTGTATTCTGAAAGAAATGAAGATTTTTTAAAAGCTTTAATGATTCTGAATTGGTACGGTAAATCTTTTGATTTAGCGGAATTTATAAAAGTGATATTGCAAAGTCTTGACAGGGTTCACGATTCGGAAACGTTACGTCATGTGGGGTATGTTTTGGAATCTTCCGGCGCGATTACACTTCAGAACTTTGCGTCCTTTTTGTGCCACACCGACTCGAATATTCAATCTGCCGCAATCTATGCCACACGCAATTGCAATGACAAATCGGAAAGTTGGGAAATCATTGAACAGATGTTAGTGGGTGGCGATAAGGAGGTTGTGAAAAACACTATTTTATTTTGGGGCGTTATCCCTCATGAGAAGTTATTGCGTCATTATAAGGTTGCATGGCCGGAATATAAAAGCAATATTAATTTCAGAGAAAAATTTACAGGTTGTTTGAAAAAATTAAATTTGCCAGATGATTATTTTGACAAAGAATAATTTAATTACTCATTATTCATACAATGCGGATGCATGACCATAAATCAAACTTTATCCTATATATTAGTGGGTCTAATATCTACAAGACCAACAACCAATTAGTTTTAGGCAGGTCACGGTTTACATCGTGGCCTTATTTTTCTGTCGAATGACAAGAATATAAGCCGATTAATTACCGCGTAAATCGTGGTTTTATTGTTTTATCGGTACATATTCTTGTCAATGTACAATGTCAAGAATATGTACCGATTGCCAAAGAGCTATTAAGTTTTCTCACGAAGGCTCATTTATTCGTGAAATTTGTCAGCTTGATAAGTGACGATAGATAACGCTCTACAGGAATGCTAACGGGAAACGATAGTTCAACCATGACAAGGCTGCCAGCACGATTGGCAGCCTTGCTGCGCTAACGGGCAGGATAGCTCAGTAATTTCGCGAATACTCAACATACGGATTTATTCACGAAGTTCGCGAATAAGACGTTGTCTGAAACCCCTGATTATATAAACACAGAAACAAGAACACTAGTTTGCATTTCTGTTTTAGGATAGAATGAAAGTACACTAACGGGTACGTTAGTGGAATAGCGGTCGCTTCGGCAGCCGTTTTTTATTTATTCAACTAACGGGCAGCAGAGCGTAAGCATTTCGAAGAATACTTCATACATAAGAAAATTCACGAAGTTCGTAAATAAGGCGTTATATGAAACCGCGGTGCAAGGAAAGGATTGAAATCATGGATCCGATCAATGAAGAAATTATAGAATGGTTTCACTCAGTCTTGAGGAATAAACTTTCAACAAAGGAATTTGAACAGTGGCTTTATGACAAAGAAGAGATACTTGAAGAATCATTAGGTAAAGATGTCTATTTTAGATTGATTAATCTAAATTATAATTCTAAATATGTGATGGATGAATTAGAAGGGCAACTTACAAAAATTCTTAATTATAGGTCAGTTGAAGAGTTTAAGATCAGAGATCTATTAAATCGATTTGTTTATATTGAGGAGGAATTCATTAGTTCTTGTTCACACATTTACAGGGAGTATTGTAATGGATATTCCTTTTTTAGGATGATAGCCCTTAAATATATTGTATTTGATTACGATGATCAACTTGCAGACCCAGTTAAAAGGTCAGAGTTTTCCCGACAATATAAAGATGAATTGTTAAATGAAGGATTGAGATTGCTTAGTTTTTTTGATTCTAATGAAATAGAAATAATTAGTGAGAATGAGTACGTAGATAAGAGACATAAGGATCTGAAGATTGAAGAGCAATATTGGACGTAATTCAAGGCTTAAAAAAAGATGTTGTTATATTGCTTGAATCAATTGTTTTTTTTGGCTATTGGCTTGTTACTTACTGTAAATGTAGCAAGTAAAATTTATGAGAGTTTTGGAATTGAATTCTTTACTCAACTCTCAGCAGCCCCCTTTTAATGCTAGATTGATGACTTTCAAACTTCCAACAACATTGTACCATATATTGGGATTTTCATGTTATCGTGTCGTTAAGCTAACGAGGAACTAAAGTTCAATAATGAGGGCTGCCGAGAGGTAGCCCTTTGTTCAACTAACTGGCAGTTTAGCTTAAAAGTTTCGCGAATACCCTACATATGAAATTATTCATAGAGTCCGTGAATAAGACGTTATTGGAAATAACGCCAAGATACACAAATGAGGAGTACAAAATGATGAATAACCGATTCTCAATGCCAAGTAAATTAGTAAATCAGTCAGAATTACTTAAAACTACAATCATTGAAAAAGGAAGACATTATCAATCTTTGTACATTTTAGAGTTCTATAATTCTGTAAAATATGTACTGAAAGAAAAAAACGTTAAAGATTCTGGAAGTTTAATGGACGAAGCAGAAAGGCTGAAATGGGTAAATGATGTGATTCCTTCTCCTAAAGTAATAAGTTATCAGTTGGAGAATGGAAAGGAATATTTAGTTATGACCTATATAGAAGGTTGTACTGCGGAAGAATACCAGCAGGAAGAGGGAGATAAAAGTCTAGGCTATATTTTAGGAAAAGGTTTAAAAACAATACACAATGTTCCCATTGATAATTGCTTTTTCAATGATTTTTTGCCAGAAAAACTGATTGATATGGTCAAAAAAAATATTAATGAGAGAAAACATGAAGTCATAGAGGCTATTAATAACTCATTTCCCAATCATACTATTGAGCAACTGATTGATTTTTTAGAGATAAATAAAGCGTCGACAGAGGAATTAGTTTTTACCCATGGTGACTATGGATCTGGAAACGTTATGATAAATAATGGACATATTGAAGCATTTATTGATTTAGGAGGATCAGGGATATCAGATCCATACTATGATATTTATTATCTTGTAAAAAGTCTTACTTATTATACAGATAGGAAAGAAGAAATAGATGAGTTTATGAAAGGATATGGAATATCTGAATTAGACGAGAATAGAATGAAATTTCATCAAATCATCGATACTTTATTATTGTGATTTATATAGTAGTAACCCTAAGAAGGTGTTGACATTCTGTAACACCGTTTTCCTGCTGAGTCGCATTTACTCCTTGATGCTGTCCGAAGCATTTCTAGGAAGAGCAATCAGGCATACAATTCTGCATGGCGAAGTCCGTCGGACCCGCTTGTCATTTCGTTAAACTAACGGGGAACGTTAGTTCAATAACAGCGTCAGTCTAAGACTTTATTTATCAAGTCTTGTTCTGCCGCTGCTTCTTTTAATGAATCAGTCTAAAACTAATTTTTTAAAAACTGAGTAATCTCCAATTCAAAACCCCCGTTAAATCAACAACTCCAGTCTAATACTTTATTTTCACCGAACAAGAAGATTTAAGTGAGATGTTCGGCAGGAAAAACTATCCTGATTATCTAGCCATCGCATTTGGAAATATGGCAGGAGATGTTTCTGAAGGGCGTATTAGTGAACTTATGATGAAGAGGGGTAAGAATAGATAATATCAGAACATTAGTTACAGAGAATTTAAATTGACAAAAAAATAGCCGCTAAACAGTTCCTCACTGTATAACGGCTGTTATCTTTTCTCTTATGCAGTCGCTTCAATTGCATTGTCCTGAACATAAGAACTAAGCTCTTGCTGAAGCGCTGTGCTGATGGAAGTCATTGGGAGGCGAAGCGTATCCGAATTGATTAGGCCATTCTGGCTAAGCATCCATTTGATTGGAGCGGGGTTCGATTCCTTGAACAAGAGACGGATGATCGGCAGTAGTTGTTCAAAGTTTTCTTTTGCCAAGTCGAATTGACCCGATTTGAAGGCTTCGTATATACGGATACATTCTGCTGGATAAACGTTCGCAGTAGCAAGCATACCGCCAGCTGCCCCGGAGCTAAGCATTTCATAAAAGAGTGAATCGTCGCCGCCAAGCACAGGTTTGCTACCTGTACGAACTAGCTCAGTAACCATTTTGGTGCTACCTGAGCAGTCTTTTAATCCGACAACATTATTCATTTCTAGGATTGTACGTGCAGTATCTAGAGTCATTGCAGTACCAGTACGACTTGGAATGTCATAAGCCATGATCGGAATACCTACTTCTGCTGCTTTGCGGAAATGGGCAATGATGCCTTCTTGCGATGGACGACTATAATAAGGGACGACAACTAGTGCGCAATCTGCACCAAGGTTAGCTGCGATCTCTGTGCGTGCTACCGTAGAAGCTGTGTCATTGGTTCCTGTACCGACTACTAAGGGGATAGATGTAGATTGTAAAAGCTCACGAGAAGTGTTTACTAGAAGCTGCATTTCATTTACGGTTACAGTTGGCGATTCACCGGTGGTTCCATTAACGACCAGACCTTGTATGCTGTTGTTAATAATGTTCTTTACATAACGCTGATACGAATCCAGATCGACTTCACCAGCAGCATTGAACGGGGTGACCACGGGGACATAAATTCCATAAATCTGTTGTTCTGTAAGCATAAATTATCGGCCTCCAAAATATTTTAATTCCTCTACATACACTTTACCATGGAATGTTGCATCGTCGTTAGCTATAATAAATGATGTGTATCATCAAAAATATTGATGTTAGGGTGAGGTTATGGATTTAACCTATTTACGAACATTCCGCGAGGTAGCTAAGCGTCAGAGCTTTACACGGGCTGCTGAAGAGCTGGGTTACGCGCAGTCGAGTGTTACGATGCAAATACAGAAAATAGAGAAGGAATACGGAGTGCCATTGATAGAAAGGCATGGTCGACAGCTGCGTCTTACCCCGCCTGGAGAAGAGTTGTTGAAGCTATTCGTGGAGATTTTGGATCTGTATGATCGTTCTAAAGAAACCATCGCCCAGCAAATTGGAGGTACGCTAACGATTGGTACGATTGATTCATTAGCTGCTTTCTACTTGCCACCCTACTTACAGCAGTTGAGGACGAAATTTCCGAAACTTGATATCCATCTACAAACGATGCAGGAAGCTAACCTCTTGGCCAAAATAAAAGATGGGGAAGTAGACATCGGTTTGATGCTCGATCGTACCACTACGGATTCTTTGCTTGATCGTACGATCATTAGAGATGAACCGCTCGTGTTGATAGCTCCCATTAACCATCCCCTTGCCCAGATGGATACAGTAACGTTACAGGATCTAAATAACTGCGAATTAATTGTTTCTGAAGAGAGCTGTATTTATCGGAGTCTGTTCGAGAATTTGTTAAAAGAGCACGGGATTATATTCCGCATTGGTTTTGAGCTTTCGAATCTAGAAGCGATCAAACGATGTGTTATGAATGGGTTAGGGATTGCATTATTACCTAAAATTGTTGCAGAGGAAGAAATTGAGCGGGGGAACTTGGCTGAGCTGCCCTTCGCACATCAAGAAATTCATTTTGATCTGCAGCTTTTGATGCATCCTAAGAAGTGGAAGTCTCAGCCATTGCAATTTCTAACGCAAATGTTACTTGCAAATCATTAGTTTATTCCCATCAGGGTCTTTCACCACAAACCATTCTTGATCTTGAATTTCGGTTACTATCTCTACACCGAGCTCCTTTATGTAGTTGAAAGAGGCTTGCAAATCATCGGTTATAAGCATAAGAGCAGGTGTTGTAATTGGAGGAGCCCCTTCAGGCTCTAAACCTCCCCACATGGGCATGGTGTCCAGAATGATCCCAGTGCTTCCTTGCATAGTTAACGGGCATAAATGACCGTTCATAATCGGATGATCTGCTTCCTGGAGTCCTAGGACTTGGCAATACCAGCTACGGGCTTTTTCAATATCGTGTACGGGGATAAATACACTGCCAATCAAATTCTTAATGGGACTTGTTGCTGAAGAATTTACAATGGACTGCGCGTGATTATTCATTCGAATTCCTCCTAGGTTTGATAATGATAACCCTTTATTTGGAATTTATGCTCTAGTCTATTTAAAACATAGAATCAGCCTACGCGCAAGTGGGTCATTAATGATCAATAAAATCTTAAATTTGTATGTAAAAGATAGCATTCTTTAAAGAAAGTCGCTGTAAATATTGACATTCAAAATCAGTTTATGTTATATAAAAAGAAGAATTAGCACTCATCTAATAAGAGTGCTAATCACGAAGTGTTGGACAAGATGTTATTTTGAAAGGAGATTTACTTATTCATGGCCAAAAAAGAGTTTAAAGCCGAATCGAAAAGATTGCTGGAAATGATGATTAACTCCATTTATACACAACGGGAAATTTTTCTGCGCGAGTTGATTTCTAATGCAAGTGATGCAATTGATAAGATCTATTACAAAGCATTAGCTGATGAAAGCCTAGTCTTCAATAAAGAAGATTATTATATTAAAGTGACTGCCGATAAGGCGAACAGAACTTTGACGATCTCCGATACAGGTATCGGGATGACACAAGAAGAGCTGGAGAATAACTTAGGAACAATCGCGAAGAGTGGATCTCTTGCATTTAAGAAAGAGAACGAAGCCAAGGATGGTCACAATATCATCGGACAGTTCGGTGTTGGCTTCTATGCTGCGTTTATGGTAGCAGATGACGTAATTGTGATCAGTAAGGCGCTTGGTAGCGACGAGGCCTTTAAATGGGAGTCTAAGGGCGCTGATGGCTATACTATCGAGCCTGTCGAGAAGGATTCTGTAGGTACTGAAGTGATTTTGAAGATTAAAGAGAATACTGAAGAAGATCAATACGATGAATACTTGGAAGAGTATCGCCTGAAATCCATCATTAAAAAATATTCTGACTTCATTCGTTTCCCAATTAAAATGGACGTGAAGGAGCAAAAGCCAAAAGAAGGCACAGAGAACGAGTTCGAGGAAGTTGTTCAAGAACAAACCGTGAACAGTATGGTGCCAATCTGGCGGAAGAACAAAAACGAGTTGACTACAGAAGATTACGATAACTTCTATGCAGAGAAACGTTACGGCTTCGATAAGCCGCTTAAACATATTCATATCAGTGCCGATGGTGCTGTAGTGTACAATGCAATCCTGTTCATCCCAGAAAATACACCGTTTGACTACTACACAAAGGAATATGAAAAAGGTCTTGAGCTCTATTCCAATGGTGTATTGATCATGAATAAATGTGCGGATCTGCTGCCTGACTATTTTAGCTTTGTAAAAGGTATGGTAGATTCAGAGGATCTTTCGCTAAACATCTCCAGAGAAATGCTCCAGCATGACCGTCAGCTGACTCTGATCGCTAAGAACATTAAGAATAAAGTGAAGAGCCAACTGCAAAGCTTGCTGAAGGATGAAAGAGAGAAATATGAGCAGTTCTATAACGCTTTTGGCAGACAGCTTAAGTTTGGTGTGTACAACGATTATGGAATGCACAAAGATACACTTCAAGATTTGCTGATGTTCTACTCCTCCAAGGAGAAGAAGCTGGTAACGCTGGACGAATATGTGTCAAGAATGCCAGAAGATCAGAAGTATATCTACTATGCATCCGGAGAGTCGATCGACAGAATCGAAAAGCTCCCACAGACCGAGCTTGTATCGGATAAAGGGTATGAAATTCTTTACTTCACTGATGATATTGATGAATTTTCGATCAAGATGATCATGTCTTATAAAGAAAAAGAATTTAAATCCGTATCCAGTGGTGATCTGGGTATCGAAGCAGACGAAGCGGACAAGCCAACGGAAGCGGAAGAGAACGAAAACAAGGAGCTTTTTGAAGCGATGAAGGACATCTTGTCCGGCAAAGTGAAGAATGTTAAAGCTTCCAAACGTTTAAAGACTCATCCGGTATGCCTCTCAGCTGAAGGCGAATTGACAATCGAGATGGAAAAAATCCTGAAATCGATGCCGAATGGGCAAGAGGTTCAAGCGGATAAGGTACTCGAAATCAACATCCATCACGAAGTCTTCCAGTCTTTGAAAGCGGCAGCTGAGAACGATAAAGAGAAGCTCGGTTTATACACGAACCTGCTGTACAACCAAGCTCTGCTGATCGAAGGATTGCAAGTTAGTGATCCTGTTCAATTCACCAATGATATTTGCAAAATCATGAAATAATTTAAACTACAGGGACCATCCAATTGTACGATTGGGTGGTCTTTTTTTATAAAAACTATGACGAATTCATGGTGCTTGAGCTTATGTATTGACTTTACTCGATAAATTAAGTATTATTTCCAGTAACTTGAATATTCAAAGGCAAAGAAGAGAAAGAGTACCACGGCAATTCTTTCTACAGAGAGCTCCGGTCGCTGAAAAGGAGTAAAGAAAAACCTTGGGAATATGGTCTCAGAGCTGCGCATCGAAACCTTTTGGGTTGTAGGCTGCGCCGGAACCTGCATCCGTTACAGTGCTAGGGTATAAACGTTTATTAACGTCGTACCTGAAGAGGTAAATGTCATGAGGCATTTATAAAATTAGGTGGTAACACGTGAGTAGAACTCTCGTCCTTTGTGGATGGGAGTTTTTTTGTTGTCTAAAAAAAGGAGGAGAAGGTTAATGAGTAATGTGTTTATAGGCGGTGCTTGGCCGTATGCGAATGGATCTTTACATCTTGGAAGATTATCAAGTGTGTTGCCTGGAGATGTGCTGGCACGCTATTTTCGCAGCAAGGGGGATAACGTTTTATATGTGTCAGGCAGCGATTGTCATGGCACACCTGTAGCGGTTCAGGCTGCTAATGAAGGGATCACACCCGAAGCTTTTGCCGGTCGATACCACGAAGAGTTTCTGCAGTGTTTTGAACAGCTGGGATTTAGTTATGATCTTTATACTCGAACGGATCAACAGCAGCATCATAAGGTCGTGCAGGAGTTGTTTATAGAGTTACTAAAGAATGGACATTTATATAAAAAAACCATAGCGCAATGTTACTGTGAGGCGGATCAGCGATTTTTGCCAGACAGATATGTGGAAGGGACTTGTCCAGTCTGTGGACAGCGGGCGCGTGGAGATCAATGCGATTATTGTTCTACGATTCTAGATCCTGCCGATTTGTTAGACAGAGTCTGTAAATTATGTGGGAATACACCGACAGAACGACCGACAGAACATTTTTATCTTAGCTTATCTAAATTTCAATCTGAATTAACGGATTATATAGACGAAGCAGTACACTGGAGAGAAAATGCAGTAAAACTGACCAAACGATATTTGAAGGAGGAGCTTCAGGATCGGGCAGTAACCAGAGACTTATCTTGGGGCGTAGATGTTCCTGTAGCTGGATTTGAAGACAAGAAGATTTATGTCTGGATTGAGGCGGTAAGTGGTTATTTATCAGCCAGTAAGCAGTGGGCTGCACAGTCTGGGCGGAGCTGGGAGGATTTTTGGTCAGAGGAACAAGAGGACATCACCGCTTATTATGTCCATGGTAAAGATAATATTCCTTTTCACACCCTGATATGGCCAGCCGTCTTATTAGGAGCAAGAGAACTACATTTACCGGATCGGATTATATCCAGCGAATATTTAACCCTTGAAGGGCAGAAGTTCTCCACTAGCCGTAATTGGGCAGTCTGGGTACCTGATATTCTAGAGCGGTATCATCCTGACTCTATTCGTTATTTCTTAATTGCCAACGGGCCTGAGAAGCGGGATACGGATTTTTCTTGGAGAGAGTTTATTTATAGTCATAATGGTGAGCTGCTTGGAGCATTTGGTAACTTTGTGAATCGCTCATTGGCTTTTGTAGATAAGTTTTATGAAGGGATCGTGCCAAGTGGAAAGTTAGATAAGGGGTGGAGCGATAACATTGACCTCTTGTATCTGGAGTCAGGACGCCTAATTGAAGCGGGAGATTTGAAGGATGCGCTCGAGTATATTTTCTTTTATGTACGTAAGGCAAATCAGTATTTTGATCGGCAAAAGCCTTGGATTCAGGTAAAAGAGGATCGGGAAGCTTGTAATAATTCAATATTTACTTGTGTGCAGATTATTGCTAATTTGGCGAATTTGCTGCATCCGTTTCTACCCTTTTCTTGTGAGAAGATTCGGGGGTTCTTATCGCTTGAACTACCGAAATGGAAGCCCTGCTCAGTTCCCCCTTATCAACAGGTAACTGATTTACAATTGTTGTTTGAACGAATTGATATTACTTGTATTAAAGAAGAGGAGGATAGACTAGTTCAACAACAAGTGAATAAATAGCGAAGATTCTTAACCATTCTTAAAGCTTTCAATAAACTTGGAAGCTAGTGATGATAAGTATTTATCCTTGATCCAGACGGCGGCGACCCGCGTGCGAAGCGACTCACTACTGATTTCTTTATAGATCAAATTACGATTACTCGTTAATTCGAAAGCGGATTTGGGGATAATTCCGATGCCGAGACCAGCATTTGCCCAGAGCAGTGTTGTTCGCGCATCATCATTCATACAGAAAATTAGCGGATCAAAACCATTCTCAAGACAGGTTTCCCGGATAAGCTGCTCAAAACGGCGGTAGATAATGAGCGGCTTATCTTTTAACTCACCGATCTCAACAAAGTTTTCATCTGTTTTCCAGTCATACTCTGGAGTCATTACGGCAATCATAGGCTCAGCCTGTGTGTAAAGACATTCTAAATTTGTAGCATTAAAGGGTGTCCGAACAATACCAATCTCGACAATACCCTTGTTCAAAAGGTCGATGATTCTGAAGGTATTCCCTTCATGTATTTCAAATTTAACGCCTTGATACGTTTTGTGGAACTCACAAAGTCGATCTTGGAGCAGGGTCGCTCCTGAGGAAGACACCGTACCAATGGCGAGCGTTCCTTTTAAGCCTTTGACAAAATCATTGAGCTCTCGGGCAGTGGAATCAGCCAGCTCCAGAATTTGTTGAGCCCGATCACGTAAAATGGCTCCTGCTTCGGTAAGCTGCACACTGCGCGGACCTCGATCCACAAGCTTGACGCCTAGTTCTTCCTCAAGCAGCTTAAGCTGCTGACTGAGCGGAGGCTGGGCCATTTGCAGCTTTCTGGCTGCAGAAGTAATCTGCCCTTCCTCAGCGATAGCCATAAAATATTTAAGCTGTCTAATATCCATAAAAAGAATCCTCCGAACTTGAGATATGTTTATCGTATGGGAGCGATACGAATCAAATATTATTAATATGTGAGTAGATATGCCATAATCATAACTGTTATTATACATATTTCAAATGCTTAAATACTTCTTATGTTGGGTGTGGATGACGTTGTTCAAAATTGCAGTTTATTTAAAACCGTACAAAAAAGAAGCCATCATCGGTCCAATCTTTAAGCTGATGGAAGCGATTCTGGAGCTGATTCTGCCAACCATTGTCGCATTAATCATCAATAATGGGGTAGGAAATCATGACAGTGCTTATGTATACCGTATGGGTGGCTTGATGGTGCTGATGTCTCTACTTGGCTTCGGTTGCTCTATGGTATGTCAATACTATGCGGCACGAGCATCTCAGGGATTCGGCACGACGCTTCGTAATAAAATGTTCAATCATATTACATCCTTATCGTACGCTGAGCTGGATACGTTCGGTACGCCTACGCTGATTAACCGGATTACCAATGACGTAAACCAGTTGCAGATTGCAGTGGCTATGCTGATTCGCCTGGTTATTCGTGCGCCGTTTATCTGCATCGGGGCTATCATAATGTCCATGATTTTGGATTTTAGATTATCGCTGATTTTAATAGCGGCAACGCCGATTTTTGGCATTATATTATATTTTATTATCACTCGAAGTGCACCTTTGTATCGAAAATACCAGCAGAAGCTGGATGCCCTTGCGCTCGTTCTTAGTGAGAATTTGTCGGGGATACGAGTCATTCGTGCTTTTGCGAAGAGACGTACAGAAAAAGAACGTTTTGATGCCTCATCTGAGGATTTAACCAATACAGCGATCCGGGTCTCGCGGATTTCCGCTTTACTTGGACCTATGACGACACTTGTAGTAAATGCGGCGATCATAGCTATTTTATGGGTAGGTGGAATTCACATTGATGGGGGGCGATTGTCTCAAGGTGAGATCATTGCCTTTATCAATTACGTCACTCAAATCTTGCTGGCACTTATAGTGGTCTCCAACTTGGTCATTATTTTTACAAAAGCCTCATCTTCTGCCAATCGTGTGAATGAAGTGCTGAGTGTCAAAGCATCCGTGTCTGAGGACGGGAATGTTGTGATGACTGAACCTGATCATACCGCTCCTGCCATATCATTCGATCATGTATCGTTTGGTTATAATACAACAGGAGAATTGGCATTAGAGGATATTTCGGTAGTTATTAACCGCGGAGAAACTGTGGGGCTGATTGGCAGTACGGGTTCTGGTAAATCTACTTTCGTGAACTTAATTCCACGTTTTTATGATGCAGTGCAAGGTGAAGTTAAAGTGGATGGAGTGAATGTCAGAGATTATAAGCTGCATCAGCTTCGAGAGAAAATAGGGATTGTGCCGCAAAAAGCAGTGTTGTTTACAGGAACAATCGCTGAGAATATTCGTTGGGGTAAGGAAGACGCAACCGAGGAAGAAATCATGCAAGCAGCCTCTGTTGCTCAGGCGGAAGAGTTTATTCGTAAATTGCCAGAAGGATTGAATACGCAGGTATCACGTGGCGGACTTAATTTATCCGGGGGGCAAAAGCAGCGCTTGACCATAGCTCGTGCAGTGGTAGGTAAGCCGTCGATTCTAATTCTGGATGACTCCTCCAGTGCGCTGGATTTCGCTACTGATGCGGCTCTACGTAAAGCGCTCAAAGAGAGCAGCCAGCAAATGACCGTACTCGTTGTCTCGCAGAGGGTGAGCACTGTAAGGCAAGCGGATAAAATTATGGTATTTGAGGAAGGGCGGATCGCCGGTGTCGGAACCCATGAGGAGCTGATGCGTGGTTGTGAAGTGTACAAAGAAATCTGCTTGTCCCAGCTATCGAGTGAGGAGTCGGGCCAATGAACAAAAACAACATTTGGAAAAGACTAATTGTATATACAGGACATTATAGAAAAATTGCTATTGGGGCAGTTATATGCGCGTTACTCAGTGTGATCGCCAGTCTAATCGGACCACTACTTATCGGTAAAGCCATTGATTTTATGATCGGACCGGGAGAGGTGGATTTTCACGCCGTACTTAGACTGCTTTTGATTCTGGCAGCGGTATATATTGTCGGCAGCTTTTTCGGATGGCTCCTTACCTATCTGACGAATCGAATCGCCTACCAGACTGTATATGACTTACGGCGGGAGCTTTTTGATAAATTAAATGTTTTGCCTTTAAAATTTCACGACAATCACCCGCAAGGAGACAGTATCAGCCGGTTTGTTAACGATATGGATGCCGTCTCTGATGGACTGCTGCAAGGTTTCTCCACACTGCTTACAGGGATCATCACCATTGTTGGGGCAATTGTGCTTATGTTGTACATCAGTCCTCTGATGACCTTAGTAGTTCTTCTGTCAGCACCCGCCACCTTTTTTGTGGCCAGATTTATTACGATGCGCTCTCAAAAGATGTTTAAAGAGCAGGCGAAGATTCTAGGTGGTCTCAATGGCTATGTGGAGGAAATGATCGGCGGGCAAAAAGTAGTCACCGCTTATCATTATGAAGAACGTGCAATGTCTCAGTTTGAAGAACAAAACGAGACATTATATCAGACCGGTGTGAAGTCACAATTTTATGGCTCCTTATCCAATCCGACAACGCGGCTAGTAAATAACGTTACGTTCTCAGTTATAGCTATGATCGGTAGTGTTATGGTAATTCGGGGTCATTTCACGGTAGGGGATCTGTCCAGTTTCTTGATCTTCTCCAACTTGTTCGCTAAGCCGTTTAATGAAATAACAGGTGTGATTACACAGCTTCAATCGGCAACTGCCTCTGCGCAGCGGATCTTCGCCATTCTCGATCTAACACCAGAACCCGCTGATTCTAAGGGCGCCAAAATCATGAGTACAAGTCAAGGAACCATTACCTTCGAAAAAGTATCCTTTGCTTATAATCCAGAACGTCCCTTGATTAACGATTTCAGTCTAGAAGTGAAGCCCGGTACCCGAGTTGCGATTGTAGGTCAGACTGGAGCAGGGAAGACGACGCTGGTAAACCTGCTCATGCGTTTCTACGATGTGGACCGTGGGTCCATCAAGATTGATGGTGTGGATATTAAGACCATTACGCGTGACAGTCTGCGACGTAATTTTGGGATGGTGCTGCAGGATACTTGGCTCTTTGGGGGCACGATCAGAGATAATATTGCTTACGGAAAACCTGGGGCTACAGAGGAGGAAGTCATCGCTGCTGCTAAAGCTGCTAATGCTCATAGCTTCATTAAACGTCTGCCTGAAGGGTATGATACGAAGATCAGTGGCTCAGGGGATAATCTCTCCCAAGGACAGAAGCAGCTGCTTACCATTGCACGAGTAATGCTTGTAGATCCGCCTATGCTCATCTTAGACGAGGCTACAAGCAGTATTGATACATTAACTGAGGTACGGATTCAAAAAGCTTTTCTGACTATGATCGCTGGTCGGACCAGCTTTGTGATTGCCCACCGATTGTCAACGATTCGGGAGTCGGATCTCATTCTTTTCATGAAGGATGGAGACATTGTGGAGAGTGGTACGCATGATCAACTCCTAGCCAGCGGTGGATATTACGCCAGATTATATAACAGTCAGTTCGCCTCAGCATAGACTTTGTGAATATAAAGAAGTATTCGACCCTATTTTGGGTGAGGATGCTTCTTTTTTGTCAGTAGCATGGCATTTACTGTCCCGTAAATGAAACCTCAG
Source organism: Paenibacillus sp. NPDC101420 (assembly GCF_050277435.1). Classification (NCBI taxonomy): domain Bacteria; kingdom Bacillati; phylum Bacillota; class Bacilli; order Caryophanales; family Paenibacillaceae; genus Paenibacillus; species Paenibacillus sp. NPDC101420. The sequence goes on from NZ_JBNNSE010000002.1 coordinate 1,058,490, forward strand.
ATGGTTCCCTTCGTATCCTTAAATATGCAAATATTAGGGAGGGAATTCATTACAATGTCAATGTTTAAACGAATGCTCGCGAGTGCCGGAATTGGAGCGGCTAAAGTAGATCTCATGCTCCATCAAGATTTCGTGAACGCAGGTGATACGATCAGTGGTTCCGTTCGAATTCAAGGTGGCCGAGTGGATCAGGAGGTCGATGACGTCTACGCATTCGTTAAGACGCGTTACTTGAAAGAGCTGAACGATAAGAAGATGGAAGTGGAAGCGACGGTATCCAAATTCCTGTTAGCAAGTAAATTTAAAGTAGTGGCGGAGCAGGTTTATGAATTTCCCGTCTCATTCCAGCTTCCGGCGATAACGCCAGTGACGTTAGGGAGATCGCCGGTTTGGATTCAAACCGGACTTGATATTAAAGAGGCAATTGATCCGAAGGATCAGGATTATCTTCAAGTAGGCCCTCATCCATATTGTGCTATTATTTTGGATGCGATGAATCAGCTCGGGTTCCTTATTCGTGAAGTGACTTGTGAATATGCACCGCGTTACGGCAGGATCAATGGGTTAGATTTTGTTCAAGAATTTGAATTCGTTCCCCCCTCTCAGTTCCGGAATCAACTAGACGAATTAGAAATCGTTTTCTTTCCAAATGAGGATGGCATTGAGTTGCTCCTACAAATTGATCGCAAGGCACGTGGTTTAGCTGGTTTGTTCGCCGATGCGCTTGATACAGATGAGAGCTTTGTGAAAATACGCTTTGATCACAATCAACTTGCTTACGGAGTTGACTATGTAGCTGATCAACTGCTCGCAACGATCCATAAATACGTATAAACAGGATTATAAAAGAGAGGGGAAAACCCCTCTCTTTTTTCGTTTTTATAAAGAAAAATTTATTTATATGAAGGAATGAACTAAATGGACAGGATAAACGTACTATAATAAAACTATCCTAACATCGTATGAAACGGTAGGCATTGATTGCATGATGAATGTTACTAATACGAATACGAACGGAGAGGGAGTGCCAAGATGTTGACAATAAAGCATTTTACCAAGAGCTATAAGGGCGGTAAAAAGGCAGTGAATGACTTGAACTTAGTGGTCGAGAAAGGTGATATTTATGGCTTTATCGGTCATAACGGCGCGGGGAAAACAACGACGATTCGGGCAGTAGTAGGTGTTCTTGATTTTGAAGAGGGGGATATCGAAATAGGTGGGCATTCCATCAAAAAAGATCCTTTAGCCTGCAAAGCGATCACTGCGTATATTCCGGATAATCCAGATCTATACGATCATCTGACCGGCATTCAATACTTGAATTTTATTGGTGATCTTTTTAGTGTATCGAAAGCAGATCGGGAGTTGTTGATTAAGAAATATGGTGATGAATTTGAAATTACATCTCATTTGGGGGATTTAATCTCCTCGTATTCTCATGGTATGAAGCAGAAGCTAGCGATCATCTCAGCACTGATACATAAACCGAAGCTGTTAGTTCTGGATGAGCCCTTTGTGGGACTTGATCCAAAAGCGGCACACACGCTTAAAAAAATCATGACGGAGATTTGCAGTCAGGGCAGTGCGATCTTTTTTTCAACGCATGTACTGGATGTAGCGGAGAAGCTCTGTAATAAGATTGCCATTATCAAAGCGGGAGAATTGATTACGCATGGGAAAACAGAAGAGGTGAAGGGTGACAGCAGCCTTGAAGATGTATTTTTGGAGTTGATTAAGCATGATTAATATCTGGAGATTGACGAAGATTCAGCTGATCTCTTCCTTTGGGTTAAATAAAGCTTTGCACACACGTGATGTGAAAGAAAGACAAAAAATGCTGTGGCTGACCATCGGGATCCTAATTGGAATTGTTATGATGGCTGTGGTTTCATTTGGTTATAGCTATATGATAGCAGAGACCCTTGAACAGATTGGCCGGCCAGAGCTGCTCCTTGCGATAATGATGGCGGTTACTTGCTTAATCGGATTTTTTACAACGATCTATAAGGCTAGTGGTGTATTATTTGGCTCCAAAGACTACGATCTCGTAATGTCGCTGCCAATCAAAACGAGTCATATTGTAGCAAGTCGGGTGGCTCAGCTTTATGTGTTAAACCTATTCTTCTCTTTGATGGTGATGGTACCTGCAGGCATTGTTTATGCTATAAAGGTGAATCCCGGCGTACTATATTATTTGTATTTTTTGATGACACTGTTATTTATTCCATTAGTGCCGATCATAGCTGCAACGATTATAGGTGCTCTGATCAGCTGGGTTTCCTCAAGATTTAAAGGAAGTCGTATAATAACGCTCATCCTAACTTTTGTTGTAATTATTGCTATAATTGTTGGTTCAGGTCAAATAAATGGTAACAATCCACAATTACTTGCGGATATGAGCGCTCAAATTGCTGATCAAATATACAACTTGTATCCTTTGACGCTTATGTATGTAAATGCGGTTTGCTCGTTTCAGTTTGATTCCTTAGTATTGTTTATTGGGTTTTCGCTGATTTCTTTTATGCTGTTTACCATCGTGCTTGGTAGCAAATATAAAGCGATCCACACAGGTCTTACGACTTCTTTTTCAAAAAATAAATATCAAATGAAATCACTTGCAGTATCCTCACCGCTTTATACATTGTATAAAAAAGAGCTGCGTCGCTATTTTAGTTCTTCTATCTATGTACTTAACACGAGTATAGGCATGGTAATGTTACTTGTGTTAGCGATCGCCTTACTGTTCGTTAGTGCAGACCAACTAGGTCAACTCGTTGAGATACCAGAGCTTTCAAATTATCTGAATCGACTGGCTCCCCTGTTTGTTTCCGTTTTTGTAACTTTAAGCTGTACGACATCCAGTTCTATTTCGCTCGAAGGTAATAATATTTGGATTTTAAAAAGCGCACCTGTGCCGACAATAACGATATTGCTAAGTAAAATCGCAGTGAATCTTACGATTACCGTGCCGATTGTAGTTGTCAGTAGTGTGCTCCTCATGATATCTCTAGACACCGGATGGATGGAAAGTTTGCTATTATTGGTTATTCCCGTCTTATATGCTTGTCTTACTGCAATGACTGGTGTACTCGTTAATTTGAAGTTACCTAAACTGGAGTGGACAAATGAAGTATCGGTAGTCAAACAAAGCGCATCCGTCTTAGTGGCGATGTTGATAGGGTTTATAAGTTTACTGATTCCTTTTGGTATGAGTCTGCTGCTATCTGATCTGAATGGCAATCTCGTATTGTTAGGGATTGGATTACTAATAATAGTGGTTTGTGGTGCGATGTATCGATATATTCAATCCAAAGGGGAGCTTTTATTTCGGGCTCTTTAAATCATAGGGGGATCCTAAAAGTCGTAACGGCTAGTGGGATGCCCTATTTTTTTTGCGCTCTACCAATATTTTAGCAGTGTTTATAGCTTCTATCCTTGGTATAATTCGAAGATTATATCCGAGGAGGATCATCTCGTGAACAATAGATTTGGTAGATTTGTAATTACGATACTTGTAGTAGTGCTTGTAGCTGGAGTATTTATTCAACATATATCGGCTGATGATGAGGCGCCTTTTAAGGATATAGATACTAGTTATGCTAAAAATGAAATTATAGATTTGTATCACCGCAACATATTAACCGGCACAACGGCGACAAGCTTCTCACCTACTAAATCGATTACTAGAGCGGAATTCATTACGGTTCTTGACCGTCTGCTAAAGCTTGATCCGGCAGTCAGTCCAGTATCTCCTTATACAGATGTAGCTAAAAAAGCTTGGTATTACGGCTGGATACAGGCAGCTGTTCAGCTTGAGCTGGCTAACGGCACATCGGCAACTACTTTCACGCCAGCAAAAGCAGTTACCAGGCAGGAAGCGGCTGTATGGATGGCCAAAGCTTTAAAACAAACAAACCATACTCATGCTCTAACTTCGTTCAATGATCGAAATAAAATTGCTAGCTGGGCAAGATCAGCTGTTGCAACTGTAAATGATCTAGGTTTAATGAAGGGGGATAATCGCAAGAATTTCCGCCCCTCTGATCCTATAACTAGACAGGAAACGGCCGTCCTCATTGACCGAGTGCTGCAAAATGAGAGTTGGGCAGCAGAACTCGATGATGAGCCGGAGGATCGAATCGTTATAGGCTGGCAATATGGGCAGACGACGGCACAATATGAGAATACGGTTCTGAAATCCAACGTTAACACCTTATCACCACGGTGGTATTATGTAGGAAAAACAGGTGCAGTAACGGATTCAACGGATACTTCGCTGATCACATGGGCAAAGAAGAATAATAAGAAAATATGGGCGATGGTAGGCAATCGATCGGATCAAGAAGCGACCCATCAAATGTTGTCGAGTATAACCACAAGGAATACTGCAGTAAATCAATTAGTAGCTTTAGTGAGCAAATATAGATTAGATGGACTAAACATTGATTTTGAAAATGTAGCGCCTGACGATCGTGAGTATTTGACCTCGTTCATTACATTATTAGCTGAGAAAATGCATGCTCTTAACGCGAAGCTATCAATAGACGTCTCTCCTGATCTTGGAACAGATTGGACAGATGCTTTTGACTACGCTGCACTAGGTAAGCAAGTGAACTATATGGTGATGATGGGTTATGACGAACATTATGACGGGAGTAAGCTTCCAGGGTCCAATGCTTCTATTCCTTTTGATCAACATGCAGTGGATACTGTACTAAAGGACGTACCCAGCCATAAGGTTATATTGGCACTGCCTTTATATAATCGGGACTGGACATTGAATCAGAATGGTACGGTTTCATCTTCAAAGTATATCTCGCTTCCGGAGCAAAATCAGATTATTAGTAGCTATGGAATGAAACCTGTATGGAATGAGACTTTAGGACAATATGTTGCCAACTATTCGAAGCAGTCCATAAAGCACACGATCTGGATTGAGGATGGCCGTTCTTTAATAGCGAAATACGATTTAAGCGTTAAGAACAATCTAGCCGGAATCGCTTATTGGTATATAGGTGGGGAAAGCGCAGATATATGGTCTAGCGTAAGTAATGCAGAGAAATTTTACGATTATACCTTTTAAAAAGAAAGACTGGATGCATATAGCTATCTTGCTATGGCATTCAGTCTTTTTATTTAGTTATCACAGCGCAACGACCGCGCGTTACGGTGAAAGCTCTTGGCACGCAACATATACACTAAATATATATATTTGAGGAATTATAAGTCATAATCATCCATATAAAAGTTACATTTTTCACTAGTATGAAATAATTAATAAGTGCTATATTTTTCTTGAGCAATTATACATATGGAGGAATTCAAAGGATGCCATCAATTACAGAAACAATTCAACTGATCGAATCAAAAGAATTTCAAAGAACACTAGAAAGTCTGTATGGTGATGTTCCATCTATCATAAACGATCAAAAGCAAAGATATAAAACCTTGGTTCAGGAATATGTAAAAAAATTTGCAGAGGGCGAAGTGTTTCTCTTTAGCTCACCAGGGCGCAGTGAAATTAGTGGCAATCATACAGATCATAATCTGGGTAAAGTAATTGCTGCCAGTATAAACATGGATTGTATTGGAGCGGCTGCGAAAAATGATCAAAATATTATTCGTATAAAAAGCATTACCTATAACGAAGACTTCATTATTGATTTGAATTCGAGTGGGAATAGCCTTAACCTTTCAGGAACATATACCTTAGTTAAAGGGATTTTGGACGGTTTTGAACGGTACGGTTATAAATTAGGCGGTTTTGATGTTTGTATCACAAGTGATGTTATAAGTGCAGCAGGTGTAAGCTCATCAGCTTCTTTTGAGATGTTGATATGTTCTATTATTAATTTCTTCTACAACAATAACGAGATGGATGTCGTTACCTGTGCCAAGATAGGCCAATATGCAGAGAATTCAGAGTGGAACAAACAATCGGGTTTGCTCGACCAAATTGCTTGTGGATATGGGGGACTAATTTCGATTGATTTTAAAAACATCGAGGCTCCACTGATCACTACATTAAATTTTTCATCTATTGACAAAGGTTATGAGTTATTTATTGTCCCCACAGGTGCAAACCATGCAGATTTAAGTGAAGAATACTCCTCAATTCCAACAGAAATGAAGGCTGTTGCCCGAGAACTTGGGAAAAATGTGCTTCGTGATTTAGAAAAGCAAGATATATTGGACAACCTGGACAAACTTAGAGAGAGTGTTGGGGATAGAGCTGTATTGAGAGCACTGCATTTCTATGAGGAAAACATTCGAGTTGATCAACAAGTAGAAGCTTTGACAGGCGATAATGCAAACAGCTTCATAAGACTCGTAAATGAATCTGGAAACTCATCCTGGAAATGGCTGCAAAATTGCTATTCTAACTCTACTCCTACTGAACAGGGTGTGACACTATATTTGGCATTAACTGAGCTGTTTATCAAGGAGAAGGGGGCAGGAGCCTGCAGGGTACATGGAGGCGGTTTTGCCGGAGTTATAATGGCTTTATTGCCAAAAGAATATACGGATTCCTATAAAGCATATATGCACTCATTTGGTGTTGAGCAGATTTATCCTGTCCGCATTCGTAAGCATGGTGCTATTAATTTAAATCTATTATAGGCGTTTATCAGCCGGCACCTAGTTAGCATATAGCTATATACTTGGTGCCGATTTTTTTTCTGATGATGTTCTGGTTCACGAAATATGAGAATATTAAATGAGTGTTTTAGTCATTATAAAATCAATTTGTTCTTCATTACCCATATAGAAAGAGTGAGTCCCTGTTTGAACGAAATTCATTTTTTCATAGAATTTAATTGCATTCTCATTTTTTTCCCAAACGCCTAACCAAATCTTCTCTTTATTCTGATCTTTTGCTATGTCTAAAGCCTTATTCATCAGGTATTTACCTAGTCCCCGTTTATGAAATTTCCCCCTAATATAAATCCTCTCGATTTCAAGCGAATCATTACCCATTTTTTCTGATTGGGCATCATTAAAGTTTAGCTTTAAATATCCTGCAACTTCCTTATTCAAAAAAATAAAATAGAATTCCGAACAATTATTCAATAATTCTTTTCCTAATTGTTTCAAATTAAAAGCACGATCTAAGTAAGCATTCATAATTGCAGGTGAGTTTTGATTCTGAAATGTATCGTTAAATGTTTCAACACTGATTTCTTGGAGTAACCCTAAATCTTCAAACGTACACTTTTTTATTTTTATGGTCATTTTTATTTGTCCTCCGTTTACTAAGTCAATAATCTCTTTTGTTTCCTTTTTTGACTAACTCCCAGTCTTTTTCTACATTTTTTCTGACTCTCTGCAGCAAGGTAAACATAGTTTCTACTTCACTCTCAGAGAATCCAGATAATGCGACCTTATTGGAGTAATCGTTTTCCCTTTTTATGTAAGGGTACAAAGTAACCCCTTTCTCTGTAGGAAATAGTTTTTTAATTTTTTTATTTTGATTGTCTTCTTTCTTTTCTATAAATCCATTGATTTCTAATTTCTTAATTGCACGTGAAGCTGTTGTTCGATCTACTTTTATCATTTCAGCTAACTTTTCTTGAATTATTCCTGGGTTTTCACATATTCGAACAAGGTACAAATATTGCCCTTTTGTAAGATCATGTTCTGCAAATTCTATATTGCTTATTGAATCTAATGCCCTAGCTATCATTCCAATTTCACGTAGGATTTCCTTCATAAATAACTCCTTAGCGCGTATTTTGTTGTAAATGCAATAAATAATATATATTAATTTATCTCATAATAGTTGCATTTGCAATAAAAATAAATAAATAAAATAGCGAGGTAAGTAAAGTGAAGCGTGACTTCTATGTATTAAAAATTTATAAAACTAACTCTTGGTATTTCACGATTGGAAGCCCTTATAAAAAGACTGGATAGCAACATGGTTATGCTGCTATCCAGTCTTTTTATTGGGTTATTACCACACAAATGGTAGTCCCTCGTTATTGAACAGTGTCCGGTAACATCAGCAAATAACTCTATCTCGCGAAAGTCTGCATTTCGTATTTCATTAATTCAGTTTCGAGTGACGTATTTTTTGAAGTTTTTTACTTTAATAACTTTAACACTTTTTAATAAAAGATTTCTGTCGCTGATGATCCAAGTGTGATCTTTGGAGTTTTTTCTACGAATTGCAGCGAAGTTATACTTATTACCTGCGTAAATCTTAAAGCCATGAGCTGCGCAATCAGCACAAAATTTAACGCATTCACCTCTGTTCCGATTTGGAAAAGAAATCTGATCGAACACCTTGCGTTTAATGAGTAGGGTCGCACCTTGAACATTGGTTACATATTTATTCTCCATTCGGAGGTAACGAAGCAAAAGTAACTTCTTATCATTCAAATACATATAGTGAGCCCGTTTTCCAACGATATCTGCTTTAGTCTTATGGAGTATTTGCATGCTATCAGTTAAATAGTTGGAAGCGTAATAATCGTCATCATCAAATTTTGCAATATAACTATAATTCGCTAATTGCACACCAAAATTCAAACAATAACCGAGAGAATGATGTTCCGGTACTTTAAAAACCCACACATTCTTATGTTTTTTTGCAGCAGCTGTATAGTCATCTATCTTCAAACTATCATTATTTATGATTACGATAAGTTCTTTAAGATTAAAATTTTGTCGTCGATAGTTATCAAACAGTGTATTTATACAGTCAGCTCGTTTCGTACAGGTCAGAATAGATACAGCAGATATAGTGGAATCTGTAGCCCGTTTCATAATTTGATCTTTGGACTGCGTCCAACAAATGCTTTGTAATTTTTAATATTACGGATGATCTTATGGTTTGCTATTAAAGTGCTATCACTGATGATCCATGTGTGCTTTGAAGAGTTTTTTCTACGGATGGCTACGAAGTTATTCTTACTCGCAGAATAAACCTTATAACCTTTCTTTCTGCTTCTGCTGCAAAAAAGATCATCTTCACCCACGTTTTTATTAGGGAATTTCACATGATCGAATACTTTACGTTTGAAGACGAGTGTAGCGCCTGGGAGATGGGTAACTGTTCGATGTTCGTCATGCGCGAAACGAAGGATTAAAGTCTTTGAACCACTTAAATACATATAATGAGCTCGTTTTCCAAGAATATCAGCATTTGTTCTATTTAATGTCTGAATACTTTCTGTCAAATAATGAGGGGCATAATAATCGTCGTCATCGAATTTGGCGATGGTATGATATTTGCATTTCGTTACGGCATAGTTTAAGCATGAACCCAGAGTTTGATGTTCTGGCTTACGAAATATCTTTATGTTTTTGTGATTATTTGCTAACTGTTGGTAAGTAGATAGTGGAATTGCATTGTTATTGATAATAATGATGAGTTCTTTTTGGGCATATCGTTGTCTGTTGTAATTTTGGAGTAGGTTGTTTAAATAATTTTGACGATTTGTACAGGTAATAATGGAAACACCATTCATTTAACCAACCCCTTAGATGCTTTTTATTTGGGAAAAGTCTCATAATACGATATGTCCAAGTTAGGATAGAGTAACGGCATATCAACCTCAGGGATGCAAAAATGGATTTTTATAAAGAACACAAGATCACAGTCATGACTGTGTTATCGAGATCTAACTCAGCTTGAAGCAACAATACAGTATCTCTCCCTAGTAAAGGTCATTTCCAAAATTCAGGTGAAAAGTAGGAAGACTCAGGACAAATGATCACTATAATGGAAATAAGAGACATACTTAGATACAATCTATAGGATATAAATAAGAATCAGTCTGAATAAGAAAGCGATTAGAGGAGGCCATCTCGTGGGAAGATCATTCGCAAATTTGCATATCAAGTCGAACAACCTTGATAAGACTGTCGAAGCATTAAGAGAGCTAAGCGAAGGGCATGCCACAGTATTAGGCAAGCCAAATACTGAGGCTCAAAAGTTCAATGTTGTCATGTACGTAAGCAAAAGCAACGAGTACTGGATCAGCGTGCTCCATGATTATTTTGTATGGGGTACGGTGAAGGAGATCGGCAAAACGCTGTCTCGGCTTATCGAGGAGCCAGTGATGACCGCCGGATATATAAATGAGGAAATATTCGAGTTGTCGTTGTTCGAGAATGGAGATATTGAGGCCGAAAGAATCTTTTGTGAACAGTGGACGAGGGATGAATATGAACAACTTAAAGAAGAGCGTCTTAACGATGACTATTTGCAGAAAGCGTTGGATATCTGCAATGAGGATTTTGACGACTTCATTAGCATTACGAGTCCGGCACAAGCCGTAGATATGCTGTCAGAACTCGTAAGAATGTCATTATGGAGCGATTGGGAGTGGATCCCGCACGAAGAAACTCTCAAAGAACGATTTGCGAAATATGAATTTTGAAAATACATGAGGAAATGGCTAAGGTCATCTGAGATGACACTTTAGAACATGGCGGTGAGAGAAAAGAAATGGATAGATTAAAGAACAGCGGATTTTATAAACTTAGATTCTTCTTAAGGCCGGAAGAGTTTGAAAGCGTTTTGAAGCTTTTTGAACATAAGCAAGCGCAATTTTATCTAACCAATTATGCCCAGACAGAGCATGACCAGAATCAGGTGTATGAGGCGTATCAGTCATTTTATCATTATTTTACGGCAGAGGAAAAAAGGAATGATGGTCACCCATTCTTTGTTTATTCCATTTCTGTTGCGTCTGATAATGAAGGCTCCGGATTTTTTGCGAGAAATGAAGGTGTCCATTTTCCCTATTACGGACAATGGGCAGAGGATGAATTGCCGTGTATCTTGCTTTCATTTCCTAAAGGCTTTCAAATGGATTTGGAAGATGAAAACGGGAAGTATTATATCTATGAGGATATCAGGGATCATAAGCCGTTAACATATAAGTTTTTCGATGAAATAAAAGACTCTATTAATAAAATGACAAAGCCGCTTCGCTTCTCGACGCATGACGCAGATGCTATGAAGGAGCAAAAGCCTTCTGTGCGTATAAGCCATGGTGCGATTCAAGATTTGAGCAAATCGTGGATTTTCAATAAATATGGACTTGTGATGGGTGGCAAATAGGAGGATTCAGCAATGCGGAAAATATGGAAAAAAAGGATTCTGATCAATAATCCTGCCCTGCTGGACCGGGATCTGATCGAGCGGGATTTGCAAGACGGTAACCAAGTGATTATTCAATTTTCTCATCCGGATTTTTATGGCTCCATATTGGAAGAAGTGGATGAGCTTTGCGCGCGCTGGAATGAGGATTTCGGAGTACGTTTCTACGCCCACTATTCGCTGTCTTTTGATTGTCATACTCTCTTGCGGATTCCTCATGTGAAAATGCTGCACCTCGATAGTCTCACCCAGGCACATAACACTGAAGCATTGGCGAAGCTGGATCACCTGCGCAGTTTGAGCATAGGCATATACGAGCTGGAGAATTCGGAAATTCTGGGGATTGATACGTTGCACTCTCTAAATAAATTAAACATTATCTCGGATAAAAAGACTCTCAACCTGCAATATTTTAGAGAGTTCTCTGATCTGGAGGAATTGCATGTAGGGGGTAAGGTTAAAAACCTTGATGCTATAGGTTATCTGGAGAACTTGAATTATCTCGCGCTGCATTCGATCAGCAAACTGCCGTTACATTGTATTAACCGGCTGAGGAAGCTGGAGCACCTTCGCATTTTGCTTGGAGGCCGGGAGCACATTCATGAAATTGAAGAGAATACAATCGAGAACCTGGAGATTACTAGAGTCCGCGGCTTCCATGACCTGACCAATATTACAGCCTTTCAAGCGCTGAAGAGACTTGTTATTGAGGATCAAATCCAACTGAAGGAAATCAGCTTTAACCAGGAAATGAAGGCACTGGAGGAACTTTCTATTAGGAATTGTAAAGGCTTAACCCGTTTGACGGGAATGGAGCAACTACCTTTGCTGCACACGCTTCGTATTCTCAAGACGGCAATCGATTTTGATTCCTTTATCCATCAGAAACTTACGAATTCTTTATCTTCAGTGGAGTTTGCAACTTTCAAAAGTAAAGCAGACCGGGAAATACAACAATCTTTAGCAAAATTGGGTTTTCAATAAAAGGTAGGATCGTTCAGTTAACAGGAGGAGTATTTATGTACATCGTATCTCAGCCAAAACCGCTATCTGACGGCCAAAACCAAGCACTTGCGAAGGAAGACGTTACTGTTTATCCACAGGGCTACCTCCGGTTTTTGCGGCGATTCGGTGAAGGGACTTACAGAGGGTGGTTGAATGTTCAGCTTCCCGATGCGGAGGTGCTTAAACCTTTTGCCGAGTACGGATTATGGGAGCATGACGAAAACAGCCCCATTAGTGAGCAACAGATCGGCGAGTGTATCGTTATAGGTACAACGGTGGACGGTGATTTTCTGGCAGTACATCCCCAGACAGCTAGGCTGCTCTGGCTACCTCGGCATGCGGAGCACGTAAAGGCGATTTCCCTGCAGGCACGGGAGCAGGAAGACGAAAGGATGTACGCCTTGGTGATGGATGAAATATATCGTCAGGTGTATGGAATCAGCCAAGGGGAGAGCATCTACTATGAACCGTGGACGGGCACTCGGAGCCATCACTTTTTGCGTTTGCCACAAGGACAGGATCAGCTTACGCTGCCCGAACTGGCCGACTTATGCCAAAACGAATTTCCGCCGGATTTGTCCATTGAGAATGCCTATGCTTGTTTCCTGTTCTACCGGCAGCTGGGCGGCTATGTACGATTGAATTATGCTTACCAGCAAGAGGTGGCTGTCTTCTATGAACAGGATGCGGGGCAGGCGTTTGAAGTTATGGAGCAGTGGCTCTTGTCGAAAGGCTGCGAAGCGATCTCAGAAAATAACAGATGATCCGGATACTCCTTAAGTATGGGAGAGGGAGGTATGTATGAAACTAGTTTTTACTTTGGATACACATGGAACGTGTGTGGGTCAATTGAGAGATGAGCTGCTGCCCTTAGAGGAATTAGCAAATACATGGAAGTTTCCCTATGATATCTTTTTTGTATTGCGTGTTTTACCTGAAAGTTATGGTCGAACAACATCCAGACGTTTTGATAGCAGGGATCATACCCTCGAATTAGATATCAGCATAAGTTATGAACAGTACCAACGGATGTCCAAGCATGAGCAACGTGAGGTATTAGGCAGTCACCTTTGTAACTATTTGTCAGAGTCAGTCGCTAAATATAATAAGCATGCAGATAAGGAAACTCATAATCAACTACTGGATCTGGTGAAAAAATGGATGCTTGAAAACAATTGGCTAAATGGAAAGTTAAATCAAGCACGGAAACTACTTTCGCAAGACATGGGTCTTTATGAAGTCAGCCAAAAATTGCAGATGCCATTAGAAGAGATTGAGTATATCCTTCTCCGTATGAATGACTATGAGCCAACTGACGTTCATCCTGATAACATTGTAGCAGGAAAAGCGCCGCATAATCATTTGTAGAAGATTGGAGAGATATCCAAAACTTACAATAAACCCATGTATAAGGAGAGGGGATCGAACTTATGTATGAGCGTTTGGCAGAAAAACTGAAAACGACCTCCGCTTTAAAATGGTTTCCTGGCCATGGTGCGGAAGAAAGCTGGATAGCAGAAGCTGAAGAGGAATTAGGATTCTGCCTGCCGCCATCTTATCGCTGGTGGCTGGTTCATTACGGTAATGCCCGGTTGGGAGACGGCAATATTCTAGCGATCGCAGCTCCGGAACATAGAGAGTATTACGACGGCGACCTTCTTTACATACATAGACTGAATAAAGCCGAGGAATGGTGGGTAGGTCGGTTTCCCCACAGACTGGACTTGTTCGTGCCGGATAGCGACGAGCTTTATTTTTTTGATACGTCTACTAGAGATAAACAGGGGGAATTTCCGATCATGTGTTATGATCTCATGAATGATTTGATCGACAAGTATGCTTCAACGTTTGCGGAATTTCTAGAACGTCTGATTGACGAGCGTTCTTAAATAACCTGAGCTGATCGACTAATGGAAAGGAGGGCCATTATCATGAAGCCGATGCAAGAAATAGAGACGCTGGCGATAGAAATCGCCGCTGCTGCCAGAAAGTCATTTCGTGCTCTTTTTGAAAATGGCGAACATTATTATTACTGTACGCTATATACTACTGGCGAGGGACATGCGCCTAGCATCTCCGCCTGGTCGTGGGAAGCTTTGGAGATGGAATCGACCAGACAAGGAGACGAAAGTGAAACACCGGGATCGACAATTGCTGAACTCATCAAATGGTCCTATGCCGATTCACCCTATTGTTGTTTCGGGGATGAGAACTTCGATCACGTTAAACAACGATTCATCGAGCGTCCTTTCATAGCGGATCTTGAGAATGACGAAGGGAATCGCGAGTTTGATTTGAGGCTGAAGGCCATTGAGCTGGCAATGAAAATGCTTGATGATGAAGGCATGTTTGCCATGAATCAGCTGCGAGAGTCAGTATGTGTCCTTGTCGAAGTCATGCCGCCGGATGAGGTTAATACCGAAATTGCCCTACGTTTAAATCGGGCCGAATCACCGGTTATGCAAGCATGGTTGGCGGAAGCGGCGAAGTAGAAACGTTAGTCTCCCGTACTTAGGAATCTTGCCACTCTAGTCGCGAGTAGTTCAATCAGTTGCTGCCACCAGTGAAAGCCGGCAGTCTTCACAACTAACTAGCCCATTCCTAGTAAGATGTAATTAGTATATATTTTGCGACTGATCGGAAATCTAAAGCTGATTCTGAATCCTGAATCTTGTGCTCTGATAGTTAGTAAAAAACGGGAGCGTATTAATCCACGAATTAAATTGTTCAGTCTTGTCGTATTACCTGAATTAATTGCGGCAGTGACACGCGTTGCAAATGGAATATCAGTCGCCAACCTGAGGTATAAGGGAAGAATAGCTTGTACTACTACGAGATGTTCTCCCACTTTATACTTACTTTGAGCGGGGTCAAGAAAAAAACCGTTGACGTATAGTCGATCCCGCATAGGTGTACGAAAGCCGAAACTGTACCCTGATCCCAATTCTGCAATTGGGGCATGGCTTACCTTTTGAAACAGTCTTTCCATCTGCACAAAATCAATCGTATTCACCGCTTGTACCCATGCAGCTGAGTATGCTGGATTGCGCACGATTTCGCGATAGAAGGGCAGCACATTTCGTATCGTTCGTCTTAAAATTGCAGGTGTTATAAATTCGTTTTGCTGTTTGCGAACGGGGAGTTGACGTTTTCGTTTCTTATTCAATATGCTTCCCTCCTTGAAAATTCAGTTATCTGCAACATATGCTTTACCGGAAAGGTACGTTTGGACATTTCATCGAAAAAGCACTCCAGGCTTTCGGGATTTAGATTTACTGCTAGAACGATAAGAAAATTACTTAGCAAGAAATGACGCGGCTGCCGGTAGGAACGGTTTAGTCGCGTTTTTTTTGTGTGCTGCAGCTTGCATGGAAATGATCGATATTCTCTCCCGAAATGTAGGTATACAAGGATGAAATCTGTTTTATTTTTCAATGCTCGGATATCCGCTATCATCTTCATTTGCTCCTTGACAACGAAGATTGTAATGCGTGAAGTGCGAGCAGTAATCGTTCCTTGCTACAAGTTGCTGTCTCAAAAATAAGGTTTTTACTTATGAGCCGGCAAACATCATGAAATGAAAAATCATGAAATACGAGGATCCATTCTTGCCGTGCCTTCCATAAGGTAACATACATAGTATGCAATGGAAGAGCGATAAGGAGGGGGACGGCATGGTTTCGAGAAAACGACTTATGGCATTTATTCAGAATGCGGAAAAGGCATGGGAGAAAGTAGTCTTTTCGTATGATCTAAACAGTCCACCGATTCGAATCGGTGATTTTGATTACTACAGACTTCCCTTGCGATTCTCGACCCGAATCAAAATTTTTCGGTATTACCGCCAATTTTGGAACAATGTGTACGCAAATCGCATGATTTGCTCCGCAGGTTTTAAAAACATTCGAGGACGTCTTTACTCTCCTGATGCAGATACGGGGGGATTGCCTAGCAGAGTGTTGGGTTTAAAAATTATAAAACAGACAAGCACAAATATAATAGTTGACGCTATTTTAGGTATTCCAGGCGACTCAATCGCTGATGGGGAAACTATTCGTTATTTCATCTTGCGCAACCCATCCACCCAAGTACTTACGATCAATTTACGCAGAAGCCGATATGCCGATTACCGTTACGATCCATGCAAAAAAAAGAGTAGGATACTAAGAAGGAAAAAATGAAATAGCGCCTGTTATATAGAGAGATAAATTATTCATTGAAAAAACTGATTGCAGAAAGAAGAGCTAGAGCTAACTCCCTATCCCTTTAACGAACCGGACGTGATGCCGTTAATGATATATTTTTGCATGAAAATGTAGCGTATTTAAAATCGCTACTGTGGCAATCACCGGCATAAGCAGCGGGAACACAATCTGCAAGAATGTTCTCCAAACTCCACAGCCGATAAAGCTTTTAATTAAGCTGTAACAAATTTCTATAAGAATTACGCCCGTGGGCAATAATTCGAGCGTAGTAGCAGAGAAGAAGAAGTAGCTGGATGACAAATACATGTTCGAATGCCAACCCGCGTAAATCGCGGGTTTTTTCCTTTGTCAGCGTATATTCTTGCCAGAAATCATTGTCAAGAATAAGTACCGTTAGCTGATTCTAGAAATAGGCTTATGCTAAGGAAGAGGATACCGACCATGGACTGGGTCCAGACTTAAGTTGGAAATTATTCTCACCTTTTTATTGCATCTTCCTCGCCTTTTTGCTATATTTGATATTAACAAGTTGTTATTATCAAAAAGTTACTAACAACAAACTGAATGGTGAAGATTAGGAAATTTAATGAAAGGGAGCGGATGAAAGTGAATAAAACATGGGGTGGTTGGAATCTGT
This sequence comes from Paenibacillus sp. NPDC101420, assembly GCF_050277435.1. Lineage (NCBI taxonomy): Bacteria > Bacillati > Bacillota > Bacilli > Caryophanales > Paenibacillaceae > Paenibacillus > Paenibacillus sp. NPDC101420. Next base: position 1,075,450 of record NZ_JBNNSE010000002.1, read on the forward strand.
TTGAAATCGTCTGGCTAGTTTTATTTACCTCTATTGCTGTTGCGTTTACGGTTATTTCTAAAGATTCCTTATTCGGATTTACGGTCTTTATCACCGGGGTGCTGTGTGTGGTGCTCGCGGCGAAAGGAAACCTGATGAGTTATGTTTTCGGAATGTACAATACCGTTGGTTACGCGTACTTGGCTTATATAAACGGTTTGTTTGGAGAGGTCATGCTGAATTTGTTATTCTTTGTACCTATGAATGTCATTGGCTTCTATATGTGGAAAAACAACCGCCAAGACGGCAAACTATCCATGCGACAGATGGATCTTAAGTGGCTGTTCCTTGTTGGAGCGGTCTGCATAATAGGCTGCCTGTTACTGGGAATCGGGCTATCGTTCATCCCAGGGCAGAACTCGCCTTATATAGATGCTATTACAACGGTATTATCCATTGTGGCTACCTTTTTAATGGTCAGAAGATTTAAGGAACAATGGCTGGTCTACATTGTATTGAATATATTTACGGTGTTGTTGTGGGTAATTCGGATGCTGGAAGGCAGTAGCGAAGGGGTGCTAATGATCGTCATGTGGAGTGCATATCTGATTAACGCGGCATACGGCTATTACAATTGGAATAAAGGGGCTAAGGAGGTATCGGTATGAAGACGCTTGGATTAACACTGGGGAAGTTTGCCCCGTTGCATAAAGGTCATCAATTCATGATAGAGACGGCGTTGCAAGAGGTCGACGAATTGATTGTGGTAATCTACGAAACGACGGTGACCCCGATTCCGCTTCATATCCGGGCGAACTGGATCCGCAAGCTCTATCCGACGGTCCGGGTAATCGAAGCTTGGGACGGTCCAGACGGGTATTCGAACGATCGGGAGCATGAGATTCGAGAGGAGCAGTATATTTTAGGGCTGTTGAAGGGCGAGCAAGTGACGCATTTTTACTCTAGTGAGTTTTACGGTGAGCATATGAGTGTCGCATTAGGAGCGGCGGACCGGCGGGTGGATGAAGCCCGTGAGCGGGTGCCGATTTCTGCCACGATGGTACGTGCCGACCCTTATAAATATCGCAGATTTGTAAGTGATGTCGTGTATAGGGGGTTAATCACGAAAGTGGTTTTTGTGGGAGCGATGTCGACTGGAAAATCTACAATCACCGAAGCGCTGGCGCAGCGGTATCGCACAACCTTTGCGAGCGAATATGGGCGTGATTACTGGACCGAGCATCAAGTGGATCGTAGAATCAGCCTAGAAGCGTTCGATGAGATCGCTTTGGGCCATATCGAACGTGAGGAGCAGGCGATGCTGGAAGCTAACCGATATCTCTTTGTCGATACCAATGCAATTACCACATATATGTTTGCTTTGGATTACCACGGCCGGGCTCCTGAATGCTTAGCCCGGATCGCATTAGAAAACGCGCAGCGCTACGATCTGTTTTTCCTGTGTGCCGATGATATTCCTTATGAGGATACATGGGACCGTAGCGGGGATCAGAAGCGGCATATTTTTCATAAGCAAATCATTGCCGATTTGAAAGAGCGGCGGATTCCCTATATCACGTTGCGAGGAAACCTAGAGGAACGAATGCACAAAGTAAGTGAGGTCTTGGCAAAGTTCGAGCCCTACCGGAACTATTTTGGAGAGTTGAATGGCTAGAATAAAGAACAAAGGAGGCAAGGATACATGAATATGTTGGATCGCGATGGACTTACGGAACGTCAATTTTTAGAGCAGTACCATGCCGGGGATTTCGAGCGGCCTTCGGTGGCGGCGGACATGGTCATTTTCACCGTTACGAACACGGAGGCGGACAGCTACCGCAAGCTTCCGGAAAAAGAGCTGCGAATTCTGCTCATTCAGCGGGGAGGTCACCCGTTCCTGGGCAATTGGGCACTTCCAGGCGGCTTCGTCCGGCCGGACGAGACGACAGAGCAGGCGGCGGTGAGGGAGCTGAGTGAGGAAACCGGTGTGGATGACGTTTATTTGGAGCAGTTGTACACCTTCAGCGATGTTGGAAGGGACCCTCGTACCTGGGTGATGAGCTGCAGCTACATGGCCTTAATCAACAGTGATCAGGTACAGCTGAAAGCAGGAGATGACGCTGTCCATGCTGCCTGGTTCAAGGTAACCTATCGGCTTCTGCGCGAGCGGAAAGAGATTATTGAGGATGGGTATGTGAAAACGAAGGAATACGAGCTCAAGCTAAGCAGCGATGAAGAAGAGTTTACGGCAGTTGTGGGTCGGACGATGACATCAAAGTCGGCCTCTACGTCAACCGCATACTCCATTGTATCAAATGACGGGTTGGCTTTTGATCATGCGAAGATTATAGCTTGCGCTATTGAGAGACTGCGGGGAAAAGTGAATTACACCGATATTGCGCTAAACTTGATGCCGGGTCTCTTCACTTTGACGGATCTGCAGCAGGTTTATGAGGTGATCTTAGACAAAGAGCTGCTGAAAGCCGCATTCCGGCGTAAAGTAGCGGATCTCGTAGCGGAGACCGATCATTATACTGAAAATGCGGGACACCGTCCTTCCCGCTTATATCGGAGAAATATGGAGGAATATCAATGATATACAATATAGAGCAGTTAAGAAAAGCTTATATCGCGGGCAAAACGTTCAAGTTTGTGTTCTTCTGGGGCCATACACCGCCAAAGCACGACGGCGTCGACAAAAGCTGCTTCAGCCAATGGTGGATGAGTCCTTTCGTGGTAGAGGGGATCGAGTATTCCTGTGTCGAGCAGTTTATGATGTCCGAGAAAGCAAGACTGTTTGGAGATGACGATATGTTGGACGCGATCCTTAAAGCTAAGCATCCCAAGGAGATGAAAGCCTACGGGCGTGCAGTAAGAAACTTCGAAAATGACACTTGGGATAAAGAATGCTATGACATTGTCAAAAGAGGAAATATAGCCAAATTTTCGCAGAATCCGAAGCTTAGCGAATACCTAAAGTCAACGAAAAACCGTATTCTCGTCGAAGCTAGCCCACAGGATCGCATTTGGGGAATAGGCATGAGCCAGTCCAATCCGGATGCGGAGAATCCCGCAAAATGGCGAGGTAGGAACCTACTTGGATTCTTACTGACCGAAGTGAGGGACGAATTGCTGCGGGATTAACTTCATCCCATATTTAAATGAAAAGATAACGATATCCCTTTGGATTTCGTTATCTTTTTTGTTCACCCTCTAAAAGCCAAAGCTTCATCACCCCAGGTGTACAGCCATAAGTATTTCGGAAGATTCGGATAAAATAATTCGTCTCCATTCCCAGTTGAATCGCAATATCCTGAACGAGAATATCAGCATTCTCTGTCATTAACTGTATCGCACGTTCTAGTCGCAGATTCTGTAGATACTTATGTGGAGTTACGGCATATTCCTGTACGAATAGACGCTGGAAATGCTGGACGGAATACCCCACAGCAGCAGCTAGATTGGAGATAAGGAGTGGCTCAGTATAATGTTCGTTAATAAGTTCAACCGCTTTAGCCAACGCTTCATTACGCACAGACTCAAGTTCTAAACGACTGCCTGAGGAGTGTATGGATTCAGAACGACGTAACATCAGAAGTAATCTATATAGGGTTATAGATAGATCCTCCATCCCTTGCTCGTCTTGACGACTAGCCGTCTGATTGTTCACCGTATGCCAGATCTTTCCGATTTCCTCCCAACATTGTTCAAAATGAGCAGGATGATAGGGGAGAGAAGGGAGAAGGCCAATCCCCTCCAGCATTCCTTGCGACTGACTCCCTTCGATTCCGATGAAACCGACATGCCATGGTTCATGTGAGGTAGGGTAATATTCGTGTCCTCGATCCGGTGGGAAAGCGAAAGCCATTCCAGGTTCTAGTATGATTTCAGTACCGGTCTCCAGATCACGAAACAACCCAGTTCCGGTACGAATCAGGAAAACTTGATGAACAGGAAAACCTGTAGGGCGAACATGATGAAATTGTATATGACGACCTACAGAGTAGGGATATAAGGGAAGCGTCTCAGCGTCGCGCGGTAGTTCTATCAGTGAAAAAGGAAGCAGGATGATTCACCTCATATTCATTTTGTACTATCACTTCGAGAGTATATTCCTACTGATCGGGATGAATGTTCTTATATTATAAATAGTATAAATGATGATTCGTGAATTTGATAGCTTAAGCATCTAGCGTCTCATCAGAGAATAGTCCCATTTAAGAAATGGGCAGAATTGAGAGGATGATCTTACATTATGACTAAAAAACACTCCCCGATTAGCAGCAAAGCTCCAGTGATGCTGCACGGTGCCGATTATAATCCTGAGCAATGGCTGAAGTACCCAGAAATTTTGCGTGAGGATATTCGTCTGATGAAGCTTGCGAATTGCAATGTGATGTCTGTCGGAATTTTTTCTTGGGTATCCCTAGAGCCTGAAGAAGGTGTGTTCACTTTCGATTGGCTCGATAGTGTTTTGGATTCTTTTGCAGAGAATGGGATTTATGCTTTCCTGGCAACTCCTAGTGGAGCACGACCTGCTTGGATGTCTGAGAAGTACCCTGAAGTTCTAAGAGTGGAACGTAATCGTGTTCACAATTTACATGGCTTCCGTCATAATCATTGTTTCACCTCGCCTGTGTATCGGGAAAAGACTGCGATTTTAAATGCGAAGCTAGCAGAACGTTATAGCCAGCATCCTGCGGTTATCGGTTGGCATATTTCGAATGAGTTCGGTGGCGAATGTCACTGTGATCTTTGTCAGAATGCTTTTAGAGATTGGTTAAAGGTCAAATACAATAACAGTCTGGATGAGGTGAATCATGCTTGGTGGGCTACTTTTTGGAGTCATACCTACACTTCTTGGACACAGATTGAATCCCCGGCTCCACATGGAGAGACACAAGTTCACGGCTTGAACCTCGACTGGCGGCGGTTTGTCAGTGAACGGACGATTGACTTCTGTCAGCATGAGATCAATGTTGTTCGTCCTTACAATCCTGCACTGCCTATTACAACGAATATGCATATGATCGATGGCATTGATTATCGCGAACTAGCCAAAATTCTGGATGTTGTCTCATGGGATGCTTATCCAGAATGGCATTATACTGAAGACGGTGACGATGCTAGACTGGCAGCATGGACGGCGATGCACTACGATTTAATGCGCTCTTTTAAAAAGAAACCGTTCCTGCTCATGGAAAGCACGCCATCTCTTACGAACTGGCAATCGGTCAGTAAGCTGAAGCGTCCTGGCATGCACAAGCTGTCTTCACTTCAAGCGGTAGCACATGGTTCGGATTCCGTTCAATATTTCCAATGGCGTAAAAGCCGGGGCTCTAGTGAGAAGTTCCACGGTGCAGTTGTTGACCATAGCGGCCACTCCGAGACTCGTGTGTTTAAAGACGTTACAGAGGTAGGAAAGACGCTGGCGGGAATGACAGAAGTAGTAGGTACATCAACTCCAGTAAAAACAGCGATTATTTTCGACTGGGACAACCGCTGGGCGATCAAGGATGCGCAAGGCATTCGTAATTCCGGATTGCGTTATGAGGAGACTGTACTACAGCATTATCGTGCCCTTTGGGAGCTAGGCATTCCAGTTGATATGATCGGATCGGGGGATGATCTGTCCGCTTACAAGCTGGTGATCGCACCTATGTTATATCTGATCAGTGAAGAGAATGGAAAGCGCATCGAGAAGTTTGTTGAGCAGGGCGGAACTTTCCTGGCAACCTATTGGTCTGGTGTCGTTAACGAAACGGATTTATGTCATTTGGGTGGATTCCCTGGACCACTACGTAGAACGCTCGGCATTTGGGCAGAAGAGACCGAAGGGCTGCATAGCCGTGATTTGAATGGTGTTGTAATGCAGGCGAGCAATGCACTTAATCTAAGTGGAGATTATGATGCGCATGAAATTGCTGAGCTGATCCACTTGGAAGGTGCGGAAGCATTAGGCACTTATCGCAGTGATTTCTATGCTGGCCGTCCAGCACTTACGGTAAATCGTTTCGGTGAAGGAAATGCATATCACCTCGCTACTCGTGTGAAAGACGCTTCTTTCTACGTTGAATTGTATGCCGCGATCACTGCTAAAGCAGGAATTACCCGTGCACTTGATAGTGAGCTTCCAACTGGTGTGACAGCGCAGCTTCGTACCGATGGAGAAAGCGATTATATCTTTGTGCAAAACTACAGTGGCAGTCCGCAAGCAGTCAAATTAGATGGAGCGGATTATACAGATTTGAGCTCAGGTACTGCAGTTCCGGCTGTATTGAATCTAGCGGTGAATGATCTCGCAATGTTGAAGCGTAAATCGTTAGTATAAAAAGAAGGCAGGACCTGAGGGATTCAGGTTCTGCCTTTTTTCTTACACATGTAGGATCAATTCGCGAATCGTCCCATCATAATCGTGTTATAGAATTTTCCGTCAGCAAGAATCTTATCATTTTTTAATATTCCCTCGATCTCAAAGCCAAGCTTCTGATAAAGGGTGATAGCTTTGTCGTTCGTTTCGAGGACATTTAAAGTGATTTTTTGGATACCGTTAGCGTCGGCCCAAGCAATAGATTCTGCTAAAAGATTCCTTCCAATTCCATAACCCCAATAATCCTGCAGCACACATACTCCGAACTCGACTTTATGAGCGAATCTTGCTAATGAATGGCCTTCGCATCTAGAGAACCCAACGATTTGATTATTAACTACCGCGATTAGAAATAAGTTTCTTAGTTTCTCTGAATCAGATAGAATAAGCTGCTGAAACCCTATTTCGTCTATAAAAGCCTCCCCTGGTTCTCTGTCTAAATTCTCGGTCTCACCATCGATTTGTACTCTTAATTCAGATAATGCCATAGCATCCGTAGTGATTGCAGATCTTATGGTGTAATGGATGTCTTTCACGGTAAATGTTCGTTGATTAATAATCATTTGTCCTCCGTTACTACTGGTGATTTTAGAAATATTGCTTCAATACCCTCGATAATACGAGTATAATAACCCACTTCATGAGGTACAAAATGGGTCTTGTCTACATCCTGCTCAATAGTAATTCTATGTCCATGCGGATCGATTTGAAAACCGTTGACTTGTAGACTATGTATTTCTCCCTGCCAAAATCTGCGAAAATCAGAGAACTTAGCTTTGACAATGCCGGCGACCTCTTCTTTTTGTAGCTGGAAATCTTCTAGACGATAGGGATTGTTATAAACAAAGACATGCGCTCGTTCATTATCGATAAGTTTTTCTTTTTTCATACTGTAAGGAATTGTTCCTAGCGGGATCAGGTCTTTTAAGGATAAATCCAGTCCCAGCTCTTCATGAACCTCGCGTGTTCCATCTTCTACAGTTTCGTTTGCTAGCAAATGTCCGGCGGCCGTGATATCCAGTAGCCCAGCATAATCTTGTTTCTGTTTACTCCGAAGTTGTAAATAGATATAGGGTATTTCCTGATCTTTGCTTATGAACCAGCAGTGGAAGGTCTCATGCCAATGACCTAACCGATGTACCTCTTCACGTGGAGCCGTACCTGTTCGGTTGCCTGCTTCATCAAAAATGGTAAGTATCTCATTATGCATAGAAAAGCTCCTTTGTGATGATTTCTTCTTTCTAAAGCCTATCATAAAAACGTTCGAATTACCCTAAATGTTAGGGAGGTTCTTATTGACAACCGCTAGAATGAAATGTATATTTTTGGATGTTAATCAAAGGAGGAGTTAAATGAATTTAGTAACCATGAAGCAGAAGGATTTGGACACTTTTAGTGATGAAAGATTAGGATGGGCCTGTATGGAGCCTACCTTTCAGCAGATTCGCGCAAAATCACCATCGATCAAATCCGAAGTGATCTCAAAGCTCACAGACGGACAGAAAGCACTTTGTATGTTCAGAGTAATGCATGATCACAGCCGTAATTCCGAAGGGGAGTATTATGCTTGGATTTCTTACATGCAAGACCTGCCGGGGTATTGGACAGGGGTGATGGGAGGCATACGATTTTTTGGCGATGATCCGATGATTCTTTTGCTTCAGGAAACAAAGGCATTTCTCGAAGAAAGAAACAATCGACTTGGAATACAGTGGGTTGATGCTACCATCACGGATCTCGATCGAGATCCTGAGTTGTTGAATGAGATGAGTGGTTTATTTGAACGATTTAAGAACATAGCCGAAGATAGCCACAGGTTGATTGGCGAGTATATTCGGGCACATCCGGGAGAATTTGTGGAGATAGAAGGCTAATAATTATGAAAAAAAGTAAATTATTTTTATTGTTTCTTATAGTAATAAATCTGCTTCTTTATGGAGTTCCCTTATATCACAGTTATAATTCATTTCAAAATCTTGTACTGGATCGAATCGATGCTACTCAAATCACCTCCATTAGAGTTCTTAAGAGTTCTAATGAACAAGAAATTAAAGTGGATGACCCGAAAGAAATTGAAAAGATCATACATGAGTTTTCTGACGTGAAATTAAAAAGAAGTGAAGCATCAGAACGACCTGCGGAGACCTATTGGATAAGAATATATGTAAATAAAGATCAGCGCTTTGGAATGACACTCTTTGGCACAGATTACTTGTATTTCAGCGATCGATCTAGTAATAGTAAGTATCACTCTGGAAATTTTAAGATTACTAGTAAATTTGATGGGGAATCCATTACAAGCTTGTTTAAGTAAAAATAACCCGCTGCTTCAGGCAGCGGGTTAAATATTTCAGGTTATTTATCTAGCCATCCATCCGCCGTCAACATTAAGAATATGACCATTCAAATAGTCGGATGCTGCGGAAGCTAAGAATACAGCAGGACCTTTAAGATCATCAGGTGTTCCCCAACGTGCAGCTGGAATACGATCTAAGATAGCATCCGAGCGGCTTTGGTCAGCACGGATTGGAGCTGTATTTTCAGTCGCCATGTAGCCTGGTGCAATCGCATTGATGTTCAGACCGGAGCCTGCCCATTCATTGGCAAAAGCTTTAGTAAGACCTGCAACCCCGTGCTTACTCGCGGTGTAGCCAGGGACATTGATTCCGCCTTGATAGGAGAGCATAGAGGCGATATTAATGATTTTGCCGGATCCTCTTTCCAGGAAGTGGCGGCCAGCGATCTGAGACAGAAGGAACACTGTGTTCAAGTTCAGGTTAATAACATCGAACCAGTCTTTTTCACTATGGTCTTTTGCCGGAGTACGGCGGATCATTCCTGCACAGTTCACGAGAATGTCAACATGACCAGTCAGTTCAAGTGCTTGGTCAAATGTGTTTTGCAGGTTGCTATGATCACTTAAGTCAGATTCGATGCTAACCGCTTTTACACCAAAAGCTTTTGCAGCGTTTACGGTTTCTTGACTTGTATTAAGCGATACGGATGCAATATCCGCACCTGCTTCTGCGAAGGCAAGGGCAATGCCTTGTCCAAGACCTTGAGCAGCACCGGTTACGAGTGCTGTTTTACCTGCCAAGCTGAATAATGATGATGACATTATAAATTACGCCCCTTTGATTTAAATGGATTTGATTCCGTTATTACTCACATTCAATGGCAATGCCTGCGCTGCGGAACTGTTCTGCTGTTTCGGGAGAGAGTCCTTTATCTGTCAAGATAACGTCAACTTCCTGCAGAGAAGCGAATGTACGCAGCGCAGTTTGGCCGAATTTATGATGATCCACAACCGCGAACACCTTACGGGCAGTAGACACAAGGGCTTGCTTAAACTCAATTAAATCTCCTGTATAAATAGAAAGTCCATGTTCGATATGAACAGCTGTCGAGGACAGAAATGCTTTTTGAATATTAAGTTGTTGCACATAGGAGACGGCTTCAGGGCCGGCCAACATATTGCGGACACGGTAACCTCCGGGAACGACGAGACGAATATGATCTTTGGGAACCAGTTCGCTGATGATGTATACATCATTGGTGACTACCGTTAGAGGCATATTGTCCAGGCGTCGGGCAATTTCAAGCGTTGTGCTCCCGCCGTCAAGAGCTATAATATCGTCCTGTTCAATATGAGCAAGCGCGCGCAAGGCGATCTCTGTTTTTTCGTCGGAATACTTATCCAATGGATCCTTAGAGGGCAAAATACCAAACTGGTCGCTTTGTGCCAGCACAGCTCCGCCATGTACACGTACGATCAGTCCTTGCTCCTCCAGCTTGCTTAAATCCTCACGAATTGTTTTTCCCGTAACTTGTAGCTTATCGCTCAGTTCATTCACCGTTACATCTTTTTGGTTCAGCATAACTTCCATAATCATCTCATGTCGTCGTATCGGGTTCATCCGCTTGCCTCAGCTTTCCGTAATTGATTAAAATTATAAGAAAGTTTAAGTTTCACGCTAGACTCTTCCTTATAATTCTCGCATAAACGCTTATCGTCCTTAAAAGGACGCCGAAGGCGTTTTAGCTTATCTCTATTGTAGTTCTTTCATGGATACGGGGTCCATATCATCATATCTTTTATTATCGCCAGCCATACTCCAGATAAAAGTATAGTTATGAGTACCAACACCACTGTGGATGGACCAGCTTGGAGAAATAACCGCTTGTTCGTTTTGCATTACGATATGGCGAGTTTCATTAGGCTCTCCCATCAAGTGGAACACAACGGAATCGTCCGGTAGATCGAAATAGAAATATGCTTCCATCCGGCGTGGATGTGTATGTGCTGGCATCGTATTCCACATGCTACCTGGCTTCAGTTGAGTCATACCCATAACTAGCTGAGCACTTTGCACGCCATTTGTATGAATGAACCGGTGAATGGTACGCTCATTGGAGTTCTCCAAACCGCCCATTGCACCAGATTCGGATTCAGCCAGAGTGGTTTTGGTAGTTGGATAGGACTGGTGAGCAGGCGCAGAATTCAAATAGAATTTAGCGGGCTTGGAAGCGTCTGCACTTTTGAAGATAACATCTTTAGAACCTTGACCGACATACAGACATTCTTTGAAATCTACTTCATATTCTGTACCATCGACAATAACCGAACCTTTACCGCCAACATTGATGATCCCCAGCTCACGGCGTTCCAAGAAGTAAGTAACCCCAAGTTCTTTAAGGTCAGTTGTAAGTGCAACTTCTTCCTTAACAGGATTAGCACCGCCAACGATCATGCGATCCTCATGGGTAAGTACAAGTTTCAGTTCATCTGGTGCAAAAATGACAGGAATGTGGAATTCCTTACGGAGGCGCTCAGTGTCAAACTGCTTAACTTCATTAGGATGGGATGCAAAACGTCTTTCCATGGAATATTCAATCTCCTTCACAAGCATATTTTCGTTCGTATAGGTACAATTTACTCCATATACGTTCATATTACAAGTGTTTATTTTTAGATGTTGGTTCATTTTAGTTTATTTATAAGTTTTAATAATTGCCAAATGAACGAAAAGTGTGCACAATAGATCTAAAATGCTTAGTTCTCATTTATAGGATTGTTATCATACTATTGAAAATTGAGATGTGGGAGGTTGAACTTGAATGCTGGAGTCGAATGGTATTCAGAGTACTTATCAGGACCGTCAACAAGAAATCATTATAAGTATAGCGCTGGAAGCGCAGAGACAGCCTCTGCTTGAGAGTGGACTCTGGTTCCACGATGATGTGCGAAATAACTTTTATTATGCCTCATATCTTTTTGCAGCTGCAGTAGATGATTCTTTGTCGTTGCCTTTTGACCGGGAAGAAGCGAAACAGAAGGCACAGGATGTGCTGCTAGAGACATTAATGCTACAGAATCGTCAACCTGGCACGGAGCTATATGGGCACTGGCCGCTTGGATTGAATCCGGTTCCACGTGAGGCTTCGCCGCATGAATTGCCTGTAGAAATTATGGGCAGTCTGATGGCCTACTTTTGCAAAAGATATGGTGGAGCACTAAACGCTCAACTTCGCATTGTCCTGAATACAGCATTTGGACACATTTATCGGAGTGATTTCTACCGTAAGCCGGTAATCACTTTTGGGCATCATGAAGCGAAATATACAGCAGCAAAGCTGATTTTTGGCACTATGTTTGCAGATGATGTGCTCGTTGAGGATGGTCGTCAAAGCTTGAAGGACACATTGACATACATCCGCTCTAAGGGTATGCCAGAATACGGCAGTCTCCCGTGGTTCTGGCATTGGATACAAGCGTTTACCTGCGCTTTGGAGCTTGTCCCGACAGAAGATACGGATTTAATAACTACTCTTAAAGACATGCTTGATCATCTTTGGAAGGTAAGAGCAGAGTTTTATTTACATGGAGCTTGGGTGGGTGCACATTCTAGAGGTTGGCCACATGATGTACCAGGGGATGCTAATGTGCTTCATGACTATGTTCAGTTCGGGGACTTCAAGCTTTCAGAGGCAATGCCACGCACGGAATACGCTGGACTCCTATTCTATAAAGCACCAGATGAGGCTTTAACAGCTGCAATGAATCGGCGGACGCCAGTGGAAACCACCAAGATTACACAGAAGGTAGTCCCGGCAAATCCGAACGCTCAACCGTTGCTTCATTCCTATGCCTATATTACAGAGGATTTTGCAGCAGGCGGGATGTGGGAACGAGTAGAGGAATTTGATAATGAACAGCTCCGTTGGACTTTCTCTCTGCCTGTGAATGGAGAAGGAGGGTCCAACCAGCTATTTTTCTTCCATCCAGGTCAAGGCTACAATGAGGGAGATCCTCGCCATCAGAGCCGTTATATGGAGGTCCTCTATCACAAAAATGTAGTTATTTCTTTATTTCCCATTCCTCAGGGGGAAAAGAATACGATCATCGGTGTTCTTCCTCATGGGGAGTGGATGCAAGACCCGAACGCCTTATTCGGTCAGGTTGGGGATGTCTATTTCGCAATATATTTATCTCAATCGTACCAACTACAGGAACGTCCGGGATACATTGAGGTAACCGTTCAAGGGATGCCGGGTGGGGTGATCGTTGAGGCGATCGGTGTTAAGGAGTCTGCAGAGCGTGGCATCATCGGAATGGATGCATTCGTAATAGCAATGGCCCATAATGAACCCCAATTTGAGATGGAAGGCGGCTTGGCGGCTCATTATACGACCAGTAATGGCGATAGATTGCATTTGAGTATGAAGAGCGAGTCAGAGCAACCGCGAGCTTTGCTGAATGGTGTGAAGATCTCTTTGGAGAACTATACGGTTTAATAAGAACTCAACATAGTTGTGAGTTAAGTTTGGATGGAGTCGACCTTAAGGTCGGCTTTTTTATATTATAAATGCGCATACTATGCTATAGCTTCAATTGGAAATTTACTCCTAATAAAAACTAGCTTTCCTTTAAGGGCAAGGCTTTCGTAATCTTATTTGAAATTAATTACATTAATCTCTAATTTTATGAGAGACATTTATCACAATAAAGGTTAATATCTAAGTGAGACATATGAATGAATGCGCTTTCTTAAATCCGTTCAAACCTAACTCAAAGAATGCGAGGGATTTACTGTGACAGGAACTGAATTTCGTGTAGAAAATGATTTTCTAGGCAGCAAACAAGTAGATAAGAACGCATACTATGGGATTCAGACATTACGCGCAGTAGAGAATTTTCCAATTACGGGTTATAGAGTGCACAATGAATTAATCAAAGCGATGGGGATCGTAAAGAAAGCCGCTGCGCTTGCAAATATGGAAATCGGCAGGCTCTATCGTGGGCTTGGAGAAGTTGTTGTGAAAGCAGCAGATGAGATCATCGAAGGTCAATGGCACGAACAATTTATTGTAGACCCTATACAGGGTGGTGCAGGTACCTCGTTAAATATGAATGCCAATGAAGTCATTGCTAACCGTGCATTAGAGCTGCTTGGTCATGAAAAAGGAGACTATCGTCATCTAAGTCCCAACTCTCATGTGAATATGGCGCAGTCTACAAATGATGCATTCCCGACGGCTATTCATATTGCGACGCTTTCTCTTCTGGAACAACTGCTTGTTACTATGCGCAGAATGCATGAGGTGTTTGCAGACAAAGCCAAGGAATTTGATCCGGTTATAAAAATGGGACGCACGCATCTACAAGATGCAGTGCCAATTCGTCTGGGCCAAGAGTTCGAGGCTTATCGCAGAGTACTTGAGAGAGATATCAAACGTATTGAACATACACGTCATCATTTGTATGAAGTGAATATGGGGGCAACGGCAGTAGGAACTGGATTAAATGCTGACCCTCGATATATCGAAGTGGTTGTAGAACATTTGGCCGAAATAAGTGGATTGCCGCTAGTTACTGCAGATCATCTTGTGGATGCTACGCAAAATACAGATGCATACACAGAAGTATCTGCTGCGCTAAAAGTCTGCATGATGAACATGTCCAAGATTGCTAATGATCTTCGACTCATGGCCTCCGGCCCGCGGACAGGGTTTAATGAAATTTCATTACCTGCTCGCCAGCCTGGTTCCTCCATTATGCCAGGTAAAGTTAATCCGGTTATGGCAGAGGTCATCAATCAGGTAGCTTTTCAAGTGATAGGAAATGACCATACAATCTGTCTGGCTTCCCAAGCGGGTCAACTGGAACTGAATGTTATGGAGCCAGTTCTAGTGTTTAATCTCATTCAGTCCATCAGCATCATGAACAACTCCTTCCAAGTCTTCACAGATTTCTGTCTGGCTGGTATTGAAGCCAATAAAGAGAAGCTAGAGCGGGATGTGGAGCGGAGTGTCGGAATCATTACTGCGGTTAACCCACATTTGGGCTACGAAGTGGTTTCACGTATTGCTCGTGAGGCGATTTTGACAGGAGAATCTGTTCGTGAATTGTGCCTTAAGTATAATGTGTTATCCGAGGAAGAGCTCAATCTGATTCTGGACCCATACGAAATGACGCATCCAGGAATCGCAGGCTCAGCTTTATTGCAGAAGCAATAGGGGATTACCTAACCGTTAATCGCTGACTTTGTCATGCGTGTCCTACGACATTTAAAAAGAACCTACTTCAACGCTAGTTAGAAGTAGGTTCTTTTGCGTTTCAGGCTTACAGGAAAAAGAATGAGCGTAATAGACCACGTTTCCTTGGTGGAGAGGGCAACCTTGTAGTAGTAACGGGACGAGAAGCTTCGTTAGATGTGAAGACGTTGCCTTTTGAAGCTTGCATGGGTTCTAGGGTTGCTGCTAATTGTTTGATCATTATCCGCAGATCCTCAAGCTCTTCACGCTGCTGAAGCAACTGTATCATGACTACTTCGTCGGCTTTTTGATCGAGTGTACGTTCAATATAATGAATCCGGGATAATATATCTTGCATAGGCTCAGCGTCTGTGGGATGAAGTGGATCTTGCGGTGACGTAGACATCTGCTTTTCATTCGAGTCAGTTAATTGAATACTCTCTAGTGGTTCTCCGTGATTAATGCGGTCTTTAATATGACTAAGCAAGCTGATTTGCTGCTCTGAGAATGTATAGTGGCCAAACCGGTCTTTTGGAAAAAAATCAGGGAACATAGCAGCCCAACGTTTGATCGTAGTCTGGCTTACTGACAGCAGCTCTGCGGCATCCTTTGTTTTCAGAATTTCCATTTTGATTCCTCCAGTTCAGGTAGTCATGTTATGAGTAATTCGTTGTTCAATTGCTGCTCCCTGCAAGGCTGACAAAGGAAGTGCGGATTCGATAAACAAAGTGTAATTACGAGCAATCTCACCATTCTTGGATTTCACTATCTTGCTTTTACATTCCAGAATGAGTACAGATGACCCAGTAGCGGGGTATACTTGGTTTAGAGGTGAATCGTATGGATAAGAGTGGAGAAGTGGAAAAGATGACTGAGGAGCAATGGCAGGCTATTTTGAAAAATGATGCAGCTTATAACGAAAAATTCTTTTATGCTGTGAAGACTACGGGAATCTTTTGTCGACCTTCCTGCAAGTCCAAAGCACCTAATCGTGAGAATGCACGTATCTTTCAAAATGCAGAACAAGCATTAGAATCTGGATTTCGTCCCTGTAAAAGATGCAAACCGACGGGTGAGCGGCTGCCGGATAAGGAATGGGTGGCTGTAATGACTGAATATATCGACAAACATTATCATGAACCTCTTACTCTTGAAACGCTGGCAGAAGTCTGTCATGGAAGCCCTTATCATCTCCATCGAACCTTCAAGAAAGTAACGGGAATCACTCCAGCGGATTATATACAGCAAAAGAGAATCGATCAGGCATCTGAATATTTGGTTACCACGGATCGGGATGTAGCTGATATTGGATTACATGTGGGTCTGCCAAATACGTCGTATTTTATTACCTTATTTAAGAAAAAGACGGGGCTTACCCCAACGAAGTATCGACAGCTTAACAAATTAGAATCAACGAATCATTCTGAATTATTCATGGAGGTACAGAAAAATGGAGAATAGACCAAGTGCAATCATATACTGGACATTGCTAGCTTATAAGGAATGGAGTTTCTATATCGCAGCGTCGGAGAAAGGATTAAGTTATGTGGGGTCGCAGCAGAAGCCATTCGAAGAAATGAGTGACTGGATCAGCCGTAGATTTCCTGAAAGTAAACTGGTGCAGGACGATGAGAAAATGGTTCCATTTGTACAGGAACTGATCGAATATTTGCAAGGGGTACGGCAGGCATTCAGCATTCCTTTTGACTATCGTGGGACTCCATTTCAACTCGCGGTGTGGAAAGCGTTATGTGAAATCCCATATGGACAAACGTGGTCTTATTCGGACATCGCCACACATATTCAAAAGCCTGCTGCAGTACGCGCGGTAGGGACGGCCATAGGTGCAAATCCGATACTAATTACGGTGCCCTGCCACCGAGTCATTGGCAAGAATGGAACATTAACTGGCTACCGCGGGGGATTAGAGATGAAGACTAGGCTGCTTAATTTGGAAAGTGGAAAGAGTGCTCTAGAATTATGAATATTGAGATCCAGTACAAAACCCCAAAGACCTTACTAAATAAAGGGACGGGTTATCTGAACGGATATAGTCATTCTTTAAACCCATATACCGGCTGTACTTATGGCTGTTCTTATTGTTATGTGCGTCAAATGCCTGTTTCACTGTTTCGCCAAGAGGAATGGGGAACGTGGGTAGATGTCAAACAAGAAGCTGCAGCTATCTTACGCAAAGAACTCCTGAAAGCAAAGTCCAAAGGACCGGTCTCCATCTTTATGTCCTCTAGTACAGATCCATACCAACGGATAGAGCACAAGGAGCAGGTAACCAGGGCTTTGCTGGAGGTTATGGTGGAGACCCCGCCCGATTTTCTGTTCGTGCAGACGCGCAGTCCGCTCGTACGCAGAGATATAGATTTATTATTACGCTTAGAAGACAAGGTTCGCGTGAGTATGACTGTAGAGACGGATCGTGAAGATATTCGCAAAAAATTCACACCAAGTGCTCCGCCCATTTCTGCAAGATTAAAGACACTGAAATTACTGCGTGAAGCGGGCATTCCTGTTCAAGCAACCATCGCTCCGGTATTGCCAAGCAGCACTTCTTTTCCAGAGATCCTAAGGGGTTTGGTGGATAGGGTCTGTATCGACGATTATTTTATGGGAGATGGCAGTGGGGGCAAACGGACACGGAGATTAGGTATTTATTCCCTATATGAAGAGCTGCAATTGGAAGAATGGTACGATCCGGCGGCTTATCGCAGGGTGTACGATGGACTCCGGAGTGTTTTTAATGAAGATGAGCTTTTCTTGAGCCAGAAGGGGTTCGAGCCTTAAACTGAAACATGATATAATAAACGAGAGCATTCATACTTAGTATTTTAAAATACTTAATACCTGTAATCGCTTATTGGAGGAGTATAGTGGCAAAAGCAAAAGTGGCCAAGCGGCCCACAAGAGATGAATTTGTACTTGAGGAGCTAGGCAATCAGCTAGTTGAAGCGAAGCAAGAAGGTTCTGAGATTTTATTGACCGTATGGGGAAAAGAAGAACAGGTGCGCGGAACGATTGTAGAAATGGACTCGCGGACAGGAAAAGTACACATCAGTAAAAACGAAGGTATCGAAAAAGTTCCGTTTATGGATATTATGCAAGTTAATTATCCCAGAGATTAATGGGAACGCAGCAATAAGAGGTCCTGTGAGCCATGCTGGCTTTGGGGCCTCTTTGACCATATAGTATCGAATAGATTAAAGAGAGGTAGATCAGATATGGCAGTAACCAAAACCAACGCGATGCGAATGCTAGATGCGAAGAAAATTGGATATGAAGTGTTTGTTTATGACAACGAGGATGGACTAATCCATGGTACGGCAGTTGCGGAGAAGATTGGAAAGGCGGCAGAGACGGTTTTTAAAACTTTGGTCGCTCATAGCGGAGCAAATCTTTATGTATTTGTTATACCGGTTGCTGAGGAGCTGGATCTCAAAAAGGCGGCCAAGGCCGCCGGAGAGAAAAAGATTGAGATGCTGCCAGTGAAGGACTTGCAGAAGTGGACGGGTTATATCCGTGGTGGATGTTCACCAGTCGGTATGAAAAAGCTATATCCGACGTTCATTGATAGCAGCGCAGAAAGTCAGGAAACGATAGCCGTTAGCGCCGGGAAAATTGGTCAACAAATGGATGTATCACCGCAGCTTCTTGCAGGGGTAACAAATGCAAAATTCACAGATCTAATTAAATAGATGAGCAACAAGAAGACCTAAATACTCCTTCAAGGCTGTGCCTGTAGTCGACATGGCTCCTGGCGAAGGAGTGAACTTTGAGGGTTGCAACGAAAATTCAGCGCTGGCGATATAATCTGTAGGAAAAGCTTGCGCTGTTAGCCCTGCATTCTTGAAGTGCTGCATCGAGCGGGGCATATGAAACCCTGATGTGACTAGTACAGGACGCTTAAGTCCCTTCTCTTGTAGGATTGCGGCGGTGTTTACAGCATTCTGCTCCGTGTTAAGAGATTGATTGTCGGTCAGGATATCCTCTTCGGGGACACCGAGTCCAAGGAGTTGTCTTTTGGCGATATCCGCTTCATTGCCGCTGTCGGAGAAGACTTGTCCACCAGAGAATAGGATGGGTAAACCACTTGCATTATGTAGTCGTACAGATGTAATTAGCCGATTCGCTGCTGATCCATATAAGTTGCCCTCGCCATCAATATCCGGTGTCCCAGAGCTTGCACCTCCACCAAGAACAACGATGACATCTCCTTGCAATGTATCCGGTTGAGGATATTTTCGTTCTAAACCTCCGATTAACGCATCGCTGACTAAGGAAGTCATGGAGAAATACATAAGCAGTGTAACGCCAAGCAGGGCAATCGCAGGGCGACGGTTCTTTTTCCATAACCAAATGACAAGACCGAGCAGAAGTAGGATGAAAAGTCCTGGAGGAAGCACAAAGCTGTATACAAATTTGATGATGTAAATCAACAGTATCAACCGCCTTCGTAAAGTATGAGTTCAGGTTGTATTGTAACATGAGTTGGGGTGTTCGAAGTTGTACAAAAGACCGAAACGGTCTTTTTTTATTTGATGAGAAGCCTAATCTAGAACTAGATTGGGAGCGGCATTAAGCTAAAGGGAAGGATAGTTGAATAAATTTTTCTAAATTCCCCAACCTTTTTAGTTTTCGCTGCAGTATATATTTGAGTGCCACCGATAAGAAGGAGGAATTTATTGATAACCTCGCAAGTAGCAGTTCACCCAAGTGAGGGAAAAGTTTTTTCCTCTTTTTATGAACCAAAATACGAGAACTGGTGAATAAGAAGTGAAAGGAAAAACGAGGAGGTCTTTTAAGTGAAAGAAAATCATCATTTTCCAATACCCAAGGAAGGAGGTCAAGTTGATTTTGAAACACTTGTTCAACCTCACTTAACTAGTGCATTTCGAGTCGCTTTTTTGATCGTCCATGATTATCATCTAGCTCAGGATGCCGTTCAAGAAGCACTATGGGAAGCGTATCAATCACTTTATCGATATGATGAACGAAAAGGGACATCGTTTCGAGCTTGGTTTATAAAAATTGTGACACATCGTGCACTTAATATGGTGCGTAGAAAGAAAAAAACGGAAGAATATTTGGACTCTATTGACCCTGGGCAAAACCCATTGGAGAGTATTCTTCAAAAGGAGAAAGAGCAACAGATTTGGCGAGCGATTCAGATGATGACGCTGAAACATCGCTCAGTAGTTATCCTTTACTATTATGAGGAGTTTAGTATAGCTGAAATTGCAAAAATCCTTGGTGTATTTGAGGGAACGGTAAAATCAAGGCTACATAAGGCCAGAAAGTTAATTGCTGAAAAAATACAAGTAAACAAAGAAACACAGGTATTTACCGAGATGGGAGTGAACATGCATGACTAATCTTGACAAACAAATTGCACAAACTCTAAAAAATGTTGCTGGAGAATTGGATCAGCCTAGTTTTGTGATTCCTGACCAAGTGGTAGCCTATAAAAGAAAAAGGTCGCGTTTACTAGGCACTTTGGTACTTCCTGTCTTAATCAGCTGCGCTTTGCTTCTAACGATATCGGTGAGTCCTACCTTTGCGGCCTATGTTAAATCGCTATTTAATGGTTCTGATAAAGAACTGCAATATGCAGCACAGGAAGGTTTTTCACAGAAGGTAAATGTCTCTGTTACTGATCGGGGCTATACTCTTGAAATAGAGGAGATATTGGCTGATCCGATGAGAATTGTGGCTGTTTATTCGATCAAGGATCAGCAAAAGAACTTTATTCATCCGGATAAGCTTCACATAAGTAACGTAGAGGTAACAGATTTGAAAGGGAATGTGATTAAAGAAACTAAAACGTATATGGTAGAAATCCAAGAAAATTACGGATATCTCACTCTAAAAAAACCGGGGGAAACAGAAGATCAAAACCTTTTATTACAGTTTGAGGGGAATCAGATCGACTCTGTTAAAGGAAATTGGGCCTTACAGATTCCTATTGATTTAGAAAAAGCAATTAAGGCATCCAAGGTGCTACCAATCGATAAGACGTATACCACACCACAGGGACTGCAAATCAATCTAAATAGCATTATGCATTCACCGACTGCTGCCCGTGTGGATTATGAAACGAAATGGACGGAAGAGGCAAAGAAAAGATTAGTAGAGGAAAGTAAACAAGTGAAAGGAAAACTAGATTCAGTTGATCCTTATGTTCGCTATGATGATTATAAACTGAATTTTCATGTTGAAAATGAAAAAGGAGAGAAAGTAAAAGATTTAACTAGGGCGCTTGATATTCCACGCAAGGCTGTGGGAGAATACGGTCATTCCAATCGGAAGTATGGATTTGCTCCACTGTCTCCTGATCATCAATATACACTTGTATTGGATTCTTTAGAAAAAACAGAACCGTATGAGCTAGGTGTATCATTTGAGCCAAAACAGCTTGCTGAAAAACCTGTAAGAGTAGATGAGGATGGCAAAACGATTGAGATCATGTCCGTAACCTTTGACGAACCATTAAATGAAGCATCTCCAAAGAATGAGAAGCACGCTACTATTTTGCTAGAGGCTTATTTAAAGGATATATCATATATTAATGTAGCAGATACGATTTTAATGGATGATGACACAGATAAAATTATTAATCGTTTTGGTTGGACTATAGAAGATGAAAAGGGCAAAATATTCAATGTAACAGGTGGAGATTTTAAAATGATGGGAAAGGATGAACAAGGCAGAAACCATATCCGAATAAAATTGCAAAGTGATGAAATGAAAGAACTCCCTCAAAAGCTCAGTCTTACTTCAGAATTGGCAAAAAAGAGCTATGACCTGGATTGGAAAGTACCATTGCCAATGCCAAAAGA
The DNA here is from genome assembly GCF_050277435.1 of Paenibacillus sp. NPDC101420. Taxonomy (NCBI): domain Bacteria; kingdom Bacillati; phylum Bacillota; class Bacilli; order Caryophanales; family Paenibacillaceae; genus Paenibacillus; species Paenibacillus sp. NPDC101420. The sequence goes on from NZ_JBNNSE010000002.1 coordinate 1,097,182, forward strand.
AGATAAATAAGAAAAGCGAAAGCGGAAAATCAGGGCCTTTTAATCGTTTAACAGTGTCTGGTAGCAGCCGTTCGAGTCTGTTCAACTAACGGGGAACGATAGTTACTTAAAACAAGGAGCAGATCGCCGCGGCAGCTGCTCTTTGTCTTATTGAGCGATAAAGGAGACGGGTGAATTATATGCCAAATGATTATGTTTGGGGGATTTTCGTTGCTGATGCTTCAACTGATTTTCCGAAATAATAACTTCGCATATTACCATAGAAAGAGTAGTAAGTTGGTTAGAATGGATACGATCCATCATGAACATTTTCATTTCAAAGATGAAAGTTAACCGATAGCGGTTGCTTCGGCAGCCGTTTTTTATTTGTTCAACTAACGGCAGGTTAGTTGAACTAAATTTTTATGTTAAAATGTGAATAAATCTGTTTATCGGGGTTGAATGATGATTAATTCGGCTGAAGAATTTGTAAGGTTAAGGCTTAGTGATAACATGGAGGAATATCTGAAGGCTGCATGGGATGAAGCACCTTTTGAGGTTTGGTTACAAGTAATTGAAACGTACCCTGAAATGCGTGAATGGGTAGCACATAATAAATCAATTCCTGTTGAGATTATGGAAATTCTAGCTGACGATGCAGATGAAAGGGTTAGATTTAATGTTGCTACAAAAAATCGACTACCAGAAAGTTTACAAATGAAACTGGCAAAAGATTTAGATAGCTCAGTTAGAAAACGAATTGTCTATAACAAAAAAGCGACATTTCGAGTTTTAACTATTTTATTGAACGATGATGACGAAGATATAAGAGTAGTGGCGAAGAATAGGGTTGATGAGGGACGACATAGGTAAACGTTAGTAGATTAGCGGTTGCTTAGGCAGCTGTTTTTTATTTGTTCAACTAATGGGCAGGATAGTGAGCAAAGAATAGATTGATGGGAAATGGTAAATATTAGAATGACAACGTGCTGTCGAATTGTACTGAAGCAATTATAAATATAATAGACAAACCAGAAGGTTCTAGATTATGCAGGAAATCGCATCGGTCTACACCATATATGAACTTCCTCAGATAAATTTAATGGAGCGTGCCAATGGAAAATATATATAATGAATTGCATACAGCGGAAATACTGAACCGTATCGAGAATTTAAGTCCAAATTCAAAACCACAATGGGGAACAATGAATGTTGCTCAAATGTTGGCTCACTGCTCAGCATTTCAAGATATCGCATTGGGAAATTCCTTTCCCCCTAGATATTGGCTAGGAAGGTTAATAGGAAGGTTTGTGAATTCTATTTTCTATAATGACAAGCCGGTACCACACAATATGTCAACAATTCCGACCATACTTATTGTAGATGAAAGAGACTTTATGACAGAAAAAGAAAAACTGAAACAAAAGATTTTAACTTTCCAAAGAAACGGTCCGGAGAAATGTTCATCCCATCCGCATCCTTTTTTTGGCAAGTTTACTCCTGAGCAATGGGGTAAAGGGATTTATAAACATCTAGACCATCATTTAAGACAATTTGGTGCTTAGTATTTTTTCGCAATGATTAATAATTGTTCAGTTTAGTGCAGTAACAACACTTCGCTGTGCTAACGGGACTCGATAGAGGAATAGCGGTTGCTTCGGCAGCCGTTTTTTATTTGTTCACTAACGGTAGTATAGTTCAATTATAGTTGTTTTTTATTTCCAGACTTACAGTTTAAATATTAAAATGAGATTAATTGAATTAATTAGGGGTATTAACAGAGATGCTTTACAGTTAAATGATAGGTGAACGTTATCTTCGTGAAGATTATTGGAAGTATTTAAGTGAAGCAATTATCATGATGTATCATACAGCCAAATTATTTTCTGACCATGGTAAAAATGTACTTATTGATGGCATTATGGTAGAAAGGCCTGAGTTGAAACCGCATTATGAAAAAGTGAACAATATATTTTCTGGTTACCCATTATACATTGTTGAAGTGTTTTGCCCTTTAGACATTTGCCGTCAGAGAAATATTGCACGAGAAAATAGAACCGAAGACCAATCTGATTGGCAACACAAAATCATGGCAAAAGATATCCGGTATAATTGTACAGTCAACACACATTTAAACACTTCCGAAGAATGCGCAGATTTGATTTTAAAAAGTATATTTGAAGATGAAGTTTAAATTACTATGACCGAGGTGACACATTCCGGTAACGGGGAAGGTTAGTATAATAGCGGTTGCTTCGGCAGCCGTTTTTATTTGTTCAACTGTGTTCAGGTTAATTTAACAAGGAACTTATCTAATGATGAAATTTGAAGGGAGAGATGAAATGATAGAATTATCTAAAGAAAACTACGCACACGTTCTGCCACTGTTGAAAAATCTAGCATATGAACCTGTGTTTGCGTATTCCGTAATTGAGCGAAATCAATCTGGAAAAGTGTTTGTTGATCACAACGAAAATCCTACCTGCAGTCTTATTATCAATTCATATGGACAGTATTTTTTGGTTAAGAGGGGCGACAATGAGTGCTTCATGAGCGATGTAGTTGAATTTTTGCGAAATGATCAAAATCATTCAAAATATTACGATCTTTATGCTTCAACACCCGAACTACTGTTTCAAATTAGCGAAAGTTTAGCGGGAAAGACCGTATTATTGCACCGTTCTTCTTTTACATTCGATCTATCCAAATTCCAACATCTAAAAAAACCTAACGCATTGCCAGAACAATTTGTTATGAAACGGATGGATAAAGCGCTATTCGATAAATACAAGAATGAAATGGACGCTTCTTATGATTCGTTATGGAGTTCGGCACAACACTTTTCGGATCGAGGGTTTGGTTACTGTCTTGTGATGGATGATGATTTTGCAAGTGTTTGCAATTCTTATTTTGTGGGTGGAGGGTATGCAGCTATTGATATCGTAACCGTGGATGAATACCAGAATAAAGGGCTAGCAACACTCACGGGTGTAGCATTTATCGAACATTGTCTGAACCATAATCTAGTGCCGAATTATAATTGTGACGCTGGCAATGAACGATCAATACAGCTAGCGAAAAAGTTAGGGTTTGCAAAAAAGTATGATTTTCCAATGTTATGGTGGCATCAGGATCAGAGTATAATTAGTGATTATTTGAAAAGATTCAATTATTAAAAAAGAGAGTTTAAAACGAAAACTTTCCAAAATGACAGGAGTAAACCGGTGATAAAACTATTATTATATGAAAATACATGGGAGGTTTAGCTATGACGATTAACCGTGAGACCATTCAAAACGCAATTGTATCAGACCTTGGAATTGAAAATTATATTTTAGCTATCTGGCTAGAGGGTTCAGATGGTACTAAAACTTTGGACGAGTATTCTGATATCGATTTGGTGTGCTATACAAAAGAAGGCTGCATAGATGCTGCATTCACCCGATTGGATGCCTGTATGCATCGATTAGGAAAAGTAGATATTGCCTATGAAGAAACTGGTCGACCCACAAATAACCGCTACAAGGTTTACCACCTACAGGAGTCATCTGATAGTCTCTTAGTTGACGTGACGATCCAAAGTGAGAGTGTCCCTGTTTTATTCATTAACGAAGACAAAACTGTCGTACCCGTTATATTGATAGATAAGACAGGTATCGTGAAGTATCAAAACGTTGATCACACGACTCACCATTCACAACTTCAATCACAATTGATACGTGCTCAGGGTATTTACAGTCAAAGGAACCGAGCTGTCAAATATACAAAACGTGGGCTTTTTTTAGAGTCGTTGATTTACTATCATAAGTATGTTGTGAATCCACTTGTAGATGTACTTCGGATAATCTATACACCATTCCAAGCTGACAGCTTCTTGGTTCATGCGTCTCGGGATTTTCCTGTCGAAGTGGTACTAACCTTGGAAAAGCTATATGGTGTAAAAACCGTAGAAGATATAGTAGATCGCATCGAATTGACAGACAAGTTGTTTCGTAATGCTGTAGCAGAGGCTCATGTCATGCTATTAAAATCTAAAGAAGGCGAAAGTTTAGCGGATATCAACCCATAAGCATTACTGGGTTATTGTGAGTGATCTCAGATACATAACTACGGGAACGCTACTGAAAATAGAAATTCAAAATGGAGCGATTGAATTGTTTATCCAATCATTTGAAGACGAAACACTTGAGCAATCTTTGTCCATATTTGTGGAAGATATCCGTGCCATACTTAATAGAAAGTTGCGAAGCATTTACCTTTACGGTTCGGCCATACACAATGATTTATCCCCGGGATACGGGGATTTGGATTTTCTCGTCGTAATTGGAGAGGACCTAAGCCAAAATGAAATCGAATTTCTAAATAAACAAAGATCCAATTATAGATCATCCCTTCTTAGAAGATCCGTTGATAGACAAATCCCCAACCTCTATATCGATATGCTTGAGGGTGCCTTTCTTACGATTAATATGCTGAGTGGGGAAAAGGGCAGTGGCTTATGGTGGGGAACAAAGCGCGAATCCGACTGGACAGAAAATCAATTAGATCTGTTCACCATGCACACGATCAAGGAGCAGAGTATCTTGTTGTATGGTGAGTCCCATCTAGACAATATTCCATCGTATTCGAAGGAAGAGTTCATTAGTTTTTTTAAGGAATATGCCAAGTGTATGCGGAAGTTTGGCAAGGGAAATAGTCTACATTCCGTCGACTGGCTCCTATTAGCTTCTAAATTTATAGCTTGGTGGCAGGAAGGTGTCATCTTGTCTAAAAGCCAAGCAGCAGATTGGGGGCATTTACATCTAAGTAGCGGATGGAAAGATAATTTGAAGAGATGCAAGGAGCTAAGGAAGGATCCATCCATGGTAACACGTTTAGAGTATTCCGAATGGTTGAGCAATTTGGAGCCAGCCATTATTGAAGCATCACATGATCTGGACAGAGTTCTCGAAACAACAATTCATTAAACTAGAATCTTTTTTGTCCTATAAAAAAGACTGTTAATAATAACTTTTTCGCTAACAGAACACGTTAGTTAAGTGGAGTAGTGACAGTCTAGGACTTTATTTCAATTGTCGATTCACCGAATGAGAGTAATGAAAGAAACTCCGAAAACCCACCTATATTCAAGGGGTTTCGGAGTTCTTTTTTTAGAGTTAACCCTGCACAGGGCTGGTTTTCATTTCATGGATTTTTTGGAGCGTATGAAGACACTTTGTTTTCTCGTCATCGCCCTCTGTGTGGAGATACCACTCTACAAGCCTGTACCCGAATATGAGAAGGATCAATTCGAAGACGCAATTATCGGCGATAGGGGATGCATCTGCATACTCCGAAAAACCGTTGTAATACGCAGGGACACATCGTTGGTAGTATTCGACCATGTGATCGATATCCGCTTCATCCGCAATCAAGCTTGCGAGATCCTCACCCATGTAGCCCCATCCGCATGTATCCCAGTCGATGAGCGCGATTTTCCCGTCGGCATAGATCAGATTGGTCACCCAGAAGTCCCGGTGGCATAGCACTAGGGGCAATTGCTCGATGCGGGCGAGTATCTCATCTGCGTGCTCATCGATGTCGATGAGCATTTGCCGCATGTGCTGCGGGAATTCACAGTCCTCCGAGCGTATATAATCGTAGACGACTGGCCACGACCGGTAATGCAGATACGTATTCTTCATGAGATCCGCATGACTCAGGTTTGTCAGGCTCTGCAGCACAGCGGGCTTTTCCGCATACAGCTTGCCTTGATAGCGTCCTAACTCCAGCGCCGCCTGTTCATACATGTCACCGGTTAAGTCTAAACCGGTTACGCCATCGATATATTCCAGCCACAGCTGGAATTCATTTTCTTCGGTATTCATCTCCGCATGGTAACATGTTGGCCAGCGGAAGGTATCCGAGAACGTCATTCCCAAGTCAGACATATAGAGATCATATTCACGGCGCCAGGAATCCGGATCGTTGTAACGTTCCCATTTCTTTTGAATTTTCAGCACGATATGGTACGGCATTTTTTCACCATCCGCGGTTTCGGCGATCCCGTTTACCAGGTGCACATTTCCCACAGTTCCGCCCTGTAACGGCATGGTTTGGTAGTCAGCCGAGATAATATCCTTCTTGAACTGTCGGCTTAAGGCATAGATCAGCGTTTCAAATTTAATATTCATTTCTTCCATCCTCCGTTTTTCTTCGTTTGCTTGCTTGACATAGCTATCGTTTTATTTCGAGCCCTCTTGTCGATGAGGTAGCTTGTTTTATCCTGGACATACTTGTGCTCATGCTGCTGGGCAACATAATACTCCCACCGTTCACGCGGCAACGAACCGTCGGCAAGCGCGGCGAGAACGGCACAGCCCGGCTCGCCCTGATGGCGGCAATCTGCAAACCGGCATTGCGGGAACCATTCCTCCACATCGGTAAAGCTTGCACGTATGCCTTCGCCGGCATCAAAAAGCCCAAGCTCACGCATTCCCGGCGTATCGATGACCATCGTACCGGAGGGGAGCATGAACAGCTGACGGTGCGTTGTCGTATGCCGCCCCCGGCTATCAACCTCTCGGATCGCCTGAACCCTCATTACGTCCTGTTCTATCAATGCATTGAGCAGAGATGATTTACCGACGCCGGACATGCCAAGAAAGACGACTGTTTTACCAGGCATCAAGTAGGGGGCGAGTTCGTTCAGCCCCAGGCCAGTATGACTGCAGACCACATGAACTGGCACATCAGGGATGCTTTGTGTAACTTCTGCGAGCGGGAGACTATAATCTTCAACGAGATCAGCCTTAGTCAGAATGACGACTGGCTGACTTCCGCTCTGTCTGACTTGTGTCAGGTACCGCATGAGGCGGGTAACGTTGAAATCCCAATTCAAAGAAGAAAGAATAAACACATAGTCAAAGTTGGTTGCAACGACCTGTTCCCGCACGGTTTTGGCGTAGCCTACGGCATGCCCTGAGTAATCTGCGCGTGAGAACTTGGAACGGCGGGGCAGTACCGTAACGATGAGCGAATCTCCGCTCTCGTTGTATTGCAGCAAGACGAAATCTCCGACGCATGGAAAATCTACGCGTGTTTCCACGCTGTGATAGAATGCTCCTTTGAGCACCGCCGTTGCTTCGCCGCGCTCGGTCATGACCGTGAAGCGCTCGCGCCGAAGCTCTGTCACCCTGCCGGGCAATAATCCGTCGGGAATTGCTTCTATTTCTGTATAGCCATAGGTTTTCAGATTTATCATAGTTTTTTTGTTAGCTCCTTTAATGTTGTTTTTGGACGCAAAAATGCCACGGACAAGCAGCCTCTAAAGAAGCTGCTGTCACGCGGCATCAAGACGCAAAAAAGACACGACCTTCATCGTATCCTGCAAACAGCAATATTCACGAAAGGTTACTTCGGATGGCATACCAAATAATAGGGGCGTTTCCCCGCTTTTTTCGCGTATGCCTACTATTCAGTTTTAAGACCAAACCACCATATAAGTAGTTGCCATTAAAACACATCTCCCTTCGTGTCAGGAACTTGCTTATCGCTAAGCTTTCTATAAAATAACCTATATTGGAAAAAAAATCAATTCTTACTTTTCTCCAAATCGTAGTGGAGTACGAAAGAAAGTACCTACTGATGTTAAGTCAATAATCTATGGGAGGGTATATGAAAGATCGGCGAAATTGCAGGAATTGACAAGAAACTCATTGAATACTAGTAATTAATCATTGAACTAATCGGCAGGTTACGTGGCAGTTATTTACAAATAAAACCTAATGTCTATCTTCTTTTTATGCATATATGGAAATAGGTAGAAAAATGGAAAATACTATCGTGAAAAATCTTCGAGGAAAGAAGTGCTAATAGAGAATGAACTAGAATGGAGATAACACTTTGAATTAAAAATAATGAGGTGAAATATGAATCCAACAATTGAAGCCTTTTTTACGGATAAGATTGTAGTTGAAGCAGCAAAAAGGTATGGGTTCATACCTGAAGAGTTAATTTTATTGGGGAAGAATCAAAACTTTACCTATGGTAGTAAAAACAAAGCACGTAATCTCATCATTCGGATAATACATGAATCTCACAGGACGCTGGAGCTTATACATGGTGATTAGAATGGATACAATATCTTGCGAAAAACGGTGTTCCAGTATCCACTCCAGTGAAATCAAGTAACGGCGAGCTAATTGAAAAGATGGATGGTTTTTTTGTTGTAGCATTCCAAAAAGGGCTTGGTGCCTCATGGAGTGATGAAATATCTCAAAATGAAGAGTTTAATAAATTGGGAGAAATTGCAGGGAGAATGCACGCACTAGCTAAAAAATATGTTCCTAGTACAGCCGAGATAACACGATACGACTGGCATGAAAATAGTTATCTTCAAGAATTCATAACATATATTCCTTCTTCCCAGAGCCTTGTAATCGCTCATTTTGAATCCTTGATGCAGAGTATCCATAAATTATCACGTGATAGTGAAAATTTCGGACTTATTCATGGTGATTTTTGCTTTGGTAACTATACAGTTCAACCAAATGGAGGCATCACTGTATTTGACTTTGATGAATGTCAATACGGATGGTTCACGCAAGATATTTCTGTTAATTTATTCTATGGTATTGCAGTGCCTAGTCCTGATGAAGATGTTCCAACTTTTGTGAAAAGGTATCTAACTTCGTTCTTGGAAGGTTACGAAAAGGAAAATACGATTGATATAAGATTGTTAAGAGACTTACCACTATTTATAAATTTGAGACAAGCAATCCTTTATTCAGCTCTCTATCGAAACGGGAATATTGAAGCACTCGATGGTTGGTCTAGGGAGTTCTTAAAGCGTGCCCGATATAATATGGAAAACAATATTTCACTGGTTGAACCCGATGATATTTTGAATTTTATAACTTAATAGAGCATAAACGTGAATAAACGGCAGCCAAGTTAATTGGCTGCTGTTTCTCAACTAACGGGCAGGATAACGCAATGCTTATATGGAATATATTTGAAAAACAAAATACTATGGGGAGTGAAAAATTTGCGATATAGAGCTTGTTCTCTTTGCATTATTAAAAGAAGAGAATCAATATTACTTGAACATTTCCCGGAAGAAGATGGTATCATTACATTTCGCCCAGTTGGTGGCACGATTGAGTATGGGGAAGATAGCAAATCAGCTGTAATACGCGAAGTAAAAGAGGAAATTAATATTGATATTATTGAACCAAAATTGATAGGGATTATCGAGCACATCTTCCCTTGGTACGGAGAAATTGGACATGAATATGATTTTATTTATGAAGCGAGCTTTAGTCGAATGGATGACTACAACAAGAATGAATTTGAAGGGATAGAGGGGGACAAAAAGTTTATAGCTGTTTGGAAGAGCTTAGATGATTTTGAAGAAAACCTTCAGTATAAACTTGTTCCTGACTGTCTTTATGAGATGCTTACAAGTGGGCAAATTTCTGATATTAAACATATTAACACAAAAGATTTATTGGCTTTTAAAGGGTCTTGATTTAACCTAGCGGGACACGTTAGTGGAATAGCGGTTGCTTCGGCAGCCTTTTTTTATTTGTTCAACTAACGGGCAGGTTAGCTGAGTAACAGAAATGTTGATATTGGATTAGATACCAATAAATCGAAATTTTAAAAATGTTATATTGCATAATCCATAAAAAAGATCTAGTAAAAGTATCTTTGCCAGACAAAATTGAATTGATAGATGATTTATCATCAGCTGGAAAATTAATTGGGAATGGAAATGGAATGCAATTTTTTGGCGCTATTTTAATCAAATCGGAACTAACTTTAGAAGAATTAAATCATTTTTATTCAAAGTATCGCGAGAATGAGTGGAGTTACATCGTTGAAAAACAAGTGAGTAATAACATTGATTTTCTTAATGGTAACTTGAAATTCAAAGCATTGAAAGCAGATGAAAAACTAATTAACTATTATATTGTTTATACTTGGGGCAGTAGTAACTATCCATTAAGTGATCTTGACATCCGTGGGCATTAACACTCTGCTTAAGCAAGATTACGTGCTAGAATATTATAAGCATTGAGGGTGCTTTATGAAATTAATTCGCCGCGCCATTAAGTAGAACCGTACCATAGATGACAGATCATCATTACGCTAACGGGCAGATTAACGCAACAATTCAATCGCTCCTGTCGTCTTTACCTAGTAATAAATTGATAAAAGGAAGATCTTGAATGCGAGTGGGACGTGCGGTTGCGCACATCGGTTTTTTGAAGATAAAGAGAGGAAGAGCGGAACATGAATGTGGAAGTGTATACGTTAAATGCGTTTGCGAAAGGGGAGCGTGGCGGTAATCCAGCAGGCGTTGTCTTGGAGGATGGCCTTTCTCTGGATGCTGCCGAAATGCAGCTCATAGCGAAGGAATTGGGCCTTTCGGAGACGGCCTTTATGGAAAAATCTCTGCTTGCGGATTACAAAATCCGCTATTTCACCCCCGCCAGCGAAGTTGATCTGTGCGGACACGCCACGATTGCTGCATTTGGACTAATGCATTCGCTGGGTTTGTCAAAGGAAGGGACCTCCTATTCGATAGAAACCAAGGCAGGGATTCTGGATGTCGATATTAGCTCCGAGGGTCTTGTTTATTTGTCACAGGCTTTACCTCAATTTCTTGAAAGGATATCCTGTGAGGAAATCGCCCCATCTTTGGGGATGGATACCGAGGGTCTGGAAACCGGGTTGCCGATCCAGATTGTTTCGACGGGCCTGCGGGACATTATGATCCCGATCCGCAGCAGGAAGCTCTTGAATGAGGTTCAGCCAAATTTTGATGCCATAACCGCCATCAGCGAAAAATATGGTGTGGTTGGATATCATCTGTTCACGATGGATACTCCAGACGATGCTGCTGCGGAATGCCGGAATTTTGCGCCGCTGTACGATATTCCCGAGGAGAGCGCGACAGGAACATCCAACGGTGCCCTGCTCAGCTATTTGTACCAACATGGCCAACGGTCTTTGCGGGAGGTAGAGAATGTCATGTTCAGGCAAGGGTATTCGATGGATTGTCCTTCTGAAATCAAGGCAGGATTGCGCCTGAGTGAGAGCGGTGAAATCAATCAGGTTCGGGTCGGCGGTGCAGTGGCTGGCATTGAACGAAGACATATCATGATATAAGCGGAATCAAAAAGCCTGTTTGCAGCCACCGTACCATAGGGGGCAAATAGGCTTATTTTGCTACTGCGAGGCTAGATAGCAGAGGATGCTTGCGTAAGCAGACGGATTAACAGTTCTTCATCCAACCTGTCGTTTTCCTTGATTTTGATCATTTTGCGTTCCTCGAGGCCATCGAACAAGCCCCTCCCGCAATGCTAGACCGTTTGCGTTGAAGGATCGTGAACGACACGTAGTTTCATTGAACTAACGGGACACGATAGCTCAATAAGCACGAAGAAACGGCAGCTGATGAATTGGCTGTCTTTTTCTCAACTCCCTCAAGAACTTTGATATAATATGTGTATCTGGACTATAAGTATGAAAGGGAGTACAACAATGAATAAAATTTTGCGCAGCAGCTCGGCGGAAGCTGAGATTAATACCCTTGGGGCGGAACTGATCAGCTTCAGAAAGCTGGATCCGGAAGCTGAATACATCTGGAGCGGTGACGCCACGTATTGGACAGGCCGTTCTCCGGTGCTGTTTCCCATTATTGGTACGGCCCGGAATGGAGAGATTAAGGTGGACTGCAAAGCCTATAAGATCGGCAATCATGGATTCGCCAGACGCAGCGAATTTACGCTGGTCCAAGAAAGCGACACCCACGCGGTTTACCGCCTCTCTTATGATGAGAAAACCCTGGCCAGTTATCCTTTTAAATTCAACCTATATATTACATATAAACTAAATGCAAGCACACTGGAACTTAGTTACCGGGTGGAAAATAGCGATGAACAGGATATCTTCTTCCAGCTCGGAACCCACCCGGCGTTCAATTGTCCGCTTGATGACAACGGTAGCCTGAACGATTACTATCTGGAGTTCGCTGAATCGGAAAACCTTGAAAGGTTGTTCTTGAATTCGGACGGCCTGCTGATCAGCGGCAAATCGGAGCCCGTTCTGAAACAAGAGACCATCCTGCCTTTATCCCATGAAATGTTCGCCGAAGGCGCATTGATTTTCCGAAATGTGAGCTCTCGGCAGATTTCGCTTAGAAGCAAGCACTCCTCCAAAAGCGTAGTTGTCAGCTATAAGGGTTTTCCCGACCTCGGCATCTGGCAGCCTTTGAACGCTCCCTTCATATGCATCGAGCCTTGGCAAGGAGTAGCGGATATGGACGTCTTCGAAGGTGAACTTCAAGCTAAAGAGGGAATAATCACCCTGGAGCCGGGGGCGAATTTCACAAGCTCCCTGACCATAGAAATCAACTGACGATCCGAAGGGATCTGCAGGGTTCTCAACTGGTTAAGCTCGGCTCCATACCATTGCAAAAAACTTTAAGTTCACGGCGAATATCTTCATCGCACCTTGTAATTCCATACCAATCAGACCCGAGGATGTAGCTACATCATACCCGTGCCCATGTTTAAGTTCGCTATTCTTCGCTTCAATTTTGTAGCGTTCCTTAGATTTTTCTTTAAAGTACTCTGTTTCCTGGAACGCAATCTGTTCCGAATGTTCTTCAGATTTAATCGTTACAGAGTAGGTTTTGCTCTTCGATCCTTCTTTATAACAACCCTCTTTCAAACGGACAATGCTTGCACTGTTCAACGTTAAAATAATAGGTGTCTGCTTGGTTTTTGTCGATGCCTTTCTTGCCCTGTTCTCTTTTTTATTGAAGTAGGCGTCAAATCGTGGATGCCGTTGAGCTAACGGGCAGGATAGTTGAATGATTTCGCGAATAACTTAAGTCATGACGAATTTACGAAGTTCGCAAAAAAGACGTTAGCCGAAAGAAGTTCTTAGTTTAGGAGGAGTCTATATGATATTAGAAAAAGTTATAAATAGAATTGTAATACAAAGTGAATATAAGGATTTTGTTGATAAGTATATAGATAATATACTTACCGAATTTAAAGGTAAGATTCATAGCATTTATATGTGTGGCTCGATTCCAAAAGGAACTGCTAAACCTTTTAAGTCAGATGCAGACTTTACTATTGTATGTGTAAATCCCAAAGATATTGATTACGAAAGATTGTCAAATATTAAAGACAGGCTTTTGGAAGAATATCCAGTAGTAACTAAGATTGATACGATAATTTGCTCGATTGACGATGTATTAAGTAAACCAAATGAGTGGGGTTTTTGGGTAAAGATAATTTGTGTTTGCATATATGGTCATGACGTTGGTGAAAAAGTACCACCGATAATTATTTCTCCAGAGTTCATTTTAGACTTAAATACAGAGACCAAGGAGGAAGTAGATCATATACATAGTTTACTTTCTAATGCTAATGATAACACAATGAAAACTAGATATATTAAAGGTTACTCTAAGAGATTAATTCGTGCATTATACTCTTTGGTTTTAGAAGATACAGGTGTATGGCAAGATGACATTATTAAGATGAAGAATGCCATATTAAACTATTGTGAGATTGACTCCGCTTTAGTTGATTATCTGTATGCTTGTTACTTGGATAGTAATGTACTTGTTGAAGAGTTTCTGGGAATTGCAGATGAAGTATATAGCTATTTTGAGAACGCCTTAAATGCAATGGCTGCTTCCAGAACTTCCTTCGGCTAACACCATATTGACGCTCCGGGTCACTCTCAGAAGCGAGTGACCACATCCAGCCCCCTAAGCCCGTCGGGACGTCACTGCATTAGGTGTTCAGCAGCCTTACAACTATAAGCAGCGACTCTAATTAAAACATAAGACTATTGAACTAACGGAGAACTTTAGTTGAATAATACACATTAATGAGCAGGCACTACGGTAGCCTGCTTTTTTCATTGAAGTAACGGGCAGGATAACTTGGACAATCACGGAGATTTGAATATGAAGATTGTTAAGGGATGTGTTATTAACATGAGTCTACAATTGGTGCCATTAAATATTCCGTCAGATTGGACTGTCTTATGGAATCATTTTTATGAAATTAATCCCGATGACTTTCATGACGACTCATTTTCTTATGTATGGGAGCTACATGAGGATATATTCTATTTAAGAAATGAAAAGACAGGTTTGATTTTGGATTTAGGATGGTATCCAGCTATGCGTTCAGAGGGTGTGTATACATTGAATTTAGTGAAAATTGGTGATGATGAAACTGGACCCGAATATTGGGCTAACCCTATTTTAAAATATTGTTCCCGCAAAATTAACGACATAACAAATATAATCCATGAAGTTCACAATAAAGAGCAATAGGATTCGTCCGAAGCAAAGTAAATCATTAAGCTCACGAAGAACGACAGTAGAATAGCGGCTGCTTCGGCAGCCGTTTTTTATTGTTCAATTAGCCGGCAGAATACTTACAATTTGTGGCGCTATAGCGTCACATTATTAGCATTAGGTTATGTAATGATATTCTGATACTCAAAAAATTGGAACAATGTGGTAAAGTGGGATGATGGAAGAAGTACTCAATAAAAAATAGAGGAGGAGACAAATATTTCATGGGCAACGACTTTTACAGAAAACTAGGTGCATCCTTTCTAATTTCCGCTGGAGTAATCTATGCAATCGAACGAGTAGGCTCTTTGATAGCTCGCAGCCATGAAATTGCAGCGTTGTACGAAGCAAATATGTTCAATGCCCTACCTGAAATTCATATTACAAGCTTCTTCGATAATATCTTTGTGCCAATCCTTGCGTTTCTCGGTATGATACTTTTTGTATATGGGTTTCCGAAAAAAATCAAATGAGATAACTCATTCAACGCGATGTGAGCACATAATGAGTTGTACCATAAAGTTACAGAGGAGGTGCTTAGGTGGCGGAAAGAAGATGGGGTGTTGTCAAATGGTACAAAGAAGATAAAGGTTACGGACGGATAATGCTAGACGGCCAGGAAGGTTACCATGTTTTTGTACACTTGATGAATGTATGGACTTTCGGGAATCATAATTAAGCTAACAGGAGACGATAGTTCAATATAAACACGATAAGGCAGTCAATCAGTCAACATGATCGGCTGCCTTTATTCAATTAACGGGCATTTATCTTCAACTACTAATTACAGTTTTCTTGCTTTGATTACGAAAGTTACAGGAAGCATCTTTGCTTTTTTTGCAAAATCGTCGTTATCGTCCCGCAATTGAATAATTTCATCATCAGATTGCTCAATCATTTCTTCAATAACAAATCCCGCTTTTGAGAGCGCATTCACATAGGTTGATAGTTTACGGTCAGCTAATGTTAGCGTACTTTCGTCAAGAGTTACCGAATACCAAGATTCATCGAAGTAACATTTTTTAAAAACAAGCATATCATCTTCTGCAGCAACACATTTGTGTATAGGGTGAGACCAACTGAAAATAAATACGCCGTCTTTTTTTAGGTAAGAAGCAATCCTGCTAAAAGTACCCTCAAGATCGGTTGTCCAGCCTATAGCATAAATCGAATAAACAAAGTCAAAATAATCCTCAGGTAGTCCACATTTTTCTTCCATGGGTGAACAGATTAATTTTGCTGAAAGTCCGTGATCTGATAAGTATTCTCTTGTTTTTTCGATTTGGTTTTCTGATATATCCATACCCCATAGTTCAGATGCTTTACGTTCCCCGAGATATTGCAAGGATTGACCGCTTCCACAGCCTATCTCCAACATCTTTTTTCCTGAAATATCGCCAAAAAGCTGGCATTTTTCTTCTGAGACGAATGCTCCATATAAAGGAAGCGCGGTTGCTCCTAAAATATCATTTCCTTTTGTATCCCAAAACAAGCTGTTAGTTTCATGAATAACATTCTTGTCCATATCGACCGAGATAGCGCTACCAACCTCGCCAGCACCTATAATATTTGTTCTATAAACAGAATTCTTGTCCATGCCAGTACCATCCCCCAATATAAAAATATTAGTCTAAATGTATATCCTGACTTGCGCGCTATTGATTCCAAAATAATGTACCATTATTCTATGAATACATCTACCTAAAATCTTCCATACAGCATCCACTTGATGTAGTAGACTCATTGCGCTAACGGGACACGATAGTGGAATAGCGGTTGCTACGGCAGTAGTTTTTTATTTGTTCAATTAATGGGCAAGATAGTTGAAAAAGGAACTTAAATTTAAATCTCGAATATCTATTGAGAACGGATAGCTAAAAAATTGATGACAGACAGGAGATAAATACGATGATCAAAGGTTTCGGAGGAATCTTTTGGAGAACTAAGAATCTTGAAGTTATAAAAAAATGGTACAGTGAGGCCTTGAAGATAGAAATAGATCATTGGAATGGGACTGTGATAAAGCCCCAATCAGGAAATGAGACTATCTTTTCTTTCTTTACCGAGGATGATAGTTATTTTCCAACAGAACAACAAGTGATGTTAAATTTCCAAGTACATAATCTAGACGAGACTATTAAGCATCTTGAGCATATTGGTATACCACTTGCAAAGAAAGAAGAAATTAGTGAATTTGGAAAGTTTGTTTGGATTGAGGATCCTGAAGGTCGACTGATCGAGCTTTGGGAGAAATAAAGAGCTGTGCAATAAAAATGAGTTGACACAAAAGTAGTTAGGGACCATACTACATATATGAACAACAATAATAAAAAAATAAATGACATTGAGGCTATTCCCTCGCTTGTACAATCCAAGCGTCAGATTGATCGCTATAACCTAGACATAGACGCACAGGCTATACTCGTCGCGTCTAGGCTAATGGCAGCGGGAGCCATACTTGGACACGCCTCAGAGATTCATTTCTCTAGATTCGGTTTATCAACAGGGCGTTATCGTTTATTGGCAGATCTTGAAGATAACGAAGGAGAAGAATTGCCTTCGCAATTGGCGGAGCATCTAGGCGTTACACGTGCTACAGTGACTGGTCTTATCGACATTCTTGAACGAGATGGGCTAGTATCTCGGCGATCAAGCTCAGACGATGGACGTCAGAAATCAGTCGTTTTAACGGAAGAAGGAGCGAAGAAGCTCCGTGAAATGGCTCCTGAGCATTTCGCTCGGCTGGAAGCAATGGTGGGCTTGCTCAACATCGAAGAACGCAGCGTATTTCTCGACTTGCTAGGTCGAGTTACACAAGGCATCTCAGCACTTACGGGCGAATTAGGCTCGAAACCAAAGGGAAATATCAGTAATGAGTAGAATGGGCTAGTGAAGCTAGCCTATTTTTACTCTTATATAGTTAGGCACCTAATTATATCTAGCTGAACGCAATCATTGAACTACTTCAAAGAAGAAAGGAGCAAGTAAATGAACCAGATGAAATACTCGAATCAGACAGATGATGTTTACGGCATCAAGGCTGCTGGTTCCAAGAAAAAGACTTTTGTACTATGGCGTGAAGTTGTAATGGCCTATGCTGCTCCTGCCATTATGGCAGGTATCGGGGGATTGGTTACTGCAGATAGGGGGCTTCAAATAGCGGCATTGACCACAATTGGCGGTGCATCGGCCTTGATGGCCTTGATGATTGGGCTTTTGTTGCACAGTCGAGTGGGCCATTTGCGATGGGTCATCGGTGCACCTCACTTGGTTGTGGTAGGGGTATTCGCAATGACCGGGTCCTCATTTGGACTATACGCTGCATGGGTGACATCTGTTGTAGTAGAAATTATGATTCCGAGTAATCACTTGGCCTGGGTAAATCGTGTCTGGATCGATTTCCCGTTGTCTGGATTCATAGCGAGCACGATAGTGACATGGCGGTGGCGACTTGCCGTCACAACTAATTTTTCATCTAAAAGGAGAAGATAAAAATGATAGTTATTATGGGAGCAACAGGTACGATTGGAAGTGCGCTTTTGGAACGTTTGGTTTATCTTGGCATACCTGTCAGGGCGCTGAGCAGAGAGCCAGAGAAGTTGCGTGATCAGATCGGAGAAAAAGGCCGATCGACTACTGAGGTCGCAAGGGTGGATGCTTCCGATCCTGAATCGCTGCGACGCGTGTTTACAGGTGCTAGCCAGCTCTTCCTTGCCATGTCCAACAGTCCAAGACAAATCGAATTGGAAACCTCTATCATTCAGATTGCCGCCGAATCTGGAATCAAACACATCGTAAAAATATCCAGTCCAGCCTTTGAGCAGAGCTCTCCAGTGGCAGTGGCGGGCTGGCATCAAGAAATTGAGAACACGCTGAGAGAATCGGGTCTCACCCACACCGTATTGCGCCCCTATGCGTTCATGCAAAATTTAAGGCGCTTTGCACCAACGATCACAACCCAAAATGTTTTCTTCGGCTCCATGGGCGTTTCACCGTGTAACTTTATAGACTGTCGCGATATTGCAGACGTTGCCGCAGAAGTTCTGACCAACCACAAGGTATCAGGCCATATATATACGCTTACTGGTTCGGAGATTTTCAGTTATCCCCAGATCGCGAGTCGACTATCTGCCCTGCTTAATCGGCCGATAAGTTACATCAACTTGGAACCCCAAGTACTACTCCGTAATCTTATCGAGCACGGGAATCTGCCTCCTTGGCTCGCGAACCACGTTGTGGAAATTCAAACCATGTCTAGGATGGTGCCAGAAAGTCCAAATGACACTGTGAAGCGCTTGCTCGGCAGAGAGCCACGCACACTAGACGCCTTTCTACATGAGTGTGTAGAAAATTTCCGGTAGAGGTGGAGTCCACCTATTCTGATATTTGTGTCGATAGCAGAATTTTATTCCGATTTAGATAAGTCATCGAGCTTACTGAGAACGTTAGTGGAGGAGCTTCCTATAGGGTAGCTCTTCTTTTTCATTTAAGCTAACAGCAGGTTAACGGAATGGTACCGCAGTCGAAATAATTTTGCGTCATCTGGCCCGGTTATTGTTCCGACACGGTGTCTGCGAACCAGTTTCGGCTTGAAGATGGGAACGAGATATCGTTTACTCGATCACCTGTATCGAATAAAGAAAGATGCTATACCGAATATGAAAAAAAGATGACCATTTTGTTGGGTCGGCCTCTAATTATTCTATTGCGGTCAGGATAAAGTAGTGATTATCGACTTAAAAAGTAGTTATGTAAGGTTCGATAAAAATTGATTATAACTATGAATTACCAAACGGTTTATCGAATAAATAGTAAAATAATACTGTTAAGTACGAGGGTTATCGAGAGGGCTTTTATTTTGATTATCCTTTTTGAGTCTATATAAGTACATGTTTTTCCTAATGAAAATTATTTTTTCTCTAATGTAACATTGAAATGAAAGAGGGGATAGCGTTGATTGAACATAGCAATCTTGAAGAATATCTGGATCCGCTAAATTATGATCTTGAATTTGACGGTGAAATGGACAAATATCAGTTCTATCTTGAGCTTGCAAGATCGAGTCCTGGCGAAGTGTTAGAACTTGCTTGTGGTACAGGCTTAACAACGATACCACTGTCAAAAGCCGGTATAACGATGACCGGCGTAGATATCTCTTCGGCGATGCTCGCATATGCGCGGCTGAAGGCGGAAGGGTTGACTGTTACTTTTATGGAAGGCGATGCCCGTACCTTCGAATCGGACAAGCGATTTTCGATGATCTATTTGACTGGCAATGCATTTCAGGCATTCTTAAGTGATCAAGATCAAAACGATTTGCTTACTACCGTTCACAAACATTTACAACCCCATGGAATCTTTGCATTCGAGACCCGTAATCCGATGGGAACGGATTTATCCGATCAAGAGGAGACAAAATGGGGATCATTTATTGATAAGGATGGGAAAAACGTCAAGGTATCAGGTACACAATATTACGATGCTAGCCAACATATCATGCATTGGGTCACGATGCGTGATTGGGGGGATAAACGAACGACTTCCCGAATTGCTTGTCGGTTTACAGATCAGGCTACACTGCAATCTTTATTAACCCGTCACGGCTTTCGCGTCGAACATCAATATGCTAACTGGGATAAAACGCCGTTCTCTCCGTCATCTTCATCTATCATTAGCGTTTGTAGGAAATGTTAGGAGAGACGTAATGCATTGCAATAGGAAAAATCCCCTCAGGTCGAGGGGATTTTTGGTGATCCTAAGCAGATTCCCCCTTAAAGTCCGCCTTTATTCAACTAGACGGCAAGATAGCGTAATAGCCTGTCTGAAAATATGGTACAATTTGTAATACTAAAGCGAGGTGATAGAATTTGAGGAATATTGTTGAGGACTCACAGTTTCTCAGTGAAAGAGCTGAGATGATGTACTATTTTCAAGATGAATTTTACATCTCTGAGAAAACTGAAATTATTCATTCACCTTCAGGAAAGTTCAAACTTGAAATCCATCACTATAACCATGTTGAAGGTTTTTACAGACATAATTACACAAAAGGGATTGTTATGGATAGTGAGCATAAAATCATCGACATAATATATAGAAATTATGACCCATTCTTATTTAGTTGGTTGGAGGTAGATGGCACAGAATATCTGTTGTGTGGGTTAGATTATCAGGGGTATTCAATTGTTAATTTATCAAATAAAGAAACCAATCATTATGTTCCCGAAGAGGCTTATAAAGGGCATGGATTTTGCTGGGGGGAAATAATATATTTTCAACAAAAAAAACTAATAGTGATTGATGGATGCTATTGGGCATGCCCCTATGAACTTGTTTTTTATGATTTTTCTAATCCTATGAATGTACCATATAATGAATTATTCCGTGTGGATGTTGATAGCGTATTAAATTGGGATAGTTGGAAAGATTCCTGTAGGGTTATATATCTTGATAAGGAAAACAACGAGACAGAATTTGTATTTTAGAAACTAAGCTAACGGAGAACGATAGTGGAATAGCGGTTGCTTCGGCAGCCGTTTTATTTGTTCAACTAATCGGGTAGTATAGAGAAATCTATTTTTGTGAAATTATGGTCTGATTATTATAAAGTACGTATTAGGTGAATGCAGATGGAACAACTGAAAATTTCAACAGAGTAACAAAATGCGCATGGGTATTACATAAGTTACTCATCCTTTATCATGGAGCGTGAAGGTGTACTTTTTCCTGAAACTAATATTACTGTAAGGCAATACGAAGATGATGATTATGTAATATGTCATAACATTTGAGAAATAGCTTTTTACGAAATGCATGAACGCGTGGGGATTCTTCCGTCTTACTATTATCCTCCTAACGAAACGGAGCGGATGAGATTCGCCGAAGATAGAAGCAATAGATTCGTGATGCTTATTGATAGTGAAATAGCAGCAGTCGGAATTATTGACGGGGTTGAACTGAGTCATATGTCCGTTCATCTAGATCTTCAATCACGAGGATACGGAAGAGCTTTTATTTCATTTCTTGTAAATGAAATTGTGCGAAGAGGTGGGAAAAACGTGACACTCGGGGTTGTGAAAGGCAATCCTGCAATAAAATTGTATAAGAGTCTTGGTTTCAAAGCAAAGTCATTAAACCATTGGGTAACAAAATATTATAAACCGGACACTCGATTGAGCAGACCACCTAGCGAGATATAACCTCAAATGACTCGTTGAGCTAACGGTAATGTTGTCTTTTTTATGAATCAGAAAAAGGATAGCAGAAATCAAGAATTGAAATATGAATTATTGAATGCTAACATTCACCGAGATTTAGCTCAACTTGAAGCAACTATACAGTATCAACAAGATCATAATTGGAATAATGAAACTCTTGTTACACAGAAACTAGATGATGCCATCGATTCAATTATCTTACACAGTGGAATGGAAAGAGATAAGGATAAGGAAGATATCCTTATGAAAATGTACGATTACATGAACGAGTTCAAGGTTGGTGACGAGATTTTAGATGTAAACCTAAATGATAAGCAACGCGCCGATTACATCTATTTAGGTGAAAAGCTTAGATCTAACGGGTGGACGTTTAATGTAGGATATGATACAGCTGGGAGACTTTTGCATCTAAAGTAAAGGAGTTGGTAACGGAGTCATAGATGTCAAAAGTCTGTACTGGATTGCACGGATACGGATTAACTAGTACAGCAAGACTCACATGGATCTATACAAACATTTTAAAAAAACTTACTTGAACTAATGGGAAACGTTAGTTTTATGAGTACAGAGAGGCTACGGACATAAGCTTGTGTTAGTTCGGGGATTGGGGAATGAATTATGATATGTGAGAAGAAATCTAAGCGTCTTGAAATTGTTCGATCCCTTGTTTGTGAAATGCAGAGCAGCTTCAAGAATCAGGAAGCTTGGGCTTATCTTTCAGGAGTGTCTACCTTCGCTTCGATACTCGCTATGAGAAGAGGACAAGATTCGGAAATAGCTGCGATCGCGGGGATGCTACACGATTTTTATTTCTATAAAACTGGAATAAATACCTTTCCTGGTCACAATAGCGCAGACGCGGTAAGACCTATAATACGTAGCACTCAAATCTTTACCGACGAAGAGATCTCAGTAATTCTTAGATCAATCTTTTATCAAGAAGATAGAAATCGGGTTCATGGACCAGATGAGGAAGTTATTAAAGACGCTATTTTATTGCAGAGGTACTTTCAAAATACAGGAAATCATTTGCTTAAGACGGATATACATAGACTACAAAATGTATTTATTGAATTAGGGATTCCGGAGGAAAATGTAAATACAGAATTTAACGTAGATGTGGAGGCATTAAATAGAGAAACTAAAGACAGACGACTTATGCTGGCTGATTTTGCGGAAAAGCTCGCAGAGAAAAACATAATCGGGGTACCGGAAGATGAACGTTATCGGGAAATTTGCAAGTATTGGCCGGACTCT
The DNA here is from genome assembly GCF_050277435.1 of Paenibacillus sp. NPDC101420. NCBI lineage: Bacteria > Bacillati > Bacillota > Bacilli > Caryophanales > Paenibacillaceae > Paenibacillus > Paenibacillus sp. NPDC101420. The sequence goes on from NZ_JBNNSE010000002.1 coordinate 1,120,015, forward strand.
GATATCTATAAAGTACTAGAAGGTAACTGGTGTGCTGCATTTGTATACTACTGCTGTATGCAGGTTGGAATACTTCTTCCAATTCGATATCCTAACCGAATGTATCGTCTAGCTGGGGTTGGTGCGTGGTTGGAATGGGCTCAGCTGCCCGAAACTAGATTTTTCTATGACGCTAAACAAGAAGAATTTAATCCGGCACGTGGTGATATTGTTATTTTCGATAAGCTTCTCTCCGATAATTCTCACGATCATATCGGAATTGTTTTAGCTTGTGAAGACAATGGAATTTTGATTGCTGAAGGTAATAAAGACAATAAAAACTACTCTAGTGTCTCATTCAGGGGTAGAGATCATTGTATACTCGGATATGTCCGAATAGATAACGGCTACCGTTATCATTTCAATGGAGAGTATATACCCTTTGGTTATTGATTTCGAGCAGTTATTACGCTAACGGATAGGATAGTTTAATAAGAGTTATGTTGAGTTTTTTTCGGGCCAGTTTAACCCAAAGGCGATAAAATGGTAATAAACCGATTAGGGAGGCAAATCCATGATTGATATTGAAAGAATTAAAGAGATTATTCCTCATCGGAATCCATTTCTCTTGGTCGATAGAATATTGGAGATTAATGAGGGGAAGAGAGCTGTTGGGATTAAAAATGTAACCATTAATGAACCTTATTTTCTCGGTCATTTCCCTGACTATCCCGTAATGCCTGGAGTCTTAATTGTAGAAGCACTGGCACAGGTCGGTGGAGTCGCTATGTCTAACGTTGAAAGCAACAATCATAAAATAGGCTTACTGACTGGTATTGATAATTGTCGTTTCAAACGACAAGTAAAACCAGGAGACCAACTCCATCTTGTATTTGATGTAATTCGAATCAAGGGACAAATCGTCAAAGGAAAGGGAGTCGCCACGGTAAATAATGAATTGGTATGCGAATCTGAAATTATGTTTGCATTCAGTTCGATTTAGGTTTTAATGTAACGGGAAACGACAATTGAACAATACACATTGATGAGCAGGTGCTTCGGTATCCTGCTCTTTTCATTAAGCTAACGGGCAGGCTAGCGTAAACAAAATGATCAAAAGTATTAACCATACGTAGTTAATTACATTTCGGGATTAGCGCAATGATTTTCGGCAGCTTCGTTTGGTTAACGGGGGTAGTTTAAGTAAATGTAAATATTTACTTACGAACTAGTGTTCGGTATAATAAACTTGATTCCATTACAAAAAGGAGATGTTGGATATGTATAAACACATTAAAGATTTTGCCGCAACTTGGCAGAATGAAACGGAAGCAACAATGCGGACACTGGAGATCCTGACCGACGAGTCTCTTGGCCAACAGATAACAAGCGATCATAGAACGCTTGGACGTGTTGCATGGCACCTTGTACAGACGTTGCACGAAATGCCATCTCGGACGGGACTGTCTTTCGAAGGACCGAGCGAAGATATGCCGGTGCCAGCTTCGGCAGCAGACATCGCGTCAGTCTATAAGAGGACCTCACAAGCGCTCCTTGATGCTATACAGTCCAGTTGGAAAGATGAGAATCTGCTTATCATGAGCGATATGTATGGTGATCAATGGCCAAACGGCTTAATGCTGGATATTCTCGTAAAGCATGAGATTCATCATCGTGGTCAGATGACAGTCCTGATGCGTCAGGCAGGCCTTCGTGTGCCGGATCTTTACGGCCCGACAAAAGAGCAGTGGGCCGAGTACGGAGCGCTACCTCCAGTAATTTAGAGTAAGATTATATCCGCTTTGGCCGTTTGGCTATAGTGGGATTTATAAGTATTTTATCATAGGATTGAAAGTGGTGGCTTGAATCATAGACAAGAGGATATCATCGGACTGAAACTGTTAATTCTATTGAACTAACGGGTAAGTTGAGCCACGTGGATTGAGGTTAAGATTTATTGAACTAACGGGGAACGTTAGTGGAATAGCGGTTGCTTCGGCAGCCGTTTTTTATTTGTTCAACTAACGGGCAGTAGAGCGTGATGTTGCCTTGTTGAACTATTAGGCAGTTAAATGCGGTATTATATTGTACGATTATCCATAAGAGATGAGGTGCTTTTATCAAGAAGAAATATGCTTTCCTAATAGTTTCCATATTATTATTTGTGATGGCTTATACAAAACCAAGTAGTCAAGATTATGATAATTACCTCCATAAGGTTCACGGTCTTAAATGTGACAGTTCTGAAAGCTCAAATTGCTTTCATACTATTAATGACTTGAAATCATCAAGTCTCACACATCAGATTATTTTTATGACAGCAGAAACAAAAATTTTTGGAGAGGCAGATAATAAAGTACGAGTAGTAGGTATTTTCAATCATTTTTTTGTAATAGAAAATCGACTTCATCCTAAATCAGATAATAACAATAATATCGAAGTTCCGTTGAGCTAACGGGACACGATAGTTGAATAATACATATAGATGAGCAGGTTATCTTAATAAACTAAGTGATGGATAAAATATAAATATAAGTGTTCTCTCTCAAACTATTGGAAAATATTATGGTACGATGTCCTTATTCGGTTGTTTCAAGGGGAGAAGATACCGTCCGTGCTAAATACTCAGAATATTGCTATAGAAGCATTAACTTGTTATCCAATTACTTATCAATCAATAGCTCATATTGGACAAAATGCAAGCACCATCTATAAAGTGACAGATAAGGAAAGTAACTGTTATAGTTTGCGAATACATCTATCAAAAAATGATTCGATGGAAAGTATTTGGTCTGAGGAAAAAGTCATCCATTCAGAAATGATTTGGCTGGAATCATTAACAAATGATACAAATCTGGTGTTGCCATCACCTATAAAAAATAACATTGGTGAATATGTTACTAAGATAGCTGACATAAACTGTACATTGTTAAAATGGGTAGATGGTGAACAAAAACAATTTGTTCCAACAGTCAATGATGCCGAGTGTGTAGGCGAATTGATTGGAAAGCTTCATAAACAATCATCTTTTTGGAAAATTCCGTCATCATTTACTCGACCGTCATTTGATAATTTTAGAATTTCACAATCATTAGAAAAGCTAAAACAGCTTGCTAACGCTGGTGAGCTCGATAAAAATGATGTGGAAATTCTGCAATTGGCCGGAGAGTGTGCAATTTTAATGATGAACGACATAGAAAGAACACCAGGCAATTTGGGGATAATTCACGCAGATTTGATTCCAAGTAATTTTGTGTTTCATGAACAAGAAGCTAGAGCTATTGATTTTGGAGCTTGTGGGTTCGGATATTATTTATTCGATTTAGGTTGGACACTTTCTTATATCCACCCAGCATTCAGAAACCAGTTGCTAGAATCATACGCAAAACAATTCGACCTGCCTCATAACTATGTTCAACGTTTGGAAGGTTTCTTTGTAGCAGCCCAACTCGAAACAATGAATTTTTGGCTTGGGCTGCCTGAATCTAATGAGTGGTTACCCAGTCACATTAGTAAATTAGCAAGTCGGGAATTTAAGCGATATGTAAATAAAGAAGAATTTCTCTTTAGTGGTACTCCTTACTGGGAGTAGTTTGTTCAACGAACGGCGAACGTTAGCCCAGATATTTTGGGAGCAGTTTTGCTTCAGAAGAATAGAGATCATGATAAGCTTATTGTCGAAAAGAATCTATAACCGCATAAACAAAAGGAAAGGTACTTTGAAAAAAATTAGGGAAGCAACAAAAGAGGAAATGATCGAAATTTATAAGATGGGCTATGATGTTTGGGGAGATAATCTGCCATATGAAGCATATATAACTATGTGCCAGGCTTCCAAAAAGTATAAAAAGGGAAAGTGGTACGTTCTTGAAGCAACAGATACAAAGCAACTATTAAGCTCCCTCATCGTATATGATCTAAATCTTTCTGATGACCAAATTGTAAAAGGGATTGGTTCAATTGCTACCCCTTTATATTTAAGAAAAAAAGGATATGCTTCTTTATTGGTCAAAGAAACGATAGGCTAACCCAGGTGATTTGAATTACAGATATGAGATTATAGTGGGTGTGAAAAAAACGCCAGTCACCTTAAGCAGGTGACCGGCGTTTTCATATTAGCTTTTAGGCATTTTGCTCTCATCCATGTACAGCAGGTTCCAGCGGTGACCGTCCAGGTCGGCAAATCCTGCGCCGTACATCCAGCCGTCAGTTTCACTCGGCTTGCCAAAGATGTTTCCTCCGGCAGACTCTACTTTTTGAATAAAGGCATCTACTTCTTCTCTGCTTTCAGCGCCAATGGAGAATATTACTTCTGCGCTATGGGAAGTATCTGCGGTTTTAGAACCTGTGAATTTCTCAAACGCTGCATCCGGGAACAGCAGAATCGTTGTTTGGCCTATGTCAAGCTTGGCTCTCTCGTTACCAACGCTCACTGCATGGAATCCAATCTCATTGAAAAAGGCAGTTGACCTCTCAACATCTTTGACCGGCAGGTTAATCCAGATCTCCTGTGGCATGGCTATAGCCTCCTGAATATATTTTTAACAACTCCTACTATACTCTAGTTCTGGCAGCAGAAGCGAATCTTACAAAAGAATCCGCAATGACATTTCTGTCATGCATTATGCGGTTTCCTTAGTAACTTCTCTTCTCTATATCGCAACTCACTCTTAATTGAAATACTCGATAGTTTTCTCAATAAATGCCTTGGCCGATTTTGTCAGAAAACGGTCGGACCTATGAATGATCTCAAAGTGACGGTATGGCGGATCGTCTGTAATTCGGATGCAGCGTAGAGTTGGTTCATTCATCGCTTGGATCAAACGATAAGGCAGCAATGTTCCTCCGACGTTGGCTTTAACCAAGCTAATAATGGAAGTAGCCGAACTGGTCTCCATGATCGTATTTAAACTGAATCCATATTTACGGCAATAGCCATCAACCAGTTCTCTGCCTGTAAATCCTTCGGGGAACATCACAGTTTGGATATTTCGCAGTTCTTGGATTCCGATCGTGCTTCGTTCAGCCCAATCATGATTCTCGGAAACGACGAGTACATATTCTTCACTGCACAAAGGAATGCGTACAAGCCGATCATCAGGAGCAGACGTGATCTCGATACCGATGTCTACTTCATTATCGAGCACTTGATTCAAGACATAGATCGAAGAGATAACCTTCAGTTGTACCTTGGGGAATCGTGCATGAAAATTCACGAGCAATGGAGTGAGCCGATAGTCCAGATCGGAAGGAAGAACACCAATTACTAAGCGACCTCGTTGATCATTGCGGAGTTCAGCTAACGCATCCTGGGTATTCTGTAAATGCCGAATCATCTGTACACAGTGCTCCAGAAACAGATTTCCTGCCTGGGTCATCACAATCTTTTTGCCGACTCGGTCAAATAAGGGAACACCGAGTTCATCCTCGAGCGCGCGTATTTGTTGGCTCAACGTAGGTTGAGATATACCGAGCTTCTCAGCTGCTCGTGTAAAATGAAGCTCCTCACAAACAGCAATGAAGTTTTCCATCTGACGAATCTCCATATGTATTACCTCTAATCATTGGTTTTAGTAATCATTTTAATAGAAACTATAGTATTGTTCAATCATTCTAAAGATTCTATACTTAATCGTGCACCACCCAACGATCTGTCGTTAAAAAATAGGATGATGGGTGAATGTAACGATACTACTACCATGAGGTGATTCATAATGAAACTTTTTTATATCGTCCTAGCGCTTATCCTGGCTTCACTGAATTTACGACCACCTATTACATCCATTTCACCTCTAATGAGCACCGTACAGAATGATCTGGGTATAAGCGGGATTACCGCCAGTCTGTTAACCACACTTCCGGTATTATGCATGGGCATATTTGCTCCGTTCTCCGTAAGATTAAGCAGAAAGTGGGGGAATGAGGGCGCAATTGTTCTGGCTTTAATCCTCATTGGGTTAGGTACTGGATTACGATGGTTTGTTGGTACAACTCCATTGATGATGTTCACTTCTTTTCTGTCCGGTGTAGGAATTGCATTGGCAGGGCCGCTATTATCCAGCTTCATTAAGCAGTACTTCCCTGACCGAGTGGCAGCTATGGTGGGCATCTACTCTACAGCGATGGTGATGGGGGCCAGCATTAGTGTGGGATTATCGGTTCCGCTTCAGCATACGCTGGGTGGTTCGTGGAGGGGCTCGTTGGCTGTATGGGCATTTCTCGCAGCCATTGCATTGCCGATCTGGTTGAGATTAGCCTGGTCTGCGCGCATAGATCGACAATCCGGTAAAATCTCGAGTGTACTTAATGCACCACTTCCAGTGAACAACAAGCGTGCCTGGATGCTGACATTATTCTTCGGGCTGATGGCAGCGATCTTCTACTCGTTGACCGCTTGGCTTGCGCCAGCAATCCAAAGCCAGGGGTATAGTCAAGAGACGGCCGGCAACATCCAAACCTTATTTACATTGATATCTCTGCCCTCTACGTTGTTCATTCCCATGCTTGTACACCGTTACCAAAGACGTGTATTCTGGCTTGTCGGGTGTGCGTTATTAGAGTTGATGGGTGTCCTGATGCTGAACATATCCGTTAGCCCCTGGCTCGCGGCGATTCCACTCGGTATTGGAGCAGGTGGACTGTTCCCGATTGCACTGATGTTGCCCATTGATGAAACAAGCAATGCTCAGGAAGCCAGTAGCTGGTCCGCAATGACCCAATCAGGTGGCTACATTCTCGGAGCGCTTGGGCCGCTAGCCATTGGCTGGCTCCACGATGCAACGGGCAGCTTCGTCCAAGCATTCTATGGTTTGGCTGTAATCATCGTGCTTCAGATTATCGTTCAATTGGCTATAGGTAATAAAAAAAGTTCTCCAGCGAGTTAGGATAAGCCCCAGAGCTGAGAGGATGTACTATTTTCATGATGAATTTAGAAACGGATTTTGTTGGGGGGAAATAAGTAGAGGAGCTTCCTATATGGTAGCTCCTCTTTTCTAGTAAATTAAACGGGCAATATACTAAGGTAATATTTGATTATAGGTTCATTCTATAAAAATTATTTCTTTTATATATTAGACCAATAAAAGCCTGTAGCTATATTATGTTATTTATAATAATACTGCGGAGGAATGGTCTGATGTCTATTTATGATTTTCAAGCGAAGTCAATTAAGGGTGAGCCTGTTGAATTGTCAATTTATCGTGGAAAAGTTCTGCTTATTCTGAACACTGCTAGTAGATGCAGCTATTCTCGCCAATTACCTGATCTTCAAAGGCTTTACGAAATACACCATGAGCAAGGGTTTGAAATACTAGGTTTTCCTTGTAACCAATTTAACGAGAAAGAGCCAGAGAGTAACTCGGAAGTACGTGAATATTGTGAGAGCAACTTTGGAGTTAAGTTTCCTTTATTCGAGAAAGTTGAGGTTAGGGGACCGTCTGCTCATCCGTTATTTCAATATTTAACACAGCAAGCACCATTTCAAGGGTTCGATACTGAGACATCAGGCGGTCAATGGATGCAGGATTTTCTGCTGGAAAAGTATCCGGACATATATGCCGGTGACGGGATCAAGTGGAATTTCTCAAAGTTTTTAATCGATCGAAACGGCCATATATATGGTAGATACGAAACTACGACTGAACCATTTGACATAGAGGTATTTATTGAATCACTTCTTTTAAAGTAAATGAATCAGATTAGTGATTAAGCTAACGGGCAGGCTAGTTGAATGAGTAATCGAATAAATACAAATAAAAATCTATAAGTCAGGAAGTGCTAAACATGAATTATCTGGGGTCTTTAAGGTTAAATCAAGAAGGCAAACAGAAACAAGTTGAAGATATACTTGAAAGAAATAAAGCACAACCTGTCGGACATCGTTATATCGACATAATAACTGACTCTAGATATATTCGAAATTTAGTATTTGAACTCACACAAGTCGGGATAGCAATTAATGGTGTAACATGGTGGTGCCATTGTACAGATGAGAATAGGAGTCTTTATGGATGTCCTCATGGAATGGGAGGTCCCCAAAGCATTCATTTCGAGGGCTGGTTTAGTGAAATGGGTGTAGATTATGAAAGTTCTGATTTACCTGATGGTATATACGAAAAATTAGAACAGGGCAATATATCACCTACTGAAATAACCTCAATAAATGAATCTATTCTAGTCTACACTAATCAGTTTAAGGAAGATGAGCGGTTTAGCCCATGTTTTGTACCCGCCATATGGCTAAATGTTCCTAAAGAATGGAGACGGCTACGGTAGGTGCAGTTAATCTAACTGAGAACGATAGCTCAATACAGGCAGAAGTAGACTGCCTTGAGGACCAGCTGCTTCTTGTTATGTTAACGGATAGAATACTACCAATATGATCTAAAATTAGTTGGGATTATATCCCATGACACACGTTGAAGAGTTAATTAGGAAAAGGAGGAAGTGAAAGGTGCAGGTCTTCGATACACGTCAAATTAACAATTTAATGACTGGGGTTGGCCTTGCTTGTGAACTTGAAGCTAACACTGAAATGAATCGAGCTTTCGTATAAGTACAGGTTATTAATGAACAGAAATACTTAAATAAGTTAGAACCTGAATCGGCTAGGTTTTACTTAAGGAAATATGAGGTACCCACAACGTATCTAGAAAATGAATGGGATGTTACAGACGACGAACTTGTCGAATCGATTCATGAAATTAATATTATAGGAATCAAAAATCTTGAAAAATATCTGGCTAATTATCTGGATAATTTCGGAAGACTGGTATGCGAGTGGAGTTGTGAAAATCCGTTGTAGATGGAGAAATGACGTTACGCTAACGGGGAACTATAGTTCAATAATGAGAGGGCTGCCGAGAGGTAGCCCTTTGTTCAACTAACGTGCAGGTTAGTTGAAAAGTTTCGCGAATACCCTACATATGAATTATTTATAGAGTCCGTGATAAGACGATATTGGAAATAACGCCAAGATACACAAATGAGGAGTACAAAATGATGAATAACCGATTCTCAATGCCAAGTAAATTAGTAAATCAGTCAGAATTACTTAAAACTACAATCATTGAAAAAGGAAGACATTATCAATCTTTGCATATTTTAGAGTTTGATAATTCTGTAAAATATGTGTTGAAAGAAAAAAACGTTAAAGATTCTGGAAGTTTAATGGACGAAGCAGAAAGACTAAAATGGGTAAATGATGTGATTCCTTCTCCTAAAGTAATAAGTTATCAGAAGGAGAATGGAGAGGAATATTTAGTTATGACCTATATAGAAGGTTGTACTGCGGAAGAATAACAGCAGGAAGAGGGAGATAAAAGTCTAGGCTATATTTTAGGAGAAGGTTTAAGAACAATACACAATGTTCCCATTGATAATTGCTTTTTCAATGATTTTTTGCCAGAAAAACTGATTGATATGGTCAAAAACAATATTAATGAGAGAAAACATGAAGTCATAGAGGCTATTAATAACTCATTTCCCAACCATACTATTGAGCAACTAATTGATTTTTTGGAAATGAATAAAGCGTCGACAGAGGAACTAGTTTTTACTCATGGTGATTATGGTTCTGGAAACGTTATGATAAATAATGGATGTATTGAAGCATTTATTGATTTAGGAGCTTCAGGGATATCAGATCCATACTATGATATTTATTATCTTGTAAAAAGTCTTACTTATTATACAGATAGGAAAGAAGAAATAGTTGAATTTATGAAAGGATATGGAATATCTGAATTAGACGAGGATAGAATGAAATTTCATCAAATTATCGATACTTTATTATTGTGATTTATATAGTAGTAACTCTAAGAAGGCGTTGACATCCTGTAACACCGTATACTGAGTCGCATTCACTCCTTGATTCTGTCCGAAGCATCTCTAGGAAGAGCTATCAGTCAGACAATTCTACAATGGCGAAGTCCGTCGGACCCGTGCGTCATGCCGTTAAGCTAACGAGGAACGCTAGCTCAAGCAGGTTAGAAGATTAAAACCTCCCTTTAGAAGCAAACCTAGTTGTAATAGCTTCTAAGGGGAGGTTTTATTATGAAGTTAAGTGAGTTGTGGCATCTATATGAGGCTGATAAACGAATTCAAGGATATAGTCCGAGAACATTGAGCGCCTACATCCTCCAAAACAAAATGCTAATGACGGAACTAGGTGATCCCGAGATAGCGGAGATTACATTGTCAATGCTGAAGCAATATTTGGCGAAACAAGCAGAACGTTTGAAGCCAAGCAGCCTAGGGCATCGAATTCGTTTCGTCCGATCCCTGTTTCGCTATGCGTATGAAGAGACTTACCTGACTTCAAATCCTTCTTTAAAACTAAGAGAACCCAAATTGGACAAGCGAATTCCTAAGTTTTTAGTCGAGGAAGATGTTATTCATCTTAAGATCTCGTGGCCAAACATTAAGAGAAAGAGCGCTGCTTGAGCTTCTCTATTGTACTGGCTGTCGAGTCGGGGAAGTAGAGAGGATAAACATCGAGGATCTCAACTGGGAAAACTGCTCTATAGTCGTAAACGGTAAGGGCTCCAAGCAGAGAGAAGTGTACTTTACGACAGAGTGCAAAGTATGGTTAAGGAAGTGCCTGACCAGTCGTGGAGATACCTGTAAAGCCTTATTCGTAACGGATACCAACCCAACTAAACGCATGGCTATTCCTACAATAAGGTGGGCATTAAAACGGCTTGCAGATCGAGGAGAGATTGAAACGAATGTTTATCCGCATCGCTTTCGACATACCTATGCTTGCCAACTCCTTGATAACGGTGTTCCCTTGGATTTCATCCAAGGTATGTTGGGTCATGAGAAAGCCTCAACCACGCAAATATACGCACAACTTCGTGGCGAACGCAGAAGAGAAATGTATTGACGATTTTTTTAGCATATAATAGCGGCAGATCCCTTTTAGAATTCTGCCGCTATTCAACTAAAGGGCAGTTTATCACAATTCCAAAAAAAGGAATGGATTACTTTCCCACGAATATTTAATGTGAAATATCCAATCTTTGGAGGAATGAAATGACTACGATGCTGTCTATTCGGAAATTTTAAAATTATATTTTGGGAGTTGTTTAGATGAGAATAATAAAAATGATTGACAACTACAATGAGATGTGTGACATGTCAAAAATTCAGGACAAATTTAACGCTTATAAGTGTTATACTGAAAAATATCCAGATTTATATGACGGTATTTTTAAGTATTTTTATATGACTGATATTAGCAATTTGCAATCAATGATAGAACAGTGTGACTTTAATTCTTGTCTTGCGAAAGCGAAAGAAAATATAAATAACGGTATTGTTGATAAGATTGTCAAGACAGTGAATAAAACCATTAAATTGTTGAATTATCATGGCGATTTTGATTTATACATTGGGCTTGACCTAGGTATGCACGGAGGCGTTGCGCTTCCGGTTAATCACGGAAACCCCTATGCTTACATTGGAATTGACAGAAATATAAGTGAATCAAACGTCGAGTCATTAATTCCGCATGAACTAAATCATATGGTGCGCGGTGCTATTTTACAAAACATAGATATGTTTGACTTCACCGAACGGGTAATATCGGAAGGTTTGGGCACTTATTGTCCTGTCGCTTTCAAATATGGCAGTTGTGATTTTGACTTAACTATTGAGATAGTGGCGGAAGTAATGGGATTGCCAATAAATAAAACAATGAAACTCATGAATAATAAAAATTCGTTAGAAAAGGCGGTTGTAAACGAATTTGGGACACCCTTGACCGCAGAGAAAATGAGTCAGTTTTTTATGTGGAGTGGTGATGATGCTACCGAATATCCTTTAAGCGGATATTTCATTGGTATGTATATAATTCACGATTTAATCACCAAAGGGTACACAATCTGTGAATTAACTGCAATGTCATCACAGGTTATTTATCAAAATTATACAAAATAAGCGTTATTCTTATTCACCTTTTTTCCTAAAAGTTTAATAATTTTATACATTCTTCAAAAAAGCATTCCCATATTTTTGATAAGGAAGTAATTACAAATAATACATAATATGTAATATGATAAGGGATGAAAAAGGAATTAATACATTCTGCGCCAGGAAAACTTGTCAACGTCAATGGCCTTGAAATGCATTTTTTTTGGAAGGGAATGGAGGAAAGACACTTGTGTTTATGGCCGGAAGCGGAACAGGTTGCCCCACTCTTGACTTCAAGCCATTGTGGTCATTGTTGACAAAAAGACATAGGATAGTCGTAATCGAAAAGGTAACTCAGCTAGGTGAAGTTACACTAACGGGACACGATAGCACCAGACATGACGGTAGCCGGCCACACGATCGGTTGCCGTTGCTCGTTGAAGTAAACGGGCAGGAGAGCATAGTTATTTGGCGGATTTTTAAGTCAATAATAATAAGGAGGCAATATTTTGAGAATTATTGGTGAACCCAGAATATCAAATGATTTTATAATTGCAGAAATTGAAATTGATGAAATGGACTTAAAAACTGGGTTGTTTAATACAAGATTAATTCTCTGCAATTATACTAAATCAAAAGGTAAATTCATATTTCGCGGAATTCATAAACTATCAATAGATCTAGAAAATTTCATTAATAGTGAAATTCCAAAACTAAAAGCAATTAGACTAAGAACAAATTTCATGTAAATCGGGTTTTTACCATATATCGAGACCATGATCTATCCAAACAATCCGTTTAGAACTAACGGGAGACGTTAGTTTAGGCCAGCAAATAAGACGAGGCTGCCGGCAAGAACGGCGGCCTCATTAAGCTATTGGGTAGGAAAGTTTTAAGGGAAATATTTACACAGAAACAAGTAATTAGTATGATTAAAGGGTATCGAGCAAACAGCCAAAGGGGGTTTTTTAATTGGAATTTGTTCTTTCCCATAAAAAGTTTAACGCCAAAAGAGGATCCCTTGTTAGTACAATTACTGGAGTGTTAGAACATCTTTCGGCATTGTATGCGAATATTGGGGAGGCCAAGGAGAAAGACGGCACTTGGTCTTTACTAGAAAGCACTCCAACATGCCCTACATGTAATGGCATAGGCACTGTCATTGGTGATATAGATCCAAGTCGTATGGTCGCAACTGAACTCTCGCTTAAAAAAGGAGCTGTGCTTTTATGGGCGGGTACTAACTGCGGACCTGTTGTAAAGATCAGAGAATTGGCTAAAATGATCGGAATTAACTTTGAACGGCCACTTGCTGAGCAGGATAAGCGATTTACTGATATTTTACTTTATGGATATGATAAGGAACCTGTAACATACGTTCACAAGAAAAAGGAACTTAGAAACTATTATCGTGGATGCGTTTTCGATTTGAAATATATGCGTGATGCAGGAACAACTAGTAAAGGAAACCTTTGGGCGATAAAATTATTCTCCAGACATGATAAGTGCCCAAATTGTACCGAATGCTTGTTGGAGCAGGAACGCTTGGTTATGGGGAATTCCCTTTCAGATGTGTTGAGAATGCCGATTTCAGAATCACTATTGTTTCTCCAGAAATTACGAAATTGTCTCGACAAGCAAGTGTTAGATAATTATTGCGAATTGATTAATGATCTAGAACTGCGTTTATCTTATCTTAAAAAAATTGGTTTAAAGTCTCTTTCGGCATTCGATGTTAGAGACTTGGTGAATCCGAAATTTGGTTAAACTAACGGAGAACTATAGTTCAATAATGAGAGGGCTGCCGAGAGGTAGCCCTTTGTTCAACTAACGGGCAGGTTAGATGCAATAGGTTCTAATTAAAAATGTAAAAACAATTTGACATTACATTATATGTATTGTACATTGAAAATGTAAAAAGTTTTTTACATCCCGGGAATGGTGATACCTTGAAAAATAAAATTAGAGATATTAGAAAAAAGATGAAGCTGTCTCAAGAAGATCTTGCCATTAGATGTGGAGTTACAAGACAAACAATTAATGCTATAGAAAACGATAAATATGACCCCACATTAACTTTGGCATTTAAATTATCTAATCAACTTAAAATTACAGTTGACCAGTTATTTACTTACAAGGAGGACTCGAAATGAAACTGCAAAGAGCCGATGAAATGGAACAATTTCAAAATGATAAATCAGCTAAAAATGCTTATATATTTTTTACTTTAGCGTTGTTGGTTTGGTCATTAGTCAACTTTTTCTCTAAAGGTAAAACGGACTGGGAATTCACTATTTTGTTGATAGGTAATACAATTTTCTTATGGTCAAGAGTCTACTATAAAAGAAAAATGAAATGAATAACAAAGGAACATGTGGATCGATGGTTGTTAGGCTAACGGGACACTATAGTTCAATATATGAGAGGGCTGCCGAGAGGTAGCCCTTTGTTCAACTAACAGGCAGTAATCTGTAAATAAAAGTGGCACTAGATTTCCAAAAATTAGGGCATGATCTTCAAATGGATAAATAAGGAGAAAATATGAACACTGAAGATTACAAAGGTAATGATGATTTACAACTGTATGATTCAGTCATAAAGAAATTCGTTATTGACCAACAAAACAAGACCGTTGAGTTTTACTTTCTTAAGGTAATTGAGCGAGTAGACAGAAGTGAGCATAGCTTTACTTATAAAGTAAGGGAAGCAAGGCTAAAATTTTCAGGTGTGGTATATGCGAAACTACCATATTGGATGGAATTTGATGAATGGAGTGAATTTTACCGCTCCGCAGTTATCAAAACTTCAAGTATCCTACAAAGAGTTCCCGAACGAGCACAAAAACATAAAGAACTAAAGAACTCCTACATATCTATTTGGGTATAGACAATGGTAATGAATATGCAGAACAAGATATAATCTGCGAAAGTTTTGCAATAGAATTGGAACCAGAAGAGTACATTTTGCATAATGATTTCGACTGGTAATATGTAGAATAATACTGATATGCAATCAACTAACGGGCAGTTATGCGTAACTACCAGGGAATGTAAACATCTAAATAACGTAAGGAACGAGGAGGCAGACATTTCATGGGAGGAACGAATGTATGGGATGCGGAGTGGGAGGTTAACGAAGAGCAGGCGCGGACGCTGATCGGCAGACAATTCCCTCAGCTGTCATCGAAGAAAGTGAAGCGATTGGGCTGGGGCTGGGACAATACGGTTTTTCTCATCGGTGACGAGTACGTGTTCCGGTTTCCAAGAAGAACGATTGCAGTTGGCTCGATTCATATGGAAGGGAAGCTGCTGCCGAAGCTGGAGGCATATATGACCATCCCCTATCCGAAACCGTTGTTTTATGGCGAAGCAAGTGACGAATACCCGGCACCATTTCTTGGCTATGCCTACGTGCCAGGAGATTTCCCAATCGGTTTGACGGAAGAACGCCGGGCTTTATCGGCAGAGACGCTGGCGAAATTTTTGCGGAGATTGCATGAGTTTCCGGTGCAGGCGGCGCTGAAGTGCGGAGTTCAGCAAGATCATCGAAACTTGACGGACATAGCATCGCGCAAAGTGAAATTGGAGGGCTTTCTATCGAAGGTGGTTGAACACTTGTCGCCGGAGGAGTCCGGTGTGATCGAAGCGTATATTAGCAGGCTGCAAAAGGACCGTGTCGAGTCGGTGAATGCACTGCTACATGGCGATCTTCATTTCAAAAATATGCTTGTGAATGAGAACGGGATCGTTTCCGGCATCATTGATTGGGGCGATCTGAGCGTAGGCCATCCGGCTTGCGATTTGAGCGTTGCTTATAGCTTTTTACCACCTTACGCTCGTGGCGTGTTTTTCGAAACGTACGGAGGAGCGGACGAGGAAACGAAGCTGCTGGCGCGGCTGATCGCGGTATACATCCCCATACTGATCTTAATGCAAGCGGTCGATGACGGGAATGAAGCGATTGCGGCAGAGGCGAAATCCAACATCATGCGGGCACTGTCGGATTAGGCTCATTATTTCGTTGCGGCTATGGGGCTATGGCTATCGGCACCATTTTGTCGTTTAAAGGCCGCGATAAGGTACGATCCGCCTTCTCTGATGCCGCTTTATGTTGAGGAACACGAAATTCAACAGAGTAAGTCGTTGCGCTAACGAGACTCGATAGTTCAAACAACCATAGAGCAGACCGCTATGGGCAGCTGCTCCCAAACGGTAAGGGCTCCAAGCAGAGAGAAGTGTACTTTACGACAGAGTGCAAAGTATGGTTAAGGAAGTACCTGACCAGTCTTGGAGATACCTGTAAAGCCTTATTCGTAATGGATACCAACCCAACTAAACGCATGGCTATTCCTACAATAAGGTGGGCATTAAAACGACTTGCAGATCGAGGAGAGATTGAAACGAATGTTTATCCGCATCGCTTTCGACATACCTATGCTTGCCAACTCCTTGATAACGGTGCTCCCTTGGATTTCATCCAAGGTATGTTGGGTCATGAGAAAGCCTCAACCACGCAAATATACGCACAACTTCGTGGCGAACGCAGGAGAGAAATGTATCGACGATTTTTTTAGCATATAATAGCGGCAGATCCCTTTTAGAAATCTGCCGCTATTCAACTAAAGGGCAGTATAGTTTAATAAGCACGGAGAACCTACCAAAAGACATCCCCTTGTAACCGAATGAGAGAGCAACATTTCAAATGTTATCCTGTGATATAACTATATCTGAATTCGGACAAGGAGATGAAAGCATGAGTAAGTTGGAAGGTAAAATCGCTTTAATAACTGGAGCGAGCCGAGGAATTGGCCGCAGCATCGCATTGCGTCTGGCACAAGAGGGCGCATTTGTCGTCGTGCACTATGGAAAAAGACGAAATGAAGCGGAGGCAGTCGTTCACCAGATCAAGCAAAGCGGAGGTAACGCGTGCGCAATTGGTGCTGACCTGAGCACTCTCGATGGCATTCATGATTTATTTTCGGTACTGGATGATGACATTCGGAAACGTACGGGCGGTAGCGGATTCGATATTCTTGTCAACAATGCTGGAATCGGTCAAATAGTTAGCCTAGAAGAGACAACTGAAGAATCTTTTGACGAGGTGATGAAGATTAACGTAAAAGCACCGCTTTTTGTTACCCAGCAAGCTTTACCGCGTCTAAAAGACGGGGGGCGCATTATTAATATTTCATCCTTTGTGACGCGCGTAGCCTCTCCAAGTGTGTTCACCTACAGCATGTCGAAAGGGGCCATCGATACATTTACGCATCTTCTGGCCAAACAACTGGGTAACCGCAATATTACGGTAAACGCCATCCAGCCCGGCATTATTAACACAGAGATGAATGCCGGGACGTTGCAAGATCCCCATGGACAAAAATATGCGGCCGGTCTTTCAACCTTCAACAGGTGGGGAGAACCTGAGGATGTAGCGGATATTGTTACCTTTCTCGCTTCGTCGGACAGCCGTTGGGTAACTGGTCAATTGCTCGATGCAAGCGGTGGATCTCACCTATAAGTAAAATCATTAGATGAATCCCACACTTTATGTTCATTTCACTATTATAATCCCACCCGATTTAAGGGATGAAACAGAGTGTTTCATCCAAGTATGTTTATATCCTTGATTAAGCTAACGGGGAACGATAGTATAGTACATCATTAGGCTTCCAGCACGATCGGCAGCCTGTTTAGTTAACGTGCAGAATAGTTGGGTATTAATGGTGAATATTTGAAAAAGGGGCATACATCACATCAAAATTTCAGTGCAGAGGGAGTGAGCAATTGAATATTAGAGAGGCTCATGAAGGGGATTACCCTGAACTAAGAAAGCTGTATCTCGAATCACGGCACAATACCTTCGTATGGGACAATATTATTGAAATGACCTTGGAGGATTTCGACAAGCATACGGAGGACGAATTCATCATCGTAGTAGAAGAGGCCGGTATCCTTATGGGCTTTACCTCCTTGTATTTGCCGGATAACTTCATTCATAATCTTTTTGTTCACCCTGATTGCTCAGGGAAAGGAGTCGGCAGTCGTTTGCTGCAAGCAGCTGACGTTAAAATGAATAAACCGATGCGATTAAAATGCGTATCTAAAAATCATAAGGCATTGACCTTTTATGAACGCAACGGATGGAAGAAGGTTGATGAGGAAGGCCGTCTGGGAGAAGAGAAGTACTGGGTTATGGAATATAAATAAAACAAGGAACCGCATTTGGTTCCTTGTCAGGCTGTCGAGAAAGGCTCGACAGCCATTCTTTTTGCTTAATATTTCTATACGACAAGATAACAGGCAACCTCAAAGAGTTTCATTATGTTTATGCCTCCAATAACTGACTTTATAGTGACCAAACAGTGCATTTCGTTCAACTAACGAGACACGATAGTTCAATAATACACATTGATGAGCAGGAGCTACGGTATCCTGCTTTTTTCATTGAACGGGCAGGGTGGTTCCAATATATGGTATATTTAAATAAGACGAAATCCTACTTATTGGAGGCCATAAGAATTGTCCAATCCATTATTGGGGTATGGTAGAGGGAGCGTGATGTAGTGGAAAAGATAGCTGGAATTTATTTGTTTTTTATTTTTATGATTCCTATGGCATCAACGTCCGTTTGTACTTTTTTGATTCTCGTGATACCTCAATCTTGTTCAAATAAAATCTAGGGTTGTTCCCAATAGTAAGCAAAAAGCGGTTAACCTAACGGGAAACTATAGTTCAATAATGAGAGGGCTGCCGAGAGGTAGCCCTTTGTTCAACTAACGGGCAGGATAGTTCAATCGTTTCTCGAATATTTTATGAGTTGGATAATTTTATGAACTTTGTGATTATAACGTTATCTGTAAAATACGTTTTTGAAGGGATGATTAAATTGAAACAAGGGATATTAGTTTATCTAAATGGAACTTCAAGTTCTGGAAAGACCTCCATATCGACTGAACTGATAAATCAGAAAGAGATTCCTTTTTATCATTTATCAATTGATGATTTTTTTAATAATTACAATGATTTTATTAATAATAAATTTCCAGATGAACCTCCAAGAGAAATAGATCATCAAGTTGTCTCACAAATACTTGATGATTCCATATTCTCAGTGTACCATTCGACAATTAAATTGTTATCAGAATTGGGTTTTAATGTAATAGTAGATACCGTAATCGACAATGACAAGAGGTTTAATGAGTTTCTTGATCAATTTTTCGATCAGCCTACGTTATTTATAGGTGTAATATGCTCGAAAGAAGAACTCATAAGAAGAGAGCAAGCAAGAGGAGATAGAAAAATTGGATTAGCAGCTTCACAGTTCAGCACAGTATATTGCATTGATGAATATGACCTTGAAGTAAATACTGAAGAGATGAATCCAATAGAATGTGCCGAAAAGATATTGAGTTTTATTAAGTCCAATAAGGAATATTCGGTATTTAAGAAATTAAGTAAAAGAAATGTTAGTGTTTCTTAGAAGGCGTATTCATCAGATAGCACCATATTTAAGCATTGGGAGACTATAGTTGAACGAAACAAGGAACGGTTTGCCTCGGCAGTGTTCCTTGTTTTTATTAAGTTAACGGGCAGGATAGTGCAGAAAACTAAGATTGATAAGAATGTTAGTGGGTATTAAGCGAAAATCTTTTCTATAATAAATTTAATTGATTTACCATCACCGAAAGCTTGGTGAATAGATTATGGCGATGAAAAATAGGCAATTCGATGAAGACATAAAATACTGCTAAAAGAACTGGGGCCGATAAGTAGGGAATAATCATATTTTACCAAATAGCAGCTCCAGTGTCCGTAAGACTCGGAACGAAACAGTATTTTTCTGATCGGCAGTATGTGGGCGGGCGAAATGTGGGATTAAGCGAAGGCTTTTTGTGATTTATTCCCAATCACGCGCAACAAGACCGGTACAAGTGTCGTCTATACTAACGATTGGAAAATAGTCTCTGAGGAGCGTGGACAACAGGTGCTTAAAAAGATGGCTCTTACCCTTATATTTACGACGATGGTATTCAGTACAAACGTGGCGGAGCAATCGCTGGCTGCCAGTGCGACCGCTATGCAGGCGCAGACAGGCGATCAACTGTATCCGATTGAAGTTAATGGAAAATACGGTTTCATCAACGGCAAAGGCAAGGAGGTCATCGAGGCGGTGTACGACGGATACGGGTATTCAGGAGTATCCGGAGGGACGGTGTATGTCGAGGACTATGCGGCTAAAAAGCAATATTATTTCAGCTCGGCGGGCAGCGAGCTGTTCGAATACAAGTTGAGAGATGCCGGCATTCTTTATAATGACCGTGCGCTGTATACGACGCAGGTTCAGAACGCTGACGGAGCTACGGCGACACGGTACGGATATATAGACAGCCATGGCAAGGTGAGCATACAGCCCATCTACGCCCGGGCGTTTAATTTCTCCGAAGGTCTGGCTCGGGTCAATGTGGGCAAAGCATCGGGGTACATCAACACGAAGGGCGAGCTGGTCATTCCGTACCGGTATAGCTCGACGTCCGATTTCTCCGAAGGTATGGCGACCGTAGTGCTTGCGTACGGCGGCAAATACGGCTATATCGACACCACCGGCAAGCTCCGCGTTACGCCCCGGTATGATTACGCCACACCGTTTTCAAACGGGGCGGCAGTAGTTTACGTGAACGGAAAATACGGGTACATCGACAAAAACGGCAATTACCTGATAAAACCGCAGTTCAGCATGGCGCAGCCGTTCTCGGAAGGACTGGCTTTTGTCGAGCGTAATGGAGTCAGCTTCTACATCAACAAGAAGGGAACCAAAGTCATTCAGGGCTTTACAGCCGGAGGCTTGTTCAAGGGCGGCCTGGCTCCGGCCAGCAAGGGGCAGAGTTACGGTTATATCAATACATCCGGCCGCTTTGTGATCAAGTCGCAATTCTATTGGGCTGACGCTTTTAACGGAGAATTGGCGGTGATCAGCTTGCTCGTTCCGAATTCGCGCGAGGAAATCAGAGGGTACATGAACCGCAGCGGAGCGATCGTCTGGCCGCCGGCTTCCGAACTTCCGAACGGAGTGACAAAACTATAGTAAGGCAGAACAACTGAGCTTCACAGATTGTATCGGAAAAAGAGCGCATTACAGCTAATGAAATTAACGAAACTAACAATATTAACTTGCTGTTAAATTCTAATGGCAAATGGATGATAACATCAATATTATTAAAAGAAAACAGATCCCTCAGATTAGGCTAACGGGACACGATAGTTGAACATAAAGGGTTTCACATATTAGTCATGACTAATATGTGAAACCCTTTATTAAACCTCAGGTTTTCCCCTTTCTTCAAAGCCATTCCCCTTCCGTGATGCCATCTAAAGCTTCAACTGCGGGCGGGAAATGCTATACCAATAAATTTCGATTCTCATTACCCTAACGGGTACGATATTTAAACGGCTGAGAACGCAGCCCGTTTGAATTGATGGGAGGAAGCGAGCAAATGAACAGAGGAGTCCAATTTGAGATACCGAATGAATGGGGTAGCCATCTTGGCGAGGTACTGGAACCTTTCAATATCAGTCAATTTGATTGGTATATTGGTGGAGAGGAAGCATATCAGGATACTGGGGAGGGTAAAATTGAACCCATGTTCCATGGAGAGATATATGGAATGAAGGGGCAAGACCTCAGTGAAACTTTGAAATCAAGAGTTTATTATATAATTTTCGCGAATTTCAAGGCATATTTAAAAGGTGAAATCATTAAAGATGTTCTCACATATGAGGAATTCTTAAATAGTCAGTGCCAGTTGGTTCTGTTGTTGGTTGACTCCTTGTACGTCACAATTTATTGTAAGGACGAAAAAATAATTAATGATTTATATCTGAATGGAGTCAGAAAAGGATATGAGAACGTTGAGTATATTACCGACGAAAATGATTTTAGAACAAGTCTATCTGTGTGGTAAACATACACGTTCCTGTTCAACTAACGGGCAGTTTAGTGCAATAAAACTTTACCAATTGTGGTACTATTATTAAAATGACTTCGAAAAGTGGTGATATCATGAAATTTGTTTTGATATTTGGTCCTCAGGCAGTTGGTAAAATGACAGTGGGGCATGAACTGGAAATGATATCTGATTTAAAATTGTTCCACAACCATATGACGATAGAATTGCTGGCTCCATATTTTGGCTTCAGTAGTGAAATGTGGGGATTATCGGATAAATTCCGTCAAGATATATTTGAAGCAACCGCCGTCAGTAAAATGTATGGAATGATATTTACATATGTATGGGGATTCGATTTGCAGAGCGATTGGGATTATGTCGATAAAATTTGTAAAATATTTGAGGATCAAGGTGCAGATGTCTATTTTGTTGAGCTTGAAGCCGATCTTGAGGAGAGAATAGAGCGTAACAAGACTCCCCATAGACTTGAACATAAACCGACAAAGAGAGATATCACATTCTCTGAACAGGATCTAAAACAGACAATGGAGCAACATCGATTGAACTCGTTAGAGGGAGAAATTAAAAAAGAAAACTATTTGAGAATAAACAATACGAAAATCAACGCTCGTGAAGTTGCTGAAATCATAAAAAATAGATTCGCTTTATAACGATTCTTGTTAAACTAACGGGACACTTTAGTTCAATAAACCAACAGTAGTCGAGGACTTTATTTTTTAGTTTAAGGCAACTGTTAGTTTTTTATATTGGAACCCTCAAAACGAGTTCTTTTGGAATTCGCTAGTAAGCAGTATGAGTCTACTGCGATGTATCTACGTACTGCAAATGACAATGGAAAGTGATTAAACTTTGGGCAGAATAATTCAATCATTTATGCGGAAAATAACCCAAACATTTATGGGGGATTCTGTTCAATGTTACGGAGAGGCGTTTTGATTTTTTTGATCTTGTTGAGCGGCATTAATGTAATGAGTAAAGCTACAGCATCCACCAGTTCAGGGATCACATTAGTAGACGCTTTCCAGATCGGTCTTACAGAATCAAGAAAATGGGATGCTCAGGCGAATCTAATCTCAATCACGAGTGTTGGTGACACAAGCTCAACACCACCATCTACTCTTGCTATTGATGGCAAAAGAGAAGTTTGGAATTTGCTCTTTGGAAATGGTCAAAGAAATCAAATTTTAATCATTAACATAAAAAAAGGTAAGATTGCGATTAAAAACGATGTCAAACCAGGGGAAGGATGGGCTAAAGGATATCATTTCAACGTTATAAAAGACCATCAAGCCTTGTTTTTTGGAGTAATTGGGCAGAACAAGTACGGTATGATGACAAAACTGTATATGGACAAGACAGGGAAGGTTCTGGGTTCCGAAACGAAAAATGAAGGTCTGAAATAACTTTTCCTCCATGAACTCATTGAACTAACGGGACACGTTAGTGGAATAGCGGTTGCTTCGGCAGCCGTTTTTTATTTGTTCAACTAACTGGCAGTTTAGTTGAAAAGAAAATGGTATAGTTTTCTTGTGGAAATTTGAAATTTTGGGGGTAATTAATTATGCTTTTATCACTTTTAGGTATTTCAATATCACTTTTTGGAATAGCACTTATATTAACATCAAGTGGTTCAGCAACAGCATTTGGACTTGGTGTTTCATTTGTAGGTTTAATAGTTTCATTAATTGCTTGTTTTAGAGGTGAACATAAAGCTTAAAAGACAAGTAAACTAAAGGGGAACGATATCTCATTAAACCGGCGGCAGTCTAAGACTTTATTTTTAAGTCCAATACTGCCGCTGGTTTTATATTTGAGGCAGTGTAAGACTTTTTTAACTTCAGACATTAAAAAGAATAACAGGTGAGCAGTAACGGAGGGGAAGTTTGGAACTGTAGGAGCGATAGCGACCGCCCGAAAGCTTTCCGTAGGAAAGCTCGCATCGTAAGCATAAGCTGTCTCCGGATTTCAACCGTAATCACGGTTAAATTACTGGGGACAACAGCGGCCGGAAGTCCAAACATTCCCTGCAGTTACGACCTCCACCGTATAATATTTTCTTTTAAAACATTCTTAAATAACTGCAGTTTCTCCTTAAAAAAGTTCATTCCCACACAATGCACCAAAGATTGTTTGTCTGTTATCATTAGAATAAGTTTATTAGGCTACTGTGAGATGATTTTTCTAAGGTAGGGGGACTGTAGAATGAAGGGAATTCGGGTACTGCTCGCCGATGATGAACCGGTGATTTTGCGAGGTCTAAAAAAACTAATTTCTTGGGAAAACCTCGGACTCAGCATCGTTGGAGAAGCCAATGACGGTCTTGAATTGAAACAACAGATCGAAGAACATAATCCCGATTTGATCATTAGTGATATAAGCATGCCTGGCTATACAGGAATAGATATTATCCGCGAAATTCATGAAGCTGGCAGGTCGGTAAAGGTTATTTTTATTAGCGCTTATCAGGAGTTTACATATGCCCGTCAGGCACTGCAATATGGTGCGCTGGATTACTTGGTGAAGCCAGTGAATAAGAACCAGCTGGAGCAGGTCGTTAGTAAAGCTGTTTCGCTTATTCGTCAAGAAACTGAAGGAGAACGCAACAAAGAAAAGCTGAACCATTATGAACAGAGAAACCACAGATTAACCATCGAAGAATTGCTCGATAAGCTGACGGACGGTAACAAGGGGACGGCGGATACCCTACAAGATATGGGGATTATTGCACTCAGTCGGTACGTTAGTATTTGTATAGTGGAGACGGATGAATCCTCAGGTCAGCCATCCAGATGGGAGGAGCGTGAACGTAAGCTGATTGATTTTGCGCTCTCTAACATTATTAAGGAAACTGTAGAGCAAAGAGAGAATAGTTATATGTTCCGCAAAGGTGAACGTTTTTGCATTCTACTTCAACATGAGCATGCGGAGGAACCAGAGAGATTGGCAGAGGATCTGCATGGGAAGATTAATAATTTTCTCAAATTGAAGGTATCCATTGGCGTGGGCAACACCGTAGACGGAATGGACGAAGCTGATAATTCTTACTGCAACGCTTTGAAAGCGCTACACTGTAAATATTTCGCAGGGCTAAATCGTGTCTTATCTTATAGAAAGAATCCTTTCGAAAATGAATCGTTAATCATAACTCCTTTGCATGAAATACAATCCACCCTAAGCATCGCCTTAAAATCTCAAAACAAAGAGCAAATAACATATGAGAGCTCGCGATTACTTCAGATGATTCGGATCATGGCTGATGGGAATAGAAATCAAGCGGTGTCTACCGTTTATAATGCGATCCTCCAACTTGAACAGGAGCTTATGCAATTTGGTGTGGAGGCAGGTCCTTCCGTTCAGGATACTAGTCCTATGCTTCAGCGAATGGCTAGTCTTACTACGTTTCAAGAAGTTGAGGAAGAGTTTCGATTGATTCTGGGTAAGATGTCTGAGCAAATCAGCAGTCGAATGGGCAACAAGGAGCTAAAGCTACTGTCACAAGTGAAGGCTTATATAGATGAGCATTATCCAGAAAACATAACGCTGGAGTCTATAGCAGGGATGATGTTTATGAACTCCTATTATTTCAGCAGCTTTTTTAAAAAGCATACCGGTCAGAACTTTAAGAACTATGTAACAGAGGTAAGAATGAATCACGCACTCCGCCTATTGCTGCAAAGCGATATGATGGTTTATGAGATTGCTGACAGTGTAGGATACAACAATGCTCGGCATTTTAGCGACATGTTTAAGAAGAAATACGGCAAACTGCCACAAGAGTATAAGCAATCTTTCAAAAGCCAATCGTCAGATGGATAGCAAAGGGGATGCCTTCATTCATGTTTATCTGGGGCCGAAGGTCCAAAAGCCTATTTGTTAAGTTCTCCGCTTCTTTTTTACTAGTCGGTCTGATTCCGTTGTTTGCGCTTAGCTATATCTCTGTTCAGACTTTCTCTGGATATGTCGAGCGTTACACAACAAGTAACTTGCAGCAAATGGTGCTATATATGAGCTATAACTTAAATTCTGCCTTTAATCAGTACAATGAGATTTCCAAACTGATGTACACGGGGCGTTATGAAGGCTTTATCGAGAGTTATTCGCAGAATCAAACCTATAATGTAAATGAGCTAGAACAAATCAACACGATTCCCATTGAATCTTTTCTAAAAACAGTTCTATACAGCGACTCTTATATCACTAGTGTTTATTTTCATAGGGAGTTAGACGATAAGCTATATTATCAGGAAAAAGAAAACAAGGGGATCAACTTTGATCTGCTGCCCTATAAAGAGTGGTTGACGGAAATGGCTCCGGATCCATCTCATGTGGCTATTTTTCCTACTCATTCTGAGGAATACTTCATAGGCTCAAAGCGAAGTGTATTCACAATTGGACGTACATTGATTGATATTTCTGGGCGTGTTACCAAGGAGCCAAAGGTTGTAGGGACTTTATTTATGGACGTTGATGCATCCATATTCAATCAGTTTTTTAGAGAGCTAAATCTCGGAGAACAGGATGATCTGTTTTTATTAGATGGCGATGGAAATATATATTTCACAAATGAGAACGCAGCAGAGAACGGTGAGGTACTACATGCACGGAAAGATGAGAAAATGATCGTCCTCAGTGAGGATATTCCTTTTCTTAACGGCAAGGTAACTGCAAGAATTCATCGAGCGAATTTATTCGATCAGCTTTTTTCAGCCCGTACGACCGTGTTTATAGCGATGTTTATTTGTGCGATTGTGATGATTCTCATGGGAGTCTGGTTCTCTAGAAGATTAGCTGCTCCGATACGAAACTTAATTAAGCAAATGGCAATTGTAGAATCCGGTAATCTTGATACCCAGATGGTAGTGAACAGCAATGATGAAATGGGTAGACTTAGCCATGGTTTTAATCGAATGGTTGAGCGTCTACAGGCTTATATCGATGAAGCTTACGTTGCCCAGATCAAGCAGAAGCAAACTGAGTTAAATGCTTTAAAAAGCCAGATTCGGCCACATTATTTATACAATACCCTGGAAGTTATTCGAATGAATGCCGTGGATAAAGATAATGATGAGGTTGCAGATATGATTTTATCGTTATCCAACCAGTTAAAATATGTGATTGATTATGGGGAGGATAAAGTAAGCATCCGAGAGGAACTGGATCATCTGCGGGATTATTTCTATATCATTTCTGTACGGTACGAGAATAAATTTGAGCTTGTCGTGGATGTCTCGCCGGAAGTGGATTTGAACTGGTACATTCTGAAATTGTCTCTTCAGCCGATTGTTGAAAATGCTATTCAGCATGGACTACGCGGTCAAGGGAGAGGTACAGTAGCGCTAACCGTCGAGAAGCAAGAGGATAAGTTGCTGGCTACAATCTATGATGATGGAATTGGAATGAGCAAAGAAAAGGTACTGCTGTTGAGTGAAATCTTGGAACAGCCTAGTTCGCCCAGTAAAAATGTCGGCTTAAAAAATGTTCATGAGCGGATTCGTACAGTATATGGTAAAGAATACGGGCTGTCCTTAAGTAGTAGAGAGCATATTGGAACATCGATTCTTTTGTCGTTTCCAATTGTAGAGAATCCCTATACAGTCGCAGATGGAGAATGAATATCAAGGGTTAGGCGATGAGCGAAAGACTGCGGTCTTTCGTTCTTTTTTTGAAATCGTACTTGAACACATCTTAAATTCACCACACATCCCGCTTAAAAAAGTTCATTCAAGCAACTAATAATGAATGCTATTCTTATAGCAACGGAAACGCTTTCGAGAGATGATGCGCACATCTTGCTTCAGTTTCCACAGTGAATACAAAAGGGGAGGCTACTAAGGTATGCTCACAAAAACAATGATGAAATTATCCGTATTGTTGCTCGCCACAACGACAGCTTTGACGGCTTGTGGTGGCAATAATAATAGTGCCGGCAATAGTGCAGGCAATACACCAGCATCCGAAGCACCTGCAAATGCACCGCAAGAGACGAAGAAAGAAGTTAGCTTTACGATAGGCTACGCATCCGGTGATCCGGCGACCAAAAAAGCTATCGCAGATACGGTCAAAAAATTTACAGAAGCTAATCCGAACGTCACCATCAAAGATTTGAGTGAAACTTCATCCGCTGCCTATCTTGACTGGCTCAAAACAAAAGATGCAGTGGGGGAATTCCCGGACCTGGTGGAAATGCGTGATACTGAAGTCTTTGCCGACGCAGGTAAAATTGTAGAGCTGCCTTCCGATCTACTAGATTTGTTCGAAGCCCCTCCTCAAGTGGATGGCAAGGTGTGGAATGCACCACTGCAAGTCAACGCACCTCAAGGAATTATCTACAGCAAAAAAGCATATGCAGATGCAGGGATCACCGAGCTTCCCAAAACCTATGACGAATTCATAGCTATTCAAGAAAAATTGAAAACATCAGGCATTACTCCGATTGTAGTGGGCGGAAAAGACATTTTCCACATGGGCTTCTGGGTAAACAAATTCCTGATCGATGATGTCTACTCGAAAGATCCAGATTGGAACTCCAAACGTACAGCTAAAACTGTCAGCTTCACAGATGCTAATGTTGTTCAAGGCATTACTGATTTTAAAGAGCTGTTCCAGAATTATGTCGATAAAGGCTGGCTCAGCACGGGCGACAATCAAACCGCTTCGATTCTTGTCTCAGGCAAAGCCGCGCAATTGTACTCCGGTACATGGATGTTTACACAAATTGCAGAAGCGGACCCGAACTTTGAATTTGGCTTCTATGGTCTTCCTGACCGTGAAGGGAATATCAATGTGATTGGTCTTCCGTCTCCAGCAGGCTGGTCCTTATCCACAGAAGCTGCTAAGGACGCAGAGAAGACAGAAGCCATTAAAGATTTTATCCGCTTCTTCTTCGGCCCGGAGCAATATTCGAATTATTTAGCGACGATAAACGCAATTCCTTCGACTAAAGAAAAAGTAACGTATGATACCAGTGAACAAATGCAAGTGGCTTTAGATCTTATTGCTGACACGAATGTAGTGAAGTCCTTAGCGATCAACAACTGGTGGGGTGATAACTTGATTCCTCCACAGTTCCGCAACTGGTATTACAAACTGCTGCAGGATCTTGTTGTGAAAGATGGAGACGTAACTAAATATATGCAAGATGCTGATAAAGAATATGACAACCAAGTGAAAGCTAATCAGATGTAAGTGCAGCGCCTGTTAGAGCAACCTCTGCTGCTGCAGAGGTTCTCTTTTTTACAAGCCTGCCTTAAGGGAGGGAGAGTAGCCATGGCTACATCCGCAGTAAATGCTGACAAGTCATTGATTGCCACGTTAAAGCTCAAAAAGAAAAAGAAGAAATGGCAGTCTTACGCTCTACTGTTCATATTACCCTCATTTATTCTATACACCATGTTCGTTATCGTCCCAACGGTAGGAAGTGTCTATTTAAGCTTTACTTCATGGGATGGTATCAGCGATGACGTCCGCTATATCGGTTTTGCTAACTTCGTGGAAATTTGGAATAGTCCAAGGGTGCATAATGCGCTGAAAAATACGATGATCATGACCCTTTCACTAGTTGTTCTAGAGAATATTGCAGCTATTGCAATGGCTATGTTGGTCGATAAGGTACGCTGGTTCCGTAATTTATTCAGAAGTGTGTTTTATTTCCCTACACTGCTGAGTGGGATCGTAATGGGCTTTGTGTGGGCGATGATTCTGAATTACAACTTTGGTGTATTTAATCAGATTCTGGAGTCTGCCCGTCTCGGAAGCTGGATTGTAGATTGGTTGGGCAATCCTAAATATGCGATGCTGTCAATAATTTTGTCTACCGTTTGGAAAGGCGCGGGTTATTATATGATCATTTATCTCGCTGGATTGCAAGGTATTCCGCAGGAATTGAATGAAGCGGCAAGCATTGATGGAGCAGGGGGCTGGCAACAATTCCGGCATATCACCTTTCCGCTGCTTGCGGGGTCAATGACTGTATGTATGGTACTATCGATGATCAGCGCTTTGAAGATTTTTGATCAGATTGCTGTCATGACCGATGGTGGTCCGGGCTTTGAGACGGAGACATTAACTTATATTATTTATAAAGTTGGGTTTGGTGAATTAAGACAAGGCTTTGGTACGGCGCTGGCCATGGTCTTGTTCTTAATCATACTGATCATTACAGTCTTTCAAGTGAAGGTTCTCCAGAAGCGGGAGGTGCAGCTCTAAAATGACGATGCAGACACGCAGAAGAGTTGGGCAAATCGCACTTTTTATGGTTACCTTAGTAGTGGCTATTCTATTTTTCTTTCCTATTTTCTTTAATTTGATGTCGGCCTTTAAGAGTAATGCAGAGATCATGAAGGATGCCATTGCTTTTCCGAAAACCCTTTATCTGGACAGCTTTAAATACCTGTTAACAGAAACAGAGTTTCCACGAGCGATTCTGAACAGTCTGATTCTGACAGCGGTGTCTATCGCCGCGCAGGTCTTGATCATTCCCATGGCAGGGTATGCCATTGAACGTAGAAATACTAGATGGACTCGATTTATGTTCGTATATTTTTTGGCCGGAATGATGATTCCTTTTCAGGCGTATATGATTCCTTTGTTCAAAGAGCTTAGAATGCTAGGATTGTACGGTAGTCTTGCGGGACCCATTCTTATTTATGTAGCCGGTGCGGTAGGTTTCGGATGTCTGCTGTATACCAGTTTTGTCAAAGGAATACCTAGAGAAATTGAAGAAGCGGCAGAGATTGATGGCTGTTCTCGGTACGGGATATTTTGGAGAATTGTTTTCCCGCTATTAGGGCCTGTTACGGCAAGTATGGTTGTCTTGAACGGACTTGGAATCTGGAATGATTTCCTGATGCCGATGCTGGTATTACCTTCAGGACAGGCTAAGACGATGGTTGTGGAAATTTACCGTTACATCGGAGAATTCTCTTCACGTTGGGATATGATTTTTGCGGGAACAGCGATGTCGGTGGTGCCTGTGTTGATTGTGTTTATCGCTTTGCAGAAGTATTTTGTGAAGGGGATTGCGTCGGGAGCGACGAAGGGGTAATTCATAAGAGGGATGTATCCTGTAACCACTTAGTGGACAGCGGAATACACCCCTTTTTTCGTAGGCGTAAAGATCTTTAAAGTGTGCTTGGATTCGCAGTTAAACGGCGGTAGCCCATTGGTGGCAGACCAGTCCAGCGTTTGAATTGTTTGCTGAAATGGGACACATCACGGTACCCCAGTCGTTGAGCAACCGATTCGACAGATAGACTATTATCCATCAGCAGCAGTTTGGCGTGTCGAATGATTAAGCGGGATAAATATTGCCTTGGTGACATCCC
This sequence comes from Paenibacillus sp. NPDC101420, assembly GCF_050277435.1. Lineage (NCBI taxonomy): Bacteria > Bacillati > Bacillota > Bacilli > Caryophanales > Paenibacillaceae > Paenibacillus > Paenibacillus sp. NPDC101420. The sequence continues at coordinate 1,151,194 of NZ_JBNNSE010000002.1, forward strand.
ATAGATTTGATGAAAAGCACGATTACAGTGAGTAGTGCTATATCCGAGCTTAGCAGCAATGTCCTCAATACCGCCACCTCTTTCGCCTGTGCTGGCAGCGGTGGAGACGGATTCCTGCAATAGTCCTTCAATAGCGTTAGCCAGGGCAACTGTATTTTCTGTAGCTTCTGTATCTGATGGGAGAGGCATTTCCGAAAGCACCCAACCGCTGAGCGCGGTCAGAAGCTGCAGTGAAGCATGCAGTGTGATCAAGCGATTTCTATGTGTGTCTTTAGACTCTGACAAGATGGAAGAGTTAATGATTACATCTAGCGCGGAACGGATGGCCAGCAGTTCGGGGGTGTTTCCGCTGAGACTAACAGCATCTGCTGTAAGTAAGGCACGCCGCAAAATCAGATCATCGATATCAAAATGCAGGCAGTAATAAGTCATGTCACAGTCAGCATTTGAACCCATACTACTATGCTCAACACCGGGACGAATGAATAAAATATCGCCGCTTTTCTGTATAAAAGACTTATTGCCTACCGTCATTTGTTGCTCACCTTGAAGGACAATATTAATCTCAAACATCGGATGAGTGTGTACAGGATATTGCCAATCCGAATTTACTTTTCTCCAATGTGCGGCGAAGATATGAAAGGCTGCTTGAATGTCTGGTGACATCTGACCGTCAATAGAATTATGGAAGGCGGGATCATTCGAGATCATTTCAATCCTCTTTTACAATAAAATTTGGCTTAATTATAGCATAGGTTGTTATCGATGTTTGATTTGCCCAAATAATAGAAGGCTTTAGCCCTGTTGCACTTCCAGAAATATCGATAACATGGATATATAGCCCGGAGGTATCCGGGATCATGTTGGAGGGAGTGCATTTATTTATGTTACATAATAAATTTTTTAATGCTCATCATTCACCGATCGGTGCATTTGCGAGTTTTACCTTAGGATTTAAAGGAGCTAGTGGTGGTTTCGATTTGGAGATGGCCAAACCTCCTAGACAGAATATATTCATAGGATTAGAACGCACTGATGGGAAAGGTTATGACACACTACCATTTCACGAGATTGGCGGAGATGACGAGAGCAAACGCTATGACATCGAGAATCCAGACCCCAATCCAGACAAGGAGAATATTCTGTTCCCTTTTCAAGATCGTGAGATTTCTAGAGATTTTCAAGTAGCTACAGACAGCTGGAGTGCGGGGGATCTGACCTTCCGGATTCTCTCGCCAGTTCGATCAGTACCAGATCCTGAAACTGCGTCTGTGGAAGAAATGAAGGAAGTGTTGCTGCCAGCAGTACTGGTTGAGCTAGAAGTGGATAACACCTCATCAGCTACCTCACGTCGCGCGTTCTTTGGTTTTCAGGGAACAGATGTGTATAGCGGAATGAGAAGACTGGATGATGTGTCATCTGAAATTACAGGCGTTGGACAAGGAAGATTTATTGCGATTGCTGCCGAGAAAGGCACTACAAAGTCCGCACTTCATTTCACGATGGAGGATATTCTAAGTGAAGAGCTTCAGGAAAATTGGACCTTTGGACTGGGTCGCGTGGGTGCTTTAATCATGGATGTTCCAGCCGGAGTAAAAGAAACGTACCGGTTTGCGATTTGTTTTCACCGTTCGGGTTATGTTACCTCTGGTATGGATGCTTCCTATTACTATAATCGCTATTTCAACAATGTTGAGGCAGTAGCCGAATATGCATTAGCTAAATTCGATGTTCTTAAACAAGCAGCGGAGAAAGGTAACGAGATGTTTAATCATGCAAACCTATCCGAAGATCAAACCTTTATGCTAGCGCATGCGATTCGTAGTTATTATGGTTCCACACAATTACTGGATAATAAAAATAAGCCGTTCTGGATCGTCAACGAAGGCGAATACCGGATGATGAATACCTTTGATCTGACCGTCGATCAGTTATTCTACGAGCTGCGTCTGAATCCTTGGACGGTTCGCAATGAGCTGGATATGTTCGTAGAAAGATTCAGCTATGAAGATACGGTACGTTTCCCTGGGGATGATACAGAGTATCCAGGTGGAATTAGCTTCACACATGATATGGGTGTAGCCAACGTAGTTTCACGTCCGGGCTATTCCTCCTATGAGTTATATGGCATTGATGGTTGCTTCTCTCATATGACACATGAACAATTGGTAAACTGGGTGCTGAGTGCGGCAACTTATCTTGAACACACAGGTGATCGGAGCTGGATGGAACGTAATCTGAGTATCTTGGAAAAGTGCTTGGATAGTATGTTAAATCGGGATCATCCAGATCCTGAGCAAAGAAACGGTGTTATGGCGCTAGATAGTTCACGTACGATGGGTGGAGCAGAGATTACTACCTATGATAGTCTGGATGTCTCTTTAGGTCAGGCTCGCAACAATATTTACTTGGCAGGAAAATGCTGGGCGGCTTACTTAGCTATGGAGAAAATATTTGCAGAGTATGAGCGTGCGGAGCTGTCCAAAACAGCAGGGGCAGGGGCAGAGAAATGCGCCGCAACGATGGTGGCAAGCGTTACAGCAGATGGATATATCCCGGCTGTGATTGGAGAAGGTAACGACTCCAAGATCATTCCGGCTATCGAGGGTCTTGTATTCCCATACTATACGGGTTGTAAGGAAGCTCTTGATCGCAATGGACGGTTCGCCGCATATATCGGCGCACTCGACAAGCATCTTCATGCGGTGTTGAAGCCGGGCGTTTGCTTATTTGATGACGGCGGTTGGAAAATCTCATCCACTAGCAATAACAGCTGGCTTAGCAAAATCTATCTCTCGCAGTTCATCGCCCGCAACATTCTGGGACTGGAATGGGATGAACGAGGAGCGGCAGCAGATCGCGCTCATGTGGCATGGCTTACCCATCCAGAATTATCGATCTTCAGCTGGAGTGATCAAATTATTTCCGGGGAGATTACAGGCAGTAAATATTATCCTCGTGGAGTAACAGCGATATTGTGGTTGGATGAGAAGTAGGAATTTGGAGTTTCATTGAATAAATGGCAAACGGACCTCTTATTAGGGGGGCGTTTGCTTTTTTTTTGTTAAATTATGAATTTCTTTTTTTGATTTATATTCCCAAAACTAGTACTATAGTATTAATTTGTAATTAATTCTAATAGGATGCGGAGCGGTGTATATGGTAAAAGTTACACGTACAAGGTTGCGACTAACAATTCGGAAAAAACTGCTCGTGATGTCACTCACACTACTAATTCTTCCCATCGGAATATTAGGAGCAGTTATTTATCAGATTTCAGTCAAAGAAACGAATCAGCTCATTGAGAGTAAACTGAGTTAAAGCGTAAATCTGGCTGTCGCCTTAATTGAGAATTTGGAAAATTCCGTTCAATCGGGACAGTTGACTGAAGTGGAAGCCCAAGAGCAAGTACGGACCTTACTACTTGGAAACAAAAATGAGGATGGTACTCGGCCTATTAATCAATCAATTGATTTGGGTCCAAACGGCTATTTCTTTATATTAGATAACAAGGGGGAACTGCTTGCTCATCCCAAACTAGAGGGAGATAATATTTGGGATAAACAAACCTCAAACGGTACTTTTTACATACAGGATTTGATTAAAGCAGCACAGAACGGTGGTGGAGCTACTTACTATAAATGGCCGCTACCTAAATCGGATGGTACTGGAAACGCTGTAGGAGAAGAAGCGTTGAAAATATCTTATGCTAAACTATCGCCCTCTTGGGGCTGGGTCGTAGCAGCAGGCTCTTATATGCAAGACTATAATACCGGGCAACAAACCATTCTAAAGGGAATTATTACTACATTGATTGTATGCGTTGTCATCGGAATCGCTGTAATATACATATTTGCACAACATATTTCAAGACCGATTGTACGCATAGCCCGTGAAGCTGAACGGATCGCTCAAGGGGATCTAAGCGGTAAAGCATTGACTGTGCGCAATCGGGATGAGATCGGACAGCTCGGAATCAGCTTTAATCAATTATCGGGTAATATTCGGCAATTAGTTGGGAATTTAACTATAAGCTCGGAGTTATTAGCTTCTTCCTCCAAACAGTTGTCTTCAACGTTAGGTGAAACCACAGCGGCACTTGTTCAGACTTCATCCTCAATGACTGAAGTGGCGAACAATAGTGAGAAACAAGCTTCCTCAACGCAGGAGACTTCCCAATCGATGGAGGAGATGGTAAAAGAGATTCAGCGAGTAGCTGAAGCCTCTACACATGCCTATCAGCTGTCGATGCAAACACTGGAAGAGGCTGATAAAGGAAACAGCCTTATCATTAACTCTTCCGAGCAAATGAACGCAGTAAGTAATACTGTTGATGATTTAGGGATCACCGTTACTAGTTTAAATGACCAGTCTCAACAAATAGGCACCATCGTCAGTACTATTAAAGGAATATCTGAGCAAACGAATTTATTAGCGCTTAATGCGGCAATTGAAGCTGCTCGATCAGGAGAACAAGGCAGGGGATTTGCAGTGGTAGCTAGTGAAGTCCGTAAGCTGGCAGGACAAACAAGTGAAGCCGCTGAAAGGGTTTCAGTCATGGTTGAAGAAATTATTACGAGTATAGGTCATGCCCATCATTCGATGAGTAAAGGCCAAAATGAAGTCGCAGCAGGGGTTCAAGCGATTGATGATACGGGTAAAGCATTTGAACGCATTTTGCAGGCCACCCGGACCATCGTAGATCAGGTGGAGCAATCCTCGACCGCTGCACAACAGATGTACACGGGCTCCGAACAAATATCTGCTGCGGTGATGGAGGTCGAGCAGGTTTCATTGCACTCAGCTTCGGCTGCACAGACTGTATCTGCTGCCACTCTGGAGCAGCTTGCATCTATGGAGGAAATTGCCGCATCTGCTCGCAAGCTCCAAGAGGGTTCAAATGAGATGCGTGCTTTAGTAAATCAGTTTAAATTGGAATAGATGTTCAGACTTAGAGTTACAGAAATAGAATATGTAAAATATTAAAGAGGGGGAGTAACCCCTCTTTTTTGCTGTTCTGATGTAAATAACCTTTTGAATACTAAGGGGAAATTAATATAGCTTTTACAGCTCATTAACGCGGAGCGTATACTGGCTTGCTATATTGAAGGGAAAAGGGGGATGAATATGAAAGAAATGGAAGAGTCGTCCTTTGCAGCTGCTCAGCCTGTCCTTGCAAGTGATACTTTTGGTTGGGATAAGCTTCAGGTTTCGCAATGGTATAGTCCGCAGCAAGCTTTCACCCCATCCTCGGAATCTAAATATTTAATAGGAATTCACTGCACAGCCTACTATGAAAACTACCACACCATTCATATTACCCCTTGTAATGAGAGCCTTCTTTGCCCTTGGGGCAGAACCTCGCTCTATTTTTTGAAAATAGAAATTACGCCAGCGGTACTCGAAGAGATTGCTCGTGAATCTGGTTATCTAAAGGAAGGTCATATCCAGTTGGACCGCAAATTTCATGTCAAGGATTCCAAGCTGCTGCAATTAGGGCTTTGGATGCTGGAGGAATTACAGAATGGCGGTGCCAAAGGAAAAATATATAGCGAATCCTTATCCAACATGTTAATTATTCATTTGTTACAACACTATTCTTCAGTGATTCCCCAGCATTCAAACCGAAAAACGCCAGCCAATCAAGAAATATTTCAGGTCATTCAATTTATGCGTGAGCGTTTAGAAGATGAGATTCAACTGACTGATCTCGCTGGCATGGCTAATATGAGCCAGTCGCATTTTATTCGGATTTTTAAACAACAGACAGGATATACTCCCCATAATTATTTAATTCGCCTGAGAATCGAACGTTCTAAATTTCTTATTCGTTCCGGAAAAATTGGTTTGAAGGAAATTGCATCTCAGGTTGGTTTTGCCGATCAAGGTCATTTTACTAGATTATTCAAACGAGAAACCGGCCTAACCCCAAAGCTGTATGCGAATCAAAGCTCCTCCAAACCTAATCATATGATTTATTGATTTTATTCTTGCAAATGAGAGTTTTGTTCAAGGAAAGAAGTGTTTTGTTCAATTAGAGAGCTGTTGCCAGCTCCTATAATAAGGTTGAAGTAAGGCGCACAAATGCCGAACTACAACCTTATTAGGAGGAGAGAAAACATGAGATTAAAGAGATTATTCAGTCTGATTTGCGCGGGGGTACTTACGACCAGTTCTTTATCTTTAGTAGCATCTGCCACACCAGTCGGATCGGATAACCTAGTAAACACCGAGGTAGAAATCAGTGCAGAGTCAACTTCAGCTACAAATGCGGGAACTTGGCATGAAGTATCTAAGCAAACCTTCTGGTTACTTGATGCCCTGGAACGGGGACAAGGGGTGGCTACAGACGGGAATTCATGGATCTTTAATTCCTCGTATGGGCTCTTACGGACTGGACTTGATGGAAAATCCGTAAAAGCACGGAATGAATTGGCTATTCCACTGGAGATTGCCTCCCAAGGTGGAGACCATATCGGTGATATTTCCTACTATAACGGTAAAATATACGCTCCTATTGAAGACGGCAAAAACTATCAGCATCCTTACATCGCCCTCTATGATGTGAACACATTGAAATATACGGGTACATCCTATGCTTTACCGTTGAATCTGCATATTGGCGGTGTGCCTTGGGTAGCCGTTGATGCTGCTCGCGGTCAGGTCTACACAGCTCAGTGGAGTAATGCTAGCGTCTTGAATGTACTAAGTCTTGACGATATGCATGTGATCACTACCGTTCCACTCTCCCAAAGTATTGATCGAATTCAAGGTGCCGAAGTGTATAACGGTGTTCTGTATGCTTCTACGGATAACGCAACCCAAACGGTTTATCAGATTGATCCGGAGACTGGAAACGTATCTGTTGCCTTTGATCGCAATCTGCCTAGTGGTACTGAAGCTCAAGGAATTGCTGTATTGCCTACCGCTGATGGTGCACAGCTCCATATTCTTGATGTAGGCTCGAATCGTATTAGTGTGAACTTTCGCCATTATGCATTTTAATTCAAATCCAAGCGAAAAAAGGGGCTAACAGAAATGCTAAAGCAAACCAAAACTATTCTAACACTGCTATCCGTCTCAATGCTGGCAGTAGCGGGCTGCGGACAATCTAATAACAGTACGGCTGAAGCCAAAGAAAATACCGCTCAACCCACAGCAATCGCTGCAACTCCGGAATCCACAGAGACTCCAGCCGCTAAGCCGGTGGAGATTACATTTTATTATCCGGTTAATGTTGGTGGTCCCCTTACAAAAGTAATCGATGGGATGGCTAGTGCATTCATGGAGCAGCACCCGGAAATTAAGGTTAATCCCGTGTACACAGGTAATTACGGTGACAATACCGTGAAAATTCAAGCAGGTGTGCAGGCCAAACAGCCACCGGATGTCGCGGTCATGATGTCAACAGAGCTGTACAGTATGCTCGATATGAATGCAATCATTCCGCTGGATGATTTTATTGCAAAGGACACGGATATACAGATGGCTGATTTTTATCCCGCCTTTGTAGAGGATACACAGTCTGAAGGTAAAACGTACAGCCTGCCTTTTCAGCGAAGCACGATTGTTATGTACTACAACAAAGAAATGTTCAAAGCCGCAGGACTTGATCCAGAGAAACCACCCACTACATGGGATGAGCTTGTAACCTATGCTAAGAAGCTGAACAAAGACGGTCACGTGGGGCTGGAAATTCCGGGCAATGATGATTCGTATTGGATGTTTCAAATGCTTGCACGGCAAAATGCTTCCGATCCGAAGCAAAACATAATGTCCTCCGATGGCAAAAAAGCGATGTTCGATACGCCGGAGAATGTGGAGGCATTGCAATTCTGGTTAGATTTGTCCCATAAATACAAGGCGATGCCGGAAGGTGTTATTGATTGGGCAACCGTTCCGACAGATTTCATTCAAGGCAAAACAGCCATGATGATGCATACAAGCGGCAATTTAACCAATGTAAAAAATAACGCGAAGTTCGAATTCGGAGTAGCGTTCCCACCCGCACAAAAGCAATTTGGATCACCTACTGGGGGAGGTAACCTGTATATTTTCAAGGACACATCTCCTGAAAAACAAGCTGCGGCTTGGGAATTTGCCAAATATATGACGGCTTCAGAACAAGCTGCCCTCTTTAGCAGCTCATCCGGTTATGTTGGCGTAAGAAAATCTGCATACGATACAGATGCTATGAAGAAGTATACGGCGGATTTCCCGCAAGCATTGGTAGCGAGAGATCAATTGGAATATGCGTTCCGGGAATTGTCCACTCATAATCATGGTAAAGTATCGACGGCAATTACGAACCAGATTCAAGCGGCATTGGCAGGAGAGATTGATGCAGCAGGTGCACTTAAAAAGGCTCAAGCAGAAGCAGAACAGGCACTTGCTCCCTTCAATAAGTAAGCTTTGAGGTATGGAATACGCCAGGACGGCTCGATAGCTTGTTCTGGCGTCATTACTTTATTCATTAATCGTAGAAACCTTAATCATGGAAGGATTGAATGGAATGAATGCCGGATGGAGTGAGAGGCTTAGACGAAACGGATTCGGCTGGGGACTAGTGTTGCCTTCGCTGCTCTTTCTTTGCTTGTTTACTTATTACCCTATGTTTAAATCGTTCTGGCTTAGCTTTTATGAGAAAAATTTGGCGACTCCTGAGCCTCTGTTCGTCGGTTTTGACAATTACGCTAATCTATTGCACGACAATGTCTTTATGAAGGTGTTCAGTAACAATATATGGTTCGCCATTGGCACAGTACCCACTTCATTAGCTTTGGCTTTCTTGATGGCACTGTTTGCCGACAAGGCGATAAAAGGGCGGGGACTGGCACGTCTTTCATTTTTCTATCCGAATATGATCCCGATGATCGCTGTGGCGAACATCTGGTTGTTTCTGTATACCCCTCATTTTGGGCTCTTTGCCAGACTGGCTTCATGGATCGCGGATCAGCCTGTGAATTTGCTGGGAACACCTGATACGGTGATGGGTGCTTTAGTCATCATGATGATTTGGAAAGAAGCCGGATATTTTATGATTTTTTATTTAGCAGGAATGCAGCAGATTCCCAAGGATTTATATGAAGCGGCTGCAGTAAGCGGAGTCGGTACATTCACTTCCATCCGCAGAATCACAATTCCGCTCACGATGCCGACTACGTTGTTTGTGGCTGTTGTGGCGATAACCAATTCTTTTAAGCTGGTAGACCATCTCTGGATTATGACAAAAGGCGGTCCGAATAATGCAAGTAATCTGCTGCTTTATTATATCTACGAGTCCACCTTTAATTTCTACGATCAAGGGATGGCCGCATCGATGACGGTGGTCATGATCGTGCTGCTGCTCCTGATTTCCTCTTTACAGTTTTTTGGCTGGGATCGGAAAATCCATTATGAATAGGAGGTGGAATCCATGGAGGATAATCCACTAAAGCTGCCCTTAGTATTGAGGCAGAATACACGCAAAGCTTTAGAAGAGGAGCGCATACTGAACTCCGAAAGAACGAAGCGCCGAATCCAGCAGATACTGTGGCATGCGGTTGGATTTACGTTTGCCGCGGCCTGGATCATTCCCTTCCTATGGGTGGTTAGAACGGCTTTTCTACCCAAAGACATCGCTATCGATGCGGGATGGTCTTGGGACTTCACGTTTGAGAATTTGATTCATGTCTGGAATGGAGCGCCTTTTGGACGATTTTTAATGAATACATTGCTTGTGTGCGGTGTTGTGCTTGCTGTGCAACTCGTTACAATGACGATGGCTGCTTATGCGTTCGCACGAGTACGATTCGCCTTGAAAGATCTGTTATTCATGTTATTTTTGGTGCAAATTATGGTGCCGCCAGATGTACTTATCTTTTCCAACTATCAGGTGTTGAACGAAATGGGGCTGCTGGATACCAAGCTGGGGATTATGCTACCTTACTTTGCCTCCTCCTTTGGAGTGTTTCTGTTAAGGCAGTCCTTCAAGCAATTACCCTATGAGCTGGATGAAGCTGCCCGGGTGGAGGGCGCATCACGCCTGCATATTCTTTCAAGAATCTATGTCCCACTGTCACGCCCGATTTATGTGTCCTTTGCGATCGTGTCGGTCAGCTTTCATTGGAATGATTTCTTGTGGCCCCTTATTGTAACCAATTCGGAGGAGAATCGCTTATTAACTGTAGGCTTGGCGATGTTCGCAAAAGCCACGGAATCTGGTGCACAATGGTCCGATGTTTGTGCGGCTACATTGATTGTGTCTGCACCTTTAATGATTGGATTTTTATTGTTCCAGCGGCAAGTGATAGGTAGTTTTATGAGCTCTGGCATTAAAGGTTAGGAGGAGGCATTTATGAGGCTGGCGATTATTGGGGACTTACATTACCCGGACGAATTGTTAAACAACAAGGTTTTGATTAAAGAGGCACGAGATGCTTTTTACGAGCAATTTATGAATCTATTTTTGTCCATCCCAGCCGATTATCATATTTCCGTGGGAGATATGGTGCATGCAGGAGAATTTAGCGAATTTAATTATATCATGGGTAAGATTAAGGACAGCAAGCATTCTAGACGTTTTCTACATGTTCTTGGTAATCATGATACGTACACTTATCCTAAGGAAGAAATCCTTTCCGTCACCCGGCAGCAGCGATACAGTGTAATTGAAGAGACGAATGCAATCATTATTTTGCTGGATACCGCACGGGAAAATCGTGACGATTGGAGCGGAACACTTGATGATGAACAGCTGACTTGGCTCGAAGCACAAATGAAGCGGAAATCGGAGAAGCCTTTATTCGTCTTCGGTCATCATCCCTTGTATAATACGACGGCTAGATCAACTGAGCCAATGATGTCACTGGATCCCAGCTTAGATATTTGGCCGATATTGAAGCAATGGCAAGGTGTGGGTTTCTATTTCAACGGGCATAATCATGTGCATTCTATCGTCAGAAAAGAAAACTGGAATTTTATTCAAACAGCCTCCATCCTGGATATTCCTGCTGTTCGAATCCTTACTGTGCTTGAAGATGAAATCAGGTTAGAAATGGTGAATCTGGCAAGCGAGCAATTGAGTAAATGGTCTTCATTATTTACCTTCAGCATTTTTGATTATGAAAAATATCCGCAGGCTGAAGGGGAGACAAGAGATCAGGAGCTAATCATCAATCGACTTCAAATGGATAGAAAGCAGGTGGACCAGCAATGAATCGTCAGCCAGTAAGATTAGCGATCGTAGGTGGAAATCGCGGAGCCAGTTTTATGAATGCATTGTACTCTCTATCGGATCGGATACATCTGACCGCCACTTGTGACTTGAATGAGTGGGTGCTTAACCAATGGAAAGAGAAATTCCCGGAAATCCGAACGTATCGGGATTATCATGAAATGTTAAAAGATTCGGCAATAGATGCGGTGTTTATTTTAAGCCCCATGCATTTGCATGCCAGACAATCTATTGATGCTTTAAATGCGGGTAAGCATGTCCTAAGCGAAGTGATTTCGATCCAATCTTTAGAGGAAGCTTGGGAGCTTATCGAAACTGTTGAACAAACTGGACTTAAATATATGATGTCTGAAAATTACTGTTTCTCGCGCTCCAATCTGACGATTAAACATATGGCGGATCAAGGCATGTTCGGTGAAATTACTTATCTGGAAGGCGGATATATCCATGATTTGCGTCATTTGACTCATCATCCGGATGGTTCTCTGACTTGGCGGGGGCAATTACATCAGCAGTATAACGGGATCAATTATCCGACACATTCTATTGGTCCAGTTGCGCAATGGATTAACCTCAATAAGCCTGAGGGGGATCGATTAAAAAGCGTCTCGTCTTTTGTTTCCAAATCTAGATCCTTACAATATTATTTCGGAGAGCATTATGGAAAAGATCACCCAGCAGCACGGGAGGGATTCTGGCGGCAAGGGGATAGTGCGGTCGCGGTCATTCAAACGGAAAAGGGTGTACTGATTGAACTGCGTGTAGACTGGTCCTCCGTTAGACCGCATAATAAAACTCATTATTTACTGCAAGGAACTGAGGGAGCGTATATTACGGGCCGCCATCAGTACGAAGAGGATTTGATCTGGTTCAAGAATCTCTCGCCCAAAAATATAGCGGATGGAGAGGAAATGTGGGAGCCTTTAAGCAGTTATCAACCACTCTATGATCACCCGACATGGATGAAATGGGGAAAATATGCCGCTGGGACGAAACATGGCGGAGGCGATTTTATGGTGCTTGAAGAATTTATTTCTGCTATTCAGGAGGATCGAACCCCTTCGGTGGACGTATATGATGCCGTTACTTGGAGCTCTGTGTTTACATTGTCTATGGAATCTGTAGAGAATGGTGGAAAAGCAATAGCCTTTCCTGATTTTAGAACGAGAGTGAGGAATTGACGGTGGATCAGGCCCTTTCCAAACTTGTGATGAAAAAAGAAATACTGTCTGACTTGCCTGTTTTTCTCTGTCCTACCGGGTATCTAATTCGTCATTTCGAGCCGGATGATGAACGGAACTGGGAAGAGCTTATACGCCATTCTTTTACAAGGGAAGTTAAATTTGCTCATAAAATCAGTGATCATGTACCCTTGTATTCGGATCGCTTGTTGTTCATTTGCCGCGGGGATCAACCTGTAGCTACTGCTACGGCCTGGGAGTCGGGTAGTGAGGACAATAAGAACTGGTACTTGCACATGGTTGGAGTGCTTCCAGAATATTCTGGTAAAGGTCTCGGCTATGCTGTGAGTCTAGCTGTCTTGCACAAAATAAGAGATTCAGGGGGAACGGCGGCATGTTTAGAAACTGATGATTTCAGACTGCCCGCCATCCGCATTTATTTGAAATTAGGATTTCAGCCTGTGTACTTGGATGAAAGCCATCCTGGAAGATGGGAACGAATCCTGCAAAGGCTTTGAATTTGTTGATAATTAGGGGGGCTTCATGCCCCTTTATTCATGTTGGAGCTTCAGAAGGGGCCGCATCCAAAAATTATGTTGTCGTTAAGAAGTATTCCTGCTATAGTCATACTGACTTATTAAATGCATTTAATAAGTCAGTATGACTATAGGTGGGAGAGCCATGGCAAGTGATAAAAGACTTCCTTCACAGCAACTCAAATCTGAAATTATTCGAAATATTCGAACAGCATTATTAGAATTAGGAAGGGCTACGAAGGCGGAGTTAAGTCAAAGATTACAATACAGTTTTCCAACGATCAGTAAATTTCTAATGCAGATGGAAGAGACTGGGGAAGTAACGATCATTGGCCTTGATGAGTCTAGTGGCGGAAGAAGGGCAATAAGATACGCCTATAATCCGAATTACCGATTAGGGATGGCTATTTTTTTGGAAAAAAATGAAACAAACTATACGATCTATAATTGCATTGGAAATGTTGTAAAAGAAGGGAATTTACCTAGTATTCTTGAGGAAGACGTTAGTACACTGGTCTCGCTTATCGAAGGTGAAAAAAAGGCTAATCCTAAGATTCAATCTGTAGCGATTGGTGTTCCAGGCGCGGTGAAACAGGGGAAGATTTTTCTGATCCCAGGTTATGCGAAATATCAGAATCTAGATTTGAAAAGATGTATAGAAGATCAGCTCTCTATCCCGACAATCGTGGAAAATGATATGAATGCCGCTGTAATCGGTTATATGGCGCAAAGAAATTTGAAGGAGAATATTTCTCTGATGTATCTGTATTTAGGGAAAAACGGACCGGGAGCTGGGATAGCCGTTAATGGTGAAATTGTTCGGGGAAAGACGTTTTTTTCAGGGGAAGTTCAATACATGCCCCAGTATGACAATAGAAATTTCATAGAAGCATTAACTGGAGATCAGGGTGGATCAAGCATGCAGCCGGATCATAAAGTAGATGCGATTAGTCGGTTAGTGGCTACTATGACCTCTATTTTGAATCCGCATTATATTATTTTTTGTGAGGATGAATTAGCTCCAGCTATGCTTAATCAAATCGCCGATCGAACTGCTACATACGTTCCTAAGGAACATCTTCCGGAATTAGCGGTAAGTGACTTGAAGCGTGATTATCTGAATGGATTACAAAGTCTTGGATTAGGTTTATTAGTTTCACAACAAATAGATTAGAACCCTTAAGGAGATAACGATGGCTACTTTTTTTCTTATTATTATTTATTTAGCATTTATTAGTTTAGGACTGCCAGATTCATTGCTTGGATCCGCATGGCCGGTAATGAGATTAGATCTAAATGCCTCATTAGGTACTGCTGGTATCCTTTCGATGGTTATTGCAGTAGGCACAATTGTCTCCAGTTTGATGAGTGGTACAATCCTTAAACGTTTTGGTACGGGGAAAGTGACCCTTGTAAGCTGTATTATGACGGCTGTAGCTTTATTTGGTTTTGCATGGTCACCTTCGTTAGTATGGCTAATTGTTGCTGCGATTCCACTCGGTTTAGGTGCGGGATCTGTAGATGCTGGATTAAACAGTTATGTTGCTACGCACTATAAAGCCCATCATATGAGTTGGTTACATTGTTTCTGGGGAGTGGGCGCGACGCTGGGTCCGATTATTATGGGTTCTTTTATCTCTGGTGAAGGTCTTTGGCGAGAAGGTTATCTTACGGTTGCTTATATTCAATTGAGCTTAGTTGTAATTCTCTTCGTTACGCTGCCTTTATGGGATAGAGTGGCTGGAAACAATAGCAACCTGAACGCTGATAGCGAACATGAGCTCAATCATCCGGAGCTAGAGCAAGCTGCTGAGAACACAAAACCTTGGAAACTAAGAGGGGTTAAGCTTGCGATGTTAACCTTCTTATTTTATTCTGCCATCGAAACGAGTATGGGGTTATGGGGGAGCAGCTTTCTAGTAAATATCAAAGACATCCCTGCATCCACTGCAGCGACATGGGTATCGGTATTTTATCTAGGGATTACCTTCGGCAGAATGGTGACGGGCTTCATTACGTTTAGAATGAGTAATAAACAGCTAATACGATATGGCCAGCTCATTGCTTTAATCGGTACAGTGCTCTTAGTATTACCGCTTCCAACGATAGTTTCGCTGGTAGGGTTTATGATTATCGGTCTGGGTTTAGCCCCTATTTTCCCATGTATGCTACATGAAACCCCTGTACGATTCGGGAAGAAGCATGCTCAGTCAATTATGGGCTTTCAGATGGCAACAGCTTATACCGGTACCACGCTGGTACCGCCATTTATCGGTTTACTGGCCTCGAATTTTACGTTGGGTATTTTTCCTGCGATGATCGTTTTTTTCGCTATCGTCATGCTTTTATGTACAGAAAAGCTTAATAAATACTCAGCTAAAGTAAATGTAGGTTAAATTTGAAATGAATATATTACGGACTAACCCCTCATATATATAGATGTAGAAGGGGGGGAACCGTAATGTGGTTGTTAATGGTTATAGGCGTTGGATGTCTCTCCGGTTTTATTTTGTTCAGAAAAAATACTTTGAGCACTTATCACGAGCCTAATCAAGGACCGGAGAAATTGTCCATTATCATTCCTGCAAGGAATGAAGAATATAATTTGCATTATCTGCTCGATTCACTTCAGTCTCAGACCCTTACACCCTATGAAATTATTGTGGTGGATGACTTCTCAGAGGATCGGACCAAAGAAATTGCCGAAAGCTATGGGGTTAAGGTTATTGTGAACAGCAGTCTCCCTGAGGGGTGGACGGGTAAGAGCTGGGCAGTATGGAATGGATATTTACAGGCCTCGGGCGATATTTTTGCTTTTTTGGATGCGGATATCCGATTAAAGCCTAACGCCTTGGCTTCATTATTAAAAGCAAGGGAGCTATCGAAAGGCGTCATTTCGGTAGTTCCTTTTCATCATACAGAAAAGCTGTTTGAGAAGCTCGCCCTAATCATGAATATGCTGGGGATCTTCACGTTCACCTCGATCTTTGAAAGGAACAACGCGAAAAAAGGGCTGTACGGCTCGTGTATTCTAGCATTAAGGCAGGATTATGAAAAAGTTAATGGCCATCAAAGCATTAGATCTGAAGTGCTGGATGATTTGTCTTTAGGAGAAAAATTTATTGCGGCAGGTGTTCCGATCACCAATTATATCGGGTATGGCTTAGTATCGTTTCGCATGTATCCGAAGGGAATCAAAAGTGAAATTGAAGGGTTCAGTAAAGGGGCTGTCTTAAGCACTTCAACGATAAGTCCGCGAACAATTATTCCAATCGCGCTTTGGGTGATCGGACTCATCATCTCAGAAACCGTGTTTATTTTTGCGAATACTTCATGGTTTATGCCTTTATTGATCGGTTATCTCCTTTATATGTTCCAGCTCTTTTATTTTATAAAATATGTAGGTGTATTTGGCATCGTTATTCCTGTATTTCACGTGGTAGCAACTGTTTTCTTTATCTTGATCATGCTGTATTCGATTTATCAGGTTGTTTTTCTGAGGCATGTAAGCTGGAAAGGAAGGCATATCCAGGTGGGAGGCCATAGGGACTAATGATCATATTGTGGGTCGCGGGTTTATTTTTGTCGGGATCTCTTATGTTTTCCTATTGGCTTGGTCTAGCGCGTAAAAAGAACCTGAAAAACATTGGCGACGGTAATCCAGGGGCTTTGAATCTATGGAAGTCGTCAGGCTATAAATTCGGCATCTTGGGGATTATATTGGATTTTTTAAAAGGGTATCTACCTCTTCTATGGGTAATGGGAAGTCATTATAGTCAGGGGTATTTCATTATTCCGTTAGCCTTAGCTCCAATTGCGGGTCATGCCTTCTCTCCCTTTCTTAAAGGAAAAGGTGGGAAGGCAATTGCCGTAACCTTTGGGGTATGGAGTGCATTGACAGGATTCAAAGCTTCTTTAGCGCTAGCAGTCATTTTAGCAGTGCTGAAAATGCTCAGCAGTTGGTTCAAAAGCAGAGGAAATTCACCTGTATCGGATGGTGTGCAAGTAGTTAGCGGAATGCTGCTTCTTTCCGTTTTTTTGTACATTAGTAATTGGTCTGCTCCTATCTTTTGGGTATGGTTTGGAAGTTTTGTGATCCTTGTGTATACGCACAGGTTAGAATTGGCAGTGTGGGTGAGGAAGTATTCATCAAGGAAACGAAAAGGAACATAATATAGGCTTGGTATAAACGAGGGTGTCCCAGCAGCTATCGCATAGCTGTTGAGACACCCTTGTTTGGTGAAGCAGTAGCTTCATCCTTTCTAATATTAGTGTTCTAGGATTGAGGATTTACGTTTTGACACAGCACGGATAATAAACGCAGAAGCTAAAAGAAGGATTGTGGCAGTGGCAAGGACAACCATAAACGACTTATCAAAAGCTGATTGTGCGGCTTCAACGAGCGCGGATCCAGCAGCAGTAGGCATATTTTCTGCGGCTAGAAGAGCCTCGTCAAGGCTGTCGCGAACGATCGGCGGGACTGTTAGTTCATCAGGGAGAACTAATGATGCTGTATAGATGAATGACGAAAGACTGCCCAGAAGTGTAATACTTAGGGCGCTGCCGAGTTCGAACGATACTTCCTCTATAGATGCGGCCATGCCAGCTTTTTCGACGGGGACATTTAGCATGATTGAATTTGAGGCGGCAGTCATGGCTCCCCCAAGACCTGCACCCAGAATCATTAAGGCTGCGAATTGTAACAATATATTTCCGTCATGGAAGAGTAGAAGGGTGCCCATTCCTATACCTGACACTAACAGACAGACCCACTGTACTTTTACTTTATCCACTCGATGCAACACTAGTCCGATGAGTATCCCTGAGATGAAGGACGCTATCGAAGTGAATACAACGTATAAGCCTGCTTCCAACGGTGTATATCCAAGAACAAGCTGGAGCCGTTGAGTCACGATCAATTCCATTCCAATAAGTGCGAAACAAGACAATAGAGCTGTAGCCACTCCTGCAGAAAAGTGGGAGTCTCTAAATAGTGCAAAATCTATTAATGGATTCTGGCTCTTACGTTGATGGCGCATAAATATGATCATAGCTACGACACCAATCACGGCAGATAACACAGCGATGGAAATTGAACCTTCACGTCTGCTGATCTCCTTAACTGCATAAACAAGGGCAACCAGACCAATCATAATTTGAACAGAACCAATGAAATCCCATTTCTTGTGCTTATTCCCATTAAGATTTGGGATTAGTAAGATGGCCAAGATCAGTGCAAGAATAACTATAGGAATATTGATGAGGAACACCGATCCCCACCAGAAATGTTCCAGTAAAAAACCACCAACGAGTGGACCCATTCCTGCTCCTACAGAGGAGACAGATGCCCAAATACCTACGGCTAGTGAACGCTCACGCTCATCCGAAAAGGTAGTTCGAATAATGGAGAGTGTTGCGGGCATCATCATGGCTGCACCAATAGCTAGTAGGGTACGCGCAGCAATAAGAACGAGAGGTGTCGGCGCGTAGGCAGCGATTAATGAAGCCAACCCAAAGATAGTAAGTCCCATAACGAAGAGTTTTTTATGCCCAAGACGATCGCCTAGTGTGCCAAGACCGAGTAATAATCCTGCCATTACAAGTGGATAAATATTTACGATCCATAGTTTTTCCGATGCAGAAGCAGCAAGATCATGCGTAAGTCGTGGTAGAACCGAATAAAGTACGGTCATGTCGATGACGATCATAAAGAGTGCGCTGGACACAATCGCCAGCACGATCCAGCGTTGAAATTTAGATAGATTTGATGAAAACATAGGTAATCCTCCTAAGATGATAGTAGCTAATAACGTTACCTTGACAAGGTAATGGTGTTCCGTTATTGTACTTTGAGGTATAGGGTAACCCGATAGTCAAGAGGAGTGATTTGAATGTCTATTGATTATGATCAATACTTTACGACGAGTGAGTTCGCAAAGGTATGTGGGGTAACGAAGCATACGTTATTCCATTATGATGACATTGGTATATTAAAACCAGAGATCGTGAAGGAAAACGGATATCGTTATTATTCCTATAAGCAGTTTTATACCTTCGATATTATTGCCGTACTAAAAGGGACAGGAACGCCGTTGAATGAGATCAAAGAATATATACAAGATCAAAACACATTGCATTTTTTATCCATGCTTAAGCAAAAACAGCTGCAGTTGGTTGACGAACAAAAAAAGTTAGAGCGAATGCAGAGGCTTTTACAAGGGGCTATAGATAATACGAATCGTGCGCTCTACGTTGATTGTGGAGAACCCTGGATCGAGGAATGTGATGAAGAGTATTTTATTGCGGTTAGACTCTCGAAGGAGAAGGGTGAGAAGGATCATGTACGAAAAGTATATCGAATCTTCGATTATTGCGATGAGCATCATCTTGAATATGACTTTCCGATAGGTTCGATTATTTGTAAAAGCAGTTTGGAAGAAGGCGACTATGACCCGGATTATTATTGTAATAAAATCAATGAAAAGCATAACGGTGAATTACTTTATATAAAGCCAAAGGGTAAATATTTGATCATGAATCACAAGGGATCTTATGAAACCTTACCTGCGTCCTATGAGAAGCTAAAGTCTTATATTGCTGAAAATGATTTACACATAACCGGAAACGCTTATGAGTATGAATTGCTTAGTTATTTAGCTGTAGGGGATCCGGATAAGTATGTTATTCAAATTGCGATCCAAACCTTTTGAGGTTTAGAGCATTGGATTGACTTTTAAATTGGCTTACAAACTGACACGCTTGGGATTCCAAGCGTTTTTTTTATGGATACCTGATGGCTTGAGCATTAACCAGTTGCGACATTTTTATTATCAATATTGATTGACAATGATAATCATTATTATTAATGTGTAAACAGGCGTGAATCCTTATGCTCAACTTACCGACGCCAATGCCTCTGAGCTGGTGCACTATGATTGAGTTTTGTTGATGATTATCCATAGAAGAGACTACTATTGAAATGAGGTATGCATGGTGAAAATAGATGTTAATCAATTAGCAGAGCATTTTGCACACACTCCTTTCCAAGTAGAAGGAGTATATCGATATGCTGAAAATCCAGGTGTGCCGTACGCTGACTATACAGATTCTTTTCCTGGATTTGTGTTTCCACTTACAGGAAAGATTAAATTTAAATTTAATGGCACGCCTTATATCTTTTCGCCTGGAAAAGCTGTGCATGGGGGTGCAAAAATGAAACTAGATCAAAAAATGTTAGGTAGAACCAATTGGGAATATATTCTTGTTCAATATCGGATATGTAACTCAGAACTAAAAGAGTCAAGCTTTTCTCATCAGCATTTTGAATTATTAACAGGTCAATCTCCTCGTCTTATTGAATTAATTATGCGTCTTTGGCATGTGTATAATCAGCGTGGAGGCATTTCGATGTTTCAGACTGAAATGCTGTTTCGCGAAGTGCTGAATGAGGCCTTATTATGCGTTATTAATAGGGAAGATAGCTGTGAATCAC
This sequence comes from Paenibacillus sp. NPDC101420, assembly GCF_050277435.1. Taxonomy (NCBI): domain Bacteria; kingdom Bacillati; phylum Bacillota; class Bacilli; order Caryophanales; family Paenibacillaceae; genus Paenibacillus; species Paenibacillus sp. NPDC101420. The sequence goes on from NZ_JBNNSE010000002.1 coordinate 1,171,618, forward strand.
ATACTTTATTCGAGCGGGTATCTAATTATATTCATCAAAACTATTATCAAAGTTTTACAATAGCTTCGCTTGCAGAACAAAATAACGTTAATCGAAATCGACTTTCTTACGTATTTAGAACACATGCCGGTATGGGACCAGCAGAATATTTATTAAAATATCGTATAAATATAGCGCAAGAAATGCTATTTACAAGTGATGCGCCTGTACAACAAATTGCGCAAACCGTTGGAATGGCTGACCCCTTTTATTTTAGTAGAGTGTTCAAAAAACAATGTGGCATTTCACCTACCGAATATCGAGAGAAGTTCATCAATAATCCATGGTGAATTCAACCTGCATCCATTCTTATCTAAAAAGTACTCTACTATAATAATGGTTAAGCAAAGAAACCATTATGTTGGAGGAATTTCGTATGAAAAAGATTAGAGGACTGCTAGTCGCAATACTATTATTAGCAGGTATACTAGCGGGTTGTACTGAAACACCTGCTGAAAATAAAGAATCAACTAAAGAAGGCGTATCTTCAACAGCAGTTAATGTAGATGCAGCTGATTGGCCAAGAACATTTAAGGATGCCTTAGGTAAAGAAATTGTTATCGAGAAAAAACCAGAAAAAATAGCCTCGTTATGGTATTTTTATCCTGAAATATTAGTTGCATTAGGAGAGCCACCTGTTGCATCTACAGAAAAAGAGTATCTATCTTCTTTATCTTATTTAAAAGAAAAGCTGGATTCAGCTGAAGAACTAGGAGATAAAGTGTCTCCTAGCATTGAGAAAATTCTATCTATTAATTCTGATTTTATTTTAGCAACAGAGCATCATGAAGCAGTGTATGATTCACTAGATAAAATTGCACCAGTCATTACATTAAAATACAAGGACATCTATGAAGATTGGCAATATGGACTCCGTACAGTAGCCATGATTATTGGCAAAGAAGACGAAGCGGAAAAAGTAATTGATAAAATGATGAAAGATATTACAACTGGGCGTGAAACATTAAAGTCGATGGAAAGAGAGACAGTATCGCTTATATTGTCTTGGGATGGAAAAACTTTTAATGTTCTAGGTGAAGGGAATCCGGTCTATAAACTTGCTTTTGATAAAAAAAAGGGACTGGGGCTTACACCGGATGATACATATGCAGGTAATAATAATGAATTTACTTCGTTTGAAGGAATATCAACTGTTCAAGCAGACCATATTTTCCTTATAGGTGACATTACAAAAAAGGAGGAATTAATGAATAACTTAAAACAAAGTAATGTGTGGAATGCTATGAATGCCGTAAAGAAAGACAATGTCTATTTAATGGATAATTCCGCTATTACTGGTGGACCATTAGCTATTGATTACGCTTTACAAAATATATTATCAGCCTTGCTTAAGCGCTAATAAGTTGAGGAAAATAAGGAGTGATTACTATCCATTATCAAGCTATTAATCTGAACGATAAGTTATCTAAATTTAACGACCTTTGGTCTCCGAAAGTCATTGGTGAAATGAATGACTATCAATTTAAACTTATTAAGATCACTGGGGATTTTGAATGGCATGTTCATCAAGATACCGATAAGGTATTTTTCACGCTCGAAGGGGAGATGACCATTGATTTCCGTGATGGTCAGGTTAAAATCTCCAAGGGTGAGATGTTTATTCTCCCAAAGGGAGTCGAGATGAAGCCTTCCGCCGAAAAGGAATGCCATATCATGTTGGTGGAGCCTAGAAGCGTAGTAAACACTGGCGGTACTGAGTCCGAATTAACAGCAGCCAATGATACTTGGATCTAGTTAAGGCTTTCCTCCGCTATTCCCTTAAGGTTTCTGCAAATTGACATAACACCAAATGGTGTTATAATAAAAATGAAACCAGAAGGTGTTACATTAAAATGAATTTTGGAGGAAATTTATGCAAACTCAAGGACCACTACAAGATATTCGTCAAACAATTACACTCAATGCGCCAATTGAAAAAGTATGGAAAGCTGTTTCCACTGCTAAAGGAATAGCTGCCTGGTGGATGCCAAGTACATTCGAGCCAGTGGTAGGTCATGAGTTCATTCTACATGCTGGACAATTCGGGGATTCCCCATGTAAAGTTACAGAGATTGATGAACCGAATCGTGTCGGTTTTAATTGGGGGAAGGATTGGCATCTTGCTTTTGAATTGAAAGAGATTAATGGGAAAACGGAGTTCACCGTGATTCATTCTGGATGGGACCCTGAAAAGGTAACTGAATTTGGTCAACCGCATCCAATCGTTCGTGGCTTTATGAACGGCGGCTGGGAGAAAATCGTCCAAGAAAAACTTCCTGCTTATATCGAGGCTTAAGATGCCAGTCGCTGAATCTGGACATGATGTATTTCAAGCGATAGCAGATCCTACCCGCCGCAGTCTGCTAAAGCTGCTTGCTAATAAGGAAATGTCCATAGCATCCATCTCGGACTGCTACCCGATCAGCCGAACCGCTGTTAATAAGCATTTACAAGTATTGTCCGATGCACAGCTTGTTAGCAGTCAGAAAGTCGGTCGGGAGACTAGGTACAAGCTTCAGCCAGAGCCTCTACTGGAGCTTCAAGATTGGCTTACCTTTTTTGAACAATACTGGGCTAATAAACTGTTTGCGCTTAAAGAATATGTTGAAGCAGATCATAACAATGAATGATAAACCGAGAGGCGTGAGATCGCGCTTCTCGGTTTTTTTGGTGCATTGTGCAAAAATACATATCATACGAATGGTGGGCTTCCTGTTACTTGTATTAATGACGCAACACAACTATAGTTGCTTGTTAAACCTCTGAATTCCCTTTATCCTAAAAGGTAATTATTGGGAGTGGATTGAATGTCAGAAAAAGTTAATCAAGAAGACACTCAACCAGCTGCGTCTGGAAGAATTACAGGAAGAAGTCAAACCTCTTAGTGATGCAGAGATGAAGGAAGTCTCTGGTGGATTAGGTGGGAATAGAGATCAATTGAAAACTACGTCACCAAGTGCTATCAAAAATGGAAGAACAATCTTTAATGGTTAGTTTTATCTCATGAATTTAAGCACTGATTACAATCACCTCAGGGTCTTTTACATGTAGCGGCAGCTACGGAATGGCTTCAGCGCAACCGAATGACACTTGATGATTTAGGTGAATGCATTCGTGAGAAGCTAATTGAATCCAAGCTGATGGATATCGTATGCAGAGATCAAGTAGAAAAGTATTACTACGAGCAGCGAATATCCTTCGACACCGCCGTAATTTCACAGATTATCATGACGGAATATGGGCCGATTCGGGAATTAATGTATCGTATAGAAGAAGGCGGGGATTTTTATACTTTTGCACGTCAGTATTCTTTGGACGAACCTTAGACGAATTAAAGAACTTCCACTTCGTTATGATACGATGATCGGTGAAAGTGGAATTAGATTATCTGGTGGGCAAGCTCAACGAATCGCGATTGCACGAGCGCTGCTTTGGTAATCCTCCGATATTGGTGTTTGATGAAGCAACGAGCGCATTAGATACGGAGTCAGAACGGAAAATTCAGAATAATATGGATCTTATTATTAAAAATAGAACCACGTTAATCATCGAGCATCGATTAAGTACAGTTAAGCATGCGGATCGTAGCATTGTGCTAGATCAAGGCGTAATTGTGGAAAGCGGAACCCATGAAGAACTTTTTCAGGCAAAAGGTCTGTATTATTATTTAGTCAGTCAGCAATTATAATGAGTTGGATTAGCCATGTTCATTGAACGTGGTTTTTTGTTTGTTTTCATAGAAAATAATTAAATGGATAAGTTTAACTCAGTATAAACCTTCGTTTAAATTCAGTTTATAAATGGCGTTTATCATCACAATATAATCTGAAACGTTGGAGGAATTACAATGGTGCATGTACAGAACAAGATCATTTCACCAGACGATCATGAGTGGGCCGTCGAGGCGCGTGGACTGGTCAAAACCTTTGGTGACAATCGCGCGGTGGATGGCGTGAATTTGAACGTGAAAGCAGGTACGATCTATGGCGTACTTGGTCCGAATGGGGCAGGAAAGACTACCGTCATTCGGATGCTGGCAACCTTACTTCGTCCCGATGCAGGTACTGGGCGAATCTTCGGGCATGATGTGGTGAAGGAGTCGCAGATTGTTAGGCAATTAATTGGTGTGACAGGACAATATGCCTCAGTCGATGAGTCATTAAGTGCTACAGAGAATCTTATTATCTTCTCTCGGCTATTAGGGCTTGGGCGCGCAGAGTCGCGGAAAAAAGCAACAGAATTACTGGAAGAGTTTGGTCTGACTGAGGCGGCTAAACGGCCTCTTCGAAATTTCTCTGGCGGTATGCGTCGCCGTCTGGATTTGGCAGCTAGCCTTATTGCACAACCACCTTTAATTTTCCTGGATGAACCCACTACAGGGCTTGATCCTCGCACTCGTTCACAGATGTGGGATACCATTCGTCGATTGGTGAATACGGGATCAACAGTTCTTCTGACTACACAGTACCTTGAAGAAGCAGATCAACTGGCTGATCGGATCGCAGTTATCGATCGTGGGCAAGTCGTTGCAGAGGGAACGGCGGATGATTTGAAAGCGTCTGTGGGTACCACATCGCTACACCTGAAGGTTCAGCATCTAAAAGATATTGAACAAGCCCGTCAGCGTGTGGAACATGTGCTTAAAATTCAGTCCGTGGTATCGTACGAAACTGGGAAAATAACGGCACCGATGGCGGACGCTGATTTAGTTACAGACCTACTTATTGCGCTTCGTGAGGAAGGGATTCACTTGGCTGAGATGAGTGTACAGAAACCGACGCTTGATGAAGTATTCCTAACGATTACAGGTCATGGTGCTACAGATGAAACGTCAACAGCGTCCCAAGAGTCAAATGTTAAGGAGGCAGCAAGAGTATGAGAACCACTACAATAAATTCGGGTGTTAACCGCCCATTGAAAAACCATACGAGTTTTCGGCAATCTGTGCGCAACTCGTTAACGATGGCTTATCGTGGGATACTGAAAATTCGACGTACCCCTGAGCAATTGTTCGACGTTACACTTCAGCCAATTATTTTCACGCTGATGTTTACCTATATCTTTGGAGGGGCTATATCTGGTGACGTGGTAAGTTATTTGCCTGTTATTATCCCCGGTATTCTTGTGCAGACTGTAATCACTACCTCCATCGTTACTGGCGTCCAATTACGTGAGGACATGGATAAAGGCGTGTTCGACCGATTCAAGTCCCTGCCAATTGCTCGTATAGCTCCGTTAGCGGGGGCTTTGTTGGCGGACACGATTAGATACACGATTGCTACTGTTCTTACATTTACCATGGGCTACATAATGGGTTACCGTCCTGATGGTGGTCTGGAACATGTCGCATTCGCTGCGCTTCTTGTTATTGTTTGTGCTTGGTCGATTAGCTGGATTTTCGCTTTCTTCGGTGTGATTGCACGGACTGCTTCTAGTGTGCAGGGGATATCAATGATTGTGTTGTTCCCACTTACGTTTCTATCTAATGCCTTCGTGCCTGTCGATACGCTGCCTAACTGGTTACAATGGTTTGTTAAAGTCAATCCAATCTCACATCTCGTTTCTGCCGTACGACAACTTACTAACTTTGGAACCGTAGGTTGGGATTTCACTATCTCTTTGATCGGAGCAGCTGTCATCGTCGCAATATTTGCACCTATTACGGTACGTGCTTATATGCGTCGGACATAAATATGAAATGAAAAAACGGCAGAAATGCCGTTTTTTTTGTATTAGCCGCAAAAATCCTCTTTTTTTAATTATCGCTTCTAAAGAATGTATGAATTAAATTGGATAACGATCTATCATACAATGTTTTAGCAGTTTCTTCATTTTGAATATGTCCCCCCAAATGCAGATGAATGACGCCATGCAATGACGCCCACACCAGGTTTACAACAAGGAGGGGGTCTTTCTCGTTAATAAACCCTTGTTCGATGGCTTCTGTAATAAGGGCTATCACTTGTTGTAGTGCCGTAAAGATAGCATGTAAACTTTCCTCCTCCGGTTTGAATTCGCTAAAAGCCCCTCCGAACATAACCATATAATAGCTGGTATGATTCCGTGAGAAATCCCAATAAGCTTGTCCAAGATCGCGAAGATATAAATTTAGATTGTCTTGTTTTGGAACCGCTTGAAAGGCAGCGGCCAACAATTTACACCCTTGCAGAAAAAGCTCCTTCGCTAAACCTTCCTTGTTTCCAAACAAGTTATAAATGATTTTTGTGGGACATTCCATTTTTTCAGCAACCTTGCGAATGGTTACACCTTCAGGTCCGGATTCATGCATAATGGCCGCAGCGGCTTCGATAATATTCAGTCTTAATATTTCTGCATGCTGTAGTTTTGCTTTTGGGTAGGTTGTAACGGATTGAGCATCTATAGAAGATATTTTGGACGATTTTTGCATGTAGTTTCACTTCCTTAGAACTTTACTTTAGCTATTTTTCAAATAGCCGTTATTTCTAAACCTTATTTTACTGATGTAGAAGAGAAATAGCCAATAATTAAATGTAGAATTTTATTTGACAACGCAACCTCACTTGGATACAATGATTCATATTGAAACACTGTTTCTAGATGGTCATTAAAGGGAGAGATGATAGCAATGATTACAATTCAAAATAAATGGACGTTGATTACAGGGGCTTCTTCAGGGATAGGTGAAGCGTTTGCTCATGATCTTGCAGCCAAAGGAAGTCATTTGATATTAGTCGCCCGTTCCGAAGATAAATTGATTGCTTTAGCGGAAAAATTACAAAGAGAATTTCATATTCAAGCGGAGGTTATCGTTGCTGATTTATCGCAAGAAGGTTCTCCTAGCAGGCTCTATCAACAATGTATGGAACGTGGTCTGAACGTTGATATTCTTATTAATAATGCAGGTTTTGCTACGTATGGGCTTTTTGAACAACTGTCTGGTCCAAGACAACATGAAGAGGTGATGCTAAATGTTTTGGCGGTAGTAGATCTGACCCATTTATTTTTGCCAGAGATGTTAAGAAGAAAAAGCGGAGTGATTATAAACGTTGCATCAACAGCAGCATTTCAACCTCTCCCTAATATGGCTGTATATGGAGCGACAAAAGCTTTTGTATTATCATTTACACAAGCACTATGGGAGGAAAATCGGAAACGGGGAGTACAATTTCTTGCGTTATGTCCGGGGTCTACGGAAACAGAATTTTTTAATGTTGTGGGAGCCGATGAAGCTTCAGTAGGGAAACGAGATACTCCAGAAAATGTGGTTCAAGTCGCTCTTCGGTCGCTTCAAGCTAGAAAAGTATTTGCTGTCCCAGGATTTACAAACTATATTTCAGCTCAACTGTCACGTTTTTTCACACGTAAACAAATGCTTTATTTTGTAGGACGTATGCTCCGTACGCGACATTAATTGGTCAATATTTTGCTTCGATGATGTAAAATAAAGAGCCGTTATCTATGGATTACTCCATGATAGCGGCTTTTTTCAAAAGTTAATTGCCTAACTTCGAATTTTAACCCTACTTCTTCATGTCCTTCGATGGTACTATGATATAAAAATAGAATGATGCATATAGAAAGGGCGACAGTATGAGAAACTATCTAATTTTGGGGGCAAGTAAAGGTTTGGGAGATGCATTTGTGAAAGGTTTACCTGAGTATGGTGATCGAGTGTGGATTGTCTCCAGAAGCAGACCGGGCAGTCTGGATCTTAATGATGGCATACAGCGGGTATGGATTGCTGTAGATCTATCGCTGCCAGATGCCGCACAAGTCTTATCAAAGGGAATTCAAACGGAGAAGATTGATGTTTTAGTTTATAACGTGGGTATTTGGGAGAAAGAAGGTTTTGAGGATCACTATACTTTTGACAAGGATGAGACGAGTGACATTGCCAACATTATTAATGTGAATATAACTTCAACAATTACCTGCATACAGGCTGTATTACCTAATCTTCGTAAATCGGAAGCAGGAAAAATTATTCTAATTGGCTCCACAGCAGGACTGGATCATACCAATAACGCCCAGGTATCATTTGTAGCTTCCAAGTTCGGTCTGCGTGGTATTACACATGCATTACGTGAGCATGTTCGTAAGGATGGCATTGCAGTAACTTGTGTAAATCCGGGTGAGCTGGCAGCAGAAATTCCTTATGAGGATGGCGCAGAAAAAGCGATTGCAGAATATAGCGGCACAAGAATTCCTGTTCAGGACATTGTCTCCATTGTGAAATGTATCGTTAACCTCTCTAGCGCTTCCTGTGTCAAAGAAATTCATATTCCAGCAATGGCGGATTTGAATGCATAATAAATCTCATTTATCCGTTAAGATTTCATTAAGATTCAATACGAAGATAAACCATATAATTGGATTATAGAAAGGTTATCAAAAAAATGCTACATAAGCGCGCCAACTAGCACGACGTATTATTAGGTTGTAGTAAAAAGTGAATATATAAGGCTGTCTACCAGTAGAATCCTACTAGTAAACGGCCTATTTTTGTTGGGATTTAATAGGGAGTCGGGTGGTTTTTTTTAAAAGAAGGCTTATAAATTCCCAACTTTTTTTGGACATATATTGGGCTAACGAGAATATAACTATACAATAAAACACTTGTTGAAGAAGAGGAAAATACATTAACGGTTAGGAGAAATGAACGATGGAATTCGAACTAGGCAGCATTTTGAAACTAGTGAAACGTAGGCTGCTGTTCATCATTGTATTATGTATTGTTGCGGTCGGAATTGCTAGCTTCGTTAGCTACTATGTCTTGAAACCGAAATACGAGGCGACGGCTTCTATTCTTATTCAAGGGGATAGGCAACAGAAAGCAATCAATGACATTATGGCTGGGCAAAAACTAGTAACCACTTACGGAGAAATTATCCGAAGCAGTAGAATCGCTGAAGAGGTCGTTAGAAGACTGCAATTAAACATGACCCCTGAAAAACTATTAGAAAAAGTGAAAACAAGAACAAGTAGCGAGTCACTCGTGACGACGGTAATTGTATCGGATTCTAATGCTCAGCGGGCAACGAATATCGCGAATGGCTTTGGTGAGGCCTTTAATGAGAACATCCAAGCGATTATGGGGGTAGAGAATGTTGTGCTTCTTGACCGAGCCAAGGTTCCTTTCGAGGCGATCTCACCCAAGCCAGTATTCAATATGGTCGTTGCTTTCGGACTTGCATTGATTGCTGGGATCGCATTTTCCATTCTACGGGAATTGGCGGAGAAACCTGTGAAAAGCGCCAAGAATATTCAGTTGGATTTGCAGCTTCCTCTTCTGGGAACGGTGGGAAAATTGAAGCCGCGGAAACGGCGGGAGAAGACGAAATCCAATTCAGTAGAAGGAGCCAGTAGACATGAAGAAGAAAACGCCAAGATTGTATTGCCTGGAACAACCGAAATCATCTAATGGTGACCAATTCCGAACGATACGATCTAATATTCGTTATACCCGAGTTGGTGGAGAAATTCGATCTTTATTAGTTACAAGCTCACTTCCGAATGAAGGTAAATCAACAGTGGCGATGAACTTGGCCATAGCGATGGCAGAAACGGGAAGAACTGTGCTGCTGATCGATGGGGATTTGCGTACACCAACGGTGCATAAGGCATTTGATCTACCCAATTGGATCGGATTAAGTAGTATCCTAGTGGATCAAACCCGTGTGGATGATTGTATTTTCCCTATTGAGGGATCAGAAGGACTTTCTGTAATGACATCGGGTCCGATCTCCCCCAATCCAGCTGACTTACTAGGATCAACAGGAATGAAAAGGTTATTTGCAGAGCTTAGTGAGAGATTTGATACGATTGTCATCGACTCTTCTTCGGTGTTAATGCCTTTTTCGGATGCCCTTATCTTGGCAAAGATGACCGAGGGGGTACTGTTAGTCGTAAAATCCGGGAAAGTGCTCTTGAAGCATACCAACTCTGCAAAACAGATTCTTGAGCAGCAAGGAGCACATATTTTGGGGGCGGTTTTGAATTATCGAAAAAGTAGCAAACGTTACAAGATTCGCGGTGAAGATTTTGCCGATTGGGCCTCAACTTCAGGGTTGGTCTAACGCATTATGACACTTGCTTCTCTTCGTTATTTATTCGGAAATATCACATACGCAGGCGCTCAATTCGTGATTGTAATTTTGCTTAATAAATTTGGCTCATCCGAAATCGTTGGGCAATATTCGTTAGGGCTTGCGGTGACTGCTCCCATCTTCATGCTGTCGCATCTGCATCTGCGTTCGGTCTTGATCGTTGATACATCTGGAAAATATCTTTTTGGAGATTTTTTTGGCCTTCGACTCGTGACAACCGCAGTTGCATTCACGGTTACAGCAGGTTGTTGCATCCTTAGTGGTGCTGATTGGAATACAGCTTTAGTCATATTTTTCATAGGATTGTATAGAATTGTTGAGTCGGTCAGCGATATTTTATTGGGTATCGTTCAGAAGCAGGAAAGGCTAGATCAAATCTCTTTCTCGAGAGCTGCTAAAGGATTGTTCTCCATACTTGTCTTCGCCCTCGTATTTATCCCTACTCAGAGTCTCATTCTAGCGTTATTAGTCATGATTATCGGATGGTTAGCAATAACCATTGGATATGATGCTCGCAAAGCGAGAGTGCATACGTCGCTCAGGCCACTTTTTAACAAAAGACGATTATGGGGCTTGCTGCTCATAAGCTCACCCCTTGGCGTGGTGCTGGCGTTGATGTCACTAAATACAAATATCCCACTATACGCGATTTCATATTTTAAAGGAGAACATGACTTAGGCATATACGCTACGCTCTCATACATGATCGTTGCCTGCAATGTTGTTGTGACTGCACTCGGTGAAGCGATAACACCACGTCTTGCCCGTTGGCACGCTAGCGGACGACATAAGGAGTTCATCTCTTTACTCAGTCGAATGATTGCAATGGGTATAGGAATTAGTGCGATCGCTTGTTTGATCGGGTGGATCTTTGGTCATCAGCTACTAACTCTTCTATTCAGTCCAGATGTGGCTACTGAGATAGGTTTATTTCATTGGTTACTCGTTTCTACCCTATTGGTATTTGTAACGTCTTACCTGTGGTATGCCATAACGGCTACCGGGAAGTACAAAGCGCAGATTCCCTTGTTTCTGTGTTCCGTGATCACTAATGGGCTTTCTTGTCTAATATTCGTGCCTATTTTCGGGGTGATAGGTGCTGCGGTGGGGGCTAGCTTGGCCTTATTCGTTCAGATGATAGGTAGTGTGATTGTACTTTTCTTGGTAATCCGTCAGGCAAGGAAACAGGTACAACGGGAATTGGCCGCATAGAGGCAATTTCTCATAGGAAAGTAGGGGCTTGTATGACATCTGTACTCGTTGTAGGGAAACCCTACACCATGCGTAATTTATTTCTGTTTGCGGTTATGGGTTACATCATCTGCCTTCCGGCTCAAATTGATTTCGGTGGCGCATTTCGAATCGCACCCTCTGACCTTTTCTTAATGCTTGGTTTGTTTGCAGCAGGTTTACACCTCAAATTGGACCCGAGGCAGTTCAGTTCATGGCATTGGGGGATGTTGTTTATTTTCGTCCTCGCTTCATTTGTATCCATATGGCGCAATGGATTCATTACGCAATACGCTCTATTGCAAAAAGATTTTGGGTTTGTACTCCTACTGCTGACTTACATCATGCTTGTTCAGGCTGTAGACAGCTGGGATCGGTTATATAAAATGCTACGAGCTTTTTTGATCAGTGTGCTGATCTTCAATGGCGTCGCTTTGTTCGATTTTTTTAGTGGAGTGAAGGTTCCGTTTATGGTGCAAGACGGTCGCCTCTCCGGGATGCTAATTGATCCGAATGCATACGGCGGATTACTAGTTACGGCTTTTGCCATTCATATCATGACGAGTGGAGACGGGGTGAAGCTGCTAAGGGGATGGGTGAGTACGCTAGCGACGATCACCTTAGCCGGGGGCATAATAATGACTTTTTCGCGTTCGTCATGGATAGGTTTGTTCCTTGTTCTGCTTACATTACTGCTGACTAATCCTTCTCGACTTCTCAAGATCGGCATGGGGTTTAGCGTCGCGTTTGGAGCATTGCTGTTGTATAAAGGTACAGCTTATCTGGATGTGCTTGGGAATATGGCCAGCAGACCCTCGCAGATTCAGTCGCGTCTAGACATCATTGGGAAGGCTGTGGAGTGGATCGCTCAAAGTCCATTATTAGGGATTGGACTCGGTAGCTATAACTATGAACTGCGGATTATTATCCATAATACTCCGATCTGGTTTATGACAGAATTTGGCTTGTTGGGCTTGATTGTGTACGGCGGATTCATGATCTGGTTCTTCATCGTTGGGATACGTTCTTATCGCGCGGCAGATAGGGTGAACAGACCGATCATTATGGCATTATTGCTGTCTCACGCAGCGATGATTGGACTTTCGATGGGTATTGAAGCCTTATTTCAGCGGTATTGGTGGTTCATGATGGCTATGAATGCAGCTTGCATCCGATTAACGAATACGGGATGGAAAGGAGTGAAGCGATATCGAACCAAGGGCACTGAAAAGTCAACGGGTCGTAACCTACGACAACAAACAGAACAAGCGCAACAAGCGCAATAACAAGAGGTTAGGGAGCATACCTGCTGAAGACTGTGGGCCGGTAAGAGTTGCTTTTGTAGCCTCCATTTTTGGGCATTTTGAGAGTTTTCATCTACCTTACATGGCGTTATTGCAGCAAAAAGGTTGTGAAGTGCATGCTTACGCGCAGCCCGGGGAAGCGAGATTACGGTTAGAAGAGAAGGGGATCGTGTGTCATGATGTGCCCATTCAGCGTAGCCCTTTACAGATGCAGAACTGGGCAGCGCTAGGGATATTAACGGAAAGCTTCAAGGAGGAGGGGTTCCAGTTCATCCATGTACATACGCCAGTCGCTTCGATTCTCGGACGGATTGCGGCCCATAAAGCAGGTGTACCTTGCACATTGTATACAGCGCATGGTTTTCATTTTTTCAAGGGAGCTCCTTTTCTGAACTGGATGCTATATTATCCGCTCGAGAGGTTAATGGCCCGCTGGACAGATGTGCTAATCACCATAAATAGAGAAGATTATGAACGCGCCCAGAAATTTTCTATACGGAAAAAGGTGACTTATGTGAGTGGTGTAGGACTTGATCTCCAGGTTTACGGCAGTGAACAGGATCAGCCTGAAACTGCGTCGGAGAAGGCAGATAGGCGACGCCAACTGTTTGATCTGCCGAAGCGTGAGCATGATGAACCTCCCTTCGTCATCCTATGCGTTGCTGAATTGAACGCCAACAAGAACCAGAAGCAGTTGATCGAAGCGCTGGGTCAGTTGGGGTCTCAAGCAGGCAACATCCATCTGGCTTTTGCGGGTACAGGACCGTTCGAGCAGACTCTATTGGAACTTGCTAATCGGCTGGGTGTCAGCGATCGGGTGCATATGCTTGGGTACCGTAGAGATATTCCGGATCTACTCAGAGCATGTGATGTTGCTGCACTTGTGTCTTATCGCGAGGGGCTACCTCGGGCGATTATGGAGGCGATGGCAGTAGGAAAACCCGTTATAGGTACGCATATTCGGGGGATTCATGATTTGATCGAACATGAGTCAACAGGCATGTTGGTTCCTGTTGGTGATATTACCGCTACCGCTAAGGCTTTTACTCAATTACGTGATGATCCAGAATTAACTACGGCAATGGGAGAAGCAAACAAGGAGAGGATCATTCGTTACGGGTTGCCTGCGGTGCTCCGTGAAATGGACTCGATCTATATAGAAGCGCTAAACAAGGAGGAAAGAAAGCGGGTTCCGTCTGAAATGCATGCCAGCCTATCGGGGGATTGAATATTCACTCTCACTTAAAAGGCGAGTAAATGAATTTTTAGTTAATTAGGGAGAAAGAAGTGATGAAAATGCGGATCGTCCGTTTGGTCATGTTGGATGCAGGGATTATTGCGGCTTCAGTGTGGCTTGTGTTTTTACTTCGGTTTGATTTTCAAATCCCTGAGATGTACGTGTGGATGCTTCCGTGGGCAATATTGATTCACATTGCGGTGTATGCGGCCTTCTCATTTGGATTCAAAGTGTATAACAATATCTGGCGATACACCGGAATGAGAGAGTTACTGCAGCTTCTAAAAGTGAGTGTATTAACCCTCGTTGGAGTGATTGCTGTCAACCTATCCACCCATGCAGTAATTCCTTCCTATCGACTACCGATTTCTATCTATTTTGCAGCGGGTTATGTGTTTCTGGGCATAGTTGGATTACGAATGGTTAAACGTCTTCTAAATGATGGATTTGAGACAACGGGTGTGAAGGATGCCTTCGAAGGTAATCTTCTAATCGTTGGGGCTGGTAAAGCAGGAATCCTCGTTACGAAAGATATCAAGCATTCAAGGTTCAAATTTATGCATCCGGTCGCTTTCATTGATGATGATGCATCCAAACAAAAGCTGGAAGTAATGGGGCTGCCGATTGTGGGTAACCGAAATTTCATTCCCGAGGCCGTGAAACAGCTGGACATTGCGTTCATTATTATTGCCCTCCCGACAGCGCCACATAACGACTTAATGGAGATTATTGAGATCTGCAAATCAACAAAAGCACAGATTAAGCTAATGCCTAGTATGACAGAAATTTTGGACGGGAAAATGGCAGTCAATCGAATTCGTGAAGTGTCCGTAAATGATTTGCTGGGTAGAACTCCTGTTGAGATTAATACTGAAGAGATTCGTGAGAATTTAGGGAGTGAGTGTATTCTCATCACGGGTGCAGGAGGCTCCATTGGCTCAGAACTGTGCCGTCAGCTAGCTGCGTATCGTCCGAAGGAAATGTTGCTGCTTGGTCATGGTGAGAACAGCATTTACCTGATTGAACAAGAGCTACGCCAATTATATCCCGATCAGAAGATTCAACCGATCATAGCTGATATTCAGGATGTGTCGCGGATCGATAGTGTTTTTCAGAATTTCCGACCTACGATTGTGTATCACGCCGCTGCGCATAAACATGTGCCCCTTATGGAGATGAATCCGGTGGAGGCGGTAAAGAACAACGTTATCGGAACAAGGAATGTTGCGGAAGCGAGTGCCAAATATGGTGCTAAGCGGTTCATTCTGATCTCTTCGGACAAAGCGGTTAATCCAACAAGTGTCATGGGAGCTACGAAGCGAGCGGCAGAAATGATTATTAATGATCAGAATTCATCTAGCAAGACGGTTTTTGCTGCTGTCCGTTTCGGTAATGTTCTCGGTAGTCGGGGGAGTGTTATTCCGTTATTCAAAAGACAGATCGAGAGTGGTGGCCCGGTTACGGTTACCCATATGGATATGGTGCGGTATTTCATGACGATCCCGGAAGCAGTGCAATTGGTTATCCAGGCGAGCGTACTGGCACAAGGTGGCGAGGTGTTCGTGCTTGATATGGGTAAGCCGGTTCGGATATACGATCTAGCAAGAGATTTAATACGTCTGTCGGGCTTAGAACCCGATAAAGATATCCCTATCGTGGTCACGGGCATTCGTCCTGGAGAGAAATTATTTGAGGAACTCCTGACAGAAGAGGAAGGATTGATGGTCACCAATAACTATCGCATCATGATCAGTCGGCCTCAAAGTGTTTCCAGATCCGAATTGAATTTGGTCCTTGGTGTGCTGGAGAATTTGTGCAAACGGTACGAATTTGTGCCAAGCAGTTATCAGATTAAGAAATTATTAAAGCAGCTTATTCCAAGCTATTCGGGCTTTCAGGAAGAACCACAGGTGGCTATTCATGAGCTTGAACGGATCAAATCCGAAGTTCATGCGGGGATCTAAGTGATGAAGTCGTTTATGAGTAGATGGAACAAGAAATTGCGTTTGCGTGGCAAGAGTGACAAGAAATTCACAAGAAAGCAAATAGTCATGCGGCGAATTGGAAGATTCGCCCTGATTGGTTTTCTGATTGTGATTGTAATTGGTGGCATTTGGATTAGAGGGGTATTAAATGCTGAGCAGCGATTTCAAAAGGCTGCCCTTAATCCATTAACGATACCTAACTCTAAAATTTCTGCAGTACCTGTGGGGAAGACGCAGTCGGATGGGACTACGAAAAGTCCAGCAAATTCGGATGGCGTGGTACTACCATCGACTGAACCAGCAGCATCGCCAGAAGCAACCGATAAAAAAACTTCATCCTTTAATGTTGTATTAATTGGAACAGATACGTGGGGTGGGGAAATCTCGCGTGCAGACACGATCATGGTTGTGCATGTAATGCCGGAACAGCGGAAGGTGAACATCGTCTCTGTACCGCGCGATACAAGGGTGTATGTACAAAATGTTGGATACACCAAAATTAATCATGCTCATATTGTTGGTGAGTCCAAAGGTGGGAATGAGCAAGGAACGTTGACGCTCATTCAAGCGGTGAGCGACTTTATGAATATTCCCATTCATCATTACATCAAGACGAATTTCTCTGGAGTTCGTGATTTCATCGATTCAATCGGTGGGATCGACATGGTAATCGATCAGGATGTCATAATAACCCCAGAGATTACCATCAAAAAAGGCGAACAGCATTTGGATGGTGTGCATGCTCTCTACCTTGCTAGGGCGCGTTACTCTACTCCGAACGGTGACTTTAGTCGTCAAGAGGAGCAATTCAATATCGTTAGAGCTGTGGCCAATAAGCTGTTGAGCCCTGAGCATCTTCCGGATCTGGCGGGATTATTGCTCCATGAAAAGAAAGACATTATCGATACAAGCTTCAGTGACAGTGATTTGCTCAGCTTAGCTTGGTTATTCAAGGGAATAACTTCCGAGGACTTTAAGTACGAGCAGATTCCAGGCAACAACAGTTTTGGTTCTGATCCGCTAGTCAGAACTAAGGTGTACTACTGGAGTGCTGATTTAAAACAGGTGAACTCACTGAAGGAACGTCTTTTTACGGATTAAGAGAAAGGCGGGAGGAGTACTAACATGTATCGCCATATGAAACGAGGCTTCGATCTTGTGGGAGCGATCGTTATGTTGTGTATATTTAGTCCAGTCATGGCTGTGGTGGCGTTGTTGATTCGAATGAAGCTTGGAAGCCCAATCTTGTTCAAGCAGCAACGACCAGGGCGGGGAGAGAAACCCTTCTTTATCTACAAATTTCGGACCATGGCTGAACTGTATGACACGCAGGGTCAGCCGTTACCAGATGAGCGACGATATATCAAATTTGGCGGAATCATCCGGAAGCTAAGTCTGGATGAACTACCACAATTGGTGAATGTTGTGAAGGGAGAAATGAGTCTGATTGGTCCAAGACCCTTACTCATGCGTTATAGCCCATACTATTCCGAACAGGAGAGGTTGCGTTTCTCAGTAAGACCAGGAATTACGGGATTAGCACAGGTTTCAGGACGCAATACTTCGTCGTGGAAAGACCGGCTTTCGTATGATGTCACCTATGTCGAGAGTTTAAGTTTCAGACTTGATGCGCTGATATTATGCAAGACCGTCTTGAAGGTGATTCGCCAAGATGATGTTGTAGCCAATCCAGGTCGGCATAGCCTGCCTCTGGATGAGTATAGGCTGAATAAAAAGGAGGGCCAGGCATGAGTGTGCAGTTTAGACCGCTGCATGAAGACGATATACATCATGCATGCCGGCTCTTGAAGAGCAATTTACCGGAGCATGTGTACAATCAAACGATATTTGCTTGTACGGGTTATCCAGCATATCTACAAGCGGCTTGTAAGTGTGGAGGTCATTCGGCCACGTTGTTGATTGGAGCCTATCTTGGAGAAGTGCTCATTGGATTCGCAGAATGGCGAAGAATGGAACAAATATTGGTTCTGAATAATTTAAACGTGGATGCGGCGTTTCGCAAGGACGGTATTGGCGGAATGCTCATGGCGTATGGAGAGAAATTAGCCAAGAGGGACGATATTAAGAAGTTGGTACTGGATGTGTTCTCATGGAATGAACAGGCTCATGCTTGGTACCTTCGCCTTGGCTTTGTAGAAGAAGGACGTACTTATTGGTATGTGAGGGATCTGGATCGTTCATTAACGGCTAGCGCAGATGTTATTGCTGCTGGAGCGGATATAGATGATGAAGAAGTGAATTACATTATTGATGATTACCCAATGGCAGAGGCACATCATCTAAAATACGGATTTTCTTCATTTAGGATTAGAACGAAGCAGAAGACTTCAGTTGTGGGTCGGCTCGGCGAGCAGTATTTTCGCATCCAACTGCAAAGTGGAGAGTGGGACGGTGGGTATCCACTAACCGATGTGTTACTCGACCTTGACCGGGAGAGAAAGCTGTTATTGCTTTCATCCGATGCATTCTTACGAGAGAGAGACCAAGCGCTAAGCTTAAGCACTGAAAGTATACGTATGATCAAGATATTGGATTAGCAGCGAATGCTTCCGAAGTCAGTTTTGTCGAAGTACCTCAAGGAAGCGTCGTTAACATAACTTTTAGGTGGTGACGTATGAGTGATTTCATTGTGCTTAATAGCGCGCATTCTGAAGAATGGGATGCTTATTTGAATCAGATGGATTGTAAGGATATCTATTTTTCTGCAGATTTTTTTCGGCTGTTTGAGGATGATGATCATCAACAGGCAGAACTGTTTGTTTTTAAGCAGGGTGAGAAGCTCATCATTTATCCTTACTTACTTCGCTCCATTAGCCATCTTCCAGCAGTCATCCAGCTGGGACTTGAAGGAGAATGGTATGACATCAGCACACCTTATGGATACGGGGGGCCGATATCTAATGTGCCAATAGGAGCGGAACGAACAGAGTTGTACCGAAAATTCAGTGAAACGTTCACAGATTACTGCAGAGAGAAAAAGATCATGACCGAGTTTGTAAGATTCCATCCTTTTATAGGCAATGCCACTGAATACCAGAAAGGGCTTACTACGGAGCTCAATCGGAATACAGCTTACATGGATTTGACAGTTGGCTCAGAGTCAGTGCTAATTCAGAACTATGGCAGCAATCATAAAAGAAATATCCGTAAATTAAAGTCAGCTCCATTCACCATTCGAAAGTCGGATCTTAAGGATCGGATCGAGCCTTTCATCGAGTTATATTACGGGACGTTAAATGATTTACAAGCAGATCCCTTTTATTATTTCCCTCGAAAATTTATAGAAGATACAAGCCTTTTGCCAGACGGACGGGTAGTGCTGTTTGAGGCGATGGATGGGGAGAGGAGTGTAGGGGCAAGTATTATACTTCTTGATCGACCATGGATGCATTATCACTTATGCGGTTGGGACCGAGCTTATCTGCAGTGGTCACCTACCAAATTTCTCATCCACGCAGCAGCCGTATGGGGGATGGAGAATGGATATGAAAAATTCCATCTCGGTGGGGGATATAAGGGGAATGACGAGCTGTTTCAGTTCAAGCTAAGATTCGCTACTCAACTAGAACCACTAGACTATTACTTAGGTAAGCGAATATTTTTCCCCGAGGTGTATGAACGAATGATAGCACTCTGTGACACTGGAGTTGCGGGGAATTACTTTCCGCTCTACCGGCATCCATCTCTTTTGAATCAAAATATCATGGACCACGCTCTGAAGTAAGTCAATAAGATATGTATTCCATTTGGATTAAAGCATCCAAATGGAGAAAGGAGCAAGGCATGAGTATTCGTCAACCACGCATTCTACCACGAATCTTGTTATCCCCACCGCATGTAAGTGGACGTGAACAGGCTTATTTGGAGGATGCAATTCATTCTGGCTGGATCGCTCCCATCGGACCACAAGTCGATGCTTTCGAGCGGGAGATGGCCGACTATACAGGTTCAAAGGGTGCACTTGCATTAAGCTCTGGAACAGCAGCAATTCATCTTGCACTACGTCTAGCTGGCGTTTCTCAAGGAGATTACGTGATTTGTTCGACGCTTACGTTCGTAGCTAGTGCCAATCCTATTTTATATTTGGGGGCTACACCTGTATTCGTAGACTCAGAACCAGAAACATGGAATATGTGTCCACTAGCCTTTCAGCGGGCCTGCCAGGATTTGAATGATAGAGGGATACTGCCTAAAGCAGCTGTTATTGTCAATTTGTACGGGCAGAGCGCAGACATGGAGCCAATTGTAGAAATCGCGAATCATTACGGTATTGTTTTAATAGAAGATGCTGCGGAATCCCTCGGTGCCTTTTATCACGGAAAGGCCAGTGGTACTTGGGGCCGCTTCGGAATCTATTCTTTCAACGGGAATAAAATTATTACAACCTCAGGTGGAGGTATGCTTGTATCGGATGATACCGATGCATTAGATCAAGCCCGTTTCTGGTCTACCCAAGCACGTGACACTGCTCCACACTATCAGCATTCCGAAATGGGTTATAACTACCGGCTAAGTAACCTGTTGGCAGCCATAGGACGAGGGCAACTGGAGCTACTTGAGGAAAAGGTCGAACGACGTAGATATATTTCTCAAGTGTACTCAGATCGATTGGGATCCATTCCGGGTCTTCATTTCATGCCGGAAGCGCCAAATTGTCGCAGTACACGCTGGTTAAGTGCGCTAACGATTGATGAAGAAATCGCAGGCTTCTCCGCTAATCAACTCTTAAAGTGCCTGGAATTCAACAATATAGAAGCTAGACCTGTATGGAAACCACTACATTTGCAACCTCTGTTCGAGAACGCCTTCTATTATCCATACATGGAGGGACATAGTGTATCTGATCAATTGTTCACAAAAGGTGTATGTCTACCTTCTGGTAGCTCTTTATCGGATGATGATCTGGTACGCGTAATGGATGCGATAGAGTCTTGTATTCAGAACCGCTGAAAAATTACTTAGCAATCCATCCGTTAGCACCAGTGCCGCTTTCCTTCACATAAAAAGTGGCTTTCGCTACACCATCTGTTCGCATAGCCAGACTGCCAATCGGAGCGGTAATCGTTCCCTCAGGCGATCCTTCCACGATAAATACTGCAGGAAGTAATGTTCCACCAACGAGTCGGACTGCCCGTTTGAAGTTGCCATAGGTAGAGAACCATTCAGTTAAAGCATACGGATTATACAAGGTACCAAGAGAAGTACCCTGCATGGCAACCAATGTTTCGAATTCTAGAATGCGTTTTACCTTTACAGAACGGGTATCAAACACTGCTACATTGTTCAGGTGCAGGAAGGGTTTAGCTGCACCATAAGATGACGCTAGCACGACTTGATTGGTCCCGCTGTTACGGACAATCATATTGTCAACAGTAACCATCGCGTCAGACTCTGTTGTGAATAATTGTAAGGTACTGCCCGTTAAGTCCTGTGCATCTATCGTCCCCACATAAAGATCTCCTCCGTCGATTCGGACTCCGCTTGCTAAGGTGGAACCCGAGCCGTACATCCCTAACGAGCCGATATGCAATCTTGGTTTTCCTCCAGCAGCATTAAACGCAGCGTAGATCGCGGGGCCGCCGATTCCATCGAACTTTGCGCTTCCGATATCAATAAATTGTGAATAGATCGTTTGTAGACCGTAATTAGCTTTATGATCCGTCGAGCGAATAGACAAATGGTTGATTTTTAGCGTCAATCCATAGGACAGCAATGCTGGACTTACTGATCCACTTACACGCATATCTAGTGAACCGATGTCGAGAGTCCAGAGTCTCGTTATCTCATCTGAAAGCCCAGTTGTCATATCATTGCCGAAACCAGTTGTTGTCAAAGAGTCGAATCGTTGATAAAAGCTACGCGTTCCCTTGAAGATGTCGGGTTCTACATCGAGTGAATTGGCGCCATTAAACCCAGGTGCACCACCGCGACTGTTATTTAATACCGCTCTGTTGACATGAAGCTGGTCTACAAAATGGACTACAAAGTTCTTTCGACCAGCCGTTTCACAGTACGCATATCCGATATGCACATTAACGGATGGGATATCTTCTGTCCCTCCAATGAAAATATTATCACCATAGCAATCATGAGAGTACACCGATTCGATCGTTATATTTTGCGAAGAAGAAATGAACAAGCCATGAAGTTGATCGTTGACGGCTGTTTTAACAGTCGAAGCACTTCCGTCTATTTCGAGGCTGCCGGATATCGTGATGTTTGCGGCATTTAACATAACAAGAACTCGAGTATCCGATGGTGGGTTAGGGGCAAGCACCAATTTTGAGCCGGCTTCAAAGCTTAGGTTAGTTCCGGTTGGAATACGAAGACACCACCAATCTAGGACTGAAGGGTTACGCATGTGGCCGGAAGAGACTTTATATACACCAGGCGGAAAAATAACGACCTTGCGTTTGGCATTTCCAGCATTAATTGCATTTTGAATCGCGACGGTGTCATCTTTGGTACCATTCCCTGTAGCTCCATAAGATCGAACATTCACGTAACCGTTAGTTTCAGGATCTAATTTAATAGAAGTGACTGCTCCGTCCGCAATAACGGACGTTGTTACAGAATTATCTGGAATAGGTGCAGTTGCCATATACTTCACTCCTTTATTTTTTGATTTGAAATATAAGGCTAAGTTTCGCGTTATAAATCATCCTTATATTTCTACGAGTAACGGTTGTCGTCCATAAAGGATGACAACATCGTTTCTTCTTAAGTATTTTATGTGAACTTTTCTACAGATGCATGGTACAAAGAGCACTTTACAGGGCGAAAGGAGTTTTTTATTTGAAGGTATTAGTAACTGGGGGGCTTGGTTTTATTGGGTCACATGTTGTTGACCGGCTTATAACAGAGGGGATCGAAACTGTAATTGTAGATAATTTATCGGGTGCTTCCGGCTCATTCTATAGAAATCCTTCCGCTCTTTTATATCCGTACGACATTCGGGACGAGACTCTGGGTGAAGTCTTTATCCGTGAGAAACCGGATGTGGTCATTCATCTGGCTGCACAGATTGACGTAAGAGAATCTCAGCGCAATCCATTGTTTGATGCGAATGTGAATATTGTTGGCACACTTAACGTCCTGCGGATGTGTGAGGCCCATCAGGTTGAAAAGATCGTGTATGCCTCATCGGCCGCTGTATACGGTAATCCTGAATATTTGAGCATTGACGAGAAACATCCCTTAAATCCTGAATCTTGTTATGGGGTATCAAAAAGTGTTCCTGAGTCTTATATTCGGATGTTTGCCAGCATGCATGGGCTGAAGTACACCATTCTTCGTCTTGCGAATGTATATGGACCTCGACAAAGCTCGCATGGTGAAGCTGGTGTCGTTTCGATTTTTCTGGATCGCATAAAGCAAGGCAAGGAGCTTGTGATTTATGGGGATGGAGAACAGACCAGGGATTTTGTCTATGTTGAGGATGTTGCACAGGCGTTTGTAAATGCGGCTTGTACAGATGAGAATGCGGATAATCAGATCATAAATATTAGCTGCGGGGTGGCGACCTCCATTAATACGATTGTAGAGATGATAGGCTGTATTACAGGTCGGGAATCCCAGACAACCTATGAACAGGCTCGACCGGGAGATATTCTTCACAGCTATTTAAACAATAGTAAAGCAAACGAGTTGATGTCCTGGTCACCTCACCATAATCTTAACCAGGGACTCAAGAAGACGATTGCAGCCCGATTGACTGTAGGCAGTGCTGTGGACCATTAATCGCAAATATCGAAAGGGGTCATCCCCATGGAACGAAAATTAAATTCGGAAATGTTTGTTCTACGTAGTATAGCCTGCTTAAGTATAGCGCTGTTACATGCTTTATATCGAGTCTATGACGATGGGAACACGCCTTGGGTAGAGTCAGTGGGTCTACTGCTTACATTTGGCACACCGGTATTCGTATTTATCTCGCAATTCGTATTGTCTTTTGCATACCCGGACGGAATTCCCGCGAAATTTTGGGAGAAACGGATCAAGTATATTTTGCTTCCTTACTTTTTTTTCGGAGCTTTGTACGCAGGGTTAAAAGGATTGGATATGGCGGGCAGTGAGGGGATTCCGCTTCTTCAAGCTTTTTGGTACTTTCTCTGGCGTCATTGGTTACTTGGCGATTTTCATGGCTACTTTATCCTAATTATCTTTCAGTTTTATGCCTTGTTCCTCTTATTTCAAAAGCATGCCAAAAAATTCACTCCACGCTCTATACTGATTGCGTCATTCGTTATTAATGTGGCTTACTTAGGTTTTTTCAATTTCACCAAACCCGTAGATACGGTAGCTGCTCAATATATTTGGGATAAATTGTATTGGGTTTTCTCTCCGGGGTGGATTTTCTACTTTACTGTGGCTTATTACTTGGGGCGAAATGAGGCTTGGTTCCGGGAAAAATTAAAACAGTTCCGTTTAGCTGTCTACGTGCTTCCAGTTGTAACAGGCGCGTTTGTGCTATTCGTGAATGGGCAAGGCTGGATTACGGCACATAGTTCCAAGAGAATTGATATGTTACTTTTCGCCATGAGCATGATTCTACTACTCTTCACAGTGGCTTCTGCATTGAAAAAAGTGCCGCGTGTGCTGGAGTGGAGCAGTAGATACTCCTTCGGCATATATTTGCTTCACCCGTTGTTGTTGGCTTTATTCGTCAAACTTCCTTCTTCGTTCGGGTTGCAAAACCTTGGACTATTCAGTGTGCTTCTCCAATTTGTCGGATGTGTGGTTGGATCGGCGATCATCATGAACATAGCGAATCGTATTCCAGGCGGAGCCTTTGTGTTCGGTCGAGTGGGGGTTGGAATCAATCAGAGAAAACCCCCGAAACCGCTAGATAAGCCCATAAGCTCTAGTATAGGGAACATGAACTAGCTAGAAATTGACCACTAAACTTCCGTTTTTCAGGTGATTAGTGGTCTTTTAATATTGTCTTGGCTCTTACATCGCACTAGTTTCGGACCGTATAGTTCTTATTTCCATAAAAACACACATTTTGGTAGTGGGTTTGGGCAAAAAGCAGCATCTGAGTCCGATAATCTCACAAAATGGCCAAAACCATTAAAATAAGGGCTCCTCAGACCGATCAATAATCGAGGGGATCTGAAATAGTTGGAATTATCGGTGAATCCAATTATAATGGGTTTCTTGATTAAATGTAATTATGAATATTCAAACATTTACATCCAGAGAATAATGCATCGTGCAGAACTTTAGGAGGAAACGAGAGTGGAACTTGGAATAAGTACCTTTGTCGAGACAACGCCCGATGTCCAAACGGGTGAGACAATAAGTCATGCAGAACGACTACGTGAAGTAGTGGAGGAAATTGTACTTGCTGAAGAGGTGGGACTAGATGTATACGGAGTGGGCGAGCATCATCGTAATGATTATGCGGCTTCATCACCTGCGGTTGTGTTAGCGGCAGCTGCATCGTTGACTTCGAAGATTCGGTTGACCAGTGCCGTGATGATCCTGTCTTCAGCAGATCCCGTACGTGTATTTCAAGATTTTGCAACGCTAGATGGCATTTCGAATGGACGTGCAGAAATTATGATCGGCCGCGGTTCGTTTACAGAGTCTTTTCCTTTATTCGGCTATGATCTGAAAGATTATGAAGAACTCTTTAATGAGAAGCTGGAATTGTTATTAGCCATCCAAAAGTCAGAAAAAGTAACCTGGAGTGGCAAACATCGAGCAGCCATAAACAATCTGGGGATTTACCCGCGTCCGGTTCAAGATCCGTTACCGATTTGGATTGGGAGTGCAGGTAGTCCAGAATCTGCGATTCGCACTGGAGCATTAGGTTTACCCTTTGTATTAGCTATTATTGGAAATGTTCAACCGCTTGATTATGCGAAGCATGTGCAGCTTTACAAAAAAGCAGCGGCTGAAGCCGGATATGATCTTTCAAGCCTGCCTATTGCCTCACACTCACACGGGTTTATTGCTGAGACTAATGAGTTAGCACTGGAGAAATTTTTCCCTTCAACGCATGCTCGGACCAATGTGCGGGCGAAGGAAAAAGGGACACCCCCATACCATCGTTCCGATTATGATGCAGCATGCAGCTTTGATGGCGCTCTGTACGTAGGTGATCCAGAAACCGTTGCGAACAAAATCATTCATCTTCGCAAGCATGTTGGAATTACACGATTCTTTTTACATATGCCCCACGGTACAATGCCTCATGAGGATGTTATGAAGGCGATTAGACTGCTGGGAACAGAAGTAGCTCCTCGTGTTCGTGAAGAAGTAGCACGCTGGGAAGCAAGTAATCTTTAACGAATAAGCTGCGTCCTTAGGACGTGGCTTTTTTTGTGCGGTATACTAAAATAACGAATAACGTTATATAAGGGAGGAGCAATGGAGACTATTCATTATTTATCTCAATTCAATTTGCTTCAATCGTTAGCGCTGGAAGATCTAATGGAAATGGAAGAGTTAACTCGAATAACAGTAGTCCCGAAAAATACATATATCCAGACACCGACAACCTTCTCTGAAGGATTATTTTTTGTGAAAAAAGGAAAGGTGCGTTTATACCGATTGAATGCGGATGGGAAGCAGTTTACTTCGGATATTCTGAGTGAGGGTAATGTTTTTGGTGAAATGAACGTGATTTCGTTTGGAACCAAAGATCATTACATTGAAGCCATGGAAGAGTGTCATATCTGTACAATTGATCCTGTAAGATTTGAAGATTTCGTAGCTACTCGACCTAGATTTTTGATGTCGTTAATGCAAGTATTGAGCGATCGTATAAAAAGTATGAGTCAGTTAACTCAAAACCTAGCCATCGGAAATCTGCATGATAAAATATTGTGTGTTCTTTTAAAGCTATCGGATCAACTAGGCGTTAAAAGTGAGGATAATTATTATAAAATCAATGTTCCACTATCACATCAAGAAATCGCCAATTTGATTGGTGCGAGCAGAGAAGCGGTTACTGTGGCATTGCAAGAATTGGTAAAAGCTGAGGTGCTTCAGACTGGGTTCAAAACTATACGTATCCATCATGATAAGATTTTGGAAAGAAATTTATAAAGATTATGAGCTGTAAATGAGATTACATCTTTATGGTTAGAAATACCCGTATCCTAGATATAAGAAGAAGGATATCCAAGCCTTTAAAATCATAGGTGAAGGGAAGATTTATATGGAGCATAGGAAGGGAGCTCGAAAAGTTAGCGATATTCCTGCTGATGTTGTTGGACTATTGCATAAAGGACAATTACAGACTGTAAATCTAACGGAATGGCTTGCTGTGGACCATATGGTCTTGATAGAAAATGTACTGGACGAGCTAGGTTTTGGACAGGAATCCGAACCCATTTTACAAAGGCTTCGCGATTCATCGGAAAAGAAAATCATGAAGCTCATACCGGCTATCGCGCGGGAGTGGCAACAGGTATTGGAGTGCAAATCAGATGTGGAACAAGTCCGAGTATTCTCAGCATTAGCACAGCATCGTTCCGATAGTGTCCGCTGTTGGGCTGCCTATATGATCGGTCTAAATCAATCTTTAAGTCTATCGCAAAAGCTAATGGATATCCGTCCCTTTGCAGCGGATGATCATTTTGGGGTACGTGAGATTTCATGGATGGCTTTAAGGGAATCGGTCATTGCAGAATTGGATGAATCCATTAAGTTCTTAGAGTGCTGGGTTCATGATCAAGATACGAACATAAGGAGATATGCAATCGAATTGACGCGGCCACATGGGGTATGGGCGAAGCATATTACTGCGCTAAAAGAAAACCCAGCAATAGCACTTCCATTATTAGAACCACTTAAGTCAGATCCGGCAAAATACGTTCAGGATTCTGTAAGTAATTGGTTGAACGATGCGAGTAAAAGCAATCCAGACTGGGTGCAACAGCTTAGTGAGAAGTGGTTAATTTCTTCGGATTCCAAGGAAACGAAGCGGATTGTAACACGGGCAACAAGGAGTATTACTGATCTACGTTGAAAATGAAGTAATACCTTAGCCCTCTAGTAGTGCGTCACAGCAGGAGTGTGTCTCGGCATTCTCAGCTTAAGATGTTGACATTGAAGAATTATTTCACTATACTGGCTGTAATCTTATATACGATATACGTTGAAGAAGCCCAGTAGTAGCTTAGTCCCTGTTTCAGAAAGCCGGGGGTTGATGAAACCCGGTACACACTAAGAGTACGAATTACACTTTGGAGTATCTCGGCTAACACCGAGCGGAATGGCGAACGATATCTCGTCACGAGTGGCATCAATGCTGTGTTTTAGCATTAGCGTTTCATTGGTGCAATCTGGGTGGTAACACGGTTATTCAATCGTCCCTATGTCTACAATAGACAAGGGGACGATTTTTTTGTTTTTAAATATAAGGATTTATAAGTTTCTCTTCATCAACTATCCTTATATTCGCTTGGCGGACTGATGATTCGTTATAGGATATCTACTAATTTAAGGGGTGTTAGGCAATGAATATTATCGATGAACTAGAATGGCGCGATGCCATCAATCAACAAACCGATGCCGAAGGGCTTAGAGAATTGACCAACCAGAAATCCGTTTCGGTGTACTGCGGTGTAGACCCGACGGGTGACAGTATGCATATTGGTCACTTGATTCCGTTCATGGTACTCAAAAGATTCCAGCTTGCAGGACATCGTCCGGTTATGCTAATTGGCGGTGCTACAGGTACGATAGGTGATCCAAGTGGACGACAATCCGAGCGTTCATTGCAGACGCTGGAGCAAATCCAAGCTAACGTAGATGCGCTTACCGCACAAATGAAAAAACTGTTCGTTACTGATGGCGACAATCAAATTCGTATGGTGAATAACTACGATTGGACGCATAAAATCAATGTGATCGAATTTTTGCGTGACTATGGTAAGAACTTCAGCATCAATTCGATGCTTGCCAAAGATGTTGTAGCGAGCAGATTGGACAGCGGAATTTCCTTTACTGAATTCTCCTACCAAATCCTGCAATCCCTAGATTACCTGCATCTGTACCAGCATGAAGATGTGCAGCTCCAAATTGGTGGCTCCGATCAATGGGGCAACATTACAAGCGGTCTGGATCTGATCCGTAGAAAAGAAGGACCTGAAGCAAAAGCATTCGGTCTAACGATCCCGCTTATGTTGAAAGCTGATGGAACAAAATTCGGTAAATCAGCTGGAGGGGCAATCTGGCTCGATCCAAACAAAACGACTGCGTTTGAGTTCTACCAGTTCTGGGCGAACACTGATGACCGTGATGTTGTGAAATACTTGAAGTACTTTACATTCCTATCTAAAGAGCAAATTGATGCACTTGCGGAAAAAGTACAGACTGAACCGCATAAACGCGAAGCACAAAAAACACTTGCTGAAGAAATGACCAGATTCGTGCATGGTGAAGAATTGCTGGAGCAGGCTAAACGTATTACTGCTGCTCTGTTCAGTGGAGATATCAAATCCCTAACTGCTGATGAGATCGAGCAAGGCTTCAAGGAAATGCCGACCTACGAAACTACACTGGAATCTAAAAATATCGTAGAGTGGTTGGTTGATCTCGGTATCGAGCCGTCCAAGCGTCAAGCACGTGAGGATATCACCAAAGGAGCAATCTCCATGAATGGTGAGAAAGTTAGCGACGTAGCTCTGGATGTTACAGCTAGCGAAGCTATCGGGGGCCGGTTTATCATTATCCGTAAGGGTAAGAAAAACTACAGTTTGGTGAAATTGTCCTAATAAAAAGAGCCTTCCTTATGAATAAGGGAGGTTTTTTGTTGTATTTTAAGTATAGAGGCGGATCATTTGCATATTAAGTGAAATTTGAAAGGTGAAATAGCGAAAATTATGGTAAGCTTAGGATTCGTGTGATTTATGGATTAACATGATATTCTACAACTATAACAGAAAATTAGGAGTGGTAATTTGAGAAGACAAAAACCAATGACCATGGAAGAATTGATGAATGAGTTACAAGGACAGAAAACGTATCAAGAAGATCCCAATCACATCTCTTTCGAGAAATTGTTTAATGAAGCGTTTATGAGTAAGTATTCCAATTACAAAAGTTTCGATGAGTTTGTAACCAAAGGAAACTTTCAAGTAAAGACAGAAGAAGATGTTGCTGACATACCTGATGAACTTTTTGATCGTCATGTAGTTAGAGAGACTAAATTTGCGGATTGGAAATCAATGTTGGAAACAGCGAATAAGGAATACGTCCGTAATTAAAGAAACAGTGTCTGGTAATGCTCTATTTATCTTCAAAGAAAATACACTCCCCATTGTCTCGAAAGACAATAGGGAGTGTATTTTTTTATCTCTAGATATTCGACAAACTATGATGTTTTACTCATCGTTGATGCACATACCTATGATTTAATTGAAGAAATAGGAAATAGGTTTCATAAAGGTTGTATTTATATAGGAGGGGCAGAATCGTATGACAACTTGCATACAGACCTCGAGGCCTGAGACTCTTCATGTCATGTGGAAAACCGTCTCAGAGGATTGTAATTTAACCTGTGATTATTGCTATTACAGCACAGCAGGGGGACATCCTCATCATCCGATCCGAGTGATGGATACGGATCTTCTGGAGCGGTTTATCGCTCAGTACATGAAAAGATCATCTGGTATAGCGACGTTCTCTTGGCAGGGAGGGGAGCCGCTATTAGCCGGACTTCCATATTTTGAACGCGTGATTTCACTCCAAGCTAAGTACGCTCCACCTCATACGATGATCAGTAATGCGCTGCAGACCAACGGAACGCTAATTCATGAGAAATGGGCGAAATTTTTTAAACGGTACAACTTTTTGGTTGGGATTAGTGTGGACGGTCCTGAGACCATTCATGATGCACATCGTATAACGGGTTCGGGGAAAGGTAGTTATGATCTAGTTATGCGTGGGATTCGCCATCTACAGAACGAGGGTGTGGACTATAGTATTCTGACGGTGATTCATGAAGATAATGTGATGAAACCAGACGAATTGATGGCATTCTACCAGGAACAACAATTTCCTTATATTCAGTTTATCCCTTGCATGGATTTTGTCTCACAGAAGAGTGATATGCCTGGCCGCTTTCGAATTACACCTGAACAATACGGAGCGTTTCTATGCCGTACATTTGATCTGTGGTACAACGAGGGGTATCCGGAGCTTCCCATTCGTATTTTTGAGAATATGCTTCTAGTATTCATGCATCATGAGGCGGAGTTATGCGTCCACAACTCATGCTGCCCGAAGATGGTGGTGCTTGAAACGAACGGGGATGCCTATCCTTGTGATTTCTTTATTGATGAAGAGCACAAGTTAGGAAATATCGGCCATACCGACCTTGAAGCATTGCTTACCAGCCCCATATATGATGACTTTTTGTTAATGAAACCCAATATGAATGAATCATGCTATAAGTGTGAGTATCTTAGCTTTTGCAATGGGGGGTGCCCGCGCAACCGGAATTGGCTTGATGTTCATGATCGTACTGAGGTTGATTATTTCTGCCGTAGTTATAAAATGTTCTACTCATATGCCTATGAACGGATGATACTGCTAGCAAACCGACTTAAATCGGAGCAGATGCTGGAGTTCAGGAAAAGTGCCAAACCACTTCCAGGTAGAAATGATCCATGTCTCTGCGGAAGCGGGAAAAAATTTAAGAGTTGCTGTCAACCACTATAGCTCAAATTAAAAAAAAGGCTGTCCCAACAATCATGCAAATGGCTGTGGGACAACCTTTTTATTATGTTAAAGAACCATTTGATTTCTCACCATAATAGCCGCACCAGTCACCACAGCTTCTTCTTTTAATGTACCTAGGGAGAAGTGAGGTTGGTATTCAGGATAACGGTAAGTGTTACGCTGTGCCACTTCAACCGCCGTTTGGAAGAACAACTCGTGAGAGTGGATGAGCGCACCACCTAAAATGATAGTCTCAGGATGTAACAGGTTGATAACGTTGGCGAGGCCAATCCCGAAGTGAATGGCGGCTTGAGTAAATAATTCACGTGCGTGTGGATTACCATCTCTAAAGGCTTGCACGAGTACATCATAAGTTAGCTTCTCAGGCGAGACTTTATATCTTTGGAGGATCAGGTCGTTGTCATTTTTTGCCTCTGAGCGTGCACTTTGTTCTAGCGCCTGCACAGATACGAATGCTTCCAGAGCACCGTAGTTCCCATCATTATTTAATCGGGGTCCATCTGTCTGGATGATCATTTGACCAATGGCATCTTCCATATCCATCGTCCCATGAACAATACTTCCATGCGACATCATCGCATAGCGGATCCCTGCTCCAGCATGTACATAGAGCATATGTTGAATGTTAGCGTGACGGATGGACCAGCGTTCCCCAAGCAGTGCGGAATTTGCTCCGTTGTCCAACCAAGCTTTGAAGCCTGTCCGTTCCTCCACCAGAGTGCAAATCGGGAGATTGTTCCAGCCTGAAGCAGGGAAATGTAGCGGCTTTAAGATTAAACCATTTTCCCGGTCAAGCGGTCCCACGGCTCCTATTCCTATCCCAATAATTTGACTGTCCTTCAGCTGATGGTCTCTAAGGAAGGCGCGTATTTGATTACTTATGTGATCCATAAATCTTTCAGGTGTGAATGCCTGATCCATTCGCCAGTGAACAATTGATTTTGGGTTCATTTGCATATCAAATAAACCAAGGGAAGAATACAGCCTGGAAATCTCTAAACCGATGATGTAGCCGTAGGAAGGATTGATCTGGTATAAAATAGGTCTTCTGCCTCCGCTTGATTCCCCGAATCCGCATTCTATCAGCAAGCTTTCTTCCGTCATTTCATCTAATATTCGGGTCATTGTGCTTTTGGTAAGTGAAAATGTTTGTAGAAGATCTAACTTGGAAACTGTGCCTTGTTCGGCGATTCGGTCGTATAGGAGTTTCTTTGGGGATGGAATGTGTGTCGAGCGCTTTTCCACGATATACCTCCAAGCTATATATAGGATGAACTAGAAAGATCGTTTTTTATAAAGTTTGTATTTATTATCATTAATATAGTATAACGCATAAACCATAGATTGTATTTTACCGTTCAAAAACTTAATTCCATTTTGGGAAAAAGTGATATAATGAAATTACTACAGAAAATATAAGGGTGGAATCCATGAGAACAACTATGAAAACAAATGCGACGACGAATACAGACCTAAGGATAAGTCTATTGTTCCAGTTGTTTTGGGTATTTGTTCGAATCGGTCCCGTAACTTTCGGGGGAGGTTATGCGATGATCCCTATGATCGAACGGGAAATTTCCACTAAACGGAAATGGCTGGCTGAAGAGGAGATGGATGAAATTCTATCTTTAGCTGGCGCAGCACCAGGTGGGGTAGGTGTAAATGCGGCGGCATTCATTGGTTATCGTCTTGCTGGAGTGAAGGGTGCGATTGCTGCAATCGCTGGGATTACGATTCCAACCTTTATCATTGTTTGTTTGCTTAGCGCCGTTTACTCACAACTGGCCGACCAACCAAAAGTTATTGCCGCCATGACGGGGATTCATGGTGCTGTTATTGCCTTGATCCTAGTAGCAGCATATCGAATGGCTAAGAACGCTATATTTGACAAGACTACGGCTGTTACGGCGTTGGTTATACCGATTGTTTTATTAGTTTCTGGAATCAATCCCATATACGTGATCGCAGTTGGATTGATTATCGGTTTTGTATATATGCCAATCAAACAGCTCTTAGGGCTCCAAGTTCGGACAGAGAAGGATTCCTTGAAAGCTTCTGATGAAGAATCGAATTATCCAGAGTATTACATCTAGGGGGAAGCAATGTGATTTGGAATTTATTTCTTATCTTTATAAAAATTGGACTACTCTCCTTTGGAGGAGGGTACGCAATCATTCCGATGATTCAGCATGAAGCTATGGCTGGTGGTTGGTTATCTGAAAGGGAATTTCAAGAGGTAGTTTCCATCGCAGGGATGTCACCGGGCCCTGTTGCAACGAACAGTGCAACCTTGATTGGATATCGTGTAGCTGGAATTGAAGGAGCGATTGTGTCGACATTAGGTATGGTTCTGCCTTCATTAATTATCATCATTGTTATTTCCATCTTTTTTTATCGGGTGAGGGACAGTCAATGGATTAAAACGTTATTTTATGGGTTGCGACCAGTGATTACAGGCTTGATTGCCTATGCTGCGATTCGGTTTGGATTAAATAGCATGGAACACGCTTTCATTAGTTGGCAGACCATTGGCACATTGATCATTGTATTCGCTGCACTTTATGGTTTAATAAAATATAAGCTGCATCCGCTCACCATTATCGTTGCCTCTGGCATTCTTGGTGTAGCCTATTTTTAGACAGAGCCGGGACAATCCCAGATTGGAGGTAAGTACATGTCAGAGAATATACGGGCTTGCTGTTCAGCTAGTCGAAATCAAGTCGAGAAACAAGGTTCCATCGATGTTTGTAAGGAGAACACAACTCTCCAAAGATCAGAAGGGGATAAAGTTTTCTCGGGCATGATCCTTATTCCTGGAGGCACTTTTCTTATGGGGACGGATGACAAAGAAGGGTTTCCCGCAGACGGAGAAGGGCCTGCTAGGAATGTTACCTTATCTCCCTTTTTGATTGATGCAACGGCAGTTACGAATAAGCAGTTTGCTGCTTTTATCAAGGAAACAAACTACGTTACAGATGCGGAGCGTTTCGGTTGGTCTTATGTGTTTCATTCTTTTGTTTCCATGGAGACAGGGAAAAAGGTGACCCAAGTAGCTACTCAAACTCCCTGGTGGTGGGTGGTAGAGGGAGCAAATTGGTGTCATCCGGAAGGTCAGAATTCTCAAATAGACGAACGCCTTGATCATCCGGTGATCCACATATCTTGGCATGATGCTGATGCATATTGCAGCTGGGCCGGCAAACGTCTGCCTACGGAAGCGGAGTGGGAGTATGCCGCACGAGGAGGTCTGGTTCAGAAACGGTATCCTTGGGGAGACGAATTAAAACCAGGCGGAGAGCATCGCTGCAATATTTGGCAGGGAAAGTTTCCCGATAAAAATCATGCCAGCGATGGTTTTGCAGGTACCGCACCTGTAAGGTCCTATCTGCCTAACGGCTATGGTCTTTATAATATGTCAGGAAACGTGTGGGAATGGTGCGAGGATTGGTTTACTAAGGACTATCATATATCTTCCGAATCCGTGAATCCGAGAGGCCCGGTAAGTGGTGTAGCAAGGTCGATGCGCGGAGGATCGTATTTGTGCCATAAATCTTATTGTAACCGTTATCGGGTGGCGGCCAGGAGCAAAAATACACCAGACAGCTCTGCAGGAAATATTGGCTTTCGATGTGCGGCTGATTATACCGGTTGAGAATACATAAAGACTACTACATTAGAAGGAGGAACTTCTTTGTCCTCTATCATTCATAGTCAGTTTGATATCACCGTGCTGGACGTCATAAAAATTCAATATCAGAAGCGGGTCTTATTCGATTACGTCCAGTCTTGTTATACCGTCTCTTATATCCAAAAAGGTGAGGTATTGACGACATCCTCCGAGGGAGAATATGTTGCTTCTGCCGGAGACGTGATGATCCACCGTCCTAACGAGCCTTTTAATGTGATCTCCAAAATGGAAGGCGTACATTATCTGTTTAATATTAACGCAAAGGTGCGAGACGGAGATGACTTCTTCAAGTTATTCCCGCTAGGCAAGGTGATTCGGATTCGGGATCAAAGCGAATATGAGCGAAGGTTTGACGAGCTGCGAAGCCTGTGGTTGCAGGAGGAGGATGATTTCAGAAATGTTCAGGTCGGTTCATTGGCATTTCTTCTCCTTTATGAAATTATGGAGAGCACCAAGCTTGGCGGGCGCCGCTCATCACGAGATCCCTATGTCACGGACCGCTTTAACGAGGCGTTGAAATATATGGAGGAGAGACTTGATCAGGAGATTAGTAGAGAGGAGCTTTCCAAGCTATATCATATGAATCCTGTTTATTTTAGCCGGGCGTTTCAGAAAATATATAAATTGACACCTATGCAAATGTTACGAAAATTACGGCTGCAGCAAGCTAAACAAATGTTGGAGTATACGGATTATACCATCGAGCATATCTCCCAGAGCTGTGGTTATTATGATGCTTCACATTTCAGTAAGGTATTTCGTGGCGAATACGGCAGGGGTCCGGCAGAGTACCGAAAAAGTATCGAATATACAAAAACAAACATCGCTACTCCATAGCGGAGCTTTCCATATTCATTTACTCTATAAGCATGAGCAGATCATTCTGAACTGCCCGAATCGATGCGTAACCATTTCGATTAAAAGGAAAGGCAGGGTATAACTCATGAGAATCTTGTATTTGGATTTGGATTCGCTTCGCCCGGACCATCTGGGATGTTATGGCTATCATCGGAATACCTCCCCGAATATCGATTCAATCGCTAAAGAAGGTGTCACCTTTACCAACTACTATTGTTCAGATGCGCCGTGTCTACCGTCCCGTTCTGCTTTAATGTCGGGACGATTTGGCATTCATAATGGGATTGTAGGACATGGCGGGACCGCTGCTGATATGCGTAGAGAAGGGGCGCAACGCGAATTTAATGACCGGCTGGGAATGGAGAGTCTTCCCGCTATATTAAGGCAAGCGGCCATGAAAACCGCGTCGATTAGCACCTTCGCCGAACGGCACTCGGCCTGGACCTTTAATGCCGGTTTTCAAGAAGTGTTCAATGTTGGTGGAAGGGGGCATGAGACGGCAGAGCAGGTGCTTCCTGTGGCACTTAAATGGCTTGAGGATAATGGGGAGTCCGAAAATTGGTTTCTGCACCTGAATTTCTGGGATCCTCATACGCCTTATCGTACACCCGAGAGCTACGGTAATCCGTTCGAGAAGGAGCTTTTACCCGATTGGATCACGGAAGACGTGTTTGAGCTTCACCGGAGTAAAAAGGGACAGCATAGTATTGAAGATATGAATGCACTCGCGAAATCGCATTATCATCAGCATTTTAGGCATCAGCAGGAGATAGAGAATCGTGATGACCTGCGAGTTATCTTTGACAACTATGATGCTGGAGTTAAGTATCTGGACGAGCATCTCGGGAAAGTATTTTCTAAGCTCAGAGAACTTGGCGTGATGGAAGATACTGCTATCTTGATCTCAGCGGATCACGGAGAGAGCCTGGGCGAGCTAGGGATTTACTCCGAGCACGGCACGGCAGACGAGGCGACTTGCCGTATTCCGATGATTATTCGCTGGCCAGGCGGCAAGAAGGGAATAGTGGAGGATGGGCTACATTATCACCTTGATCTCGGACCGACATTAGCAAGCCTTCTGAATTTGAAAGGGGCTCCTTCTTGGGATGGTGAAAGTTATGCTGATACCATTCTAGAGGGACATTTAGGAGGGCGTGAGTATCTCGTAATCTCACAATGCGCGCATGTGTGTCAACGCAGCATCCGATTTGAGGAATGGTTATATATACGCACCTATCATGACGGACACCATGGATTTCCGAAAGAAATGTTGTTTGATATGAAGCATGATCCTTACGAACAACATAATCTCGCCGAAGTGCGTAAAGACATTTGTATGAAGGCTGTCTATCTGTTGAATGAATGGCATGACAACATGATGAGCTCCATGGACTGTGATATCGATCCATTATGGACGGTACTTATGGAAGGTGGACCCTATCATGCGAAAGAGTATGCGAGCTCATCCTCACAGGATGCTTAGCGTTGTCCTTTTGAATGAGGAAAGAAAGACAACTGAGAAGGAGGCTGCCCCTGAAAGGGCAACCTCCTTTTTTATTTTCTGGCTTCTTGCTGATCAATTAAAGCCCCGGGAAGCCTCAAAACGGTTTTCGTCCCGCTACCTTCCTTACTGTACAGCAGAACGCCGCAGGGATCACCGTACTTAAGATTTAGACGGTTGTTTACGTTTAGGAGCCCGATATGATCACCGGATTCTATGTTCTTACCAGCCAGCAGCTCGGTTAGCTGTTCCAGTCTCGCAGCAACGATGCCTACACCATTATCTTCTACAGCGATTTCAAGCAGTCCCGCTTCGCTTTTCTCTACTGTGATCAGCAAGACTCCCTGACCTTGAGCCTCAAGTCCATGACCAAGCGCATTTTCGACAATAGGTTGAAGGATCATTTTAGGTACGGGAATGTGTAACCATTCCTGTGGACAGAACAGCTTGTAACTGAATTTGTCAGGGAAACGGCCTTGGTAAATCCTCACACAAGATTCTGCGATTTTCAGCTCTTCCCCAAGAGTTACCTCCTCCTTGCCTTTGATGCTGTACTTGAGCATTGTGCTTAAGGCGGTAGTCATTTCGTAGATTTCCCGATTTCCTTTTACGATCGCAACGCCTTTGATTGTATCTAAAGTATTGCTTAAGAAATGGGGATTAATTTGACTTTGCAAATACGAGTATTCGGCACGTTGCTTTTCCAGATCTGTCTGGTAAAGCTGGGTGTTTGCATCGATTAATTGGTCCGTCAAATCGTGAATCCGCGTTGTCATATCATTGAACTGTCGAGAGATGATTTCAATTTCAGCATAGCCTTTTAAATCGACCTTGTTGTTCAATATTCCTAGACTTCCGCCTTTTAATTGATTCATATAGCGCATAAGCCTAGACAACGGTCTTAAGAGATTCATCATGAGTACAGAGTAGGGAATAGAGACGACCAATAAGATTAATGCTAGAAGAGCATAGCTGACCTTCTTTAATTTCTCCAGTTCTTTCATTAAATTATGGACAGGAACAGCGGTTATAATTTTTCCAGAGATCTCCGGTAAGATAAAGGACTGAATTGCATATTTCTTTCCGTTAACTGTTTCGACGATTGACTCTCCATCCCTTCCAGTTGCCCGAGTTTGAAACTGCTGGAGCATGTCCTCCGGCTCATCACTATTTGAGTAGATCAGCCCTTTATCATCCATCATAAAAAAGCTGGTTCCGACTAATCGAGGGTACTCTGAAATTTCAGTTTGAATAGCCTTCATATCCACAATAACTGCGATGTAGCCAATTTTTTCGCCATATAGGGACGTGTCACCTGAAGCAAAGATGTTCATCCCGAACAGTAATTTTCTCTTGTCGATGACCTTGTCTGGAGGACTGTATCCGCGATAATGAACGATTCCATCATCCCCAGCAGTCTTCATAAGATCGACGGCATATTTGGTTCTTCCCGCTAAGGAAATACGTGTGTTAGAGCTGCCGATAACAATAATATCTAAAATGTCCGTATTCATATTTCGCGCGATACTCAATAGTCCCTCTACCTTTTGGGATAGGTCGTAGCCTCGAAGCTTATCATTCTCGACTAGGAACTTTTGGACGGTCGAATCGTATCCTACATTCATCATCATGGAAGAAACGTTGGCATAGTTGTTAGAAATCCGTTGCTTGAGAAGGGAGACCAGCTCCGTATTGTATTGCGTATTTTGATTAATGATGGTCTCGCTTGATAGTTGGTAGACTCGTGAAACGATGATTGGGATAATGGCAACAATAAATAAACCAAATAACAGAACCTGAGTACGGATGGATAATCTCTTAAATGTCTTCATTGCTTTGTTCCCTATATTGCGTAGGTGTCATTTTGAGATGCCGTTTAAAAATTCGTGTGAAGTAGAAATAATCCTGAAAACCGCATTTCTCACCGATTTGGTAAATGGAAAGGTCGGTCTCGACCAGCATTTTACAAGCGTATTCAATTCTTAATCGACTGATATGTTCGATGATGGTCTCGCCGACTTCTTTCTTGAATAATTGGCATAAGTAATTTGGACTTAAGAAGAACTGATTGGCTAAATGCTGAATCGAAATTTCTTGATTGAAGTGGTTGAGGATGTACAACATGATTTCTTTGACTTTGTGGTTTGAAATTCGTGAAATATCAGTTTCGTTTCTGTTCATAAAAATATCAAGCGTCATAAGAATCAAATCATCGATCATAGCTTCAGCCGTACCGTATCGATAATAGAGCTGTTCATATCCTTCAAAAAAACGGCCGTTAACCCGAGTCCCTTCCCGAGGAAATAAGTAGAGGATCGATGTGTAGAGCAAATAGGCTTCTTTAATGGTGAACGTTCCCTCTTTGAATAATTTCTTTATCGATTCCATGGCTGCTATAAAACCGAGCCGGTCTTTATTATGAAGAATCCGGGAGATCTCTTTGAGCTTCTCGTCGATCGGTATTTCCTGTTGTGGATTCACCGGATAACATCCAGGCATCCCCGTTGTGAACATACTGAAAGCAGCATGAGAAGCGGATTCTAAAGCCGCATCCAGTTGATGTATATCCGAAATAGGAGGACCGATCCCCACCCCGCATTCTTGTACAACCTCTGTATGTTCAAGACCCCGAAGGAAGACTTCGTATTGGCACTCTTCCAATAAGTAACCATAACGTCGGCGGCTCATCGGGAAGACCAAGGAAGAGAATTGCCCGACATCTGCGGGCGAACTTAACCCTTGGATAACAATGGGGATATGAGGGCGATCTTCCGACAAGGGGATTCGCTTCTCGTCCAACCGTAAGCTGATTCGTTCAAGATCTCCGGAACAAACCGCTTCATATAGTTCGAAGTCGTGGACAGGGCTTTCTTTAACCACCTTCGATTCGTGTTGCTGGGCTATTCGGTTAAGCATTCCTTCGATTTCTTCGATTTCAAATGGTTTCAGGCAGTATCCGAACGTACCATAATTCATCGCTTTTTGTGCATAAGCGAACTCTGCATGTCCGCTGAGTACGATGAAAATTGTATCAGGTGCGATGGCTTTACCACGTTGAATGAGCTCTAGCCCATTCATTACAGGCATTTTAATATCTGTTAGAACAAGGGTGGGGCGAAGCGATTGAATTAATTGCAGGGCTTCTTGCCCGTTTTCGGCATCGTCGATCACTTCAAAGCCGTATTTCTTCCAATTTACTCCTGCTTTAATTCCCTCTACAATCCACTTCTCATCATCTGCAATAATCACTGAACGCATAAGTGAATCCCCCTTTCTATATGGAGCTCTTAGATTTATCCTAGCGATTGTGGATCAAGGGGGGTATGGACTATCTTACGCTCACTATGTCCGATATTACGTGTCACAGGAAGGTCACCCACAAAGGTGTGAAAAATCCACATGACCGGAGTTGTATCCTCTATACAAGATAATTTACACTCCCGATATAATTTACCATATAAATCGCTTACAAGCATAAACAATCTCATACAGAAAGGTGGGGAGAAGATTGGCTGATTCTGTAACCGCTCGTACGCCTAAGCGAAGCTTAAAGACTCGGGCTCCTAAGCAAAGCTTAGGAAAAACGATTTTACAGTACAAGTATTTTTACCTCATGGTTCTACCGGTGTTAATCTGGTACGCCCTCTTCAGCTATGCTCCCATGTACGGTGTAACGTTAGCATTCAAATCCTTTGATTACAGTAAGGGGATCCTGGGAAGTCCCTGGATTGGCTTAGAGAATTTTCAAACGTTGTTGACCGACCCGGATTTTCGCAGGGCCTTTTGGAACACGGTCATTATCAGCTTAATGAAGCTGATCACTCATTTTCCGATGCCCATTATCCTGGCGATTGTTTTATATGAGTTTTCCAGGACCAAAATGAAGCGGTTTTTTCAGACGATCCTGACGTTCCCGCATTTTATATCGTGGGTTGTACTGTCGGGGATTATCATCAATATTTTAAGCAAGGATGGGATTTATAACCAGATCATCATGTTGTTTGGCGGGGATCCAAATTCTCCGCTTGTAGATGAAAGTGCATTTAGACCTGTTCTGTATATCACACATGTGTGGCGAGAGATCGGTTGGGATTCAATCATTTACTTAGCAGCGCTTGCAGGGATCAATCCTGAGCTGTTTGAAGCGGCGGAAGTGGACGGAGCGAACCGGTTTCGCCGTCTGCTAAACATCGCATGGCCGGGCTTGAAGAGTACCGTCGCAGTTTTGTTAATTCTTCAAGTTGGACAATTATTGACGCAAGGTTCGAGCTTCGAGCAAATATTCAATCTGTATAGTTCACCGGTATATTCGGTTGCCGACACGATCGATACATACATTTATCGGACTTCATTCACGATTGGGGGCGACTTTGGATATATGACCGCCGTGGGTGTCGTCAAGTCCATTATCAGCCTAATCCTTTTATGGGCGGCCAATTCGTTCGCTAAGAAAATGGGTGAGGAAGGACTGTATTAATTTGCAGGAAAAGGGGTGAAGCAAGTGACCGACACAACGGTTAAAAAGAGAAAAAAATGGAGTGTCTTCGATATCGTCGCATTCGTGGTTCTGGGGCTTCTAGCACTAGTAACATTTTTTCCCTTCTATAATGTTCTTATTATCTCAGTTGCAAAGTTCGAAGCGATTAGTAAAAGTGACTTTTATATTTTTCCGCTTTCGTTTGACCTGTCGGCATACAAGCTGTTGCTTCAGGATATGAAGTTTTGGACTTCGATTTTAAATTCTGTCATCGTAACGGCGGTTGGCGTGTTGTTCAGCATGACGATCTCTGTAGCGGGAGCATACGCATTATCCAAGCGGGGCATGCCGGGAAGAAACATAATGCTTAGTTTGATCTTGTTCACTATGTTTTTCAATGGCGGTTTAATTCCCTTTTATCTAGTCGTTAAAGATCTAGGATTCGTAAACAATATACTCGTCATGATCATACCCGCGGGTCTCAATACGTTTTACCTGATCATTATGAAAAACTATTTCAACACGATCCCAGAAAGTCTGGAAGAGTCAGCTAAGCTGGATGGGGCAAATGATCTGTACATCCTTTACAAAATCATTATTCCGATCTCTGCCCCATTCATGGCGACCTTTGCTTTGTTCTATGCCGTGGAAAGATGGAATGAATGGTGGTACGCGTTGATCTTTATCAGTGACGCTTCAAAGGCCCCGCTTCAGATTTATTTACGTGAGACACTCATTACTTCGAATTCCTTGCTAAGTCAAATGGCACAGACGATGGCCGAGCAGGAGCAGACGGGGAAGGTCTACACACCTGCACTTCAAATGGCAGCAATTGTAGTTTCGAGCATTCCGATTATTGTTGTTTATCCGTTCCTGCAGAAGCATTTTAATAAAGGCATTATGGTTGGTTCGATAAAAGGATAAGAAAGATTTTAAATAGATTGATTCTATCCTAAAATAGTATAAAGGGAGGTTTCAAGCATGCTTAGAAAGAAAATGATGACACTGGCATTATGCATAACTTTATTGGCTTCGGTGCTCACGGCTTGCGGTGGAGGCAATAACGACAAAGGGCAGACGGCATCAAACGGTGAAGTATCTCCGGATTCTTCTAATTCCACGGACAACCCTTACAAGGATCCAATGACCATTTCTCTTGGTTTCTGGGACGCGGATGCTGAAATTGCTAACATCGAAAAAGACCCGATCGCCAAACAAGTATTAGAAAAATTCAACATTACATTAAAACCTGTCAATATGACCTGGGATGACTATACCCAGAAGATTCAAATGTGGGCTGCTTCCGGTCAATTGCCTGATATTTTTGCGATCGACGCTGTCGGTACGCAATATCAGCGTAAATGGGTTGAACAAGGTGTTGTCAAAGCACTTCCGGATCTTTCTAAGTATCCTAACCTTGCAAAATACTTCGAATCGCCGGACATTAAAGGTTTAGGTGTAGACGGAAAGTATTATACCGTTCCTCGCCGGATGTTCCCGAGTGTCGATTGGAGCGCACTGGATCGTATGGTGTTCTATCGATGGGATCTTGCTCAAAAAGCTGGAATCACAAAAGAACCCGAGACCTGGGAAGAGTTTGAAGCTATGCTTGATGCAATCGTGAAGTCGGATCCGGAAGGGAAGCATATTACCGGTCTTACGACGACAACTACCAAGATGCTGGGCGGATTCTTCTGGTTGTACGGTAACCCGGTCGCCACGAGTGATGGAAGCGGCAGTGACTTTAAATGGATCAAAGAGGACGGTAAGTTTATACCTGCTGTATTTTCGAAAAATGCGCTTCCGGCGTTACAAAACATGAAGAATATGTACGAAAAAGGTTTGATCGATCCAGACATCGCGCTTGTAAAGCCTGCAGAGTCTTATGATAATTTCGTAGCAGGTAAAGCAGCTGCTCTTCTAAGCGGTGGCGGTTTTATAAATTTAAATAGCGATATGTATGAAAAACGCTGGAAAACAGCTTATCCGGATAAGGATATCATGGAGAGCGTAAAGGCACTCAAGCCACTTATTGGACCTGATGGTGAACGCTCACATGCTATTTTTAAAACGTACTGGTCGGAAAGTTATTTCAGCAATAAGGTTGACGATAAAAAGATGGATCGCATCATGGCACTCTATGATTATGTGTTGTCTCCTGAAGGCAAGGACCTGTTGACTTATGGCATTGAAGGTGTCGATTACAAGATCGAAAATGGGCAGAAGGTTGTCATTGAAAAGGGTTCATTAAATGAGAAGTATCCA
The DNA here is from genome assembly GCF_050277435.1 of Paenibacillus sp. NPDC101420. Classification (NCBI taxonomy): domain Bacteria; kingdom Bacillati; phylum Bacillota; class Bacilli; order Caryophanales; family Paenibacillaceae; genus Paenibacillus; species Paenibacillus sp. NPDC101420. Next base: position 1,216,013 of record NZ_JBNNSE010000002.1, read on the forward strand.
GCTAGTAGATTTCTAAAAAATTTGGTGGCTTATGAAACTTCCGATAGCTATAACATGGATAACCCGACGATCGCTAACGAAGGGATCCGCAAAGAAGCTGTCGATTATATCGATTGGATTCAGAACAATACGAAGGTTCCAGAATATGACATTCGGTTAACGTATTTGTCCACCCCAACAAAGGATAAATTTACTGTGCTGGACCATGATGATCTGCTTAAGATCATGCTTTCCAAAGAACCCGTTGAGAGTTACTGGAATAACATTGTGAACGATTATAAAGCTAAAGGTCTTGATAAAATGATAGAAGAAGTAAATGCGAAGGCCAAAGAACAAGGTATTGAATAATTGATGGATAGAGAAGATCCGGGCTGAAGCAGCCCGGATCTTCCGTTTAATGATTTGAAGAAGAACCAAGAATGTGCGGCGCTACTGATCGCATACTTATAATAAGATTAGGAGGGGAAAGTCTATGATACATAGCATTCACTTGACAGGGTTAACCGAGAAACAGTTAGCAGCTGTTTCAGAAGTAGCGGGAATATTGAGTATTCGAATAGAACGGTCAGGGATTCCAGTAAATTGTAAGAAACAAGGGAAGGGCATTCGAATATCTTACGATGAGATTCAGGCCACTATTGAGTATGAACAGGAACATCAGTTGATCCGGGCACTCAGCCGATTGCTAGAGAATTTACGTCGTGGTGAGAGAGTTGAAATTAATGAAATGCCGGTTTATGAACAGCTAGGTTTCATGGTAGACTGCTCAAGAAATGCTGTTCTTAACCATGAAGGATATAAGGAATTGATTCGGCGCTTAGCGCTTATGGGATATTCAACGGTTCAACTGTATACGGAAGACACCTACGAACTTGAGGGGTATCCTTATTTCGGTTATTTAAGAGGTCGATATACAGGGGAGCAAATTCGGGAGATGGACCAGTATGCAGCGTTATTTGGTATAGAATTAGTTCCTTGTATCCAGACGCTGGCTCATCTGGGCCAAGCATTGAAATGGCAAGCACATGCACCGCTAGTGGATTTCCAAGACATTCTCCTCATTGATGATCCGAGAACTTACGAGTTAATTGATCGAATGTTCGCTTTCATGGCGACCCATGTAAGCAGTCGCCGTATAAATATTGGGATGGACGAAGCGCATATGATGGGACTTGGTAAATATCTAGACAAGCATGGGTATCAAGATCGATCCTCCTTGATGTTAAAACACTTTAGTACTGTTATGGAAATCGCAAGGAAATATGGTTTCCGTACGATGATGTGGAGCGACATGTTTTTCCGTCTGGCCAGTTCCGGAGAATATTACGATGCTGAAAGTCCAATCAGCCCCGATATTGTTAAGCTGATTCCTGAAGATGTTACCTTGATCTATTGGGATTACTATTCGGAAACGCAGGAGAAATACGACGGAATGTTACGCAAACATAAGCAGCTGAATGATCATATTGGATTTGCAGGTGGTGCTTGGAAATGGATGGGCTTCGCTCCAAACAATGAATTCAGCCGCAAAGTCAGTCTGCTGGCTCATGATAGCTGTGTTAAGCATGGAATTCAAGAAGTGCTGATTACCGCATGGGGAGATAATGGTGCTGAAGCTTCCGTCTTCTCGGTTCTTCCTACCCTTCAACTTTGGGCGGAGCTGTGCTACACGGGATGTTTCGTGGAGAATCATGTCAAAGAAAGATTCAGTAGCTGCGTGAAAGGCCATTATGATGACTTTATGGCACTCGATGCGGCTAACCTGGTTCCAGGTAATTCGGCACCGGGGGGATGTTCCATCAATCCGGCTAAATACTTGCTTTATCAAGATATTTTGTGTGGTTTGTTCGATCGACATGTTATTCCTAGCGTGTATTCGAAGCATTATCAGCAAAGTGCGAAAATGCTTGAACAGGCGATTACTCGGAATTCGCCTTGGCAATCCTTATTCTCTGTACAAGCCAGCTTGTGTCGCTTGCTTGCGATAAAGAGCGAAATCGGGATTTCCATACGTGATGCTTATCATCGAGGGAATGTTGAGGAATTGGCTCATTTTTCCAAGGTGACTTTGCCAGAACTATCAGATTTAGCCGTTCGATTTATGGATGACTATCGGGTGCAATGGGAGCTGGAAAATAAGGTGTTTGGTCTTGATGTTTTTGATCTTCGTATGGGAGGTATGCTTCAGAGGATTAGGACGGCAATTCATCGAATCAATAGTTATGTCGAAGGGAAAGTGGAACAGATAGCTGAATTAGAAGAGGAGCTACTTACGTTCGACGGTCTCGTTGACGATGACGGTCCAAGGGCGATAAGTGCGAATTTGTGGCACACGATCGCAACACCGTCCGTCATCGCAGGAGTATAAGAAGGGAGTGAGGTTATGATTGACACTAATCTGGACCATCAAAATGGCTCAAAGCGGCCCAACCTTATGCTTATCACAGTGGATCAGATGCGTTTTGATTGCCTGAGCATCATGGGACATCCCGTCGTTGAGACACCCAACCTGGATTCTCTTGCATCAAGAGGGATATTATTTGAACATGCTTACTCAGCTACCCCGAGTTGTATTCCCGCGAGGGCTGCTATCATGACAGGAATGGGCCAACGATCACATGGGCGGGTGGGGTATCAGGATAAGGTTGAATGGAATTACGCCCATACGATTGCCGGAGAGCTTGCTCAAGCTGGTTATCATACGCAGTGTGTTGGCAAGATGCATGTGTATCCTGCACGTAATCTATGTGGATTTCATAATGTAGTGCTTCATGATGGATATCTTCACTACAATCGGGACAAGAGCGAAGCCATATATGATGAACACTATGATCAAGTAGATGATTATTTACAGTGGCTGCGAAGACAAACCAATGCCAATTCGGATATCACTGACTTAGGACTTGATTGCAATGCCTCAACGGTTGCCCGCCCCTGGCATTTGCCGGAATCGATGCATCCAACGAATTGGTGCGTAACCGAATCGCTAGACTTCTTACGAAGAAGAGACCCTGGAAAACCATTTTTCCTATGGTCCTCCTTCGTTCGCCCACATTCCCCCTTGGATCCGCCGCAATGTTATCTAGATATGTACATGGATTTGGAAATTCCTGATCCTCCAGTCGGAGATTGGGTGGACGAGAATGCAGCTTTAAACAGTGCTAAGGATCCAACATCTTCGTTCACTCATTTGCCAAAGCGCAGATTGGATCGTGCCCGTGCCGCATATTATGCACTAATAACGCATCTTGACGACCAAATTGGGAGGTTGATCAATGGGCTGCAGGAATATGGAGTTTTAAATGAAACTTTGATTCTATTTACTTCTGATCATGGTGAAATGATGGGGGATCATCATTACTTCCGCAAATCTCTTCCTTATGAAGGAAGTGCTAAGATTCCTTTCATAGTGTTTGATCCGGGAGAAACGCTTGGACTTCTTGCAGGCTCCCGGCTTGATTCCATTGTAGAGCTTCGCGATATTATGCCGACGTTTCTTGAAGCTGCTGGCGTCCAAATACCAGTTACAGTAGAAGGGCAAAGTGTGTTGCCGCTGTGTAAGGGAGATCAGATAGTGTGGCGGTCTTATATTCATGGGGAGCAAGCCTATGGAGAAAAGTCTCACCACTTTTTAACGGATGGAAGAGAGAAATTCATATGGTATTCTCAGACAGGCGAAGAGCAGTACTTTAACCTAGTGACCGATCCCTTAGAGAAGGTTAATGCAATCGGATATACCGATAATTTAGAGCGTATACGTGAATGGAGAGAGCGTCTTATTCACGAGCTGGAGGGACGAGAGGAAGGGTTTGTAAACAACGGCGAATTGATTGCCGGACGTCCAATTTCTAATATTCTAAAGGCATCCGAATTGGGGAAATGATCTTAACGAAGGACAACCTGAACATTCAGGTTGTCCTTCGTCTGTTACGGAAAGATTAAGGAGTTTAGCATGTGTTTTGATTTACCAGCTACTCCGGCGCTGAGGCAATGGGTCCTGATCTTGAATCATTCGATGGACGAGCAATTCTACCATCGAACTGCGAATTTCACTATAATCGGGATCTTCAAAACGATTGTAGTTTTCATGAGGATCCTCTTTCAGATCATATAATTCACCGTAGGTCTCTCCTGCAAAGATAACTAGCTTATAACGTGTAGTTCGCAAACACTTAGCGTTTATGCCTCGATAATGAGCAATATAAGCGGTTAGGGCAGAATTACGTACATGGGACTCCCTGCCAGCTAGCACTTCCATCTGTGACACGCCTTGAATTCCGTAGGGGAATTTGAGACCTGCGGCTTCAAGCAGTGTGGGGACAATATCAACATGTTCCATCAAAGCAGAGACCCGTTGCCCGGAAGCAATCCCAGGACCACGTACGATCATCGGGATCCGTGTTAACCCTTCATAAAACCACGGTCCCTTGTAAATTAGTCCATGGTCACCGAGCAGTTCTCCATGATCGCTGGTAAAGAGGATGACAACATCATCGTACATTTCTTTTTGACGCCAAGCTTTTATAATACGTCCGATCTGCTCATCAATGAAGGTAATCATCGCATAATAATTTCGAGTGAGCCGTTTCATATGCGCTTCATCAAGAGAATGCTCCTCACCGCCACCAGGCCAATATCCTCCCTGACTCTGACGCAGCAAATGTGGAGGACGAAGATGAACGTCGTCAGCTTCTCTGGTTGGAGACGGAATGTCAATGTCCGCGTACATATCCGTATAAACTTCTGGAGGGTCAAAGGGATGATGCGGATCAACGAAACTGGACCATAAGAATAACGGTTGCTCGGTTTTGTGGGCGAGGATAGCATCGATACTCCGTTCAGCAATCCAGTAAGTCTGATGCAGCTCCGGAGGAATTTCGCTCTCCCACACATCGTGTTGAGCATCGGAGGCTCTGAAACGGTCTTTACTGAATCGTTCTGCTACTTCCGGGTTGCGTTCCTTAAGCCACTCCATATATTCCCCGATACAATTGTCTTCAGTAATATGATGCTCATCAAATCCGTAGTACGTTCCATCGGAAGCTCTTCCGCGATCTCGATAAGCAGGATCTTCATATTCTTGTGAAAAGTCCCCCTTCATTTGTGGACGGAAGTGCATCTTTCCTATACCGATGGTTTTATAATCCGCTGTCTTTAAATGATCGCATAAGGTAAGTTCGTCTTCTCTAAGCGCAGTACCGATGTTCCAAGCACCATGAACATGCGGGTACCTTCCAGTAAAGATGGAGGAGCGTGAGGGCGTGCAAACGGGACTAGCGCAGTAAGCTCCAGTGAAGAGCGTGCCTTCTGAAGCAAGCTTGTCAAGCTCAGGTGTCAGTACGGAAGCGTTCTCGATACCTAGTGCATCCGCACGCATTTGATCTGTGGTTATTAACCAAATATGAGTTCTTTTTGACATCCGAAAAACCTCCTATGAATATAGTTTATAGCATCACAAAAGCCTCTAGCAACCAATGAATTCTCCATATATTTCATTAGAATTGTCCATATGGGTTGATATTTTTATTACCTATAATTGAATAGTCTATCTCAATGTTGGAGGAGAAATTATATGCGGAAGTTATCCATATCAGGGGATCATTTTATATTAGACGAACAACCCATCCGGTTGCTTTCTGGTGCGCTTCATTACTTCCGGATCGTTCCGGAATATTGGCAGGATCGTTTGCTGAAGCTGAAGGCTTGCGGATTAAATACTGTTGAAACCTATATTCCTTGGAATTTACACGAACCAGAGGAGGGGAGCTTCAATTTTGATGGATTTGCTGACATCGAGGCTTTCGTTAGACTTGCTGGAGAGCTTGGTTTGCACGTGATTTTGCGGCCAAGTCCTTATATTTGTGCGGAATGGGAATTCGGTGGATTGCCAGCTTGGTTACTTGCGGACGATAACATCCAGCTGCGTTGTAATGATAACGTCTATTTATCTAAGTTGGATGCCTATTTCGATGAGTTGCTTCCACGTCTGCGGCCTTTGTTAAGCACTAACGGTGGGCCTGTGCTTGCCCTTCAGGTAGAGAACGAATATGGAAGCTTTGGGAGTGATAAGACTTACCTGCATGATCTAAAAGCAGGAATGATCGCCCGCGGCATGGACGTTCTGCTGTTTACTTCAGATGGAGCTGAAGATCATATGCTTCAAGGCGGTATGATCGACGGAGTGTTCGCCACCGTAAATTTCGGTTCACGGGCAAAGGAAGCCTTTGCTAAATTACGTGAATATCAGCCTACGGGGCCGTTGATGTGCATGGAATTCTGGAATGGATGGTTTGACCACTGGATGAAACCGCATAATACCCGCCCCGAATCCGAAGTAGCGGAGACTTTGGATGAAATGCTGGCTCTAGGAGCCTCTGTTAACTTCTACATGTTTCATGGGGGGACGAATTTTGGATTTATGAATGGGGCAAATCTTTTTGACAAATATGAGCCCATCGTAACCAGCTACGATTATGATACACTGCTGGACGAATCGGGTAAGCCAACTGCAAAATTTTATGAAGCTCGAAAAATTATTGAGAAATACGTAACGTTGCCGCCACTGGAATTACCGCCGTTAATAAAGTCACAAGCTTATGGTAAAGTGTTGATGACAGAAGCAGCACCACTGTTCACTCAGTTAGACGTTTTGTCTCGTCCAGAACGTAGAGCATGTCCCGAGCCAATGGAGAAACTGGGTCAGGATTATGGATTTATCTTGTATTCAACGAAGATCAGTGGACCCCGCAGCAGTACGGAGCTCGTTCTTCAAGAAGTTCGCGATCGTGCGCTTGTATTCGCGAATGGGGCCTTTGTCGGTACAGTTGAACGCTGGGATCCGCGAGGAATTTCATTAGAGATCCCGATTGAGGGACTGCAAATCGACATTCTTGTGGAGAACATGGGACGCGTAAATTATGGCCCTCTGCTTCGTGATCCGAAGGGCATAACCTGTGGCGTTAGACTCGGCTATCAATTTTTGCATGATTGGACCATTCGTTCCTTGCCACTAACAGATCTTAAAGGATTATCATTCACACCGATAGATTGCGAAGAACGTCAGCGGCCCACTTTCTACCGGGGGAGCTTTCAAGTCAGTAAGCCTGAGGATACTTTTTTGCGGTTGGACGGATGGAGTAAAGGTCAGGTTTTTATAAACGGCTTTAATCTAGGTCGTTACTGGGAGGAGGGTCCGACAAAAACGCTTTACATACCGGCACCGCTTTTGCGTCAAGGCGGGAACGAACTAATCTTGTTTGAATTACATGGCGTAATGGAGCCAGTGGTTACTTTTGTAGATACACCTGAGCTCACATGATATTTAAATATTTAATGGGTGAGTAAGTATCATAATTCTATAGTATGGGTCTGATGATTTTTAATATATAATCAAAACAGCCCAACAATTTATAGGAACTGAAAATGCACGATTAGGGTGGTTTAGAGGAGGATTGCTAATGAGTTATGATTTGATGGCGTTCGAGACGTCTAAAGCACCGCAAGAGAGAGCAGCGTTTATGAAGTGGTATGAGCAGCAAGTGCAGTGGTCGGAAGACCATGCCTATAATGATCCATCAGTTTTATCGGAGGCGCTGCAACGTTTTTATAGTGAGTTGTCCGAGCAATTTCCTAATATGAATGTAGAGGATGAGATTTTTGAGGCGATGGAGGAAGCAGGAACGGATAACCGGTTGACTGACTACTCGCTTGGCTCATCCGTCATCTATGCAGCTTTCGCTTATTCTGTAGCTGAGGAAGCTTATACGGCGATGCGGGAGTTGGCTATAAAACACAAAGTAGGATTTTTTGATGTAAGCAGCAACGAAGGCGATATTATTTTTCCTTGAAGCAAAATGATTTAGATTGTAGACAGCTGGTTGCACTCCTAGTTGTTAATGAAGTAGTGGCAACCAGCATGTTTTCTATCTTCTTTACTCTACTACAGACGGAATAATACAATCCTTAATCAGAGGCCACCGGTCACGAGGCTGAAGTGTGATTTCTGAGGCGATAGCTACGACAAGTTTTTTTTCTGGAATGCAGCAAATGACATTACCACCATCCCCTAACGCTGAGTAAGTGTAAGTCCCATCTTCTTCGCGTAGCCACCACAAATAACCGTAATGATTAGGGTTCATCGCTGTTGATTCTTCAATCCATGTCTCCGAAATAATCTGATTATTCTCCCATTTTCCACGGTTCAAATATAATAAACCAAAACGCGCCATATCACGTGGAGACAACGTAAGTCCCCATCCTCCTGTGGTGATACGATTGGGGTCTTCCACCCATCCCTTCACATTTACCCCAAATAAATCATCAAACCCAAATGATTTCATCTCATAATCCGGGATTTCCGTCATGCCGATAGGGCTGAATAATCGCTCGTTAGCAAACTCACGGGCACTTTTTCCTGTGGAACGAGTGATGACAGCTGACAGTAAGTGCGCCCCTGCGCTGGAATATTTAAAATCACCGACATTCCCTTGTTGGCCTAGCATATCCAGTGTATATTTTACCCAGTCAGGCTGCATACACATTTGCTCCAGTGGCTCGTGCCAGTCTTCAAAAGCATAGGGAGCTGTCATGGTGAGCAAATGGCGTATAGTGATTTCTCGTTTTTGTAGATTGGCAGCAGCATCGTCGGGAACATAGTCGGGGAAAAAATCCAGCACCTCCTGATCAACATGCTTGATAAAGCCGGCATCAATGGCAATACCAATGAGGGCGGATAAGATGCTTTTCGTTACAGAAGCCACATGATGCAGATCATCCGGGCCATAGTCATTGAAGTATTGTTCATAGGCAATATATCCATTTCTCACCACTACAATTCCGTTTATATTACTATAGTCGGTTTTAATCTTAGCTTCTAGTTCTGAAAGTTGTTCAGCATCCATTCCTAAGGTAGCCGGATCTGAAGTTTGCCAGTCTTTTGTAGGCCAGTAGTTTCTGTGCATATCGATAACTCCTTTAATCAAATTTTTGTGTGAATATGAGTGCTGCTACGCTCTTTTCTTAACTGGAAAATACACCTCAGTAACAAGATCCTGAGGATCAGAAGTTTGCGTGGGGTCTGTTATATATTTTTCATAGGGTGAGTTCACCATTTCATAACCTTCATTTTCTATCCATTCTGTGAGCTTCGCATAAACCGATGTTAATTCTGAATAAGGGCCCTTATAAACAGACTTCGCACACAGCCCTTCACGTAATTCCCTCGTTCCATTTACAATCTCCTCAATAGGTAGGGCAAACTCTGTATCATTCCCGGTAGGATTATATTCCTCACTGTGATAAATTGTTATTGGCGTCCCAAGCAAGGTCAGCTTTTCAGTGGCAATAGTTTCATACAGTTTGCTAAAATACTTACCATATCCAAGCGCATAATCATCACTGCTCAACATTTGACGCGTGAAAAGAATATGCATTGGTTTGGTTTCAATAAGTTGCACTTCTATCTTATTTAGGTAGGACATCATAGATATTCCTTTCTCTAAATTTAGAACATCACTATTAATTTGCTTTAACGTATATTCGTAAGTTCGTAGTTTCTCTTGTAGTTTTCTTTTTTTGAGATTTAGGGCTGTACTAAGCTTCTCTTCAAAATGATCCTGCTCCCATCCCAGAATATCTTTGATTTCTTCTAGTGAGAAATGATAAGATTTCAAACGATTGATAAAGAGCATTTTTGTTAGTTGTTTGATGGAATAATACCTATAACCGTTCTCGGGATTAATCTCATCGGGATGAATTAATCCAATTTCATCATAATACCGCAGCGTTTTGGTTGACACTTCGCATATCTTCGAGAATTCTCCTATGGACAGCAACAATCTCATCTCCATTTCTTCGATATTTAATGATATATAGACTTTGAATTTTCGGTGGTTTGTTCAATTCCACTATGCACCTTCCCCTAAGGGTAAAGTCAATAGCCAGACTTCTTATCTGGAAATAGGTTTAATGTTGTGTCTTTACAAATCGGCTTAGATCATCTAAATATTGATCTTCCACCAATTGTCGTGGAAAGAAAACAGCGGTTAAATAAGTCCTTAAGGGGGATGCGGCATTCTTCTTTGACAGCATAGAGTGGTCAGCGTTGGGAAAATAAGAGACGGAGAGCAAGCTGGTAGGTATTTTTTCAAGGTAAATACGTTCGGTTTCCTCAATATCTACATTGATATCTTGACCGCCGAGTACTAAATGGACAGGAGCATTGAAGTAACTAAGTTCTTCGGTGGCATCAGACTGATAGTTTTTGGCGATAAATCCCCAGCGTTCCTTAGAAATCAAGTTCTCGGAATGTGCAATACGCAAGTAATCCTCGTAAGATGCTCGTTCGTTAAGTAATTGTAATACTTGAGCATTATAATGTTCTTTCGCTTGGATCTCATTTTCCGAGAAGCCTTCTTGTTTCATTTCTAATCTTGTATTGTATTTACCTTGAGAAATCCAGTTCACCGCAGGCGATACAAGAATACTGAACGCGAGATCAGGAACTTCTTTTACAATCTTGGGAATCACCCAACCGGCCTGACTTGCTCCCCACAAACCAATAGACTTCTTATCAATCATTGGTAAGTTCTTCGCCCAGTTAATCGCAGATATCGTTTCCTGAGCACGATCTTCCATGCTTTGCTCCAACCAGTTACCAGAGGAACCACCAATACCAGGCTTGTTAAGAGACAAAGAAGCATATCCGGCAGATGCGAATTTCTCCCATAAAGGTTTATATCCGTCATCGTATGTGTCATTTATGGGACCATCACCATGAACAAAAACTATTAGCCCTACGTTTCCAGAATAGTGCTGGGGTAGAATTAAAGTTCCTGTTAGTTTACCCTGAGGGGTTTCGATTTCTATCTTTTGCTCATTCATTGCATATGAATGCTGATTTAATACGAATAAGACTGAAGCTGCCATTAAGCCAATGATCAAGCATGCGGTTAATTTAATATTTTTTTTCATTTATTGAGCTCCTAGGATGTAGTGGTAAACGCCTCGTCATGTAATGCCAATTAGCCTCTTTAAAAAGAAGGTGTCTAATCCCGCTATAGTTTGATTGATCGATAGCAAAGTCCATCTGTTGGTACATATGAATAGCTCGTTTATTATTTTTAGCAACATGTAGCGTTAATTTGTCCACTTCGGAGTGACTGTTTACAGAATCTATTGCCCAACTAAGCAACTGCTTACCGATTCCTTTATTACGGTGGCTAGATCGAACGGCCAAATGATCGACATAACATTCTTTTGCGCGAGGCTGATAATTCAAAAAATGTAACCCAACCATTAACTTACATACATTTAAATATCCAAATTTCTTAAATAATTGTGAAAAGGAACTATGGTGAGGTGATATAAATTTACTTCTGTCTGAGGCTCGGCTGTCCTTCCACTTAATGCTGAGCGTACCGACAACCTCTCCATTTTCTTTAGCTACGATTTGTTGTGATGATGCGGACGGTTGATCATTCTCCCAAAGCCCAAAAAGTAGTTCAGCAATATCATCGTTCTCTAGTGAGATGAGGGAGTGGAACTTACCGTGGAACGCATCTACTAAAAGACTGCAGACTGCTCTATGATCTTGTTCTTGGTAGTGAGCGATTGTTATCTTGTTCGGACTTATCATGCTACACCGTCAGGGTCATGCTTGATATTAATTTGGATTTCATAATGAAGCTTGTCATTGTTGAATAGGGATAGATATGATTTTTCCAAAAGGATCAATGGTCCCTGAATTGTATAGTGATGTTGTGTTAAATAGTGTTCCAATTGAGCAATCTCACGTTCAATATCCTGGTTATCCGTCACGAAAAATGCTTTATATAAGTAGCTACCTTTTTCTAGGATGATGTCTGGTAAGTGAGTGCTTTCAAAACATAAGGTTACTTGTTCAGTACCGTATAAATAATGCAGATCTGTTTCAAATAAATGAGCTGGTTGCGGCTTTTTTTCATACAAACTTCGAGCGGTGAGTGACTCATCTTGCTCTATTTCCATCCATTTTTTTAAATGACGAGTATCCAATTGTTTAATGTGATATTTGTCTTCTAGAATGTCAGAGTGCTCGTATTCTTTAAGTACCTTTTGTAAAAACTGCTGCAACAACATTAGCTGGTTTATTTCAGAGTTTATTTTACTTAGAGACTGCTCCAAAAGTTGATGGTAGTCATTTTTGGTGAAGTTATTCATGCTTTTGTTAATCGTACTGACAGGCACGTTCAATTTGCGGAGTAATAGGATCTGGGCCAACTGATAAATCTCATTAATTCCGTACATCCGGTATTGATTGCTATCAGTATAGGCTGGAAATAAAATCTCTTTCTCTTCAAAATATCGGATTTGATGTACGGATACATTCATAAGTTTTGAAAGTTCACCAATCGTAATGTAATGATTCAATGGAGGTGCTCCTAACTATATTGGTATTTGTTGATTTAACTATAAACCTTAGGTCTGACCTAAGGTCAAGCGTGGATCTCAGTTTCGTGTAATCGCTTATCGCGATTCCATTAATTTGTCGAAACATGAAGGAAAACAGAAAATTTTATAGAATTATCTATCGTTATCTATCCTATTTAATCCAAGTGTTGCACGATGCCCCAAGCGTTTGCGCAGCTTAACATCACCATAGAAAAGGGGCCTACGATGCTCAAAAGGACGTTACTTATTTATTTAATTGCTTTCATCTCGTTAGCAACAATCCCACTATCCATTTTTATAGACAATGATCAACATGAGAATTATCTGCAAGTTCAGAAGGGGAGCATGGATCTTTCAACTTGGGATTATGGGCAACAAAAGATCATCAAGTTAGATGGTGAGTGGGAATTTTATTGGAACCAGCTGCTAATGCCTGAGCATTTTAAAGAATCAAGCACAGACAAACCTGCTCCTACAGCATTAATGGAGGTCCCCTCACGATGGAATGGCAAAGTGGTTGATGGACAACCTTTACCTGCATTCGGTTCTGCTACTTATCGGATGGTGCTGAAAAACTTACCTGTAAACGGTGTATTCGCTTTGAAAAAAACGAATATCCGCTTTTCGAGTGCGATTTATGTGAATGGGCATTTACTCATTAAGGATGGAAACCCCACTATGAGTACTGCCGATTACCAGTCGGGGAATATTCCGCAGATTGGGCTTTTTTCGTCTGAAAAAGGTGATGTAGAGATTATCATTCAAGTTTCTAACTATGAATATGTAAATGCAGGTATTCCGGTATCTCTTACGTTTGGCGAGGAAGCCGCTATGCTGGAGAACCAGCAGAAGAGTACGGCTCGTGAATTTAGTACAGTTGCAATATTGGGAACATTATCACTTATTTTTGTCATCTGCTTTGTGGCGGCTGCTTTATACCGTAAGAAGGATTACTCCTTACTTGTATTTGCTATTATTTGTTTACTGCTTGCGATCTATCATGGCTTGATTGGAGAACGTTCGCTGTTACTGTTTTTCCCAAACCTTTCGTTCATTGTGTTATACAAAGTGAAGGATATTAGCTCCATATCGTGTTTTATTGTTCTGGCTATATTTTTCTACCAAATGCACAAAAGCATAATCTCTTTAAAACTTACGCAAGTCGTAACGATTATACTAGGCAGCTTTATAATATTGGTAGCAATCCTGCCTATTCGTACTTACACGCTTTTCTCTACCTATGTGATCATTGTATATGAATTGATGTTAATTTGGATGTTGTTTAGAGTGGCTATCTTGTACATCAGAAGCCCTGAAGTAAATCGGATCAAATCGTTGCTGCTGTTCTTGGCGATTCTTGCTATCAATCTGTACTCGATAGACATCATTCTGTTTGCTCTTTCGATGAAAGAAAATCTTTGGCTAGGACAGTTTTACATTGTAGCCTTTAATATCATTATGATCGTTCTGATTGTTCTCCGTTTTTTCGAGGCTTATCATACGATAGATGAAATGAAAAACCAACTGATCGGTCTGGACAAAATTAAGGACGAGTTTCTCTCCAATACCTCTCATGAGCTGAAGACACCACTAAATGCCATAGTGAACATTACTGCTACACTACTTAATGGGGTTGAAGGTCCAGTTACCGAAAGGCAAGCGCAGAATCTAGCGATCGTAATGGGAAGTGGAAGAAGATTAACTTATATGGTAAACGAATTGCTCGATTATTCCAAAATGAAGCATGGAGATATCACCTTATATAAAAGCACCCTAGATCTGAAAGCTGTTGTTGATTCTGTTATCGGTATACATTCGTTTCTGCTCGGAGAAAAGTCGATCTTTCTCGTAAACAATGTTGCTTCAGAGTTTCCACCTGTACATGCAGATGGCAACCGTTTGATTCAGATTTTGCACAACTTGGTAGATAATGCGATTAAATTCACGGAGCAGGGTGAAATAAATATTAGTGCCAGATTTACTCATGAATGGGTTGAGGTCCGTGTGGCAGACTCGGGAATCGGAATTGCACCGGATATGCAGAAACGTATTTTTATGGCCTTTGAGCAAGTGGACGAAGCTGAAATTCACAGTCATGGTGGGACAGGTCTCGGACTAAGCATTACCAAGAAGCTGGTTGAGTTACATGGCGGGAACATTAGAGTGGACTCTGTTGCAGGTAAAGGTTCGGTCTTTATATTTACTATTTCACGATGGGATCGAACATCTAATCAAGTCACGGGTCCAATCGTGGATAAGACTCTTCCTTATAGAGAAGTTTTCTTTCCGCGCCAGGAGTATCCTATATATATCAAAGGTAAAATCAATGAGCCGATTTTGGTCGTGGACGATGATTTTGCCAACCTGCAATCTATGATCAACTTGTTCAAGCTTGAGGGATATTCCATTGTTGTTGTGAACCGCGGGCAGCTGGCACTTGATGAGTTATCGAAGAATTCAGACTTCTTTCTCGTTGTACTGGACATTACAATGCCGGATATTTCTGGCTATGAGGTTCTGCAAAGGATTAGAGAGAGATTCACACCCTTTGAGCTGCCTGTGTTAATGCTAACGGCGAAGAATAGAGTTAGCGATATGAAAATGTCCATGGATAATGGGGCAAATGATTATGTGGGGAAGCCGTTTGAAGCGGAAGAATTAATGGCGCGTGTGAAAAGCCTGACCCGATTGAGAGCTTCTGTGAAGAAAGCTAAAGATGCCGAAATTGCCTTTTTACGTTCTCAGATCAAACCGCATTTCTTGTACAATGCCCTGAATTCAATTGCTGCATTATGTGTGGAAGAACCTGAGCAGGCGGAAGAATTAACGCTGGAGCTGTCACAGTATTTGAGAAGCAGCTTTGATTTCAAACAGTTGGATTCGTTAACTACCTTGGAGGGTGAGCTAGAGCTAGTTAAAGCATATATTAATATTGAAAAAGTGCGCTTTGGTGCTAGATTACAAGTGGAATATGATATTACCGCAAATACGGATAGCCGGATTCCCCCACTTATCCTACAACCATTAGTAGAAAATGCTATAAGACATGGACTGATGTCCAATTTACGGGGAGGAAAGGTAACTATATCTGTGAAAGAGTCGGATCCTTCTGTGGTCAGCTTTGTTGTAGAAGATAATGGACGCGGAATGAGTGAGCACAAGCTGGAGGAAATCATGAAATCAGATGTAGATAAAAGAGGCGTAGGGCTTTGGAATATTAGTCAACGCATCAAACTTCTCTATGGAAAGAACATTCGTATTCAAAGTGTTGAAGGAAAAGGCACACGGGTTTCTTTTGATATCCCCAAACAACACATGAAGCGGATAGGAGGTTGAAGTATGCTGCGAGCCATTATCGTGGATGATGAAGAATTATCGGTAAAGCGCTTAAAAAGGATATTATCTCAGAGTGGAGAGATTGAAGTATACGATACTTTTCTGGATCCGACGGAAGCCTATGAATTTGTGAAGGGGAATTCGATTGATGTAGCTTTTTTGGACATTTCTATGCCTGACACAAATGGAATGAAGCTTTCCACCCTTTTGCATGAACTAGATGAATCGATTAATGTGGTTTTTGTTACAGGGTATGACGAATACGCACTGCAAGCCTTCGAACTGAGTGCTGTGGATTATTTGCTGAAGCCTGTAACTGCACAGCGTTTAACTAAAACTTTGGATAAGATCAAAAAAATGAATAGAGGTGTGACGGTTCAGCCCGTCATAGAAGTTCTCTTATTTAATGGACTAAAGATATACCGCCGTACGCAAGACAGAGAGCCCATCAAGCTAAGGAGCCCAAAAACCGAAGAATTGTTTGCCTTTTTGATTAGTAAAGGGACGGTTAGCCGAGATGAAATTATCGATACCTTATGGAGTGGGCTGGAACCTGATAAAGCGTTGAAGAATCTGAACTCAACCCTGTACTATATTCGAAAAGCAATCGGAACTAGCTTTATTAAAGCCAGCAGAACCGAAATAAGTATAGAGGAACGCAGTATTTATTGTGATTTGTATGAGTTTAAGCGACAGCTGAAGCAAATTAGGCAGGTCTCGAAAAAAGATTCTGAATGGTTCAATCAAGTAGAAACATTATATACGGGGTCCTTTCTCAAAGGTAAAGCATACGATTGGGCTAGTGGGAAGACACGCCGACTTGAACAGGATTTTATTGGACTGCTGGAACTAGCTGCTAGATTTCATATGGAGCAGAACGAGCGTCAACAATCGCTGCACTACTTTGAGAGAATCTTGAAATTGGATCCCTTGAGAGAAGATATCCATCAGGAAATCATTCATTTGTATATTGAACTAGGGCGTATGAATGAAGCTTATCGGCGATATGGGCAATTGGAAGAGACCCTTCAACAGGAGCTTGGAACTTCACCTGATCCTAAGCTTAAAGCGTTGATTATGAAGATTATGAACTAATATATAGTAAAAGAGAACCGACGAATCGATTGGATTTCGAAGGTTCTTTTTTTTGTTTATTTTTCGTTTATCATAATTTTGTATAATACTCTCGATTATTGTCGAAATGATGACATGATTTAAGCTAGAGGGGGAAAAAGAGTTTGAAGCCATCATTTATGAAAATAGGCATTAGTATTTCGTTAGCCACTGGAGTTGTGGTGCAAGGTGTGGGACCGATCCACACTCAAATAGTGAGTGCAAAATCGGACTTTGGTTGGATCGTGAATAGCCCAGCTGTGATACCGTCCATTAATGAAGACGATACTTCCAACGCGGGCGTTGTTGTTTCCAGTCTTTTGTCAGGAAAGGTAACCGATCCAGCGACAACAGGGATTGCTGTGGTGTCATTTGATAATACCAATGGGGCCTGGCAATATTACAACACATTGGGAAACATCTGGTATAATATCGAGCCAGTGTCTGACACTAAAGCTTTTCTGCTGCTGAAATCGGAGAAAATTCGTTTTGTCCCCGCTAAAGACTGGAACGGAACAGCTTCCATTGACTTTAAGCTATGGGACACTACAGCAACAGGGTATCAAAATTATCAAAAAAATGCGAATACCACTGTTTCTGCAGCATTCAACCCAGATCTAGGCACTGCTACAATTACTGTAAATCTAGTGAACGATGCACCTTATCTGACAGAACTGAATGGTGGGGACTATCTTAGTTTTGACGGCAATGGGGATTATGTGACGTTCCCAGATCAACTGTTATACAAGAATTCTTTTACAATTGAAGGTAATTTAAAAGTCAATGGTTTTAATACCTGGATGAGATTCTTCGAATCTTCAATCGGAGAGGCAAACCACAATATTTTTGTGGGTTTTAACGGAAAAAAAATGAGCTTCATAGCGTATACCAATAAAGGTGAGATTAACGTCACTGAAGATTTCCCGACTTCTAAATGGGTTCATGTCGCAATTGTTTATGATCACAGTCAGAAAAAGGGACGAATTTATTGGGATGGGGTTCTTAAGGCAGAAGGGGCTATGGATTTAAGTACAGTTGGAAATATGGCACGTCCGAACAACTGGCTTGGTAAAAGCACCTGGAGACAGGACGGAGATTACAGCGGTGGGATGAGAGACGTAAGGTTTTGGAGTAAAGCTAAAACCCAGAGCGAAATTGTTCGCGAAATGAACGTCGATTTGAATGGATCAGAGCCAAATCTGGCTTTGAACTATAAATTTTCGAATAGAAATGATGGTATTATTGCTGTCAATACACCGGCTGGTTCAGCTAAGAACGGTTCAATCACTGGTGCTAGCTGGAAGCAGGACACAGGCTTCATGGGAAGTACTACAACGGAAAAAAATAAATCTGTATTACGCTCCTTTAAGGTTATTGATGTGGATGGGGATGACCTTAATGTATCAGCTACATCTTCTAATACTTCCCTAATTCCGAATAATGGACTGAAAGTAAGTGGAAGTGGGGATGTGCGGACGTTAGAAATAACACCAGCGAAGAATGCCTACGGAAACAGTGTGATTACTGTTACTGTAAATGATGGAACTATAAGTAGTTTATACACCTTCAATGTGCAGGTAAACGATGTGGGAGATGTCCTCGTAACTGGAGTGACTTTGAATAAAACATCACTTAGTTTAACAGAGGGAGAAGCAGGAGATACACTAAATGCTGTAATAGAACCTGCTAATGCGACGAACAAAACAGTGACTTGGAGCTCCAGTGATGAAACTGTCGCGACAGTTGTTAATGGAGTGGTAACACCAGTTGGCGTTGGAACCGCAACGATCACAGCAACAACTACGGACGGAAGTTATACTGCGACATCCACCGTAACTGTGAGTGCTCCAGTTGTGGACGTAACCGGAGTGAAGCTTGATCAGGAGACGCTCGACTTAACTGCTGGTGAAGCAGATGCCTTACTAAAGGCGACAATAGAACCTGCAAATGCGACAGATACAGATGTGATCTGGAGCTCCAGCGATGAAACTGTTGCAACAGTCGTGGATGGAGTGGTGACACCAGTTGGTGAGGGTATAGCAATTATTACTGTAACGACTAAGGATGGAAGTTTTAAGGCTTCATCAACTGTGAATGTGGCAGCACCTAAGCCACCAATTGTTATCGTAACCGGAGTAACATTAGATCAGACAACGCTTGATTTTAAAGAAGGTGACGATGCAGAAACGCTTCAAGCGACAGTTGCACCTGTCGATGCAACGAATAAGGGTGTCATCTGGAGCTCTAGCGATGAGACTGTAGCCAAGGTTGTTTACGGAGTAGTAACCCCGGTTGGTGTTGGAACAGCCACCATTACGGTTACGACTAAAGATGGAAGTTTTACTGCTTCAACAACAGTGAATGTGAAAGCAGCAACGCCACCTACCGTTATCGTAACGGGAGTAACGTTAGACCAGACAGCACTTAATTTAACCGTGGGTGAAGATGGGGAGACGTTAACAGCAACAGTAGCGCCTGCTGATGCGACCATTAAGGACCTGATCTGGAGCTCCAGCGATGAAACTATCGCAAAAGTCGTGAATGGAGTGGTTACTCCAGTTGGTGAGGGAACAGCCATCATTACGGTTACAACGAAAGATGGCAGTTATAAAGCTTCAACAACCGTTACTGTGAAGGCTCCTGCTAAGCCAATTACAGCACCGGGTATTCCAACATCCGTAACTGCAACTGCAGAAAATGGTCAAGCGATCATCACCTTTACACCGCCGGTAAACGATGGTGGAAGTGAAATCACAGGATATATTGTAACGGCTCATCCGGGAGGGCTGACGGTTACGGGTAATGGAAGTCCGCTTACAATCAGTGGTCTTACGAATGGTACAAGCTACACCTTCACGGTACAGGCCATCAATAAGGCTGGCTTTAGCGAATCATCTGCTGAATCCAATACAGTCATCCCGAGCGCTCCATCCAGTGTTGATGTTCCTTCTCAACCAACTCCATCAGCAACGCCGGCACCTGTGGCAAATGATGCTTCCATTTTAATCAATGGTAAAGCGGAAACCGTGGGAACTGCGACGAATGGTAAACGGAATGATCAAACGCTAACCACCATTGCTTTAGACCAGAAGAAGCTGGAAGACAAGCTCGCCGCTGAAGGTAAAGGTGCGGTGGTTTCTATCACTGCCACTAGTAAATCTGATGTTATCGTTGGCGAACTAAACGGACAAATGGTTAAAAATATGCAGGGAAATCAAGCTGTACTTGAAATCAGAACGGGAAATGCGACATTTACACTGCCTGCTGGGCAGATTGATATTGAGGCCTTATCCGCGCAGATTGGTAAGTCTGTAGCTTTACAAGATATTAAAATTCAGATTGAAATCAGCGCACCAACTGCCGATCAAGTTAAAGCATTAGGAGCTGCTGCGCAAAACGGATCATTTTCATTAGTCGGCGCACCAGTAAACTTTACAGCTAGAGGTATTTACGGAGATAAGAGTATTGAACTATCCCAATTCAATACGTATGTGAAACGTACGATTGCTATTCCGGATGGGATGGACCCGAATAAGATTACAACCGGTGTGTATATTGATGCTGATGGCTCAGTGCGTCATGTACCTACTAAAGTGATAGTCATTGAAGGCAAATATTTTGCTACAATCAACAGCCTTAGTGGCGGCACTTACTCTGTAATCTGGCATCCGCTTGAATTCAGTGATGTTGCTAATCACTGGGCAAAAGATGCAGTGAATGATATGGGTTCCCGTTTAGTTATCGAAGGGACTGGCAATGGTCAATTTACACCTGATCAAGCGATTACCCGCGCAGAGTTTGCGGCGATTGTCGTTCGCGGTCTCGGACTAGGATTGAGTCAAACAGCAACACCATTTTCGGATGTTAAAATTTCGGATTGGTATAACAGTGCGATCAATACTGCATATGCATATCAATTAATCAATGGTTTTGAAGATGGCATGTTCCGCCCTGATGACCAAATTACCCGTGAACAAGCGATGTTGATTATCGCCAAAGCGATGAAAATTACAGCGCTAAAGGCTAACCTTCCTAATCAATCCGCTGAAGGATTCTTGAACCCATATACCGATGCCGGCAAATCATCTGACTGGGCGATTAGCGCAATTGCTGACTGCTTGCAGGCAGGCGTAATCATGGGACGAAGCAGCAATGTACTTGCTCCCAAGGATGATATGACCAGAGCTGAGGTTGCAGCGATCGTTAAGCGGCTTCTTCAAAAGTCTGATTTAATTTAAAAATTGGCTCACAATATACATTGAAAAGATAGAGTATTCATTCGATAACCTTCGAATGAATACTCTTTTCTTTTGGCTATATTAAATTCTAATGTTGATATTTGACTGCTAATCATACATTTTTTGGCTTTATATCTGGGGCATTTTTTAATGGCTTTTGAAGTGCGTCCACAATGGCTGCGATGATACTTGTTGCTAAAAGACCCATTAGACATAATGATGTAGGACCCGCTGGATCATCACTATCTGTAACTTTAGCAAGCACCCTTAAGCTTACTAGTCCTAACAAAATGAGGAAAATGACTGCAAAAGCACATTTCTTTATAATCTTCAAAGAGTTAAGGGATAATTCAGAGAAAGCATTGTTCTTTTCGATGTTGTTTAATAGTTTATATGCTTGGTAAAGCGCAACAGAAAACGCAATACAGAATCCGTAAGCACATACTAAAAAGGGAATCAGGAAGTAAGCCGTATCTGGATGTACTCGTGCATCTCTTACCGCTATCTCAGGCAACCAGATACACAAAGCAAGCACTGCAATTCCAACCAGAAAAATAATTACTTTTAAGAAAGTGGTTGAACCTCGTTTAACATTCATTTAAAACACCTCGCTTATTTAATGACTTCATGATTTTAGCATTTAATTTATTGATTTACAATAAATTTGTATTGTTTTTTGTGTTTGTTATTTTACGAGAAATGGTTATCGTCTTTAAAAGACGACAACATCATTTCTTCTTGTTAGCAGGAGAATGGCTTCACTATCCAGAAAAAATAAGCTAAATCATTTCTTCATCAATTGAAAAGAGGCGAAATCTAATGGAACTACGGCAAAGTATTAATGAAGTTTTTCAGTCGGCACAACATGGCGATGCTGCACGGCTAACAGAAATTTTAGAATTCCATCCGGCTCTTGCAAATACGGAAAATAACGAGGGCCTTACACCTTTGGGATATGCAGCACATTTCGGTAAAGAAGCAGCGGTGCAGGTATTGATAGACCATGGTGCTGAGGTTGATGCAGTATCCCATTCCAAGATTAATTTCATTCCTTCTAATACTGCACTTCATGCTGCAATTGCTGGGGAGCGGAATATGGGTGTTATCCAACTGCTATTGAACAAGGGCGCTCAGACACATATTTTTGATAGCGATGGGCACACTGCCTTGCATTCTGCAGCTTTTCATTCGGATAATGTGGAGCTGATACGCTTGTTAATCGAACACGGAGCTGACATCCATGCTAAAATTGAAGGTGGTGAATCAGTATTAGCTATAGCTATCCAACAAGGAAACCACAACGTAAAAGAATTTCTTATTGAAAAAGGAGCAATTTAGAATGCAAATCACATTAAACCGTAAAGACAATTCAACAGTAGCTTTGATTTCCAGCGAAGGTATTGTAATTAATAATGTAAATGATGCACTCGATCTAATGGCAAACGTGAGATATCAAGAATGCGATAAAATGATTCTAAGAAAAGAGCAAATCACAGATGATTTTTTTGAGTTAAAGACGGGGCTTGCCGGAGAGATTCTTCAAAAGTATACAAACTATCAGATGCGAGTTGCTATTGTGGGAGAATTTACTGGCTATAATAGTAAAAGTCTGAATGATTTTATTTACGAATGTAATCAGGGGAATAAAATATTGTTCAAGAGTACAGAAGACGAAGCATTGGCAGCACTTCATCAAAGTTAAATATGAACTTAAAACAGAGAGGGGACTTACCATGGACGCTAAAATCACGTATGAATCGATCGATGACTATATTTCAAAGTTTCCATCTGAGATTCAGGAAATCCTTAGTACAATAAGAAAAGTAATAAAAGAAGCGGCACCTGAAGCGATTGAAAAGATTAGCTATCAGATGCCTACTTTTACACTGCACGGAAATCTAGTGCATTTTGCGGCTTTCAAAAACCATATTGGATTTTATCCAACGCCTAATGGTATTGACGCTTTTAAAGAAGAATTATCAGTCTATAAAGGAGCAAAAGGATCCATTCAATTCCCTCTTAATCAGCCGATGCCCTATGAATTAATTAGTAAGATCGTGAAATTTAGAGTGGCTGAGAATATCAAAAAAGCTGAAAATAAGCGTAAGTAATTGGTGTGTAAGAAAACATTGTCCACTGGCACACCTGAAGCTTTCGATCTACACTGGTTTCAGGTGTGCGATTCTTACGTGTTATCATGTACCCGATACTGAACGACGCACAAACGACAGGATAATATCCTGTGAGTAGTCTCCGAAACCACTTCCGAATAGATTAAGTCCTCGTCTATTGAGGGCATCCTCGCGAATCTCAAATCGTACTCGAATGGGCTCATTAAATGCCAGCTTCAGTGAGCTAATTGTAGTAGGGGAAGAAGCAGTTCCATTTATTTTGCTACCCTGTTCTGAGATACTCCACTCTGTCAGCATTCCATATTCTGTACCACCCTTCCATCGTTCGGGTGTTAACTTTCCTTTCCGGTTACCGAAATCTGATGGACAAGTCCAAGTACCGACATGTAGGTTATTTATAGTTAATGTGATGTCACTTGCCCAATCTTCCCGAAATGCAGGTGCTTCAGAACAAACCTCAGCCGAAATCCGAATCTCATCAAGCTCGACACCAGGGGGTAGTGGATTGGCAAAATAGTATTCGACATAGCCAGAGTCAGCGAACCATAAGAGAGATGCATCAACTCGTTCAGGCATGTAGAATACCCGTGGATCATCCTGAGAACCGATAACTCCGCCGTCTTTTCCAGTCATACCACAAGAGGGTTGAATAGAACAGTGGGAGAACATCCCAATAGGCATATGTATTTCTTCCGTTTGATGCAGACCATCGCCTAGCTTCGAAGGAAGATCGAGATGGATGGATCGGCAGGTGACCGCACATATTTTCTCGCGATTTGCACCCTGTGTAGATGAGATTAAGTTAACTTGCTCAAGGGTCTGTACATTGATTGAAATTGTTGGTTGAGCTACGCCAAGTGTCTCGGCCAATTGACTGACACTCATGGGCTTGTCACCAAGGGCTTCAAGAATGCGGACTCTGACATCTCCAGAAAGTGCTTTAGCAACATCTAAGATGCGTGATGCGGGGAACCGTATCGTTTCTTGCGAAATATCATTCATTGGTTGTATTCCTTTTCGTTAGGATAGGTTGAGGATATTGTACACTGAAGATTATATATTGTAAAATTATAATATACATTGCGAATTTTATATACCGGTGCTAAAATGAGCTCAACTTCTTATTTTGAAAGGCTGTGCTCATATCATGACAACTTCCGTACTGAATGTTGAGAGTCTTCCGATTCCTCGTCCCGAACATCCGCATCCACATTGGCAGCGCAACGAATGGATGAATTTGAATGGGGAATGGTCATTTAGCTTTGATCCGAGCAATGAAGGAATTAGCGAATATTGGTATTCCAATTCCGAAATCGCTTACAGTTCGAGGATTACTGTTCCTTTTTCTTGGGTAAGTCCATTATCAGGTATTGGCAGTGATCATAAAGGGATAGGATGGTATCGGCGGACTTTGAAATGGCAGACTACCGACTCACAGACACGACTATTTTTGCGATTCGGGGCAGTGGATTATTCATGTGACGTTTGGATTAACGGAGTACATGTTGGTTTACACCAAGGTGGATATGGTTCATTTGAGTTCGAAGTTACTCAGTACTGGGTTGAAGATCTAGACAATACAATTGTCGTTAGAGTAGAGGACTTCGATCATGATTACCAAGCACGTGGCAAACAGGGTTATGGAGAAATTCGCGGAATCTGGCAGCCCGTATGGCTAGAATCTCGGCCTCAGACTTATATGAAAGATGCTAAGTTTGTGACCACTATTGATGGGCAAGTGAACGTGACCACAAGAATCTTTGCACAAGAAAATGGATCGGCAGATTTCACGCTGAAATTCGCAGAGAATTCTATATTGCATACTGAGAAAATAGATCTTATCGCAGGGGAGAATGAATTTAAGCTCTCTATTCATATAACAGATCCAATTTTGTGGAGTCCAGATACACCTTATTTGTACGAAGGCGAACTACAACTTAGCGGATCTTTTGGCACAGACACAGTCAGTACCTATTTCGGAGTTCGAGAAATCCAAACTGTGCGCTTTGATGAGCGTGGTTATCGCTGGATTACCCTCAATGGTAAGCCGATTTATTTAAACGGTACCCTTGACCAGTCTTATCACAAAACGGGCTATTTCACTTATCCAACTGATGAAGACATGCGGGATGAAATCTATCTAATGAAACGTTTGGGACTGAACTTTGTGCGTATTCATATCAAGCCAGAGGAACCACGAAAATTATATTGGGCGGATAAACTGGGTATTTTGGTGATGGAAGACATGCCTTGCTTTTGGGGAAATCCGGATGAAAAAGCACGTACTGCGTATGAATGTGAAGCACTTGAGATTATTGAACGAGACTATAATCATCCATCGATTTTCTCTTGGGTAATGTTTAACGAGACATGGGGTTTGAAGACGAACGCTCAGGACACTAGTCTGACGAGTGATTTACAGCAGCAGACTAGTTATCTCAAAGAAACACAGGAATGGGTTCGGGAAAAATATCGTTGGGCAAAACAACTTGATCCATCTAGAATCGTTGAAGATAACTCACCTTGTAACTATGATCATGTGGAATCTGATATCAATACTTGGCATTTCTACATTAATGGTTATGATCAGCTTAGAGCTCATTTGAATGAGGTTGTAGACAAAACTTTCCCAGGTTCAGACTTTAACTGTATCGGAGGTAATGTACAATCTGATGCCCCGCTGATGAACAGTGAATGTGGAAACGTATGGGGTATCGAAGGCGGGGCAGGGGATAGTGATTTGGCATGGCATTACCGCTATATGATGAATGAATTCCGGCGGCATGATAAGCTATGCGGTTTCGTATTTACTGAATTTCGCGATGTTACGAACGAGTTCAATGGTTATTATCGGTTAGACGGTAGCGATAAAGATTTTGGTTATGATGACTTTGTTCCAGGGATGACGATTTCTGATCTGCATTCTCCGGACTTCATCGTGATCGATGCACCGCCGTGTCAGACAGTAAACGCAAAGGATGAAGTTAAAGTTCCGCTTCTTCGTTCCAGCTTCTCAGATAAATATCATGGACAGTATTTACAGGTGAAGTGGGAACTTTGGTACGACAATTTGGGAACACGAGTTGTTACACAAAGTGAGCATATGTCAGTGAATTGGGACGGATATGGAGTAGCAGATTTACCACCACTATTTATCATTATGCCCGATCAGGATGCAGTTGCAGTGCTGGCAGTTTCTTTGATAAATAATAAGGGAGAGGTAATCACACGCAACTTCATTACGTTTGATGTTAGAAGCGGTAATCAGAGTGTAAGGTTTGAAGGGGATGGAGATTGTATTAATATCCCAGTGAATGCGTATAAAGAACACAATTTTGAACAACAATGGGAAGCTATTCAATGCGCAAAAATCAATGGAGCTGGGCAAGGCCATTATGCATATGATGTAACTCTTCCAGATGGTATGGAGAAAAAGATGATTGGCGAGATCGAAATCATGTTCGAAGCCAGCGCAAAGCGAGTATTGGCTCGAAATCTTGAAGGCGCAAAGCAAAATGAAATGGGGCTTGATCTCATGCATGGTGCAGATGCTAGGGTGGAGTATAATCCGAATACGTATTATATGACCGACGAAGAACGTCATCCTTCACGTGTGAATGTTCTGATAGAAGGTCAACGGATTGGCTCCTTCTATTTGCCAGATGATCCGGCCGACAGCCGAGGTGTATTATCTTGGCATTATCAGCCATTAGCGAATAAGCTGGATGAGGCGGGCTCTTACGGCTATCTGTGTAAAGTAAGTGTACCGGGGCAGTTAGCAGCTAAACTAGATCGCAATCGTACTTTCCGTTTGGAGCTTCAAGCAGAGGGTGGAGGCTTAGCCTTATATGGTCGCAATGCGGGTCGCTACCCAATAGATATATTGATTCGTTATCGATAACATACATGGGTGAAGTTGGATCATTCAATTTTAAAAAGCAATCCAAGCCATAAGGCAAGGATTGCTTTTTTTTGTGTTGAGCTTACCAGAGAATGGATTAAAGCTCTTTATCATTAATGCTGTTCAGCCAACCTTCAATATCCCCAATAACGGAGCTAATGCAGCCATCTTCAAATGGTGAAGTCAGACCCGCTAGTTCAACCAGTTTAATAAAGGACTTGCTTCCACCAGCTTGGCATAGCTCCAAATAATCGCTCCAAGCAGATTTGAAATCTTCGTTCGAACGTTTCCAGAATTGGAAGGCACATAGCTGTGCTAGTGTGTAGTCAATGTAGTAGAACGGTGAGGCAAAGATGTGGCCTTGTTTATGCCAGAAGCCCCCTTGTTCCAGATAAGTGTTACCTTCATAATTACGATGTGGTAAGTATTTCTTCTCGATGTCTCTCCAAGCTTGCTTGCGTTCAGCAGGAGTTGCTTCAGGGTTGCTATAAACAAAATGTTGGAATTCATCGACAGATACTCCGTAAGGAATAAACTGAAGGCTATCAGATAAGTGATTAAAGCGGTATTTATCTGCATCTTCTTCAAAGAACAAATTCATCCAAGGCCAAGCGAAAAATTCCATACTCATGGAATGAATCTCACATGCTTCATAGGTTGGAAAAGCATATTCTGGCACATTAATATTGCGGCTTTCATAAACCTGGAACGCATGACCCACTTCGTGAGTTAAGACATCAATATCCCCAGAGGTTCCGTTGAAATTTGAGAAAATAAAAGGGGCTTGGTATTGGCTGAAATAGGTGCAATATCCGCCGCCTTGTTTTCCTTTTTTGCTTACTAAATCCACCAGATTATTGTCCAGCATGAAGCTGAAAAATTCATCCGTTTCAGGGGAGAGCTCTTTGTACATCTTCTTACCGTTAGCTACAATCCAGTCTGGATCCCCTTTAGGGGTAGCGTTCCCGGTCTTAAAGCTAAAGTTCTCGTCGTAATATTTCAATTCATCTAGACCCAGTCGTTCAGTCTGACGTTTCTTTAACTGCTGGGAGACAGGTACGATATATTCAAGAACTTGTTTGCGGAAATTAGCAACCATTTCAGCATTATAGTCGGTACGCATCATACGGTCATAACCTAGCTGAACAAAGTTGCTGTACCCAAGCTTTTTAGCTATGCGGTCACGGACCTTGACGAGCTCGTCATAGATGCGGTCAAATTCAGCCTCGTGTTCGGACATAAAACCAAACCGAGCTTCAGAAGCGCTTTTACGCATATCACGGTCTGTAGACAATTCGAAAGGTGCGAGTTGAGGCAGTGTACGCTCTTCACCTTCAAAAAGAATCTTGGCAGATGCGATAAGCTGGGAGTATTCAGTTGATAGTTTGTTCTCCAATTGTAAATCTTCAATGATTTCCGGACTAAACGTCCGCAGCGATACTTCAGCAAGCTGGAGTAACTGCGCACCCCATTCTTTTTCAAACTCGGCTCTATATTTGGAATGTACGAGTGCTTTGTAGTAGTCAGTTATGTATTCCTGAACGACAGGCCCGATTTCGTCCATGAATTCTTGTTCGGCTTTGTAAAATTCATCTGTCGTGTTGATAGAATGACGAACGCTAACCAATGTCTGCATCGTGTCAAACTCATTGCGAAGCTTGTTAATGGCAGTGACGGAAGCTTTTTGTACCTCTAGTGGTGATGTGTCGTTGAGATCTTTCAGCAGGGCGTTAAAGTCTTGCTTGAATTTCTCTACATCCGGTCGCTCATAGCGGTAATTATCAAATTTCATAAAAAAATCAACTTCCTTTCTATACCAGATAGTCTCTATTATATAATCTGAACAGCCATTTACGATAGACCTGTGTAAGCTTTTTATGGTCGAAAAAAGAACAAATGTACAAAAGTGTAAAAACTTGTTAAGCGAAATATGGTTTGATATTATCTATGAATATAGTAGATCTTATCAAGAAAAAATGGTCCATCCAGTTATGCGAGAGCAGATGAAGATGTATTGGGAAGAAGTACTGAACACAATTAATGGGCGCACTCGTACAATTTAACGAAACGAAAATAGGAGGCTCGATATAGATGAAACCCCGAATTACAGTAATAACACTAGGCGTGGATGATTTGGAGAGAGCTTTGGTTTTTTACAGGGATGGATTAGGATTCCCGACCGAAGGGATCATTGGCAAAGAATTTGAACATGGAGCGGTTGCCTTTTTTGATTTGCAGGCAGGCTTGAAGCTGGCACTTTGGAATCGGAAAGATATGGCCTATGAGGCAAAGGTTCCATTATCCCCAGCCAGTTCAACAGAAATAACGATTGGCCACAATGTAGGAAGTAAAAAGGAAGCAGATCAGGTTATGGAGCTAGCTCAAAAGGCTGGTGCGAAGATCGTTGATCCTTTACATGATACCTTTTGGGGAGGGTATTCCGGTCACTTTATGGACCCCGATGGGCATTTGTGGGAAGTCGCATGGAATCCGGAATGGGAGCTCGAGAATTAAAGGAGTCTATTCAGAGCTTTGTTACTTAGCCTCTCTTAAACCGTATTCTCAGAATACGGTTTATCTCTGTTTCTATACGAATTTTTTCGCTTTACACTCTGAACCCTTCCTCCCTCTTTTTTTAACTGCTTCAGTACAAATGTCGACAAACTTAATATATCATGATATATTATTATGTATAAAGATTAAAAAATTAGAGTCAGGAGATAACGAAAGTTATGAATGAGACAACGTCATCCAAACCGATGTATGAAAAAATATTTGATGAAGTGAAGCAGCTTATTGTAAATAAATCCTATGGACAAGGGGAGCGAGTTCCTTCAGAAAAAGAACTGGCCGAAACCTATAATGTAAGTCGGATTACGAGTAAAAAAGCTCTGGAAATGCTAGCGGCCGAGCATTTAATTGTGAGAAAACCGGGAAGAGGTTCGTTTGTGGCTGATCCGGCAGTTGACTACATAGATTCAGTTATGTCTCCTGAGACGACCTCCGACGGGACGGTTTTTAATTCCTTTAACCATGAGGAAAAGACAATTGGTCTGATTATTACCGACTTTGGCAACAGTTATGGAACAGGCTTGATTTATGGGATGGAACAGGCTTCCCGTGATAATGATTGCTTCCTCGTTCTACGAAGAACATTTGGCGTACCAGAGAACGAAGAACAGTCTATTCAGAAGTTGCTTAGCTTGGGTGTAGATGGTCTGATTGTTTTTCCGGCTCAAGGCGAATTTTTTAATGCTGAGATTCTAAAATTGGTGATCGGCCGTTTCCCTTTAGTTCTGGTAGATCGCCATCTGAAAGGAGTAGCGGCTGCTTCGATCGGCACGGATAACATAAAGGCTGCACTTAAAGGGACAGAGTACTTATTTGATCTTGGGCATACTCATATCTCTTTCCTCTCTCCACCTCCAGCGGATACGACGGCTCTTGAGGAGCGGGTGGAGGGATTTATACAAGCACATGCGGAGCGGGGGATAGCTGTAGATAAGGGGTTGTGGGTTAGTGATTTAACCTCAACATTACCAAATTCCTTTAATGATGAGAATATTGAACACGATATCTCACGGCTAGTTTCTCATTTACAAGAGAATCCAACAATAACGGCGCTTTTTGCCGTGGAATATAATATTGCCCTGCTGGCTAGAACTGCGGTTGAACGTCTTGGGCTGCGGATTCCAGAGGATGTTTCAATCATTTGCTTTGATAGTCCACCAACTCCACTCGGCTCGGGTTATGCGTTCACTCATTTGCGGCAGAATGAAGAAGAAATGGGGCGACTGGCAGTTGAGAATGTACTGCAAATTATGAATGGCCAGACTGTATCGAATAAGATAATGCTGGAAGCTGAGTTGATTTCTGGTGAATCTACGGGACCTGCTAAACCATCTAATTCTAATTAATTTTATGCGATTATCCATAAATTAGTTGTTATAAAAACCTATCTTTTTGGATGGGTTTTTTTGTTTGTTTTAGATAGATGTTTATCATTATAGAAGTATTGATATATCATTATCAATAAATAAACATATTGACATACTAATTACATGACAATATACTAATTTGTGAAAGCGCTTCAAAGGAGAAATAAAAAGGGGGTATTATAACTGAAAGCAACCAGAGAAATCCCTGAGTCGATGAAGAAACTGGCATCTAATGTAAAAGCGCAGCTGAGTGATCGTCCAAAATTAGCCGAAATGTTCGAGAAATGTATGGATAACACCTGGAATACAACCTTAAAAAGAATGGCGAATGGCACCACTTTTGTCATTACCGGAGATATTCCAGCGATGTGGCTGCGGGACTCGGCCGCTCAGGTTAGACCCTTTCTGATCCTTGCCTCCGAGGATGAAGAAATTGCGGACATGATTGAGGGACTTGTACTAAGACAATTCGCATGTATTCAGCTTGACTCTTATGCGAACGCGTTCAATGAAGAAGAAAATGGGAATGGCCATCAGGAGGATCTTACAGAGATGAGCCCAGGAGTATGGGAAAGAAAATATGAGATTGATTCATTATGCTATCCGATCCAACTGGGTTATCTGCTCTGGAAGAATTCGGGCCGAACTAGTCAGTTTAATGATTCATTTGTTAAGGGTGTAGAAAGAATTATTGCATTATGGACTACTGAACAGAAACATGAGAGCGATTCCAATTATCTTTTTCAACGGATGAACTGTCCGCCTACGGATACATTAGCGCGTGAAGGCAAAGGAACGTTGACAGCATATACAGGAATGACTTGGTCCGGATTTCGTCCTAGCGATGATGCCTGTGAATACGGGTATTTGGTTCCTGCCAATATGTTCGCTGTGGTTGTTTTAGAGTATGTGTGTGAAATTGCCCGAGAGATCCTAAGGGATCAGGAACTGGAATTGAAAGCTAGAAAACTTTCTGAACAGATTAATGAGGGAATACGCCAGTATGGAATCGTAGACCACCCAGAGTTTGGGTCAGTCTATGCATATGAAGTAGATGGCCGTGGACAGGTGAATTTGATGGATGATGCAAATGTGCCAAGTCTGCTCTCTATCCCTTATTTGGGTTATGTGAGTGCCGAGGATCCTATCTACCAAAATACCCGAAAGTTTATTTTAAGTAGCAATAATCCTTATTTCTTCGCAGGAAAGGAGGCTTCTGGTATTGGAAGTCCACATACGCCTAGTCGTTATATCTGGCCTATAGCTTTAGCGATTCAGGGAATGACATATACCAGCGATGAGGAACAGGAATCCTTGCTTAATCTGCTGGAGAAGACGGATGCGGGCACCGGATTTATGCATGAAGGGTTTCATGTGGATAATCCTGACGAATTTACACGTCCATGGTTCTCATGGGCAAATATGATGTTCTGCGAGCTGGTGCTTATGCGCTGCGGGTTACAAGTTAAGCGGGGTTAATGTCTACAAGTTTTTCAATCGACTCTAAAGGGGATAGAGAACATGAAAAAATGGCTGGTTACCACACTTGCTTTGGTTATGACAGCTTCACTTGCTACGGGCTGCGGTGGCAGTAATGGGTCCACCGGTAAAGAGTCCGGAACTGCAAGTAAATCAGGGAGCAGTGATGGAAAAAAGACGGAGCTTACCTTCTGGGGGGATTGGGGCGGTGAGGGACAGAAACAATTTGAGACCATGGTCGATGCCTTTAATAAATCTCAGGATAAGATTCATGTAAAGTATGTGCTGCAGCAGGATATGATCACGAAGTTCCTGACTTCCGCAACCAATGGCGGCACTCCTGATGTGCTGTTTTGGGATCGCTGGAGAACTTCATTGTATGCTCCAAAAAACGTCCTGCATCCGGTTGACGAATACTTAACACGGGACGGTATTTCCAAAGATGACTTCTACAGCGAATCCCTTCGTGAGCTTTCATACGATGACAAATTATATGGGCTGCCGCTTACCGTAGATGCCCGCGCTCTTTTCTATAATAAGAAGCTGCTCGCAGATGCAGGACTTCAGCCTCCAACAACATGGGATGAGCTAGAGACGGCTGCTGCGAAGCTCACCAAATGGAACGGCAATAAATTGGAAATTTCAGGTTTTTCAATGGGGGATTTGGGGCTTTTTAATATGTATCTTCAACAGGCTGGCGGTACCATGCTTACGGAGGATGGAAAGACCAATTTTAATAATGATAAAGGCAAACAGGTGCTAGAGTTCTGGGATCGCCTGATGAACAAAGATAAGGTGTATAAAGTAGGGTTTGAGCTTGGACTTGGGGAAGGGCAAGATGCTTTTGTCACAGGCAAGGTTGCTATGTTGTATTCCGGTCCGTGGATGCTCAGCACTTATAACAAATATGGTAAAGATCTAGATTATGGAATCGTTCCCCCTCCAGCTGGACCAAACGGGGATAAAGGCAGTGTTATGGGCGGATTTGGTCTGGTGATCCCAGAAGGCTCCAAACATAAGGAAGAGGCGTGGGAGTTCATTAAATGGTGGACAGCAAACAAGGATAACGCATTGCTCTGGGCCAAGACCAGTCTGAATCTGCCTGGCTATAAGCCGTCTATGGAAGATCCATTCTTCAAAGATGATCCCAAGTGGCAGCCGTTTCTAGAAACACTGGAGTTCGCTAAGGTTCGTCCAAACCACCCTGGTTATTCCGTGATGGAAACCGACGCGTTGGCACCCAATTTGCAGCTAAACCAGCAGAACAAGCTGAGTATTGACGAAACCTTAAAGAAATCACAAGAAGAAGGCGACATAATGCTAAAGGATAATGAGGTAGTGAAGTAATAAGTAAGACATTTGAAGTAAGGGGGAGGTCTTGCCTCCCTTTTGCTTAGGAGGGGGGAGCTGAAATGGCTTCCATCAGAAAGCTAGAGAAACATCAGGCGCGGACGGCTTATCTGTTTATTACACCCACGATATTGTTGTTTACAGTATTCACGGTCATCCCTGTGGTAATGGCGATGTATTTAAGCTTTACCAATTACGATGTACTTAGTAGAAATGATTGGATCGGTTTTGATAACTATCGCCGTTTGATAGAAGATAGTTTGTTATGGAAAACATTCCGAAATGTATTTTTTTATTCGATCATTTTCGTTCCGCTAAATATCCTGATTTCGCTGCTCCTCGCGATTCTACTTAGTCGAAGCTGGCGTGGGGTGAAGCTGTTCCGCACTCTGAATTATCTGCCAACTCTTACATCCGCCGTTGCTGCTGCTACCGTTTGGATCTGGCTTTTGCATCCTGAATTTGGTTTGGTTAACGGATTGTTGTCCTATGTTGGGATTACAGGTCCAGCTTGGTTATCAGAGACCCGAACGGCGATGTTGTCCATTATTATGCTTACCCTCTGGCAGTCGGTAGGTTCTAATATGATTATCTACTTGGCGGGTCTGCAAGGTGTGCCTGACTATTTGTATGAATCCGCAAGGCTGGACGGTGCCAATAAACTGGATTGTTTCCGGTATATTACTTGGCCGCAACTACGTCCTACGACCTTTCTAGTCAGCACGATGGCAATCATTGGTGCGTTACAGTTGTTCGACCAAGCTTTTGTGCTGACGCAGGGTGGTCCAGCGAATATGACGAAAACTCCGGTTTATCTGATCTATCAACAGGGCTTTAATCAATTGCAAATGGGGTATGCGTCTGCACAAGCTTTTGTGCTTGCTGTGGCGATTCTCATATTCTCACTTATAAACATGCGGATCACAAAGGCGGAGGAGTCCATTGTATAAGCGGGCTTGTCATGCAGAAAGGGGATAGAGGTATGGATACTAGTGGAAGTTCGTTATTAAAAAGACGCTTAAGTAAATCTATTTATTATATAGTGTGCATTGTTATTGCAATCGTAATGTTTCTACCTTTCTATTGGAGTGTTCTTACATCTTTGAAGCCTGACGAAGAGATATTCGCCATGCCCATTCGGTGGTTTCCTTCACATTTGACCTTAGAGCACTATCGTAAGGCGTTTACAACGGTTCCATTTGCCCTCTTTTTCTGGAATTCACTTGTGCTTGCTGTAGCGGGGGTACTGGCGAATCTGTTTTTTGGTTCGATCAGTGGCTACGCATTCGCAAAGTTGAATTTTAAGCTCAATAAGCCAATATTCCGCGTGCTGCTAGCGGCCATGATGATACCGGGCATAGTGACGATGATCCCTACAGTTTATGTCATGCGTCATATTCCATTTTTCGGTGGTAACGATATTTTTGGCAGTGGGGGGAACGGGTTGATGAACTCCTTCTGGGGGATTATTCTTCCAGGAGCTTCTGGAACTTTTGCTGTGTTCTTTATGCGGCAATTCTTTCTTACCCTGCCTAGTGACATGTTGGAAATGGCCCGCATCGAAGGCTGTGGAGAGTTTAAGATATTTTGGCGTATTTATTTGCCGCTGACCAAACCAGCGCTGGCGACTTTAAGCATCTTTACTTTTCAAGCGGGCTGGAACAGCTTCCTATGGCCCATGATTGTACTGAATGACCCGGATAAAGCAACGATCCAGATGGGACTTCAAGCCTTCACCTATAATTTCCAAACAGATTACGGTCCAATGATGGCTGGTGCGCTTGTTGCGATTCTGCCGATATTGGTGCTCTTTCTGGCACTTCAGCGTTATTTTGTGCAGGGGATTGCATTCAGTGGCATAAAAGGTTAATTCTATAAAAATCGAATCAGGGAGAGAGTTTATATGAACCAATTGGAGATCGGGATTTGGGAGGAACGGGCGAATCAAGCACAAGCCGCGCTGGATTCATTATACTGGAATGACGCGATCAAAATGTACAATATAGAAACACCTTGTCCAAACGGAGAATGTAATACCATTTTTCATTATTGGTGGATGGCTCATGCTGTGGATGTATTGGTAGATGGATTACAGCGAACTAGAGAGAAATGGTATGCCGAACGGCTTTCCGCGCTTCATGAAGGTCTTTTGCGACGAAATGGGGGAGTGTGGCCCAACGAGTTGTATGATGATATGGAATGGATGGCTCTCGCGTGGCTCCGTGCCTATCAAGCAACAGGAGAGGAAGTTTATAAAGATACAGCCCTTCTTTTATGGGAAGACATTCAGACAGGCTGGAACGAGCATATGGGTGGTGGGATCGCTTGGCAGAAGTCACAGTTGGATTATAAAAATACACCTGCTAATGCACCGGCAGCTATACTGGCGGCTCGTTTGTATCAAGCCTTCGGTGAAGCTGAGAATCTAGAATGGGCGCTAAAAATTTATAGATGGCAAAAAAAGCATCTGGTAGACCCGACGACGGGTTTTGTATGGGATGGCATGAATCGCACGGGCAATGGCCAGATCGATAAGGATTGGAGATACTCCTATAACCAAGGCATCTATATTGGCGCAGCTGTAGAACTCTATCGTATCACTAAGGACCCATCCTATTTGGAGGATGCCCGATTAACTTTTTCCGCTGCTGCTCATGAGCTTGCTGAGGCTAAGGGCGGTGTACTTCCAGACGAAGGAAATGGAGATGCTGGATTGTTCAAAGGAATCCTGATTCGGTATACGGCAGAATGGGTCAAAGCTGATGCCGCAGCTGTTGAAGCTGTCGATTTTCTGCGTAGGAATGCTGAATCTCTCTGGGAGCAAGGAAAGTCAGAGGACGCAGCTTTGTTTGGCACGGATTGGACTTTGTCATCTACTGGTGTAATTCAGCTCAGCTCCCAACTTAGTGCAATGAAGTTATTGGAGAAGATGGCTGAATTAACTAAGGATCAGATTTGAGGTGAACTTTTAATGACACAAGCAAAAGAAGCTCTAGAAGCGCTTAACTGGCAGGAAAGGTCGGAGTGGTTCCAACAATGTCTAGAACGTAATTATTATAATGTGGAGACGGGGATCATGAATCAATGGTATCCCAGAGAGTATAACGTTGCAGGTGAGAATTTTTATTACTGGTGGCAGGCTCATGTCATTGATATTCTAGTGGATGGCTACGAGCGTAGCGGAGATCCTGTATATTCACTGAGAATCAAGGAATTGAGTGAACATCTCCAAGCTTATAACGGTGGGACTTTCAGGCATAATTACTATGATGATATGGAATGGACGGCATTGGCGCTGCTACGAGCTTATCGGGCAACTGGATATGAAGCCTACTTAGACGCTGTGCTAGATCTATGGGAGGATATAAAATCAGCTTGGAATGAACATTTTGGAGGCGGTTTGGCCTGGAAGAAGGATCAGCTCGATTATAAAAACACCCCTGCCAATGCACCAGCCGTCATTCTAGCAGCTAGGTTATATGAACTTTTTCAAAAGCAGGAGGATCTGGAGTGGGCACTCCGTATCTATGAATGGAACAAAACATATTTAGTGGATCCTGCGACTGGTTTTGTGTGGGATGGAATGAACAGACTCGGGGATGGCCAGACCGATTTCGATTGGGAATTTACTTATTGTCAGGGTGTGTTTCTAGGTGCGGGCTTAGAGCTGTATAAGAATACGGGGGATGTCCATTACTTAGAAGATGCGAATCGAACTGCTAATACATGTATTGATCGTCTATGCGATCCGATGAATATGATGTTGCCTGATGAAGGCATCGATGATACTGGATTATTCAAAGGGATTCTGATTCGTTATCTGGTGCAACTTTGTGGAGAGGTTCCTGAGGCTAGCAGGATTCGTGAGGTAATCATGGCCAATGCTCAGCAGTTATGGGAAAAAGGTTTGGATAAACAGCTGGGTCTTTGTGGTCCATCGTGGGAATTGAAACCGGAGCTTCCGGTTCAACTGAGCATTCAACTCAGTGGCTTGATGTTGCTGGAAGGGGCCGCTGTACTCATGGAGAAGTAACTTAAAGGCGTATGGCGTATAAAGAAGCTTCTCTTTTTAAATGGTGCATTGACCTTCCATTTAAAAAAGAGAGGCTTCTTTTTTGTTATTTTAAATTAATCGGTTATCTGTTAGAAAATCCTATGTTTCCAACCATTCAATTTAGCGACAGCTTCAATATAATAGTAGTCTCCATAGATTAGCGATACATCGATAAAGGAAGTGCCGCTGCCCGTTCCATGCAATAAAATCGCTTCATGCTCTGGCTGCTCCCAAGTCGCGTAATTTTCGGTCAATGAGCGGAGGATTCGCTCCGCTGCATTAGCGTAGAGACTTTTTTCGCCTGCAGGTAGGATCGCTGCAAGCTCTAACAAACCTGAAGCGGCGATAGATGCCGCAGAGCTATCTTTGAACATCCGTTCGTCATCCGCTAGACGGAAATCCCAATAAGGAACTTGATCCTCAGGTAAAGCCGAGATGAAATAATGGGCAATCCCCTTAGCGGTGTTCAAGAACCGTTCATCTCCACTGTGGCGATAAGTATTGATAAAGCCGTACAGCCCCCAAGCCGTTCCACGGCTCCATGAGGATTCAGCCGAATAACCTTGACCGCCAAAATTCTCAATATATGCCCCGGTCTCCGCATCGAAAGATAGAATATGTTTGGTTGATCCATCCTCGCGAATACCATATTGCATCGTCGTCTCTGCATGGCTAATAGCAATATGCTTATACCGTGGATCACCAGTTACTTTGCTGGCCCAGAACAGTAGAGAGATATTCAACATGCAGTCGATAATTACCCAGCCATATTTATCTTCATTCCATGCGCGGATGAATTTGCCTACAGGATTATAGCGGGCAGCGAGGAAATTCGCCGCTTCAATCCCCCTACGCAGGGCATCTTCGTCACCCGTAATCGTATGTTTGATTACAGCTGTCGGAAGGAATTGAAATCCTACATCGTGATGCATCTCAACCGTTGGTTTGATAAACCATTCCTCCAAGGTTCCGTCCCAATGCCAAGCGGCTTCCTTGTATAAGTCTTTTCCAGTCATATCATGCATGATCCAGAGTAGCCCAGGCCAGAAGCCAGTGGTCCACCAGTCTGAACCAATATCATCAAATTTTCCATCTTTCCCTGCAAAATGTGGGCATTTGTCACCAATCTGCTCTACCATCTGTTCTACTTTTGTGTCGAGTCTGCACATAAGCTCTTGCCAATAGGATGATGTCATAATTACTGCCTCCAGTGTGGTGGTTAAGATATTATGAGTATAGCTTTCCTAGCGGCTGAAAAGTTTTGTTTTGCTACAATGAAATGTTTGAATATTGTCATGATGTAGGGTTGGAGGATGGTGAAAATGTTGGTGTTAATTATTCTTTCTATATTTTAATGGCGTTGTTCCGAGGGCTCTTTTGAATAATTGATTGAAATAGGAGGCATTCGGGAAACCGACAATGATTCCTATTTGCTCGATAGGCAGGTCTGTTGTTCCTAACAAGCGGCAAGCTTGTTTGATTCTCCGGGCTGTTAAATAATCCACGAGCCGTCCGCCGGTCTCTTGATGAAAGATTCTAGAGATATAGGATTTGGACAAATGAATTTCCTCAGCCAGCTGATCCAGATTAACCTCCTCATGATAATGCTCTTCGATAAAGCTCATGATTTTTTCAGAATAGCGCAAGGTCCGTCGTTCTCCTGATTGGAATATCTGCTGATCTCCTGTCTTGATACTGCTCAATAATTGAAGGATTAACATCGAAATGTCTTCGGTATTTTCGCTTGGATTGCTTTTTTTATTGAGATCATATTGCTCCAGAGTCCACTCCACAATCTCAACACGATCTTCAAGATCAATGGCGCAATGCGTGTTTTCACCTCGCCAAAGTGTTGTGAATAAAGCTTTTCTTTTCGAAAAGCCCACAAGCAGGTTCTCCGCAACATGTGGATCAATATAGAAGATGGATCTTTCAAAAGGACAAGTGGGAGAGACCTCAGAATAGATCCGGTGCAGCTGATAGGGCTGGAAAAAGAATAACATCCCCCTGCGGATATCGTACATCTGCTGATTGACAACAACATTTCCCTGACCGCCATGCACGAACATGATTTCACAGCATTGATGCCAGTGATAATAACCTTTGTAATAGTCGTCTGTATATATTTTGTAATCCCAAACTAAGGTCTTATGTTCTTCAAAAACAACGGGTTCGAATAGCTGCTTCATAGGCCCTCCAAGATGACAAAATACAAACATTTTTTTATTCCATTATAACTTTAAGGGTTATGAAAGCGATACAATAAAAATGAAATGAGTGATTCTATCGGGAGACAGGCCGCCATGTTAGATTACATAAACAGAAGCCCAGAATCCAGAATTCAAAATCTTAAAGCTGAACTCGACTTGAAAACTGCAAAAGTGCAGTTTTTATCAGTTCATTAGGTGTTGGTTAAGGATATTGCTGCAAATATACACGAATATGACTCTAAATTAACCTTGGTTATTTTAAAATTAGTGAAAAACTGTATTTATGCAGGAAAACTCCTCCGTGGATGAATAAAGGACTTAAAAGATGTAAAATTGCAGGATTTCTACAAGCGGTTCATCGCGTTGGGCTGGAGTTCATACTTTACAACAGATGATTGATATTTAAATGAATCTCTACATCAATTGGGCGTAATGGGCGAGCAAGCGTATAGGCAAGTCGGATGATTTCCCGTTCCGCCACACTCTCCAGACTAACTGACATGTGGACCAAAACCTTTGATTTCGATGACTAGCTTCACATACCGAGTGATGTATGCAAAGTCACAGAAATAGGATTGACCCCGCCAATCGAGCACTTCGAATTCAACAAAAGAACGTCCCGATCCATTCAAAAAGGAATGAATCGGGACGTTCTTCGTCTCGTACATTTAATTATAGTTAAGATTCTATTAGTTGACCAGACGAATAGGACTTTAAAACTTCATAAATCAGTAGCTTGATTTCCGCATTCTTTTGTTGATTACTAAGAAGGGGATTTGAGTGGCTTTAATATGAAAATGATGATGGAATGTACAACTTTCAATTAATGTGTGATACAATTAAATTGTACACAATTTAAATTAAGGGGAGTTAATCAAATGATCATAGCAGGTAATATCATGGTCGGTCTTGTTGCGTTAATACATATTTATATTGTCTATTTGGAAATGTTCGCTTGGTCAAAGCCCAAAGGGCTTCGAGTTTTTGGAATGACGCAGGAAGTTGCGGATGCTTCTAAAACTCTAGCAGCGAATCAAGGGTTGTATAATGGATTTTTAGTTGCTGGTTTAATTTGGGGACTGGTTCATCCAAATGTGAATTTCGGCCACCAAATTGTAATCTTTTTCCTCTGCGCTGTTATAGTGGCGGCGATTTATGGTGCACTGACGGTGAAAAAATCTATTTTGTTTATGCAAGGCCTTCCAGCTTTCATCGCTTTAATACTAGTAGTTTCGACTTGTTTTCCTGTGACTTAAGCAGAAGCGGCAACTAACTGTTTGCGAGCAATAACCTTAAAAAAAGTTAATCCAAAATAAAAAAAGGCTGTTTCCCGGCAGGTAAGTACCTGTCAGGGAAACAGCCCTTTTTATGTCTTACTTCTTCACGAGGGGAAGAGCTACTTATTGAATAGAGGCAGCATAAATCGCTTCGACAGATTTGGAGAGGAGCGCGTTAAACTCTTCGTCTGACTGCCCAGAACTTAATCCTTGCGATAAAGCACGTGAGAAGCTGGCGATTAATCCTTGATTATGGGCGAGCTTATCGTTGGCCTCAGCTTGAGTGTAACCGCCGGACAAAGCGACAATTCTTAAAACGTGAGGATCGTCCATTAACTCGCGGTAGTAGTTATTCTCCGTGGGTATGGAGAGCTTAAGCATGACCTTTACGTCTTGGTCCAGCTTAGACAATTGAGCTGAAAGTTCTTCTTTTAACAGCTTTTCCGACGCTGTTTTATCAGCAGAATGGATATCAACCTCAGGCTCGATAATCGGAACCAGTCCCGCTTCTAAAATTTGCTTGCCGACTTCAAACTGCTGTTCAACTACTTTTTTGATGCCGGAAGGATTGGCTTCTTTAATCACCGAGCGCATTTTCGTTCCAAAGATATTCCGTTCGTTGGCCCGCTTCAGAAGATCACTTAAGCCGAGAATTGGCTTCATGAGCTGTACCCCGTTTTCTGGCTCGGCAAGTCCTTTATCGATTTTCAGAAATGGGACAATGCCTTTTTCCTCCCACAGATAATCAGCAGTATATTTTCCGTCGATGAGACGGTCCATTGTGTTCTCAAATAAGATTGCACCCAGTATATTCTTCGAATCAAATGCAGGGCTTTTGATAATGCGCGTTCGCATCTCGTGAACCATTGCATACATTTGATCTTCATTGGAGTAGCTGTCCTCTTTAATGCCATATTGCAGCAGCGCTTTAGGTGTACTTCCACCACTTTGGTCCAAGGCAGCTATAAATCCCTGTCCCGTCCGAATTCGATCCCATTGCTTCATATTCATGAAAAAATCTCCTTCCTTTCGTAAACTGAATGGAAATTCATGCGTTCTTTAATTATAACACTTAAAATACTGGCCTTAAACAAGAGGCAGGGTGAACAAGGAGGTAACCGTCCAACATGAGTTGGTAGCAACCAAAGAATTAAGGACTTCTTAGTCCGAATCAACCAAGGAGATCAGCGCGAGTTGACGTAAAGGACTGCATTGTAGCTATTTGTTTAGTTGGCGCATTTTTGAGAGAAATCGGACTGTAATAGCTCTTATCATCTCTCCGAAGCGTACTCTGATAATCTTCCTCGAAGATGACCTTTTTTATGCTTAAAAATCTAAGTTGAGATTAAAAGCAAGATCGATTTGTAATATTTTATGGACGTCGTCCATTTCAAAATGATCAATTACTTAAAGTTAGTTTGAAGATACGAGGGAGCACGAGTAAAGGTGGCGACTGGAAATTTTATTCTTGTTACAAAGTGGCTGGTGTGATGATTTTCTAATCGGAGGGGGTGGATCGAAATTGGCTAAAGCCGCACTGGGATTGAGATTTTTCTTCAATCAACGTGAATATCCGAGTAATTTAATGCGAATGATCCAATACTATTTTCTTTGTGACATTAATCATAATTACCAATTCATATCTTTGTGAAAATAATAACTTTTCGTAAATGTCGAAATGAGGTTGACGTATGAAAATATCAGTCGTATGATTGATTCTACTGAGTATGTTAGTAATTAAAAGTAAGTATATAAATAATGTATAACAACAGGAGGAATGAAAGTGGAATCATCAACATTTGTGCTATTCGGCGCTACAGGAGATTTGGCAAAACGTAAAATCTATCCTGCACTATATAACCTCTTTTTAGATGGTCAAATTTCAGGTCCTCTTTCTGTGATTGGATTAGGAAGAAGAGAAGTTTCGAACGAAGCCTTCCGTAAGCAAGTACTGCAATCCTTACAGACTTTTTCTAGACAACCAGCCGTTGACTCACCGCAATTGCAGGTGTTCTTGGAGGCTTTTGAATATAGCGTACTAGACGTAGGGAATACCGAAGATTACTCCAAGCTGCTGGAGCATGTTAAACGTCGCGAGCAATTTTTCAATATTCCAGAGAATCGGATGTTCTATTTGTCTGTGGGTCCTGAGTTCTTCAAGGAAATCGCAGCTAATATTCACTCAAGCGGTCTGGGCTCCACGAAAGGCTGGAAGCGTCTGATTATTGAGAAGCCTTTTGGCACAGATTTGAAATCAGCAAGAGAGCTGAATGATAGCTTGAATGCCGTATTTACTGAAGAAGAAATCTTCCGGATTGACCACTTCCTAGGTAAACC
The DNA here is from genome assembly GCF_050277435.1 of Paenibacillus sp. NPDC101420. Taxonomy (NCBI): domain Bacteria; kingdom Bacillati; phylum Bacillota; class Bacilli; order Caryophanales; family Paenibacillaceae; genus Paenibacillus; species Paenibacillus sp. NPDC101420. The sequence goes on from NZ_JBNNSE010000002.1 coordinate 1,259,807, forward strand.
GATGGTGCAAAATTTAGAAGTTCTGAAGTATTCTAATCCAGTGCTAAGAGCGCTGTGGAAAAATAGATATATCGCGAATGTTCAAATTACGGCGAGTGAGACTGTCGGCGTTGAAGAGCGGGCAGGCTATTATGATAAAGCTGGCGCACTTCGTGATATGTTCCAGAACCATATGCTGCAGTTGATGATGATGATGGCAATGCAGCTTCCTAAAGGCAGTACACCTGAAGAAATCCGTGGGAAGAAAATATACGTCATGGAGCATCTTATTCCAATTAGCAAAGATGAGGTTAATAAACATGTTGTCCGTGGACAATATACAGAAGGTGAAATCAAAGGTAACCCTGTTGCAGGTTATTTAAATGAGCCGGGAATTAACCAATCCTCGCAAAATGAGACGTTTATCGCAGCGCGTTTATTTATAGATGATCCGCTCTGGAATGATGTACCTTTCTATGTTCGTACAGGTAAGAGAATGAAGGAGAAGTCCACACGTATTGTTATTGAGTTTAAAGAACCGTTTAATGATAGTAATAACTTGAACAAAGGAAATGACGTACCGAATTTACTGATTATCGAGATTGGACCGAATGAAGCCATAACGCTACAACTTAACACGAAAGATCAGCTGCAAAAAGGAAAGCTTGAGCCTGTCCGCGCTACTTATGAAGCGGGTACCTCAGATGTTCCGGAAGCCTACGAGAATCTAATCTTCGATGCACTTCGTGGAGATGCTACCTTCTTCGCTCACTGGAGAGAAGTAGAACTGTCTTGGCAGTGGGTTACACCTATTCAGGAAGCGATGGAAGAGGGGCTTATGCCACTTCACACTTATGCTTCTGGTTCATATGGTCCAGATGCGGCTATGGAGCTATTGGGTGAAGATCGCTGGTGGTTCGATGAGGCAGATCAGGAGTCAGAAGTTCTCTCTGCTCAGGCAGAAGTTGCAGCAACGCAGGAATCTATACGGCCAGGGGCGTAAGCCCCTGCCTGTTTTTTTTACCAATTTTGGAGAAATTACATCATAAGAATCTATATATCGGAGGGGAATTACATGAAAGTAGGATTAGTTGGATTAGGAAAAATGGGCTTCAATTTGGGCCAGAATTTGCTGGATCATGGACATGAGGTTGTTGCATTTGATTTGAATGCACCTGCTGTAGAGGAAATGAAAGCTAAAGGTGCCAGTGGAGCAGTAACGCTCCCTGAGTTGGTACAACAATTGGAAACGCCTAGAATCATTTGGATTATGGTTCCACATCAGGTTGTGGACTCTGTCATTGCTGAGATCACACCTTTGTTATCAAAAGGAGATATCGTCATTGAAGCGGGGAATTCGCACTATAAGGAATCGATTCGCAGATATGAGCAATTGAAGGAACATGGAATCAGCTTCATGGACGCAGGTACGTCCGGTGGGATGGAAGGAGCGCGTAACGGCGCTTGTTACATGGTTGGTGGAGATCCTGAAGCTTGGGAGGTTGTGGAGCCCATCTTCCGTGATACGGCTGTGGAAAGCGGCTTTTTATATGCCGGCAAAGCTGGTAGTGGCCATTTTCTAAAAATGGTTCATAACGGTATCGAATACGGCATGATGGCTGCCATCGGTGAAGGCTTTGAGGTGCTGGAAAAGAGTGAGTTTGATTATAACTTTGAGGAAGTCGCCCGGGTGTGGAATCATGGTTCTGTCATCCGTTCTTGGCTGATGGAACTGGTTGAACGTGCGTTCTCGAAAGATGCTAAATTGGATGAGATCAAAGGGATTATGCACTCCTCCGGAGAAGGCAGATGGACGCTCGAAACTGCATTTGATCTGCAAGCTGCAACACCAGTGATCGCGATGGCGTTATTAATGCGCTACCGTTCACTAGAGACCGATACCTTCACTGGTAAAGTAGTGGCTGCACTTCGTAATGAATTTGGTGGACATGCCGTTGAAACGAAGTAAATAATGTTAATCATTAGCCCGAATTTCCTCGCAATTCATTCTGCGGTGAAATTTGGGCTTTTGTTTTGCAAAAATTAATAAATGGAGAGAATAGATCGAGTACGACTTTAATCTTTTTAACATATTTTAGAGTTAGATGGGGAAATTACAATAAGGGGGAGTTGACATGCGAAGCGGAATTCGAGAAAGACTTCATTTTCTGTATAAATTTCTGCATGCGCCCCGACAATTAGGAAGCGTGACTCCCAGTTCGCGCTGGCTGGCAAAAACGATGCTCGACATCATTCCGTGGCAACAAATTCATAATATAGCTGAACTGGGTGCGGGTACTGGAGCCATCACAAGCTTTATTCCAAGCGGTGAAGAGACCGGGATGAATGTGCTCCTGTTTGAGAAGGATCCTGATTTTCGTTATCAACTAAGACTTAAATTCCCTGACCGTATTTTTTTTAACGATTGCCTGCGGCTACGACTTGCGCTTCATAATAGAAGGTTGGAGAAGTTAGATTGCATTGTAAGCAGTTTGTCTTTTAGGAATTTCTCAGTCTCAGATCGGATGCTTTACATTGAGCAAATCATATCTTCTTTAAAAGAGGGCGGCTGGTTCATCACTTTTGAATATTTTCCTCAAATGAAGAAGGAATTAATGCAGCATTTTGATATTGTGAGTGTTAAATGGGTGCTGTTAAATTTCCCGCCAGCGCTTGTTTATATTTGTAGGAAGAAGGCTTCTACACAAGTAAAGCAATCAGATCATATTCATTCTTCCATAGATGTAATATCAATTTCTCAGGTTTCTACGGAAAGATAAGGATGAAAAATTCAACAAATGCCGTCACCCATACTCACTGGGGAACGGCATTTTTTAAATTAGGCTCAGTATGTTATTACCTCTGTTAATAGAGAACCTCAATATTGTCCTCGTTCAGACGTTTTAGCCAAGCTTCAGAAGGCTTACGGTCAGTAATCAAGAAATCAATATGGGCAAGCTCAACCAGCTTTGTAAAAGCAGTTTTATCGAATTTGGTGTGATCCGCCAGGAGTATGACCTTATTGGCTTGTCGTAGCATGTACTTCTTGAGCTCACACTCTGGTTCGTTGGAATCTGTGATGCCTCGTTCCATATCCATTCCTTTGCAACTGATTACCGCTGTATCCACATTGTATCTTTGAATGGTGTCATGGGCTACCGGTCCCACCAGCGACAACGATCGGTAACGAAGTGAACCGCCAGTAGAGATGATATCCATCCCTGAATTCGAGAACTCATGCAAAATATTAATGGAGTTTGTGATGATGGTTAGATTGTTTTTGTTGCCGAGCAATTTTAGAAACTCAAAGGCTGTAGAGCTTGGATCTACCATTAATGTATCTCCATCATTGATTAAATCGAGCGCCTTCAGGGCGATTCCCCGTTTAATATCTGTATTCAAGGCATTACGTGTAACAAAAGGCAGATCCTCATTCGTATGACGATTCAGCATAGCACCGCCATAGGTACGACTAAGGATGCCATCCTTCTCTAGCTTCTCCAAATCTCTGCGTATCGTCTCTTCAGTGACCTCAAACATTTTACTTAGATCGGAGACTAGAACGCGTTTATCTTGATGGACGAGATCTATTATTTTTTTGCGTCTTTCGGCGGCAAGCATAGGAATCACCTTTCCAAAGCTATATTTTACAATCATAGCGCTTAATATCTGTGTTTTGCAATAAAAACAACTTAAAAACATCTGTACTTTCCAATAATATTCACAAAACAGATATAAAACAAACAAAAACAACATAAATAATATTTAAAATGTTGACAATGAAGATTTAGGGGCATACGATGAAGAAGGAAAAAATTGCCTTAGAGATTAATCGAGTTAGTGTGATGCAAGGCCGGCCCAGCTGCTATTCAGAGGCCAGCCTGAGGCGCAGCAGACGGAATACAACGATTATTGAACTCATTAGGAGGCTGGTCAAGCAATGAGCACGCATGTGTATTATGTTCCATCGATCAATATTATGGGCAAGGGATGCTTACAGGAGATTGGTCCTTACATTCAAGAACTTAATTTGAAGAAGGCACTTGTAGTTACAGACAAATTTCTTATGAAGAGCGGTATTGCTGGTAAATTGTTGGCGGTATTGGACGATGCGGGAATTGAATATGCCATTTATGATGAAGTGAAGCCCAATCCGACCTGTAAAAATGTCCACGATGGCGTAGATTATCTCAAAGCGCAGAATTGTGATTCTCTGATTTCCATCGGCGGTGGGTCGCCTCAGGATACTGCCAAAGCTATTGGTATCCTTGCCACAAATGGCGGTCACATCAAAGACTATGAGGGCGTACACAAGTCGAAACATAAATCGCTGCCGATCGTTGCTGTGAATACCACCGCAGGGACTTCAGCCGAAGTCACTATTAACTATGTAATCACAGACGAAGAACGCAAAGTGAAGATGGTAATGGTGGATAAGAACAGTATTGCTACAATCTCAGTTAACGATCCAGAGCTTATGGTAGATAAACCCGCTGCACTTACGGCAGCAACAGGAATGGACGCTTTGACGCATGCAATTGAGGCACTAGTAACGCCAGGAGCATATCCGGTAACTGACGCTACGGCACTAGCCGCAGTGGAGATTATTTTCGCTAACTTGGCCCGTACCGTGAAGAATGGCCATGATATTGAGGCTCGTGAGCAAATGGTGTATGCGATTTTCCTAGGCGGACTTGCCTTCAATAATGCAGGGCTTGGTTATGTGCACGCGATGGCGCATCAGCTTGGCGGTGTATATGATCTGCCACATGGCGTATGTAACGCAATGCTACTCCCATATGTGGAAGAAGAGAATGCCAAATATGTGCCTGAGAAATTCAGGGCTATTGCTAAAGCGATGGGGTTAAACGTTGAGAGTCAAACTGATAAGGAATGCGCGGACTTCGTAATTGAGTCGATCAAGGCGTTGTCTAAAGAAGTAGGTATTCCATCTAAACTATCCGAGCTTGGAGTAGATGAGGTCGATCTTGATCTTTTAGCAGAGAACTCCATGAAGGACGCTTGTGCACCGGGTAACCCTTTTATTCCAACGAAGGAAGAAGTTATTACTCTATTCAAAAAAATACTATAACTCATCCCTTACTTTAGGAGATTCTTTATGAATAATCATATCGCCGTTGATATTGGTGCCTCTAGTGGGCGGTTAGTACGCGGAATACTGCAAGAGGGCGTCCTCACCTTAGAGGAGCTTCATCGGTTTAGCAATCGTTTTATAGCACAAGAGGGTTCTTGTTTTTGGGACATAGATTATTTATTCGATCAGATCATTATAGGGCTTCAGAAAGCCAAGGCTCAAGGAATTACAGCGTGTACGCTGGGTATAGATACATGGGCTGTAGATTATGTACTCGTGGATGCGGAAGGGCATCGTATCCAGGAAGTTTACGCTTATCGTGATCGTAGAACCGATCTGGCTATGGATAAGGTAGCAAAGCACATTTCACCTCAAACCATATATGAAAAGACTGGTATTCAACAGTTATCTTTTAATACGTTGTATCAGCTTTATGTTCACAGTGAAGAAGAAATAGCCCAAGCGGATCAAATCTTACTCGTGCCTGATTATCTGTATTACAGATTAACGGGTCGCAAGATCAATGAGGTTACTAACGCATCTTCAACTCAGTTATTGAATCTAAAGAGTCGAGATTTCGACGATGACCTGTTGGATTTTCTGAATATTAAAAGAGATCAATTCGCTATATTGACTGAACCTGGAGTAATTATTGGCCCCCTCGATGAAGCACTAATTCAGGAATATGATCTTCCGGATTGCCAACTGATCTGTGTAGCCACACATGATACAGCTTCTGCAGTGCTGGGTGCTCCTCTCCAAAAGAACTCAGCGTATATTAGCAGCGGAACATGGTCTTTACTCGGTGTGGAACGAACTCAGCCTCTTAATTCTATGAAAGCCATGGAGGCCAACTATACCAATGAGTGGGGCGCATACGGAACCTACAGATTCCTCAAAAATATTATGGGCCTATGGCTCATCCAAGAGGTTCGCAGGTTGATGAACGAACGATATAGCTTTGCGGAGCTAGCCGAGCTTGCAGAGGGAGAGGAAGGTTTCCGAAGCCTGATCTCTTGTAATGACCCGAGATTTCTCAATCCTTCAAATATGATAGAAGAGATTCGTAATGCCTGCGCAGAGAGCGGGCAGACTGTTCCTGAGACGCCAGGTCAGTTGGCTCGCTGTATTTTTGACAGTTTAGCATTATCGTACCTTACTTACTTGGAAGAACTAGAAGAACTATTAGAAAGCCGAATCGAGGTTCTGCAAATTGTGGGTGGAGGTGCTAACAACAGCCTGTTATGCCAACTGACTGCTGATGTTATAGGCAGAGAAGTTAAGGCTGGCCCAACGGAATCCACAGCACTTGGTAATATAGTGGTGCAGATGATTAGCACGGGAAGCATAACTGATATTAATGAAGCAAGAGATATTATCGCCGAATCATTTGAGATAAAGGCGTATACACCGCGCCCGACCGCCCATCTTGAAGACATTCTAATTCGTTGGAAAGAGCTTCAGTTGTCCAAAATACAACATCAAATCTAATTAAACTTACGCTATATGATTTTAGGAGGAACTACAGCATGGATCAGAGTATTATCACTAGCTATAATGAAGCCAAAAAATTATACGCAGCCCATGGGATTGATGTGGAGAAAGTGCTGGAGCGGCTCGCGCAAATTAAGATTTCCATCCATTGCTGGCAGGGCGATGATGTACAAGGGTTTCTTTTTAAAGATAAAGAACTAAGCGGGGGAATAGCAGTAACAGGAAGTTATCCCGGTCGAGCTGGCACGCCAGATCAATTGCGCCAAGATTTAGAAAAGGCACTATCCCTCATTCCAGGCAAGCATAAAGTAAATTTACATGCGATCTATGCAGATACAGATGAAAAAGTTGATTTAGATGAATTGGAGCCACGCCATTTCCAATCTTGGGTAGACTGGGCGAAGGAGCAGGGGCTGGGTCTTGATTTTAATCCTACTTGCTTCTCACATCCTAAAGCTGCAGACGGTTTTACGCTAAGTCACTCGGACGATGAGATTCGTAACTTCTGGATTAAGCATTGTAAGGCTTCTCGGACGATTGCCGAGCATTTTGGTAAAGAACTGGGTCAACCGTGCGTGACTAACTTTTGGGTACCAGACGGATATAAAGATACACCAGTCGATCGTTTAGGTCCAAGAGTGCGGTTAAAGGAGTCACTGGATGAGATTTTTAGTGTGGAAATAAATCCTCTTTATAATATTGATGCTGTAGAAAGTAAATTGTTCGGAGTCGGTTCTGAGAGTTATGTGGTTGGTTCACATGAGTTCTATATGGGCTATGGTTTAACTCGCGGCAAAGCCATCTGTTTGGATGCCGGACATTTCCATCCTACTGAGATGATCTCAAATAAGCTATCTTCGATTCTTATGTTTAGTGAGCAGCTGCTGCTGCATGTAAGCAGACCCGTCCGTTGGGACAGTGACCACGTTGTAACTATGGATGACGAGCTGCTAGAAATCGCCCGTGAATTGGTACGTGGGGATTTACTCTCCCGAACGAATATCGGACTTGATTTCTTTGATGGCAGTATTAATCATATCGCTGCTTGGGTGATTGGTACACGCAATACCATTAAGGCGTTACTTCGCGCAATGCTCGAACCGGTGGAAGAATTGAAGCGAATCGAGCAGATAGGTGATTACACTTCACGATTAGCGTTGGTGGAAGAATTCAAATCGTATCCATTTGGAGCCGTGTGGGATTATTATTGTGCATCGCAAGATACACCCGTTCGGGAGCAATGGCTGGCTGAAGTGAAGCGTTATGAACAGGAAGTTCTGTCTGCAAGATAGAGTGCTAGAGTGGACATGGAGAGCAAGATATACAAAGGAGAGATTGACAATGAGTACATCTGTATTAGAATCCAAAGGGTATATTGCCAGTAGTGAGGCTCCATTTATTCAGGAAATGTCAGAGATTACCCGTCATATGTGGGAGCTTGGCTGGGATGAGCTGAATGGCGGTAATGTCAGCTATCTGCTGGATGAGAATGAGGTTGCTAAATATATTAACGTTCTAGAGCCACTACGCACCATTAAACTTACCTTCCCTGTAAAAGAATTAGCCGGCAAATACTTCATCGTGACAGGTTCTGGCAAGTATTTCAGAAATGTGATCAAAGATCCGGAAGCCAATCTCGGTGTGCTTCGTGTAAGTGCGAATGGTGAAAGCGTGGAAGTGTTATGGGGATTACGGAACGGCGCTGTACCTACTAGTGAATTGGCTTCCCATTTCATGAGCCATATTGAGCGACTGAAGGTGGACCCTACGCACCGTATCGTACTGCATACACATGCTACGAATGTTATCGCGATGACCTTCACGCATGATTTAGATGAATTGAAGTTTACGAAGACGCTTTGGGAAATGTGCACAGAGTGCCTTGTTGTTTTCCCGGATGGCGTTAGTGTCATTCCATGGATTGTTCCTGGCAGCAGTGAAATCGGCCGTGAAACCGCGAAGAAAATGAAGGATCACCGCCTGGTCATCTGGCCGCAGCACGGGATTTTTGGCACTGGCTCCACTATGGATGCCACCTTTGGTCTAGTTGAGACTGTAGAAAAGGCTGCTACGATCTACAACTTGATTGGCGGAAGAGAAATTAAGCAAAAGATCACGGATCAGCAACTGTGGGATTTAGCTAAGGCGTTTGGAGTAACTCCAAAAGCTGGTATTCTTGAGGTTTAAAAAGTTCGTAATGGGATGAAAACCGGGCGTTCGCAGATTTTGCGAGGTCCGGTTTTTTTTATGATTTTTTCTTACACAAAGAACTTAAAAATTTGCATTTTCCATCTTCTGGGGAGATAATTAGCCTTACTTAAAGTAATCAAATAATCAATTGGAGGTAATATGTATGAACACTGAGCTATTATTTTCACCTATTCAAGTGGGGAATCTTTCGCTGTCAAACCGAATCGTCATGGCGCCGATGACTCGGGTATACTCACCGGATGGTGTACCAGGAAGTAATGTTGCCGCATATTACCGTAGACGGGCAGAAGGTGGAGTAGGATTGATCGTTACCGAGGGTACAGCTATTAATCATCCTTCGGCAGTCAGCCACGCCAATATTCCCAATATACATGAAGAAGCAGCTTTAGAGGGCTGGAAGCAGGTAGTAGAAGAAGTTCACGCAGCTGGAGGTAAGATCATACCCCAATTATGGCATGTGGGAATGGCGCGAACTATAGGGGAAGGTCCAAATGTTGAAGCCCTTCCTATTGGCCCTTCTGGTCTGAATTTAGCAGGAGAACCTGTGACAGAGCCACTTACTACAGCTGAAGTTGAAAGCTTAGTTTCAGCATTTGCTCAAGCAGCAGCGAACGCGAAAAAAGTGGGTTTTGATGGTATCGAGATTCATGGTGCACATGGTTATCTGATAGACCAGTTCTTCTGGGAAGGAACGAACAAACGTACCGATCGTTACGGTGGCGATTTGGTTGGTAGAACTACATTTGCAGTAGAGGTTATTGAAGCTTGCCGTAAAGCGGTTGGGCCAGATTTTCCGATCGTGCTACGCTTCTCTCAATGGAAATTGGGTGCCTATGATGAGAAGTTGGCAAAAAATGCAGATGAGCTCGAAAGATTCCTTACTCCACTTAGCGATGCTGGCGTTGATATTTTCCACTGCTCCACTCGTCGCTTCAGCCAACCTGAATTTGAGGGATCTGAGCTTAATCTCGCAGGGTGGACCAAGAAAATCACGGGGAAACCATCAATTACGGTGGGTTCTATCGGTCTTAACAGTGATTTTTTTGCAGAAGACTCAGCGCAGAAGAAAGAAGATAACATTAATGAATTACTAGAAAGAATGGACCGTGAGGAATTTGATTTGGTTGCTGTGGGCAGAGCATTAATTAGCGATCCGGCTTGGCCTGCCAAAGTTCAAAGTGGAGCAATAGACGAGATTATTCCATTCACGCCTGAATCGACAAAAACTCTATACTAAAGGGACAGAAAAGCGAGTTATGGACAGCTCTGAATTTAGAATAATTTTCATTAAGGGCTAATATTATCATAGATATTAAAAAGCGTAATAGGTAAGGAGGATATGGGTTGATAGATATCACAGAAGTCTTCATAGATACTCTAGCACCGAACAGTGCAGCAATTAAGAACGGGCAAGGACTAGTTAAGAAGAGACGATTCGTCCAATTGAATAAGTCTGAAGACGGAGTGGTTCTGTTTGGTGAATGTGGTGGTAGCGGCAGCAGCAACTATTATCCTTCTGCTGATTTTGTTGTTTCTGACAAACCGGTGATGCGTTGTACTTGTCCAAGTAGGCAGATTCCTTGCAAGCATGTCCTCGGATTGCTATATGCCTATGTAGGCAAGGAGACTTTCGTATCTGCAACGATACCTGAAGATCTTGCTGTTAAACGAGAAAAGATGAGTAAGCGTGAAGAACGAAAATCGGAGCTTGCTGCGGAAGGGGCTAATGTTAAGCCCAAGAAAGTGAACAAGTCCGCACTTAAGAAAAAGATTGGAGCTCAACTGGAGGGCTTGGCTGTACTGGAGAAATTGACCCAATCGCTTATACGTGCAGGACTTGGAACAATAGACGCCAAAGGTGTAAAGGATATTCAGGTGCACGTGAAGATGATGGGCAATTATTATTTAACTGGTGCACAAATTGAATTAAGACGATTAGCTTTATTGCTCTCTTCTTCTGACAATCGTGAGAAAACTTATTCATTAGCAATAGAGCAGCTAACCCGAATTCATGCGTTCATTAAGAAAGGGCGCGCTCATTTAACTTTGAAGCTGGAAGATCCGGATATGTCTTTGAATCATGAATCTACGATTGAAGAATGGCTTGGTCATGCTTGGCAGCTAACGGAGCTTAAGGAATGCGGTCTGATGAGTTCGGATGTAGAGCTGATCCAGCTTTCATTCCTCAGCTATGATGATGAAGCCAGACAGGAATATGTAGACCTCGGCTACTGGATAGAAAAATCTACAGGTGATATACATCGTACGCTCCAATATCGTCCTTATAAAGCAGCTAAATATATTCATGAAGAAGATAGCTTCACTGATGTTGCACTTATTCCTTCCTTCTATCGTTATCCTGGTGACCGGAACCGGAGAGTTCGTTTCGAGAATATGTCAACACGGCCTCTGACTAATCAGGATGTAGAGTGGATCGTTTCTAAGGCAGTTCATTCTTATTCCGACTGCTTCAAGCAGATAAAAAATCAGTTGAAGAATCCGCTAGCGGACAAGAATCCTGTGTTGCTGCAGCATGTGAATAAGATTAGCAAATCGCAGCAAGATCAGTTCGTCATTACGGACGAATCGGGCCAGCATTTGGTGTTAGACCAAATAGTAGCACTCGAGCAGGATACACTTGCACTGTTACAATACTTTACACTCGAAGAATTATCGGATACTACGATGCTGCTTATGTTTGAACATCAACTCGATACAGGACGATTGAAAGCACAACCGTTAACCCTTATCAAAGGGATGGAGATGATCCGTCTCTTATATTAAAAAAATTAAGAAAGCATAAGTTTCACATAAACTTTGGGAGGAATATCCATGAGTACAGCTTTACTACAAGAGCTTCATCAAGAAGTAAACCGGCTGTATATAGCTGGAAGTGAGCTCGCTGCTGAGGATTTCCGCTTAAAGCGGCTATTGCCACAGTTTCAACAGTTAGGTGAACGTGCTCCCATATTCAAAAGGTTAGGAGAGGGAATCGTTGCGGTCATTGAACCAGATCATTCCGAGGGATCTTCCTCTGCTCAGAACCTACAGGAGCTCAGTGTGCTGCTTAGCTCGGTGCTATATACACAGGGGGCGACTTCGCCTGATGGTGAACTGCTTGAGGTGGAAGTCCATCCGGTGAGATTGCCTACTCGGTTCTCATATCGTAAGCTGTCAGCGGTACAGACGGCATTAAAGACTCGCGGGGGAGGACGATATGAGATTATCAAGGAAGCTTTTGAGACAGGACTGTTTCAAGATCTTCGAATGATTCATCCCGCGTTAGCAGCCCTCCAAGATCCATATGTTGAGATCGCCGAGCTTGTAATGAAGCAGATCCTGCCAGCTTATGGGCCTCAGATTATTCCGATCCTTATCGATCAATTTGATCCTGCTGGAGGAATAGTAGAGACGAGAAAGCTGTACGTGATCGCAGTATTAGGTGGTGATAGCGTTAAGGATCTGATCTATCAAGCTGCAGATTCAGGATCAGAAGATGTTCGAGCCATGGCTATTTCTCTGCTCGCAGGTCAGGGACAATATGAAATCGAATTACTGGCTTGGAGTACAGATAAGAAGAAAAAGATTCGCGAAGCTGCCTATAATGCGCTGGCTAAGAGCGACTCGGTAAATGCGGTGAACCGGCTGCATGAGGCATTTACGGGAAAAGATAGTGAACTTGTAGTTCCTGCATTGAGACAATGTCAAGCCCAAGAGCTCACAAAACGACTTGTTGTAGAGTTATCAGATATGCTTCAAACTGTCTCAGAGATTATGGGCGATACGAAGAAGAAAGACGGATTATGGAATAAGGTAGTCCAGTATCTTCGGGTTTTATCTTACAAACGCAGTCCTGAACTAGAGAAACTATATTTTAATGTTCTCGAGCAGTATCCATTATATATGAATCAGCTAAAGTGGAATTCATTGATCGAGGAAGCAAACTCCTATTTTAGACAGATAGATTCTATCGAAGCGAGACGTATATTACAGCAAACACTTGAGCGTGATCTTGTCTACTATAGAAACAATAGAAGATATGTGAATGATGTTTTTAAAGATGCGTATCTCTACTTGTCACCAGAGCGTGTGTATGAACAATATGTTGAAGTTCTAAAGCATTATGCGCCATCTTCAACTAGCAATGCTTCTTCAATGGCGCAGCAACTGCTGCGCACCATATCTGAAGTTGTAGTTCAACGATATCATGGAACTTATGATGCAGTTTGGAATTCACCTGTAGACCAGATTCAATATATGTATAAGGTCGTAATGCAGCCGCCCGAGGTACTGGCTGTTCAATGGGATTCACGGTGGCTTGACGCTTTTATAGAACTGGATCAATACGAACTGGTAAGTGCCTTTGCAAGGCCGGGACATGCCGAAGCAATGCAGTATTTGCTTCGTAAATTGACCGATAATCCTGAATTCCGCCATCGGTTTTCCAATATTCTCTTGATGGGCTTAGCACGTACAGGGATAAATAAACAACATTTGCAAGAAGCTCTCCTAGTGGCTTTGGAAGATGATAGAAATACAGAATGTCGATTAATTGAACCGTATACATTTGAACAGCTATGTCAGCTTCCAGCGAGTTTTGCGAGTCGAATAATAACTGTTCTACCTCGATTTAGTGAGGTTGCAGAAGAACAACTTGAGTATGTCATTCGTCTCATGCAAGGACCATCAAACCCAAATGAAGAGGTGTAGCTAACGATGAGTCAAGAACTATTACAAGATATTATGAGGCTTCCAGCAGAAAGACTGTATGAGCATGAGTTGGAAGCGCTTCGTAAAGCGGACACTGGTAAGGTTCCAGCAGGATGGCAGATGTCGCCCCAATCAGTACTGAAGTTTATCGTTGGCGGTAAAGCAGGGAGTACCGAGATTACACCTAAGTACATTGGTAACAAACGATTAATAGAGATGGCGATAGCCACGCTGGTAACTGATCGTGCACTGCTATTAATCGGTGAGCCGGGTACAGCAAAGTCATGGTTATCTGAGAATTTATCAGCTGCTATATATGGACAATCAGGACTTGTCGTACAAGGTACTGCAGGTACGAGTGAAGAGCAGGTGCGCTATTCGTGGAACTACGCAATGCTGCTTGCACAAGGCCCTACGCCGGAAGCGCTAGTGAAGAGCCCCATTATGCGAGCGATGGAGGATGGGGGCATTGCACGTTTTGAGGAAATATCTCGTTGTGCATCTGAGGTACAGGATGCGTTGATATCCATCTTATCGGAGAAGACGATATCCGTTCCTGAGCTAGGTAAGGAGATGAGTGCGCGCAAAGGCTTCTCGATCATTGCAACAGCTAATACGAGAGACCGTGGTGTAAATGACATGTCAACTGCCTTGAAGCGACGGTTTAATATTATCGTCCTTCCAGCCCCTGCGGATTTGTATACTGAAGTTGAGATTGTGAAGAAACGAGTTCGTGAAATTGCCTCTTCCTACGATTTGCAAGCGGCGCTCCCTGCAGACGAAGCTTTACATAAGGTCGTGACCATCTTCCGTGAGTTGCGTAGCGGGATGACATTGGATAAGAAGGAGAAGGTGAAGTCTCCAGCAGGTGTGATTTCCACAGCTGAAGCGATCTCGCTCTTAACGAATAGTATGGCGCTGGCTGCAAGCTTCGGTAATGGAGAACTGACGGACGAAGATCTGGCCGCAGGGCTGCAAGGTGCCATTGTGAAAGATGATGATAAGGATCAACTTGTCTGGAGAGAGTATCTCGACAATATTATGAAAAAACGTGGCGCAGATTGGCGGGGGTTATATACAGCTTGTAAGGAGATGAACTAGTGGAGAGCGAAACTACTGGAGCTGGCGTGCATATTTTTGGGGTGCGGCATTTGTCTCCTGGTGGTGCGCAGCATCTATTGAGCTTCCTTCATGAAATAGAGCCCACAGCTGTGTTAATTGAGGGTCCATCGGATGCCACACCTGAGATTCGCCATGTCATCAACATGACAACCAAACCTCCTATTGCCATTCTAGCTTTTACGGAGGAAGTTCCTGTGCGTACAGCCCTTTGGCCGCTTGCGCTATATTCCCCCGAATATCAAGCGATGAGATGGGCGGAGCAGCAAGGGGCATATACAGCTTTTATAGATTTACCTTCATCAGTGGTCATCGCGTTACAGGATATACGAACCAAAAGTAGAGATTCTGTTGAACAGAGCGATGAATCTGAAGTTAACAATACGGTTGAGAAGGCTGCTGAAGAAGCATCTCTATATGATAGAGTAGCTGAGCTGGCTGGTGAGCTTGATTATGATATGTATTGGGAGCGCAATTTCGAACACAACACTAACAAAGGTGCATATCAGGAAGCAATTATTTCCTTCTCATCCCAAATGCGTCAGATTTCTGAAGAAAATGAGAGACATAACAACGTAATAGAATATGCACACAATACTATACGTGAAGCTTATATGCGTCGTCAGATTCAGGATACAATCGCTGCTGGCCATCAACCAAATAAGATCGTTGTTGTATGTGGAGCATACCATGCAGCGGCGCTTGCTGATCTGGCATCTGGTATGTCAGATGAGGAAATAGATGCTCTTCCTTCTCTAAATTCGAAGCTAACACTTATGCCCTACACGTACTATAAGTTATCTTCTTTGTCTGGCTACGGAGCAGGTAACCTCGCTCCTCATTATTATCAAATGATGTGGGAACGTATGATGAATGGCTCACTTGAAGACTTGCCGAATCATTATCTGTCTACCGTAGCCAGATACTTGCGTAATACAGGGACACACCGTTCCACAGCGGAAATTATCGAAGCCGTTCGCTTAGCTGAATCATTAGCTGCCCTTCACGGTGGAAGTGCTCCGACGTTAAGAGATCTAAGAGATGCTGCGCTGACTTTACTGGGGCGTGGAGAGCTAAGTGTGATCGCAGAAGCGCTTGCTCGTACAGATATCGGTACTGCTATTGGTGAGTTGGCAGAGGGGATTAGTCAGACGCCGATTCAAGATGATCTGAATCGGCAATTAAAGCGCTTGAAGCTTGAGAAATATAAAACCCCAGTGGCAAATGATCTTGAACTAGATCTCCGAGAGAACCGAAGAGTGTCTTCTGAGGAAGCAGCTTATTTAGACTTAAATCGTTCCTTTCTTTTTCATAGGCTCAGATTACTTGGGATCGATCTAGTGAATATAAGAGCAAGTGGTCAGACTGGCGCAACGTGGGCAGAGCATTGGGTAATGAAGTGGTCTCCTGAAGTTGAGATCCAGGTCGTTGAATCTACGCTACTTGGGGAAACAATTGAGATTGCTTCAGCTTATGTATTGCAACAAAAATTAGATGGCAGCAGTACCATTGCGGAAGCGTCAGCACTTATTCGAACGGCTTATGAGTGTGGAATGATACACCAGATGGAAGCGGGACGGCAGACGCTTCAGCGTCTAGCTGTTGATACTCGAGATGTGGTGCAGATTGCTGCTTCCATTCATGAGTTATCTCTTCTGATTCAATATGGCGATGTTCGACGGATTGATACCAAGCCGCTCATTCCTTTGCTTGAACAACTGTTCAGACGAGCCTGTCTGTTCTTGCTGGATGCGAGCCAATGTAACGATGAGGCTTCAGGTGAGATGCTTAAAGCTATGAACATACTGAATCAGGCAGCTATTGCGCATAGTGAGGAATTAGATGAGCTGTTGTGGATACAAGAGCTGAAACACTTGTCAGAGAGGGATGACTGCAATCCGCGTTTATCTGGAGTGGCGTGTTCCATTTTATTGGAGCGTAATGCGATGACTGCACAGCAATGTTCAGAAGAAGTATCGAGGCGTCTGTCGCCAGGTATACCCGCAGAACTTGGAGCAGGCTGGTTCGAAGGGATGTCTATGCGTAATCGATATGTACTGTTGTCTCGATTAAGTCTGTGGGAACAATTGAATGAGTATATTAATTCATTAGATGATGAAGAATTTGTACGTGCATTAGTATTTTTACGGCGTGCTTTCAGCACCTTTGAACGAAGAGAAAAGACGATGATTGCCGAACTTCTAGGGGAGTTGTGGGGCGTGAATACCGAGCAGGCTGCTGAGATTCTGACGGGTGAGCTGAAGGAGGCCGAAGCGAAGATGATTGAGGATTTGAATGAATTTGACTTTGGAGATATATGACGATGAGTACATCCGTGGATTCAAGTGTTGTAGCTCGGTGGCGCCTTATTCTTGGTCAGTCTGCAGAAGAGCAATTGACGGTTTCTAGCGGAAACGCAAGTATTCACCTGTCTGAAGATGAACTCATCATGGACCAAGCACTGTCTGCTATCTATGATGAGACGAGCGATATCGTAAATAGTGGTGCTGCTAACTCTTCGGCTACAGGACAAAGAGGAGCGGGATCAGGTAAATCTGCACCCCGGTTGGCAAAATGGTTAGGAGATGTTCGCAATTTCTTCCCAGAGGATATCGTATCGGTTATTCAACATGATGCGATGGAGCGGAAGGGCTGGAAGCAATTATTGTTTGAGCCGGAAGTTCTGGCAACAGTGAAGCCTGATATACAGCTAGTAGGTACACTACTTTCGCTAAAAGGGAAAATTCCTGAGAAGACAAAAGATACGGCTCGCCTGTTAGTGAAGGCGGTTGTGGATGATCTTGTAAAGCGTATGGAGGAAGATCTGCGTCGGGCGGTGACGGGTGCACTGAATCGCAGAGAGCATTCTCCATTACCGTCACTTAGTGGTATAGACTGGACACGGACGATAAAACGCAATCTGAAGCATTATGATGCAGAGCGACAACAGATTATCCCTGAGAGATTCTACTTTTATGATCGGGCAAGACGAAGTAAGGAATGGACAGTCATTGTGGATATCGATCAGAGTGGTTCTATGGCAGAATCAATTATTTGGGCTTCAGTAGTTGGTTCTATTTTTGCAAGCATCCCATCGCTAAGTACCCGAGTAGTTGTATTTGATACAGAGGTCGTTGATCTGACAGAGCAATGTGCGAACGATCCTGTTGACATGTTATTCGGGATTCAGTTAGGTGGCGGTACAGATATACAAAAGTCTGTTGCTTATTGCGAACAGTTTATCGATCAACCGAAGAAGACATTATTTATCGTTATTTCGGATCTTTATGAAGGTGGGAACCAGGCAGGCTTAATCCGTCGTATGCGTCATCTGAAGGAATCTGGAGTTAGAACGATGTGCTTGCTGGCTTTATCTGATGAAGGCAAACCTTTCTATGATGAGCATGTGGCGAGATCTTTGACTCGCGATGGAACGCCCTGTTTTGCGTGTACACCTGCACTGCTGCCACAGTTAGTAGAAGGTGCACTAAAAGGACAAGATCTTACTGAATTAGCAAAAAAACTTGGGACAAAAGGGATATAACAAGAGTCGTCCTATTACAAGTTTCATAAAAAGTGATATTCAGACAAGAACTGTGATTCATTACAGTTTTTGTGGCGTATATAAATATCATACCCCCCTTTATAGAATATATTTTGGCCCTGTCGCTCGTCGGCAGGGTATTTTTTTTATGGAAGTCTTTAGAAGCGCTATTATCCTGACCTATTAAAATTTTCTTTGAGAGTATGCTCTGCTCTCACGCTGTGGTAAAATAGACCTGATTTTTTAAAAAAATACGCAAGTTAAGTTTTTACTTGATAAACCTAAATCACTGCATATTGGGATGGACATCTAAGATGGATGTAATGTTATAGAATGTGCTATAATTTTATATTAGGTTAAAACATCAATAAGCTACATTTGAGATAGAGGACGTGAAAACAGCATGACTAAGGGGAACCATAACTCACCGGACTTAAAATCCGGCAAGGGTTCGAAAGATTATTCGAAATATTTTGATTTTAGCGATGCGAAGGTAATTAGTGAAGAAGAAGGTAAGATTACTTATCGGATTAAAGGAAGAAACGTTCAAATTAATAGCCAGCCTGATTATAAAGAAGGAAAACGGCGTGGCAAGGAAGAAATAGAAGTGCATTATGATTTCGAGATTCCTGAAGAGATGCAGAATTTCGGAGTAGACAAATATTATCATATAACGACTTATGGCTGCCAAATGAATGAGCATGACACGGAAACGATGAAGGGCCTGTTGGAACAGATGGGCTACAAAAGCGTCGATGATCGGAATCATGCGGATCTCATTCTGCTCAATACTTGTGCGATTCGCGAGAATGCCGAGGATAAGGTGTTTGGAGAGCTTGGTCACCTTAAGAACTTGAAGATTGAGAAGCCAGGTCTTTTGCTGGGCGTGTGTGGCTGCATGTCGCAGGAGGAAGGCGTAGTTAATCGAATTATGTCTAAGCATGGATTCGTGGATATGATCTTCGGTACGCATAATATTCACCGTCTGCCACACCTCATTAAAGAAGCTGTATTCAGTAAAGAGCTTGTGGTGGAGGTATGGTCTAAAGAGGGCGATATTATTGAGAACTTACCGAAAAAACGTGAAGGCATGCGGGCTTGGGTAAACATTATGTATGGCTGTGATAAGTTCTGTACGTACTGTATCGTACCTTTTACACGAGGAAAAGAACGCAGCCGCCGTCCGGAGGACGTTATTGCTGAAGTAAGAGAGCTCGCGCGTCAAGGATTCAAGGAAGTGACTTTGCTGGGGCAGAACGTAAACGCATACGGTAAGGATTTTACAGACATCGATTACACCTTTGGTGACCTAATGGATGATATGCGTTTAATTGATATTCCGCGCATCCGCTTTATGACATCGCATCCACGTGATTTTGACGATAAATTGATTGAAGTACTCGGCAAAGGCGGCAACCTGGTGGAGCATATCCATCTACCGGTTCAATCGGGAAGTACTGCCGTACTTAAGAAAATGAGTCGCAAATATACTCGTGAAGCTTATCTGGAGTTAGTTCGTAAGATCAAGATAAGTGTGCCTAATGCGGTATTAAGTACCGATATTATCGTTGGTTTCCCTGGTGAGACGGATGAGCAATTCGAAGATACTCTTTCGCTAGTGCGCGAGGTTGGGTATGATATGGCATATACGTTCATTTATTCACCTCGTGAAGGTACCCCTGCAGCTGCTATGGAGGACAATGTACCGATGTCAGTGAAGAGCGAACGTCTGCAAAGACTCAATGATCTCATTAAAGAGAATAGTCGGATCATTAATGACCGTATGCTAGGTGAAGTCGTCGAGGTACTGGTAGAAGGCGAGAGTAAGAATAACTCGGAAGTCCTTTCTGGCCGTTCCCGTGCGAACAAGCTGGTCCATTTTGAAGGGTCGAAGGAGCTTATTGGCACATTTGTAAAAGTGAGAATTACAGATACCAAAACATGGTACATCAAAGGGGATATTGTGGCAGAAGCTGCTGCTGTTCATTAATCATCACATACGAATGGGGAGATGGCTTGTGAGTACAGAGGAACAACGTTTGAATAAATATGGAATGAAGACTTATAATACCCGTGACTTGATCGTACGCGAGGATATTATGGGTAAAGCCAAAGAACTGGCTACATTGATCTCGACAAGTGAAGAAGTAAAGCATTTTCAGCAGGCTGAGCAAAAAATCCTGAACCACGAGCGTGTACAAGGCCTGATTGCAACGATTAAGAAAAAGCAGAAGGAGATTGTTGCCTTCGAAAGCTTTAAAAATAAAGATATGGTAGCCAAGATCGAGCGTGAAATTGAAGTGTTGCAGGATGAAATTGACGGCATTCCAGTCGTGAACGAATTTCAGCAGAGCCAGAGTGACATCAATTATCTACTCCAGCTTGTCATTTCCGTGATTAGAGATACCGTTTCGGAAAAAATAAATGTGGAAGCCGGCACCGAGGCGCCTCCGACCACATGCGGATAACCCACACTCAGTTTAGGGGGCGGATGCAGATCCGCCCCTTTAAGTTTCACACTATACATAATCCTAATCTTTCTATGTCCAGTTGTTGATTTTAGAAGTTAAGGTTTGGTACATTTAAAGATACGAATTAGTAAAATTATAGCTTCGGAAAAGGATGGGGCAAATATGAGCGAAAATGGGGAACAAACCTATAACGCCAAAAAATATCGTACACCGGACGGAGTTCCGGCCGACATCGTAATGTTTACACTGACCAAACGCGAACGTAAGACGGTCACGAAGACGCTTCCCTTACGTGAGCTTAAGGTAATGTTAATTAGACGAAAGAAATGGCCATGTGCTGGAATGTGGGCTCTCCCAGGCGGATTCTGTCAGGAGGATGAGTCCATTTATGCTGCGGCTACACGTGAACTCAAAGAAGAGACTGGTGTAGATGGTGGTCATTTGGAATATCTGGGCGTTTACAGTACACCAGGCCGCGACCCTCGCGGATGGATTATCAGTCATGCTTTTTTTGCCCTTGTAGAAGAATGGATGTTGGAGCAAAGACAAGCTTCGGATGATGCTGGCGAGGTAGGTTTATTTACATTGCAGGAAGCACTTGAAGAGCTGGAGCTCGCTTTTGACCACCATGATATCATCAAGGATGCATACTTGCGTATTCAACAACAAATGCTTCAGACTACGATTGCAAGACAGTTTTTACCTAGACATTTTACCCTTAGTGAGCTCTATCAAGTCATTCAAACGGTAGTGCCGGAATTTAAGGAACCGAATTTTATTCGTAAAATCACTTCAACACGTAGTCGTCAGGGTATATTAAAAGAAGTAAGAGATGAAGAGGGAAATGCGCTTAGTTCAAATCAATACTCCCAGCGTCCCGCACAGCTCTATATGTTCACAGATCATGAGCCTTTGTTATCCATCTACACGTAGTGGCTTAAATCAGGAGAGGGGATTAATCTCATGAAAGCACTAATAGTGATCGACTTTACGAATGATTTTGTTAACGGAAATCTGCCGGTTGGTCAGCCAGCCGTAGATATCGAGCCTAGAATCAGCCAATTAACGTCGGAGTTTGTCCAAAGTGGCGATTATGTCGTTATGGCCGTGGATTTACATGAAGAGAATGACCCTTACCATCCGGAGAGCAAACTTTTTCCTCCTCATAATATAAGCGGGAGTGAAGGACGTGAGTTGTTCGGAAGTTTGAAATCTGTGTATGAACACAACCGCGATTCCATCTATTGGATGGACAAAACGCGTTATAGCGCTTTTAGTGGAACTGATCTGGAAATAAAGCTGCGGGAGCGTGGCATTACTGAACTTCATTTAATTGGGGTCTGCACCGATATTTGTGTACTGCACACAGCAGTGGATGCATATAACAAAGGGTTTGCAATTATTGTGCACGAAGATGCAGTTGCCAGCTTTAATCCAAATGGACATACTTGGGCGTTAGAACATTTCCGGGGAAGTTTAGGAGCAGACGTTGTTAAGGCATAATACTAGAACAGAACATACACATATAGCAGCGTAGATATTAGGAGATGAGGACTTGAGAAGAGAACTTGCGCTACATACTGATAAATATCAGATCAATATGATGTACGCTCACTGGGTGAATGGAACTCATAAACGGAAGGCTGTATTTGAGGCTTATTTCCGGAAGCTACCTTTCGGTAACGGCTATGCTGTGTTCGCAGGTTTAGAGCGTATTGTTGGTTATATCGGCGGTTTACGGTTTACCGAAGATGATATCCGTTATTTGTCTGAGCAAGAAGAAAACTATGCTCCCGCTTTTTTGGAGGAACTGTTGCAGTTTCATTTTCAGGGAACCGTTCATTCGATGAAAGAAGGCGCTTTGATTTTTCCAGATGAGCCATTAATCCGTGTGGAAGGGACAATTATGGAGGCTCAGCTGGTGGAGACAGCCATTCTGAACTTCATGAACTACCAGACGTTGATCGCTACTAAGGCTTCACGAATTAAGCAGGTGGCTCCGAATGACATCTTGCTGGAGTTTGGTACCCGGCGTGCGCAAGAAGCAGATGCAGCGGTGTGGGGGGCTAGAGCAGCTTATATTGGCGGCTTTGATGCTACTTCTAACATGCTCGCAGGCAAAATGTTTAGTATTCCGACCAAGGGAACACATGCACATTCCTGGGTTCAGAGCTTTGGCAGCGAGCAGGAGGCTTTTGATGCCTATGCTAAGGTGATGCCGGACGAAGTTACGCTATTGGTCGACACCTTCGATACACTCCGTAGTGGGGTGCCTAATGCAATCAATACAGCCAAGAAGCTTGAGGCACAAGGTAAAAAAATGGTCGGTATCCGTTTGGATAGCGGTGACTTGGCTTATCTATCTCGTCAAGCGCGTAAGATGTTGGATGATGCTGGCCTGGATTATGTGAAGATAGTCGCTTCCAACGATTTGGATGAGAACACGATCATGGATCTGAAGCTGCAAGGCGCAGCAATTGATACTTGGGGTGTGGGTACACAACTAATCACCGCCTCTGACCAACCCTCTCTGGGTGGCGTCTACAAGCTGGTGGAAATTGAATCCGCTACTGGAGAAATGATCCCGACGATCAAGATTTCCTCCAATCCTGAAAAAGTATCCACGCCTGGCAAGAAGGACGTATTCCGGATCATCGGTAAAAATGGCAAAGCGCTTGCGGATTATATCTGCTTTCCAGAAGAGGAAGCTCCACGTAACGGTGCGCGGTTGAAGCTGTTTAATCCGCTGCATCCATACATGCATAAGTATGTCGAGCGTTATGAGGCATTGCCTATGCTAGAACCGATATACGTTAACGGATTTCAAGTGTATACTTTGCCGGATTTGAATGAGGTTCGCCGTTATCATCGGGAGCAAAAGGACCTATTCTGGCCGGAGTATCAACGTAAGCTGAATCCCGAAGTATATCGGGTGAATTTAAGTGAAAAGGTCTGGACTAGCAAGCAGCAGTTAATCGCTGAGCATATACGACCGGATATTGAATAGATTTTGCAGGATTAATTCTGTCAACAGTGTTAACGCGGGAGAGTGATATACCCGCGTTTTTTTGTTTTTTCGGAGGCTTGTAAATAAGGAGGAGAACTTAATGGAAAAGGGGAAGCTTGCTTTAGCGCCGAACAGGAACGTTAAGCCAGGTGAAATCATTACTTTCGGCACGTATTCACAATCGAAGGATGGTAAAGCGCTGCCGATTGAATGGCGTGTTCTCCATAACTCAGGTAGCGAACTGTTCGTTTTGAGCGAGTACATTTTGGAATGCAAGAGGTATCACGGCAAGAGCGCAGATATTAAATGGCGTGATTGCGTGGATATTACGTGGCACGACTGTGATTTGCGTGAGTGGCTGAACGATGAATTCTATAACAGTGCATTCAATGCTGCCGAGAAGGAATTAATAAAGACGACCCGTTGCTCAGATAACGGAGAGGGTACCCCAGATACAGAGGACAATGTTTTTTTGCTTAGCGTTGATGAAATAAAGGCATTCTCAGAGGTACACGGCAAAGAGCTACGGCGTGCGGTTGGCACGGAATTTGCTAAAATGAAAAAGTATGATGGATGCAGCTTATACGTATATGATAAAACGGATAAAGATAACTATATAATCAAAGACGGCGAAGAAGTTGGCTGCTCTTGGTGGTGGCTGCGAACACAGGGAAACAAACCTTCACGTGCGTTTTTTGTCGGACCGAGTTACAGTATTCGCAGCTATGCGAATGTCAGTGTAGCCCGTGACGGCGTCCGTCCCGCTATGGTAATTAATCTTCCACGATAAAGACAATCGGTTTTGAGTGGCAATAATTAAAAAGAGGCGTATCCCTCTCTTCACGAATGTGAAGAACAAGGGATACACCTCTTTTTATTAAGTATTGTTAATACACACTGGAAGATCTTGTATCTCAATTATTAAACATCTAAAGCTTGCAATTTAAAAAGAGATTCTCGATTTCCAAAGATCGACTTCTTGGTGCCTGCAAAATTACACATCCCATTATTATAACTACAGTCCGATAAACATATTTCTACTAAACGGCCCCCAGTTTGCCCCTGTGTACCCTGATCTCCCCTCTAAATTAACAAAACAAGGGAGCAAGATATACAGAACACCCATAGTAGCATTTGTATTGAAGGTCATAACAAATCTCATTTTTGAATTATCAATTGCAGCTATCATACCCTTATCAGCACGAATTGTATTCTCTCTAGTAAGGGCCTCTCCCATTCCTACACTAGCTATGTCATTTGGATTTGGCATATTACTTCTTATCCAATAATTCGAAATATTTGTTGCAGATGCTAAATCCGCAGGTTGATCGTAAGTAACTAAAATTTGATTCAAAGCAATTTGTCTTGCCTCCACTACGACAGGATGAGGCATCACCATTTCTCTATCGTCAACAGTTGTATTCCTCATCCTATTGGGATAAATCATAGTAGAATTATTATACATAGACATTCTGTTCCCTCCATTATTAATTACAATAGTCATTTGTCACGAGTCATTGTATGTAAAGGAGTCATGATTAGTGTTAGATAAACGAATATACAAAAAAAAGCGCGGGAGAGTGATGTTCCTGCGTTTTTTTGTTTTTTGTCAAAACGAAAAAGTCCGATGGATTCATAACCAAAGACGGCGAAGAAGTTGGCCGCTCAAGGTGGTGGCTGCGAGCACCTTTTGAACGGCAACAATTAAAAGAGGCGTATCCCTCTCTTCACGAATGTGAAGAACAAGGGATACACCTCTTTTTGATACATGGGTCCGAGCTAGAACCTTTAATTCTTTTTCTTGAATTTTAAGAACGACCAAATCGTAAGCATCAACAGAACTGCTAGGCATGTTCCTATACTGATACGGTTCTGAACATCGAAGAGAAAAGAAACCGCGATAACAGTTAAACAAACCAGTGTAACAACGGTTATATAAGGAAATCCCCATACCTTAAAGGTTGGTTCTTTCGGATAGGATTTTCTTAGTTTAAGTTGTGACATACAAATGCTGATCCATACGAGAATAACCACAAAGCCTGGAACAGCCATTAGCAAACGGAACAATCCATCCTGGGCGAAGTACGCTAACAAGGAACCAATAACAAGAACAACGGCACAGAGCTTCAGACTGTTGATGGGTACACCTTTTGCAGAGGTTTTTGCCAAGCTGCGTGGTGCTTCGCCCTGTGACGCCATAGAATGCAGCATCCGAGTGGCGCCATAAATACCAGAATTGGCAGCAGAGAGCACCGCTGTAATCAGAATAAAGTTCATGATGTGATCGGCACCCTTAAGTCCTGTTGCGGCTAATACCTGAACAAACGGGCTTGTATGCTCATTCAGTTGATTCCAGGGTATTAATCCACAGATGATT
This sequence comes from Paenibacillus sp. NPDC101420, assembly GCF_050277435.1. NCBI lineage: Bacteria > Bacillati > Bacillota > Bacilli > Caryophanales > Paenibacillaceae > Paenibacillus > Paenibacillus sp. NPDC101420. Next base: position 1,285,814 of record NZ_JBNNSE010000002.1, read on the forward strand.
AGGATCGGTAAGGTATAGAACAGAATAACGCGCAGAATGAAGCTTTTGACAACCTTAGGTAAGACCTTCTCTGCATCCTGTGTCTCCGTCAAGGTTAGCCCAATCAACTCTGACCCACCGTAGGAGAACATGACGACAAGAAGGGCAGAGAAAATGGGGGCCCAGCCTCTCGGGAGAAATCCACCATAGTCTGTAAAGTTGTGTAAGTAAGGCGTAGCCTCTGACATAGGCAACAGTCCAAAAATTAATGAGCTTCCTAAGATAATGAAGATGATGATCATTGCGATTTTGATCCCGGCTAACCAAAACTCCGTTTCTCCATAACCACCTACACTCATCATGTTGATGCCGATAATTAGAGCTCCACTTGCAAGACTGAGCAGCCATAAAGGAACATCCGGTAACCAGTATTGCAAGAAGCTGCCCGCTGCCAGCACTTCAATTACACAAACGGTCAACCACATGAAGCAATATAACCAGCCCACGATAAAGGAGAGTCGTTCTCCAAAAGCCTCACGGATGAAGTCCTTCATATTCCTATTCGGGTACACCGTAGCCATTTCGGCTATTGCCCCCATGACCACTAAGAGTAGCAGGCCTGCTAATACATAAGTAAGAATTACCGCAGGTCCGGCAATGCTTATGGTCTCAGAACTTCCTTTAAAAATCCCCGTACCGATTACTCCGCCCATCGCCATAAAGCTGATATGCCGAGGAAGCAATTTCTTCTGTAATGATGCTTCGTTTGACTTCACAATTAATGCCTCCTAAGCTGTCTTCGAAAAATTACACCAAGCATCAGTTTATCCTGAAACGGACTAGTTGAAAAGTAAAAATAACACACATTTTTATGAAGAGGCATGACTTTTCACTGGAGTGTGATATTTATCATGAAGAATGTGATGAATTTAACATCTTAATTTTTAATTTTATTGCTAAATAAAAGTAGCTAAATAAGCTTAGGTAACACATGGAAAATGCAAGATTTGTCACTTCGCGACTTGCAAAATCAAGATACAATCGTTGAAAAAGTCATAAGGATATTATACGGATGACATTCTGAAAGGGGCTATGTCGGTGGTACAGTTACCAAAAGTGAACGAACTCGGATTTTTTGAGATTCGTCTGGAATCAATTGGAGGGCTAGGCGCGAACTTAGCTGGTAAAATGCTTGCAGAAGCAGGCGTTGTCGGTGCTGGAATGAATGGAGTGAGCTTTTCTTCCTATGGTTCTGAGAAAAAGGGATCAGCGGTAAAGGCACATATCCGTTTTTGTGATTTGAACACACATATTCGTGACACTTCGCCGGTAGAACGACCTCACGTCGTAGGCATATTCCATGAAGCGTTGGCAAAGACCGTCAACGTGACTAGCGGAATTTATGATCATAGCACGGTGCTAGTGAACTCGGCTAAGTCGCCAGAGGAATTGAAGTCCTCCCTGAACATGATGGCAGGAACTATAGCAGTTGTTGATGCTACATCAATCGCATTAGATGAGAAGAACCGCGTAAACATGGCAATGTTAGGTGCGTTGTTCCGGATGTGTGATTTCTTGGATCCTGAAATTATGATGGGTGTTATCGAGAAATCACTTGGCAAAAAATATCCGCAGGCTGTTCAATCCGCACTAACTACTTTCGAACGTGGATTTAATGAAGTTACTTTCATGCATTTCCCTTTGCCTGAAGGTGCGATTATGCCTGAGTTCGTTCGGTCTGATATTTCGGCCTTAGGTTATGAAACTCAGCCTATTGGTGGTACCATTACGAATCCTGGCAGCAGCTTTTTAAAGAATCTTAGCATTTCAAGATCCGGTTTATTGCCTCATTTTAAATTAGAGGATTGTATTCATTGTGCGCAGTGCGATACGGTATGTCCTGATTTATGTTTTGTTTGGGATGAGCAGCCTGATAAGAAGGGACGTCCGCAAATGTTCCTGCAAGGCATTGATTATCAATACTGCAAAGGCTGTTTAAAATGCGTAGAAGCTTGTCCTACAACGGCTTTGTCTGGCGAACGCGAGGAAGATGGCTACGCTGAGAGCCATACAGTCCGGCATATTTTTGATCTTGTTACTGAGGCTTAATTAACGGAGGAAAGGTGGAATACACGTGGCTATTGATTATGAAAAAGAAGTAGGCTCTACGAAGGTAGAGCAGAAATTCCTATATGAATCCGGTAATGAAATGGCGGCTTATGCTGCCCATCAAATAAATTATCATGTCATGGGTTATTTTCCGATCTCCCCATCGACAGAAGTCGCTCAATTTCTTGATACCATGAAAGCGAACGGTCAGCATGATATTATGCTTATTCCATCAGATGGCGAACACAGTTCTGCAGGAATCTGTTATGGAGCTTCGACGGCTGGTGGACGTGTATTTAATGCTACCAGTGCTCAAGGTTATATGTTCATGCTAGAGCAATTGCCGGTACAAGCTGGTACACGGATGCCTATGGTAATGAATTTGATCTGCCGCTCGATTTCCGGTCCGCTTAATATTCATGGTGACCATTCTGATTTGTATTTTGCGCTTAATACGGGCTGGCCGATTCTGATGTGCCGTGATCCACAATCCGTTTATGATATGAATCTGATGGCACTTAAGCTTGCTGAGCACGCCAAAGTGCGTCTTCCAGTAATGGTAGCATCAGATGGGTATTTTACTTCTCACCAGAAACGTCGCGTACAGGCATTTACTCACCGTGAGGATGTTCATAAATTCGTTGGCCCACAACCACCGGTAGGCTTCACAGATACACTAGACCGCAATAATCCAGTTACCGTAGGTCCTTACATGAACGAACCTGATTATATCAACAACCGTTATCAGCAGTCGGTAGCGATGTATAATGCGGGTGAAGTCTTCGAAGAAATTGCTAAGGAATTCGCTGAATTGACTGGACGCCACTATCCAATGATCGAAGAGTATCGGATGGAAGATGCGGAAGTAGCCGTATTCTTGATGAACTCTGCGTCAGAGATCATTAAAGATGTTGTGGATCAGCTTCGTTTGCAAGGGATCAAAGCAGGTGCAATTTCGCCGAATATGATTCGTCCTTTCCCACAGAAGCAAATGGCTGAAGCGCTAAAAAATGTTAAGGCAATCACCGTAGGCGACCGTGCGGATTCCGTTGGTGGTCACGGCGGTAATATGGTAAATGAGATCAAGGCAGCTTTGTTCACCTATGGTAACACTACTACAAAGGTAATTAGCCGTATTTACGGGTTGGGCGGTAAGGACTTCTACGCAGAAGATGGTCATGCATTCTTCCAATTAGCTTTGGACGCCGTTGCTGCAGACCGTGTTGATGTTCCATTTGACTACTATGGTCACAATCCAGGTGCACCGGACAAAGCGCCACAGCGTTTATTGAAGCCGATGGACTTTGATTCGCTGAAGACAGGATTAATTACGGTTAAACAGGATGAAGCAACAGGGAAACTAAGTGTGCGGATACCCCCACTGCGCAGCTTGACGAAGAAACCTAAACGGCTTGCACCAGGTCATGGCGCTTGTCCAGGCTGTGGAATTTTCTCAGGACTGGAGACGTTCTTCAAAGGCATTGAAGGGGATATCGTAGCGCTTTATCACACGGGTTGTGCGATGGTAACAACTACGGGCTATCCATATTCTTCTCATAAATCTACGTTTATTCATAACCTGTTCCAAAATGGTGCAGCTACCTTATCCGGTGTCGTAGAAATGTTCTGGGAACGCAAACGCCGTGGTGAATTGGACGGACTTGGGCTTCAAGACGACTTCACATTTGTAATGGTAACTGGTGATGGCGGTATGGACATCGGAATGGGACCTGCAATTGGAGCTGCACTACGCGGTCACAAAATGATTATCGTAGAGTACGATAACGAAGGTTACATGAACACAGGTGCACAGCAGTCCTATTCCACACCACTGGGTCACCGTACATCTACATCAAGCATTGGTAAGAATCAGCAAGGTAAAGTTACACAGCATAAGGATACTGCGCAAATCATGGCAGCTACTAACATTCCATATGTCTTCACAGGTTCCGAAGCTTACCCGCAGGATCTTGTGAAGAAAGCGGCAAAAGCACAATGGTACGCTCAGAACGAAGGACTTGTGTACGGTAAAATCCTGATCGCATGCCCACTGAACTGGATGTCTGAGGATAAAGAGGGTACCAACATCGTTTCTCTGGCTGTTGAATCTTGCTTCTTCCCTCTATATGAAGTGGAGCACGGTTCTACGAATATTACGTACAATCCAGAGGATAAGGGCAAACGCGTTGAGCTCTCCGCTTGGTTGAAGACAATGGGCAAAACCCGTCATTTACTGAAGCCTGAGAATGAGCCGGCTTTACGCAGCTTCGAGGCAGAAGTGGAGCGTCGCTGGAATCGTCTGAAAGCGAAACATGAGCATCCTGATTTGTAAAATATAATGATTCATAACCCGGCAGATTAGTCTGTCGGGTTATTTTTTAATTAACTTTATAGAACAGATTTGTCATTGACATTAAATACGTCAAAATTATCGCTAATACTTCGTATGTGGATGCTGTACAGGAGATTCAGGGGGGGCAAGGGTTCGGAAGATCGGAATGCTTATGAACAGAATTCACAAAGCGTCCTTTTTTAGATGGGAGATCTCTGATGTCATGATTCAATTTGTAGCCAATTATCCAGATTCTTTTTTAAGGGCTGAGTAATAATTTGGAGTTGTAAGACATGCTGGGAGTCCTCTTGGTGCCACCTTGGATGTGGTATTATATGGAGAATGTAGGAGAGAGGAGGACTGATTTTAATGAGCTGGATCTTTTGGATTTGTTTTATTGTTTCTTTACTAGTTTCCTATTGGGATCAGCGAAAAACATTGAGATTAAAGGATTGGGCGTTAATTATTGGGGCTTTTTTACTTTGTGAGTTCTACGTCAATTTCTTTGGGTTACTGATTCCTGTGGGTTTTATCATTGGATTGATTGTTATGAAAAAAAAGAAGCAGTTTCTTTTTTCAAAAGCACTTATTTTTGGGTTGATTAGTGTCTGTGTTATTTTCTATGGTCCTAAGATTAGTTTGAATGAAATCCATGAGCTAACGAAGGCTAATAAATATACTGAGCAATTTAATCAGATTAAATCCGTTTCACAATTTTCCGTCGAATCAGATATTAACGATGTACTTCGGACGTCAGCCAATCAATTAAAAGATAATAATCCAAAGTCAGAAATACCTGTAGAGGATCCTCATATAGCCTTCAGTATATGGGTTCTCCAGCATAGAGATGTAGCAATTAAGGATTTAGATTGGTTATGGTATGAGGCTCCGTTAGAATTACATTATTATTGGCAATCTAACCGCCCAGATCAGCGGGTTACATTGGAATACGTTTTTTTTAATGAGGTTGGATACATGGGTGTGTTTGAAAGAGAGAATGAGAAGGAACCCTACTATCTGCGGAAGATATATGAGTTTGATCGGTTGAAAACATTTAATCCACAGATCCCTTGATCATATAAAAATGGAGGTTATTCACTAAACTACGACTTATGAAGGGATATTTACGCGTGAAAAGTCAAAATCGGACACAGTTGATCTTAAACGCAGCTTTTTCACACATTTCAAATGTTAACGGACTCCAGTGCAGCTATTAGCATGAAAAACAACAAAAAAGAGCCCTTTTCGAAGAAATAGGGACTCTGAAGTCCGAAACTCTTCTAAAAAGGCTGAAAACTAGCGAATAATGTCAACTGGGTCCGACAGCCTCTGGGAATATAATCTAAATACACAGAGCAGCGAATCTATGAAAATAGAATAATACACAAGCAGTCAAATGTTTTCTACAGAAAAAAGCGAGAGAAGACCCAATGCATTTTGCACGGGTCTGTCTCTCACATATAGGGGACCTTTAATAGTGTTGTGAAGTAAAGTTATCTTCCGCCTCTAGGCATCATGGAGTTATCCACAAATACATCTTTAACAGAATAAGTGTAGCAATGGCGAGGTACGGGTACACAGTGGTGACGTCTTACGATTTCAACTGGATGAATCACATTTACTACTTGTGGGTGGAAGTGATCTTGATAAACCACCTTAGGTGGGTCAGTAACCGTTTGGGCCGGGCATTTTGGACATTCAGACATTTCCTTCAGCTCCTTTTGTGTGTGGACTTACCGTATTATACGCACAGAACAAAAGCCTGCTTGGTTGTTTGTCTATTGTATTTAAAAATGGGTATTTGCTTAACGCTTGTAAATTTCACGCATAACATGGCGAAGTTCCGGGATAATTAACCGTTCCATAGCCAGTTTTACGGCTCCAGTAGAGCCAGGCATAGAAAAGATAGCGGTCTTTCCCATGGTGCCTGCAATGGCTCGACTAAGAATAGCTGCCGAACCGATGTCCTCTGTGAAGCTTAGCATCCGAAAAATTTCACCGAAGCCGGGTAATGTTTTATCTAGCAAAGAGGCAACAGCTTCATACGTCGTATCCCGTGGAGAAATCCCTGTTCCACCTGTCATGAGTACAGCTTCTATTCCGGCGTGGTCAACACATTTATACAATAGCTCACGAATATCCTGATAATTATCTTTCGTAATGGTGCTGCCTATCACTTCATACCCGGCTTCTTCGAGCATAGATTTAATCAAAGCTCCTCCGGTATCTGTTTCAATAGTTCTGGTGTCCGAGACAGTAATGATATAGCAGGAAACGGTTTGAGGCGCTTCTTTCCGATGTTCTTCAACAGATGACAAATGGCTCAACTCCTAGATTAGAGATGTTATCATGATAGGGTATGGCAGAAGTAAAGACAAGCTTACTTGTACTCACAAAATTCAGCAGGAATTTGGGGTGCCGCTTGCGTGCTTCGCGCGCATGTAGTACACTCGCTACACATAACTGTAATTTGCTGGGGAGCGATGAAACATGGAACAGGTCGTACCTGTGTATATATTGTCAGGATTTCTGGGGAGCGGCAAAACAACACTGCTGCAGCGCCTACTTGATCATTGGAAAAATCAGGGTTTACGCCCAGCAGTAGTGATGAATGAGCTGGGTGAAGTGAATTTAGATGGATTGCTAGTTGAGCAAACTGTCCCTATGGCAGAACTACTTGGTGGATGCATATGCTGTTCTATCCGAAGTGATCTTAGTACAGAACTTGCAACACTGATCAAGAAAGAGACTCCGGATGTTGTAGTGATCGAGGCAACAGGCGCTGCCAATCCGCTGGAAATTGTGGATGGCGTAACCGAGATTTCGTTGTATCAAAAAGTAGAACTGAAAAGCTTGATCACCGTCGTTGACGCCGCGCATCTTCTTGAACTGTATCGCGCACAACAGGGGGCAACTTATCGTTTGATGCAGGAGCAGATTCGCTGCGCTTCTGTCTTGCTATTGAATAAAATTGACCGTGTAACCGCTGAAGAGGCGGAGGAGGTTAACGCTGTACTGCGGAAATGGAACGCTTATGCACCCATTCTGCCAACTGTGCGTTGTGAGGTGGAACCGGAGGAACTGCTGCGTGATGCAGGTGGAGTTCTTACGGATAAACAGCTGGAAGAGGTTAAGGACGCGAGCGAAAGCTTCATGCATGATGAAGATGAACACACTACTGGTGGCACACATACTAGCCACGATCATGTGATGGCGTACACACATTATTTTAAACGTCCAGTAAACAGTGAAGAATTCGAACAGTTCGTTAAGGAATTGCCGCGTGATGTTTATAGAGCTAAAGGTATTGTGACCTTTAATGACACCTCCAGCCGGTTTCTTTTCCAATATGCCTATCGTGAAGCTGATTTTATGAAAATCACACCACAAGGCGAAGTGCCTGACGTTGCCGTATTTATCGGCGAACATTTCTCATCAAATGAACTGCGCACTAGATTACTGGAGATGGAGGGACGTACCTTAGTTCGTCCTAGTACAGTTAAGAGAAGTCTATAATCAGATCTCCTTGTCAGAAGTTGTAATGGTTCATTCCTAATCTTGTAGGTTAATAGTATCGCATACCCTATAAAAATACAGGAGGTTTAAGGCTATGACCCGAATTCAATATCAGGAGTGCATTGACGCTTGTTTAGAAAGTATGAATGCCTGTAATTATAGCTATGTCTCAAGCCTAAAAGAATATGATCTTGCTTCTCTGCGTGAAAGCATGCGGCTAGATCGTGAATGTGCGGATATTTGTTCATATGCCGTACAAGCGATGACTCGCCAAAGTCCGTTTGTAGCCGGAATTCTCCGTCTGTGTGCCGAAATTTGTGAAGCCTGTGCAGATGAAAGCAGCAAGCATATACATACACATTGTCAGGAATGTATTGATGCCTGCCGTAGATGTGCTGAGGCATGCCGTTTGATTAGCGATGCGGTTGAAGTATACGCGTAAGGTTGTATACCCAATCTAACTATATAATAAGCAAATGACCAGACCATTGCTGTGGATGTACAGCATGGTCTGTTTTTCTTTTTAGCACAAGGGTAGATTAAATTTCGTTTCTAGAAGAGGAAATATGTAGGGAACTGGAGAATTAACAGTAGATATGAAGCGAACATAAACTTCTCCGATTCACTGGATGATATCAGTTTATTATAGCTCTGGCAGGCCGAACAGAAGTGGAGGGGAAAGATGAAGCATACACAAGTACCAGAGAGTGAACAATCCAAGGAGTTATTTGCGTATTTTGGACTAGCAGTTTATTATGGTCAAGCTCTAGAACAGCAGTTGACCAATTTGTTATTGCTCACCAAATTATCACAAGGGAAGACGCCCACTGAAGCAGATCTGACTGATTTGTATCAGCGAAAACTCAGCAATTCTCTCGGTCAACTCATCAAAGAAATCCAGCATCACTTTCCTTTCTCAGAGCAAGAAACCGCTCAGCTAGAAGAAGTGTGGAAGCAGCGTAACCATATCGTTCATGATTATTTCAAGGAACGGATACAAGAAACGTTCACCCCCGCTGGAAGGGCGAAAATGATTGAGGAGTTAAAACGATTCAAAAATAAAGCAAGAAGGCTAGAGATCAAATTACAAGGCTATTGTACAGAAATGTTCACGAAACTGGGGTTAGAAGAGGAAACTTTGCACTAATAACCCTTCTAATCCGCACTCCTCTACAACCTCCGGTCTAAAATGAATCTTAGAAGCTCTAACGCAGCGTGACAGTGCAGATAGAGCTTCGCCTAATGCCGGAAGCATCTCTGGCGTTAGGTGTTCACCGGGTTCCCACCACCAATTCATAATGTTCAATGTTTGGCTCTTCTTATCCATCACCGGTTCAAATCTCGCAATAAAACGATCATTATATAATATAGGCAGTACATAATAACCATACTCCCGTTCCAAGGCTGGTTTATAGACTTCCCAGCGGTAATGAAATCCAAATAATTGTCGGATCAGCTCTCGATCCCATATCAAGTTATCGAGTGGAGCTAAGACAGCCGCAAACGAATAACTTGAATGACTCTCAGCATCTTCAGACTCCTGCTGTATTACAGCTTCTAAAGTTAGAGCGTCCATGCTACGGATGTAGAGTGGAAGCTTAATCCCCTCCACTAGAACTTCTCTGAGACTGTCTGCCATTAACAGTCTTTGAATCGCTTCAGTACGTTCCTTGCTCTTTAGACCAGAAATTCCAAGCCATCCGTCGCCAGATTTATTCCATAACAGTCCGATGCTACCTATTCTACGCAGCACATACCAATCATTAAATTGTTCATCAGTGGGGTTAGGGTCTTCAGTGTTTAAAAGATTATGAGGAAGCAGGCGTTCAGTGAAATCGTAATACCGACGGGTATGAACACGATGATGAACGACTACTTCCCCCCAAAAGTACATACTTTCCAAAGCGGCCCGGGTTAATCTAGCCGGAGCCCATGCCCAATCCACCTTATCCTTACCATCTAGATCCAGAGAGGAGAGGGGGCCGCGCTTTAATAGCTCTTCACGAACCTGCTCTACTGTAGCCATTACTGGCTCATTGGCCCGATGACGTGTGGCTGATGCCTCTCTTCTGCGTTTAAAATAAGGCCAGTCCTCTGTACAATAAATGGACATGTTCTTGTCCCAGCCATCTATTAGAAGTCGGTCTTGATACAGTAGCTCTTGGGCTTGCTCAGGTGTGAAACCGGGAACTCGTGCTTGGAGGACAAGCTCATGGTTATGGCCTGCGATGTTAAGTGGATCATATTGGATACAGCCTACGTGACGAACATAATCATAAATACTAAGTTTACCTGCAGGTAGAGCGCTCCTAGTTAACTTTTGGTGAGCCAGGAGAAAAAGTCGAGCTTGCTTCTTAGTTATAGTGTATGTACGCATCAAATGCCTCCTTCACCTATATGTATTATTTTTCATTTTACAGAACAAACGTTCTAATATCAAGTATAGAAAAACCCTGAATCACAGGATGTGACTCAGGGGATCGATTACATTTTCTCTAACGATGGTTGCAAGCTGCCTAACGAAGGTCGGGAGGGTGCACCATTGTTATTATCTATGCTGTTAGAACCAGCACCTACTTGTAGCTGGTACATCCGGAAGTATCTACCGCCGAGTGCCATCAGCTCATCGTGGCTACCGCGCTCTACAATCTCACCATGATGCAGAACAAGAATCTGATCTGCACTGCGAATCGTGGAAAGACGGTGTGCGATGATGAATGTGGTGCGTCCTTTTTTGAGGACTTCTAATGCATCTTGAATGACGCTTTCTGTCTCCGTGTCGATATTGGAGGTAGCTTCATCAAGAATCAGAATAGCTGGGTCGAAGGAGAGCGCTCTGGCAAACGAAATCAATTGCCGCTGACCTGCAGAAAGGGTGCTCCCTTTTTCAATAACCGGTTCATCAAAACCTTGAGGAAGGTGGGCCAGCAATTTATCTGCTCCGACTTCCCGTAAAGCCCGTTCAACCCGTTCGCGTGAGATTCGTTCATCCCCCAGGCTGACATTGGAAGCAATAGTGCCAGTGAAGAGGTAAGGGTCTTGAAGAACAATCCCCATGTGATTGCGTAGCCATTGCTTCGGAATATCTGTAACCTTCTGGCCATCAATCGTGATTTCACCTTTCTGTGGATCATAGAACCGGAATAATAAGTTGATTATCGAGCTTTTTCCGGAACCGGTGTGACCTACTAGAGCAACAGTTTCGCCTGGGCGTGCTTCAAAGGAAATATCGCGAAGGACGAAGTCTTTTTTATAAGCAAAAGAGACGTTCTTAAACTCCACTTTTCCTTTATAGCGCGGCATGGAACCATCGGTAACATTCTCCCCAGGCTCATCCATAAGAGTAAACACACGACCCGCAGACACCATAGAAGTGTCGAGATTTGCAAGCTGATTCACCATACCTGTAATCGGTTGGAACAAACGTCCAAGCACATCGACGAAGGCGTATAGAACACCTAAAGATACAAATGTAGAACCCGTAATACTGCCATGTCCGAAATACCAAAGCACCATCACAAAAGAGAGACTGCGTAGAGAGTTCACCAGGTTGTGGGAGGTGAAGGCATTCAGATTCAGCATTTTATTCTGATATTTCAAGTAGTCATCGTTCAGATGCTCAAATTCTTCACCAAGCTGCTTCTGACGGCGGAATATACGAACAATGGACATTCCTTGAATAGATTCATTAATGATAGCGTTGATCTCACTCAGACGTGAGCGGATGATCGTATTGTATTTTGTAGCGATTTTGCGGTAGAGCACGATCCAAAGAATAAGAATCGGGATGATGAACAAGCTGATCAGACCTAGCCGAACATCGAGCAAGAACAAGGCGATGTATACACCAGTAATATTAATAATACCAGTACTGAAATTAGAGAGAACGGCAATAAATAGATCCTTTATCGCCTCAGTATCATTAGTTACACGTGACACTACCTTACCTGCTGGCAAGTTGTCAAAAAAGTAAACCGGAAGTCGCTGGATATGCGCATACACATCTGTTCGTAGTTTTCGGATTACCTGATTCGCCGAAGATTGCAGCCAATAGGTTTTACCGAATTCGGCAAAGATCGAGATGACCAGGAAGATAGCGTACAAACCGACCAGCTGATAAATACCAGGGAGCTCAGGTTTGTAAAAATCAAACAGTTCATCCGCTGAAAGTTTAACCGCAGGATAGATGACTTCGTCCTGGCCGCGCGTGATATGCATTTCACCATTACTGAACTTTCTCTCACCATCGGACTGTGTTACGGCTTCATTGATAAAGTAGAAACTTCGTCCCGATTGAAGAATGCGAATTTCTTGACCCTTAGCTTCCCCGGGTTCAAAACGGTCTCCGCGTTTGTAATAAGCGTTGTTATACTGAACTGCCTCATCAGGTGATGCGGTACTAAAATAAGGCTTTTCGATGGCCAACATATGATTGTCAATCATGCTTTTGGCAATAAATGGACCTGCCAATTCAGCCGCTACCCCGATGGAGAGAAGTAGAAGGGCTGCGATAAAGGTTTTTTTTGCGGTCAATGCGTATTCAAGCAGGCGTTTGCCTGTACTCTTTGTCAACGGTGACACCTCCTAAAAGTTTTGCTTAGTCATAGCTAGTATGTCTTTTAATCATTCGATAAATTATTCTCTACTTGCTGCCGGTCATACTGCTCGCGGTACCAGCCATTCATATCCAGCAGCTCTTGATGCGTACCACGTTCAACGATATGTCCGTTATCAAGTACGACGATCATGTCAGCATGTTGAACAGCAGAGAGGCGGTGCGTAGAGATCAATGTAGTCTTTCCCGCACGCTCTTGGCGAATATTCTCAATGATCTGAGCTTCAGTACGAGCATCAACAGCGGATAAGGCATCGTCCAGAATCAGTACATCTGGATTTGCGATAAAGGCTCTGGATAAGGATACACGTTGTTTTTGTCCACCGGATAAGGATACTCCACGTTCACCAACCAACGTATCTAAACCATCGGATAATGTTCCTAAGTCATTTTGGAAGGCGGCAGCTGTGATAGCTTTCATGATCGTATCGTCATCCGCGTTGTCTAGACCAAATTGAATATTCTGACGTACTGATTTGGAGAAAAGGATCTGCTCTTGAGGAACATAACCCATCCAGCTGTGTAGCTGATCCAATGAAATCTGTTGAATCGGAACTCCAGAGATGAGAATTTCACCATTACCTGTCGGATATTCACGAAGCAGCTGTTTGAGGAGCGTTGATTTACCGCTTCCCGTACGACCGACTACACCTAGTGTTTGCCCTTGGTTTAAGGTCAGACTGACATTGCTTAGATTGTCAATCGTCGATGAGGGATAACGGAAGGTCACATCGTTAAGTTCAATTCGGGTAGGATTAGCAACTTGAACCGGATTGGCCGTACTTTGAACATCCGCTTTGGAGTTTAGCGTCTCATCAATACGTTCGAGAGAAGCACCACCACGTTGCATGATGTTAATAAGCTCTCCAATAGCGAACATCGGCCAAACGATCATTCCGAGGTACATGTTAAAGGAGACAAGATCCCCTAGGGTGATCTGATTACGGAACACAAGATATATCCCATAGGTAAGACCGATAATGTAGCTGAGCCCTACGCAGAACCGAATCGTCGGTTCGAAGAAGGCATCGACACGGGCGACGGCCATGTTCTTGTTGTATACATCTTCTGTAATATCCGAGAATCGTTTCTCATCAAGTCTCTCTTGTACATAAGCACGGATAACTCGCACACCTGAGACAGACTCGAGAACCTGATCATTCATATCTCCGAACGCATCTTGTGCTAAGCTGTAACGATCATGGATCGCTTTACCATAAAAAATCATAGCTATTGCAATTAGTGGTAATGGTAAGACTGCTGCAAGTGTCAGCTTCCAGCTGACAAGAAAACCCATTGCGAATAGTACGACAGTGAGGTAAATTGTAGAATCCACCAGGGTGAGCATCCCGAATCCAACGGTAGCTGAGACAGCTCTGATATCATTGGTTGCCCGAGCCATCAGGTCGCCGGTTCTATTGCGTTCGAAAAACGACGGGGTCATGGTCATCAAATGATTCATAAATCTCGAGCGCAGCAGGCGCTCTACGAGGTTGGAGCCTCCGAATAATTTGTGCATCCATATGTAGGTAATCCAATAAATGACTAGCAGCAAAATGAGGATCATACCGATGTACTTGGCTAACGATGCTGTAGTAATAGAACCGCGTACTATGTCGTCAATGGCATTGCCTAGCAGACGTGGGGGGAATAATTCAAGAACACCTACACCAATAAGTAAGATAAGGCCAATCAGGTAACGCCTTTTTTCTCGGCGAAAGAACCAGCCGAGATTACGGAGAACGGAGAACAAGTAAATCCCTTCCTTTCGAGTTAAAGTACTAGCTGTGATGTTGGAAAAAAGCGCAAGTGGTTATCTCAACAGCAACGAAAAAACGACGTTGTCGTCCTTCAAAGATGACAACCGACAAAAAAAGGCATATCATCCGAAAACGGACGATATGCCTGTAATTTACAGCTATCATGCGCACGGTGCTATACAGCACCAGGCATGTGAGAGACCTTCAAGAACTAAAGTTATACGATCAATTACACTCGCAGGGAACTTCAGGATGGTTTCACCACTTGGGCTGCTTCGGTATTCGGTTGATTGGAAATTCCAACAATAGTTATTTGATATGGCTGTAACTTCGTAAACACCGCGCTCACCCCTTTCATTGATTTAATAATAACTTTTGGTAATAACTAGTAGACCGTTAGTTATGTTCAGAGTTTATCACTCGCTTCGCAAAGTTGTCAAACTAATTTTTGAGGAGCTTGGGAAAACATTAATTGTATAAAGGTATTTGAATATCGATTCATTTTCAGTATGATTAGACTATACAAAGGAGCTGAGAGAGATGAACATGGAAATTAGTCAAGCAGCGGCAGCTTGGTTTAAAAGAGAACTGGATCTTAAGAATGGAGACTATATTCGTTTATTTCCCCGCTATAGCTCGGGAGGTGGACTTCACCCTGGTTTCTCACTGGGTATCGGGACGGAGGCACCAGGACGTCCGGCAATACAAGTTGAACAAGACGGTATTGTGTTCTACATGGAAGAGCAGGACTTATGGTATATGGAAGGTTACGGCTTAACTATTGTGTATTCTGAGGCAGACGATGACATTGAATATAAGTATGAAGCCAAATCGGTGCCTGGCGGAGTACAGGTTTAAATGTCTTAATTTTGTTTTTTTTACTAATGTGAAAAGCCCTTGCCAAAAGGCAGGGCTTTTTCTAGTGTTGATATAATCAGTGCGAATTGCGAAACGTTTCTTCCTCCATAGCAAAATCGAAATCGTCAATGTCGTATACTTGAACAGGGACTCCACCTTCAATAATGCGTTGAATCAGCTCGAATTGATCTGTAAGAATAGGCACCTTCTCACGTTGTGAGGACAATAGAAGCTCCGTTTCGATAGGATCGAACGTTTCGCCGTAGACAGCGGTATCCATGCTGTTAATGATGGTAATCTTAGATTGTCCGCCTAGTAGAATACCAGAGCTTTTTGCCCAAGGAACGGCCAGACAGCGGTTGATTTTTTTAGCATTAAGTGGCTCTTCAAAATAGGCAATGAGCTCACCAATCTTGAGTTTAACATGCTTGTCATCATCTGGACGGTTCATTAACGGATCATCACTGTCCCGCAGTTCGTATAATTCCATCACGGTCGTATAAGGCACTATATATTCTACAGGGCTGCTCGATATGAGAAGCTGGCCGTAAATCGCCATCATGACGGCTTCCGTCACAAATTGTCTAGACATCTTTATCCTCCTGAAGTTCGGGTACTGCTATCGTACTTATGGACTTAAAAATATAAAAACACTGTAGAGCGCAAAAGTCAACTGTACTTAGCAACTCAGTAAAGAGAAAGGACAGAATATCCCTGTGAAGCAATGGAAATCATATTTTACTTTTGTACGGCCTTACATGAAATGGATTGTGTTTACGCTCTTTATAGGTATGATCAAGTTCAGCATCCCGTTG
The DNA here is from genome assembly GCF_050277435.1 of Paenibacillus sp. NPDC101420. Taxonomy (NCBI): domain Bacteria; kingdom Bacillati; phylum Bacillota; class Bacilli; order Caryophanales; family Paenibacillaceae; genus Paenibacillus; species Paenibacillus sp. NPDC101420. The sequence continues at coordinate 1,301,798 of NZ_JBNNSE010000002.1, forward strand.
ACACTGCCTATGATTCTGAAATACGTAGTCGATGATCTGCTGATGAACCCTGCCATGAGTGCCCAGGAGCGGGTATCGCAATTGATGCTCATCCTCGGAGGCGCTTTTGTTTTATTCGTAATTGTAAGGGGACCGGTGGAGTATTACCGGCAGTATTTTGCACAGCTGATCACAAGTAAGATATTGTTCGATATGCGGAATAAGCTATACAGTCACTTACAGCGGTTGTCGCTGCGGTATTATCAGAATACAAAAGTGGGCGAAGCGATTTCGAGATTTATAAATGATGTGGAACAGACTAAAAATTTAGTAGAAGTCGGAATGATGAATGTATGGCTGGATTTATTTACGCTAGTGTTTGCGCTTGGTTTTATGTTTTATTTGAATCCAGTGCTGGCGCTAGTATCTATCGCTGTACTTCCGTTCTACGCCTTTGCGGTAAGTAAACTATATAAACGACTTAAAGTGTTAACGAAAGACCGTTCACAGGCTCTGGCTGGCATTCAAGGCTATCTTCATGAACGGATTCAAGGCATTTCGATCATCCGTAGCTTCACCATGGAAAAAGTGGATCAGAAGCAGTTCGAAGATATCAACGGTAACTTTCTCAAAAAAGCGATGGCTCAAACTCGTTGGAATGCGATTACCTTCGCGATTATTAACACACTAACGGATATTGCACCACTGCTAGTCATCGGATACGGTGGTTATCAAGTGATTCATGGTAATTTGACTGTGGGAACCTTTGTTGCTTTCTTCGGCTATCTGGACCGGATGTATGCGCCGCTGCGTCGATTGATTAATTCCTCGACAGTGCTCACGCAAGCCTCGGCTTCCCTTGAACGGGTGCTTGAGCTGCTGGACGAGCCTTATGATATCGTGGATAAACCGGGAGCAAGACCTCTGACGAATGCACGTGGTGAAATTGATTTTCATAATGTTTGGTTCAAATACAACGAAGAAAATGATTGGGTACTGAAGGATATTAATTTAAGTATCAAACCTGGTCAGACGGTCGCTTTTGTTGGAATGAGTGGTGGCGGGAAGTCCTCTCTCATAAGCTTGATCCCGCGATTCTATGACATAAGCAAAGGTAGCCTCCAGATGGATGGTCAGGATATACAGGGTTTGACGCAGGAGAGTTTGCGAAGAGCTGTTGGGATGGTGCTTCAAGATAATTTCTTATTTAGTGGGTCTGTACGAGATAATATCTTGTTCGGCAATCCTAATGCTACAGAGGAGCAAGTCCTCTCGGCGGCGAGAGCTGCCAATGCGCATGATTTTATTGAGCAGCTGCCGCTAGGCTATGATACAGAAGTGGGAGAACGTGGAGTGAAGCTGTCCGGTGGGCAAAAGCAACGGGTAGCCATAGCAAGGGTGTTTCTTAAAGACCCAAAGGTTCTTATATTAGACGAAGCTACGTCAGCGCTGGATCTGGAATCAGAGCATTTAATTCAACAAGCTCTGCAATCCCTCTCGTCGGAACGAACTACACTCATTGTTGCGCATAGACTGTCTACCATTACACATGCTGATCAGATCGTGGTGCTTGAGAACGGTGAAATCACAGAACGTGGTACACATGAGGAACTAATGGGACTGGACGGAAGTTATGCGAGATTGTTTAACGTACAGCATTTGGATACATGATAAGATCTAACATTATAATAAATTACTTAGGTGGTCTTCTCGGGAGAGAGGGCCATTTTTTTAAATCCATTTGAGTCTTTTTGAATATCACGTGCGTCTAAAAAATATAAGCGACATGAAAGGTAGTGAGAACTTGAATACAACAGAGCTGGAGGAAAAGGCGATAGCGGGTGATGAAGACAGCTTTACTGCATTGATAGACGGGATGCAAGAACGTCTTTACCGTATGGCGTACTCCTATGTGAGGAATAAGGATGATGCGCTGGAGATTGTACAGGAGACCGTCTATAAAGCGTTCATCTCAATTCATAAACTGCAGCAACCCCAATATTTTAAAACTTGGCTCACAAAAATAGCCGTCAATTGTGCCTTGGACTTTATCCGAAAATCTAAAAAAATCGTGTATATGGAGAAAGATCCCGAAGGCAGCTACGCTTCAGAACCCATAGAGGATGTCATTGATCTTCAGGAGGCGCTAAGAGTTCTTGATAAAAGATCAAGAATGATAATTGTGATGAGGTATTTTGAAGACTTGCCCATAAAGGAAATTGCCGGGGTATTGGACATGCCAGAGAGTACAGTGAAAACCGTCATCTATCGGGGATTAGGGAAATTAAAAATTAATATGAAGGGGAGTGAGTACTTTGGATAATCAACTTGAACGTTTACAGAAAGCATACAACGATATTGAAATCCCCGAAGAACTATCACAAGCTTCTCGAAAAGGTATTGAAAGAGGAAAACGCTATAAACAACAGAAAAGAGGAATAAAAATGAGCGGATTAAAATGGACAGGATCAGTTGCAGCAGCAGTTATCATTTCTTTTACAGTGGGTGTAAATACGGTACCCGCTTTCGCGGATAGTATGAATCAAGTGCCCGTTCTAGGTAAGCTGGTAAGTGTATTGAAATTTACGGATGGAAGTGCAGGCGGCGGCACGATTCAGGATGGAGTAGATGTCAATTTCATTTCGTTGAAACATCAGAAGAACAGTGATCAAATGATTTTAAACTTTGCAAATTCGGACAATACACAAGACCTTGCAAGCTCTTATAACGTAAAATTCACTGACAATCCTTATACAATGACCGTAACCGTGAGTGGGGCAAGGAACTTCTCAGCTGTTAAAGATCTTGAGACATTAAAAGAAAGTAAGTATGTTCAAGATGCTTATCCTTTAATTACATTGGATGACTCCATGATACGTTTCAATGTAACCTTCAAAGAGCCAGTTGCTTATGAGGTAAAGGAATATAAGGATCCGGCACAGGTGGCGATTACATTGAAGGATAAGAAGGGTGACGTGGAAGAAGGAACTTCTATCTATTCACTTAGAACAAGCTCAGAGCCTTCCGGCGAGAGTCAAGGTATGGCTGAAGAGATGTTATACGGGTTAGAGAACGTGCGCGTATTAAAGGATCAGAAGGGATTATTCCTAGTGGAAGCTGGGTATTTTAATACAGAAGCAGAAGCTTTGGCCCAACTGAAAAAAATTCAAACAGAGCATGGGGTTGGTGATCTATTGTTTGTAGAAAAACGATCGTCTCAGGAGATTCCACAATCCATTTCTCAGGCTGAATAAAAATAAAATAGAGCAGCGATTCTCTCGATAGTGGAGAATTGCTGCTCTATTTTTGTGTTGAATGGTTGCTCCACCTTTTACATTTTGCCAATCAAGAGCGACAAAATACCGGCTGCGATAAGCGGTCCTACAGGGACACCCTTGAACAATGCAACGCCAATCACTGTTCCGATCAGGAGACCCGCAACAACTGTGGGCTGGTTGGTCATAAGGATGGCTCCGCGCCCACCAAGATAAGCGACGAGAATGCCGATCGCAATCGCAAGAAGAGACTTCCAGTGGAGGAAGGACTGACCGACCATCTGCAGCGATATTTTTCCGCTGGCCAAAGGCGTCATGACCCCGATCGTAAGAATGATAATCCCGATAGTTAAACCATATTTCTCAAGCCAAGGGAAGGTCTGCTGCAGGCCAAGAACTCTTAGCAGTAGTAGGACGACCATTGCTATTGTTACAGGGGAATTACTGCTTATAATACCGAGCGCAGCAAGACCAAGCAAAAGCAAAGAGGTCATGTCCATCTTAAACGTTCAACTCCTTATTGTGAGAACTGCGCTTCGCAAGAATGTGATCTGCGATAAGTTTACCATGCCCACGTCCTGTCTCAATAAATACTTCATTCGCATTGCGGCCTGAAGCGATTACTCCTGCAACATAAAGACCTGGAACATTACTTTCCATAGTTGAAGGATTAAAAGCTGGCTTATCCATATCGTCATCCATAACTACACCGGCAGAAGTGAGAAGCACCCGGCTAGGCCGGAAGCCAGTTAAAGCAAGGACGAAATCATTATCTATGGATTTTTTGTCTCCATTATGACTCGTAACTATAACCGAACTAGCCGTAATTTCAGTAACACGTGATTCCAGATGTAGAGTGATTTTACCCTTTTGTACCATCCCTTCAAAGATTGGCCGAACCCAAGGCTTAATATTCGAGGAAATGCTCTCACCACGATAGACCATATCGACTGTAGCTCCAACACGCATAAGCTCCAGTGCTGCATCTACCGCTGAATTACTGCCACCAATGACAGTAACTTTCATCCCTGTATACGGATGGGCTTCACCGAAATAGTGGGTAACTTTAGGAAGTTCTTCCCCTGGAATACCGATCATATTCGGTTGATCAAAATAACCTGTAGCGATAACGACATTTGCAGTGATTCGTGTGTGATGCTCACCACGCATATTGGACGTATGTACAGCATAGGTTCCATCTTCCAGAGGCTCAATGGATAACGCTTCTTCGTAAGCGGCGATATCTAGACCATACTGCTTCGCAGCCCGGCGGTAATAGACAAGAGCTTCATGGCGGTATGGTTTATCATTGGTCGAGGTGAAAGGAACGTCTCCGATTTCTAATAACTCAGCGGTACTGAAGAATTGCATATTTGTTGGATACAAATAAATGGAGTGTACGATAAAGCTTTTTTCAATAATGAGACTGGACAGTCCTTGGCGCTGGCATTCGATAGCTGCCGAGAGGCCGCAAGGACCTGCACCGATAATAATTACATCTTTCATACAGTGGGTTACCTCCTGATTGTTACTATCTTTTCTTTAAATCCTACCCTAAATTCATTCATTTTGCCATAAGCATAAGATTAAACACAATAACCATTGCAAGCATAATGTTGATTGTTATATAATTAGATATATATCTAATGTGAATCTAGCTTATGAAGGTGAAGGAGTGTGATTCCAATGCAGTTAGAAAAAATAGTGAACTATCATAAAGCTTTGGCTGACCCAACACGTCTTCGTTTATTGTTGCTTCTGTCACAAGGAGAAATGCACGGACAAGCGCTGGCTGAGAAATTGAATTTATCACAACCAACGGTAACTCATCATGCAGCGAAATTGCGTGAAGCAGCTCTAATAAAGGAACGACGTGACAAAAATACAGTTTATTTTAAGTTGAATCCAGAATTCATTAGTAGTGGCGCTGAGGCTTCACTTCAGTTTATTTTTTCGAAAGGAGCGAGAAATATGGAAGAGAAATCACCTGAAAATAGTCTAAAGGAGTCTGTGCTGCGTAACTTTTTTTCTAAGGATGGGCGGCTTCGGCAAATCCCGGCACAATATAAGAAGAAACTGATCGCACTTCAGTACATGGTTGAGAAGCTAGAGCCAGGGGTAGTTTATAGTGAGAAGGAAATTAACGAGTTTATAAAGCAGTTCCATGAAGATTTTGCTACCATTCGGCGTGAATTTATTATGCATCAGTTTATGTATCGTGAGAATGATAAATATGAACTTAATCCCCAAGAAATTTGGACACGGTGGGAAGATGTCAAATAATGATCATAAAGCTGTTAACAATTTGTGTCGATTGGAAATATGTTGATTAAGAAGGAGGAATTCGAATATAATAGAATTGTAAGCGTTAACAAAGATAGTTTTTCGAAAGGAGACTTGTCTTATGTTTTTCAAACGCGCAAAAAAACAATCACAATCCGATCACGTCACCGTTACCTTAAACCAAGTCAAGCAGGCGATCAGACAGTTTGAAGAAGATATGCCTGCGCTAATTAATAGAACAGCCTTAATCCTTGAAGACAAAAGAATAGATTTGAGCCGACTACAACGATATTTAGGTGGAGTTCCAGACCAGAATTTCTATATGTCACGTGAGACGTATGAAGTTTTCGAGGAACAAGATAAGCTAGTTCCGTATTACCTTGATATGGTTCAGTCCGCTGTCGACAATTACATCAGTGATACAGGTCAGCTGCCACTTGTTGAAGATGCTTGGTTACCTGAAGTCCATTATCGATTGCTAGCCACAGAAAGCTATCTCAAAGAGACCCCTCCTTTCCCACTGTATATCACGGAAGAGGAAATGATGCTGACACATCGAGCGGAGCATTTTGAGTAAATGAATAAATCAAATATAAAGCCTATAAAGACTGTTCGGTAGAAGGGGAGACAGCTGTTCCTTTTTACAGAATGGTCTTTTCATTGTTTCCAAAGGCATAGTACAATAGATTACTGAAAGTTCAATTCTGAAAATCAACAGCATATAAGGGGAATCGCTTGATGAAAGAAGTACAAGCCGTATTATTTGATTTGGATAATACTTTAATGGATCGTGATCATACATTTCGCAGTTTTAGTACTCAGTTTGTTCAGGATTTTCTAGGACATTTGGAAGCTGAAGAAGCGCAGAAGGTAGTAGAAGATATGATTCACAGAGATGCTGATGGTTACCGTGATAAGGACGGATTCTTCGTAGAGCTAAGCGAGGTACTGCCTTGGGAAACACCAGTTACGGCTGAACATATTCGTGCATATTATGATGCAAGTTATATCAATCATGGTGCTACGATGAAGGATGCTGTGGACGTTCTGAAGTACTGCAAAGAGCGTGGTTATATACTTGGTCTGGTTACCAACGGCAAAGTAGATATCCAGAACACCAAAATTGATACCCTTGCCCTGCGAGAGTACTTCAAGGCTATTGTCATTTCTGGAGAAGTAGAAATCGCTAAGCCTGATCCTAAGATTTATCAACTTGCATTAGACAGATTGGGAGTTACTGCGGATCAGACATTGTTTATTGGAGATCACCCGGTGAATGATATCTGGGGTGCAGGGAAAGCAGGGCTACAAGGCATTTGGCTGCAAAGAAAACATGCCTGGGACGAGCAATTGGACATACAACCTTGGAAGATAATCTACGAGTTGAATGAGCTTAAGTCCATTTTGTAATTTTATCAAAATTTATAGTTGACATTATACGGCAGCGCCGTTTATGATAACAACATCTTATTTCGGAAGGAGACGATGTTTTATGACAGTTTTAAATGTAATGAACTCAACTGTTGTGGATACGTGTCTTCCGGGAACAGCGGCTGCCGAATAAGTTATTCGTGCAGTTTAGCAGGTAAGCTCTATTACGCTTATTAGAGCCGCGGGAACCGTATTGGGTCCGGCGGCTTTTTTGCGTATATAGAATCGATAGGAATTGTAGTTAATTGTCTATTTCTCTATATATCGCACGGGAAAATGAATTTATCCTTGTCTTTTGGATGAGACATTTTTCTGATTATGTGTGCACTTTTTGTCCTTTTCGTCCTAGAAGAGTTCATGAAGTGTGACCGCCGCCGGAGTCTTAAATTCCGACGGCTTTTTGTGTTCTCGGAAAATGCTAGCAGTACATGGTAAATAAAAATAAAAACTTAAACAGATCTTTAGGAGGATTCAAATGACTAACATACAGCAATATGGTTGGAATGAAAATTGGAGTTCAAAATGGGATGAAAAGTGGAAGGAGACGGAGGATAAACGGCTTGTTCCCGGAAGAATTGTAGGCGATTTTGGCAGTAAGTATAGGGTGATGACTGATTTGGGAGAGACATGGGGGGAGCTATCAGGCAAGTTGAGACATACGTTTGTCGCTTCAGGTGATTTTCCAGCGATCGGCGACTGGGTGGCTCTTTCAATGCAGGATGGCGGCGAGCATGCGATTTTACATGGGATATTGCCTCGGCATAGTGTCATCTCACGCAAGGTAGCTGGTAACACTCAAGAGGAGCAGATTGTTGCCTCGAATGTAGACACTTTATTTCTGGTCAGTGCTTTGAATGATGACTTTAATGTTCGGCGGATGGAGAGATACTTAATCATGGCTTGGAACAGCGGGGCCAATCCAGTCATTCTACTGACCAAAGCAGATCTTTGCCTAGATGCAGAGAGTAAAATTGCCGAAATGGAAAGCGCCGCTCCAGGTGTGCCTGTTCATGCGGTTAGTGCACTGCAAGATAATGGCCGTGAGAAGTTGCTGCCTTACATTGGGAGTGGACAGACAGTAGCTCTAACGGGCTCATCAGGCTGCGGCAAATCTACGATGGTCAACTGGTTATGTGGAAAGAATCTTCAGCTTACACAGGATGTAAGAGAAGGCGATAGCCGAGGACGCCATACTACTACCCACCGTGAACTGTTTATTATGCCGGACGGAGGAATCATAGTAGACACACCAGGGATGCGTGAGCTGCAGCTGTGGGAAGATGAGGGTGGATTAGATCTGGCGTTCAGTGATATTAGCAGCTTAGCTGCTGCATGTCGGTTTAGTAACTGTAAACATGAACGTGAGGAGGGCTGTGCGGTACTTGAAGCGGTTCATAACGGTGAGCTCGAAGAGAAGAGACTGCTGAACTACCGAAAGACACAGCGGGAACTGCTGTACCAAAGCACCAAAGAGGTGAAGCTCAAGAGAAAAACCACAGCTTCTTCTAAAGTTCATTCGACAAGGACTAGAGGGTACGGTTGGCGTAAAGAACTTGATGAGTATTAGAAGAACTTTATAGACAGCGACGGAGCCAAGAGTAGTGTTCCAATAGGCTAGAAAGTCAAAAAAGGGTGACCCTGAGCTCAGGGTCACCCTTTTTTATTAAATTCTCTTATAGCTTGTATTAGAACGAAGCTGCAGTTTCCTTAGCCAATTGTAATCCGTTCTCAATGATTTCAGCGGATTGTGCAGGAAGTTGGTTGTGACCTTCGATGATTACTTGAGTAATATCTTTGATACCCCAAAGGTTAAGGTTACCAACGATGAAGTTTACAGCCATTTCAGCACTTGCTGCAGGACCTTCGGAATAAATGCCACCTCTAGCGTTCAGTACGATTGCTTTTTTACCTGTCAAAAGACCAACTGGACCTTCAGCAGTGTAAGAGAATGTTTTGCCAGCTTGGCAAAGGTAATCGACATAAGTATGCAATACAGCTGGTACAGTCATGTTCCACAGTGGGAAACCGAATACTACTTTATCAGCAGCGATAAACTGTTCCAGATATTTATTAACTACAGCAGCACCTGCTGCTTCTTCAGCTGTTAGTTCGTAACCTTGAGCAGCTTTGTACATACCAGTGATCAGGGTATTGTCGTAGTAAGGAAGTTGCTCTGCGAACAAATCAAGTTCAGTGATTTCATCTTCTGGATTGTTAAGTTTGTAGTTCTCCAAAAATTCATTGTAAAGCTTAACACTTACGGATTGTTCTGCTGGACGGTTGTTTGCTTTGATAAATAAAACATTAGACATTATGATTGCTCCCTTGGATGTGTGTATTTAATATTAACTATAAATAATATAGCATGTATTTTTTTGTTTGTAAATTATTTTTTTGTGATTTTTTTGGGGGGAAAAGAGTATTTTATAAAGGAACAAGAGTTTGAATAATAGAAATCCCGGTTAATAAACTTACAAGGAAACAGGAAAATATTCCCTATATTCATAAGGATCTGAATGAATTAAAAGGAGCGATGGACATGTCCATTGATCGGTTTATCATTAAGAAATTGGATAGCTGTCACGAAGAGCATACACGCCAAAATTTAGTGAGACTCTTTAAACTTCGAATACAGAAAGCTGAAAAAGCAGAGAATAAGAACTATAAGATTAGCTGATATTGTCCCATACTGGTGTAATCATTCATTACTAAAGCTGCAAAACTTAAAAACAGCAAGTCTCTTTCAGAGACTTGCTGTTTTGTCTGCCAAAGGATAAAAGAAACTTTACAAAAAAACTACCCCTCTATTAATAGAGGGATAGCGCCAATGAATCATTCTCACTATAACTGTGCAATATAGCCTCAGAGCCTTTAATTTCGATACTAATTAATGAATTCAGGCATTTCTGGATAGCATTCTTGCCCTTTTGAATTTTGAGCTCCAACGTACTGTTAAGTAATCTAAGTACTTTTTGAGTGGGCTGTTTATTTTCTGTTGTGAAATACACAGGTACAAGTTTGTTCTGAAATGTGATGAGCATTCTCATTTTGAAGACACCTCGCTAAAAGTATTTCATGTTAATGATAATACCCTTTGTTTCTTAATTTTACCTTAAAATTAGCTTATGATAACATAAAGATTGTTAGATTAATATACATATATATGAAATACAGGAAGGATACAATGATGTGAATGACAATGGATTGGCCGATTTAACGCATTTTTTATTTCCAGATGAAGTAATGGGGCAAGCGGTTCTGGATCAGTTACATACAGGTTTAAACGCAGAACGGATCTGTAGATTGAAATATAAAGAGAAGGAGGAAATGAAGGATCTGTGTCTGCAAATACATAAAGACCGGATACTAGTAATCTGCAATAGTAACCCGGAAACCCTGCCCTATGAATTAAAGGATAAAAGTGAAACGGAGAGCTTTTGTCTTCAGCTGTTCGAATGTGAGAACATGAAGGAGCTCTTTAATCACGGGATTCCGGCATTACTAATGTCAAAAAGAAAATTTGAGGAGCTGAAAAAAAGCTCATGCTCATCCACGCTGCAAATGCTCTCAGATTGTTTAGCAGCAGAGACAGGGGATGATGTACATTCCATCCAACTAGCACGGGTAATGAAGTGCTTCATGGCGGAAGGAGAATTACGACTCTGTACGTCCAGTGACAGTGGATGGAGCTTCCAGAAAGCACGCTTCTTAGGCGATCATTCCAGTGGCTGGTTGTTACGAATGAGCAGTGATCCATCCAAAGACTGGCTTATAGCCCTCCCGATTACAAAAGCTCAATTATGTGGGTCAGTAACAAAGTGGGTGTTACATTCTTCCGCATTTCTCACTCCACAATAGCAGTTGAATAAGGAGGGAGGGTAAGTTGATCTGAATTCAAGATCGATTTGACAGCAAGCGTCTTTAGGATCTTGGAGTAAGAGAAACCCTCGACATTGGGTTGTAGTACAATGGCTTGTTCTTCGCCAGTAAGGTTATGAACGACGAGCACCTGATCCTGTGTTGTTAGTCGTTCGTAAGCCATAACCCCGGGATTGCCAGAAGCAAAGTCACGGATTCCGCCATCCCGGAGCGCAGGAATCTCATTTCTTAGCGCAATAAGCTCGCGATATCTTTCTAGCATTGAATCACTGTCATTCAGCTGGCTCTCAACATCAACGTTAATCGCACCCGCATTATTACGTCCGGCCTCCCAAGTAGTCTGCCCCTCTCCTTGATCGGCTGCACTCCATCTCATAGGCTCTCGAAGTCCTTCATCTGGCTTCACACCGCGCATTCCAATTTCTTCACCATAATAGATAAAAGGATTCCCAGGCAAAGTTAACAGTAGGGCTGCTGCCATTTTTGCATGATTCGGGTTATTGTCTAATTGACTCATGACTCTGTTTTGATCATGATTCGTCAAGAAAGTAGCATCGGTAAATTGGTTATCGGATATTTTGGAATACAATTTATAGGTTCGTTCCAGCGTAAAGGCCGTCCCACTGTCTTTTTCAGTTTTTACAGAGTTCACCAGTGTTTCTGCTAAGCCAAAGTTAAAGCTTGAGTTAAAAGCTTGATCTAAATAAGCTCCGACAGTGACAGCAGAATTCTCCCAGACCTCGCCAACTATATATGCCTCTGGATTTACTTCATTCATAGCCTTGCGGAACTCCTGCCACCAGGACACATTTTTAGCGGTAGTAGCCTCACTTTTATCACTCAAAAGATCTTCGTAGATATGCTTCGCAGCATCTAGTCGGAAGCCATCCACACCTTGCTCAAGCCAAAACTTTCCGATGTCCTTCATTTCAGTACGAACTTCTGCATTATCGAAATTCAGATCAGGCATGCCTTCCCAAAATCCGCCCAGATAATGACTGCCAAGGATAGAATGCCACGCACTGCCACCGCCAGCAGCGCTGGCTCCATTTGCGGGACGACCTTGATCTTCAGCCCAGACGTACCAATCGCGATATTTGCTGTCACTGTTTTTAGCCGAGTCTACGAACCATGGGTGTTCTTTGGAGGTATGATTCACAACCAAATCCATAATTATTTTTATTCCTCGTTTATGCGCTTCTTTAATTAGCTCCTGCATATCCTCAATCGTCCCATAATCAGGATTAATCGCACGATAATCGGTTACATCATATCCATGATAGCTTGGTGATGGGTTGATGGGCATGAGCCAAATCCCGCCAATCCCCAAATCAGTCGTGGTTTCAGGATTCCCATCATTTAAGTAATCCAGCTTTTGGGTGATCCCTTTTAGATCTCCAATGCCATCGCCGTCTGAATCATAGAAGGAACGAACAAATAATTCATAATAAACAGCGGAAGGTTGTTCATCCGTCTTATTTATCAATGCTTGAGGTGTAGCGGTGCTCTGAATGGAGTCTGCTTTAGGGGAGGGCGTGGCAATGGATGTTTTGTTGCTTTGATTACCAGAACAACCGGACAGCAGTAATGTCGTTAGACTGATGCCCACCAGAGAGCATATTGTGATTTTTTTGGTTTTGAATGTAACACCTTTATACATATGTAATAACTCCTTCTATTGCAAATTTTCTGATTTCAAGAAATGGAAAGCGCTTTATTTCCTATAGTACTCGAATGCATCCCCATTGGTAAAACGTTTGCACAGATACAAAAACAGCAAATTAAACGATATTTATCCATTCCTCCAATAAAAGTCGCTAGTATCATGGTTATTCTTGGATTTCCCTAGGTTATTGGAGGTTTTAACCTTTTCATAGGCATCTGCATATGCTTTAAGCAAGGGCGAAGGACCCGGTAAGAAAGGAGAATGAAGAATGAAGATTAGGAAAAAGCTGTCATTGTCGCTCATGATCATTACTTTATGCTTTTCAGTGCTTGCCGGTTGCGGCGGAAAGTCAGAGTTGGTAAAGGTGAAGATTGGTGAAGTCACCCGTTCTGTCTTTTATGCACCCGAATATGTTGCCTTATCACAAAATTTCTTTAAAGACGAAGGACTTGACGTAGAGCTACAGACGATCCCCGGTGGAGATAAAACCATGACTGCACTCCTCTCAGGTGCCATCGATGTTGCATTGGTAGGTTCTGAAACCTCCATTTATGTGTATCAACAGGGTTCAGATGATCCGGTTATTAATTTTGCACAGCTTACTCAGAGGGATGGAACGTTCCTGTTTGCCCGTAAAGCTGACGGAGCGTTTAACTGGGATAAAGTGAAGGGTTCTACCTTCCTGGGGCAAAGAAAAGGCGGAATGCCACAGATGGCAGGTGCGTTTACTTTATCTAAAAAAGGAATAGATCCTACCAAAGACATTACCTTGATCCAAAATATTGACTTTGCTAATATTGCAGGTGCTTTTGCTTCAGGTACAGGCGATTATGTGCAGCTGTTTGAACCACAGGCTTCAATCTTTGAACGTGAGAACCGAGGGGCAGTAGTGGCTTCGTTTGGTGTGGAAAGCGGCTATTTACCGTACACCGTGTTTATGTCTAAGAACAGCTATATTAGTAAAAATGGAGATACGGTACAGAAGTTCACAAATGCGATCCAGCGTGCTCAGCTTTGGGTGAAGGAACATAGCCCTGAAGAAATTGCGGATGCGATAATGACTTATTTTGATAAGACAGATAAAGATATCGTCGTTTCTGCAGTCAAACGTTATAAGGAACAGGATACCTATGCGGTTAATCCAATTATAGATCAAGAAGAATGGAACAATTTGCTCGATGTCATTGATAATGCTGGTGAGCTTAAAGAACGCGTTCCCGTTGACAAAATAGTGAATAACAGTTTTGCTGAGAAAGCTGAGAAAAGCATAAAGAGCAGCACTTCAAAATAAGAGAGAACCAAAGATCCTAAATTAGATGTGTAAAATTGAAGGAGGGGCTGACAATGCTTCCAGTAGTGCAATTAAAGGGAGTAACGCATGCCTATCTTGGCGACCGTGAAGCTTCACTGGCCGTTGAGGACCTGAACCTTAATGTCGAGCAAGGGGAGTTCGTTAGCTTAGTCGGACCAAGTGGTTGCGGTAAGACGACTCTCCTATCGATTATTGCAGGACTGCTGCAGCCATCTCAAGGCGAAGTGTTCGTAAATGGAGAGCCCATTATGGGACCCTCACCAGAGGTTGGGTATATGCTGCAGCAGGATTATCTTTTTCCTTGGCGGAGTATTCTGGACAATGCCATTCTAGGACTAGAGCTGACTGGAAACTTGAACGAGGAGAGCAAAAAGCGGACGTTGGAGCTACTTCGAGAGATGGGCTTAGAAGGCAAAGAGCACGCCCTTCCTACTCAGTTATCAGGTGGGATGCGGCAGAGAGTGGCTCTGGTACGCACCTTGGCAACGAATCCTGGACTCCTTCTACTAGACGAGCCGTTCTCGGCACTTGATTACCAGATCAAATTACAGCTGGAAGATTTGGTCTCTGAGACCTTACGCAGCAGGGGGACAACTGCGATATTAGTTACTCATGATCTATCTGAGGCCATTGCGGTAAGCAGTAGTGTTATTCTTCTACAACGAAATCCAGGGAAGATCCGAAAAGTATTTTCAGTGCCAGAGCAAATCCGGTCAGCACCTCCGCTATTTGCACGTGATCAGCCAGGCTTTTCGGAGCTTTTTCATGAAATATGGAAAGAGATGGAGATTGCAGGGAGGGAAAGCTAATGAAGCATACGGAGCAATCGGGGTTATTAGCTTCCCGTGAACAGTGGCTACAACAATTGCAAGGCGATTATAAAAAAACGAAGCACCGCTGGCGCAATCAGGTGATTGTTGTAAGGAGCAGCCTGTTACTGCTGTTTTTTGTTCTCTGGGAAGCTGGCGCAAGAATGGGCTGGATTGATGAGTTATTATTCAGCTATCCCACAAAAATCTTCCGGCAGATCTGGGGAGATATGGTCAGTGGAAGCTTGTGGCCGCATCTGGGGATGACGGTAGGTGAGACTGCGGTAGGGTTTGTACTAGGAACGCTATTAGGGACACTTCTTGCTGTGATCATTTGGTGGTCTCCTTTTTTATCAGCAGTGCTTGATCCGTATATGGTCGTATTTAACAGTATGCCGAAGGTGGCGCTGGGGCCGATTTTTATCGTCATGTTCGGAGCCGGATTCACTGCTATCGTTGTTACTACTTTATCTATAACGGTGATTATAACGACGCTTGTTGTGTACAATAGTTTTTGCAGTGTGGATCCGAATCTGGTCAAGGTGGTTCGTTCCTTCGGAGCTTCCAGAGTTCAGGTGTTCTTTAAAGTAATTCTTCCAGCCTCGTTCCCGACGGTGGTCTCCACCTTAAAGGTGAATGTGGGGATGTCATGGGTAGGAGTTATCGTAGGGGAGTTCCTGGTTGCTAAATCGGGTCTGGGTTATCTGATTATTTATGGTTTCCAGGTCTTTAATTTCACGTTAGTGATGTCCAGTCTTTTGATTATCGCGGCCGTGGCTACAGCAATGTATCAATTAGTGGTATATCTTGAGAAGCGGCTGTTATCCCGGCGATGAACCTTATGTAATATTGTGTCCGTACACAAAATCTTGTAACATGTCTATATCTTTACCTATTTATTGGGTTAGTGCTTGTAAGGAGAGATAAGGCTATGGGATTTCGTGTGATAAAAACAGCAGCAGCTACGTTATTATCCGTACTAGTTGCGTCTGCAGTGGGTATACCTAATGCGCAGAGTGCAGGCTTGCTGGCAATTTTGGGTGTAGAGGTTACTTTGAAAAGGAGTTTCCGAACGATAACGGCTCGTTTTTTAGCCTCGCTCGTGGGACTCTTTTTTGGCTGCATCCTATTCTGGCTTCTAGGGTTCCATTACTGGGTGCTCGGGCTGTATGTACTCGTGGGCTTTCCGATGATTGTAAAGTCTGGCTACAAAGAAGGAATTGTCACCAGCTCGGTTATCGTGTTTCGCGTGTTTGGACAAGCTGAACTATCGCTCCATGTCCTGTTGCAGCAAATAGAGCTTCTGGCTATTGGGCTCGGTTCAGCAGGGCTGGTAAACTTGATTTACATGCCTCAGACTGGTGGGGTCATTTATGGAATCCGTAAGGAAGTGGATCGCTATTTTTCGGTTATTTTTACCCAGATGGCCCGAACGCTTCGAGATCCTGCTTATATTTGGGACGGCAAAGAATTAATTGACGCAGATAATACAGTGCAGCGGGGATTAACGGCAGCTACCCGTGAGATGGAGAATCATGTTATTCATCCTGATGAAGCATGGAATGTTTATTTCTACATGCGGAAGGAGCAACTGGAATCGATTCAAAGTATGATGCAGCTGCTTTCTCAAGTGTATCGCCATTTACCGCATGGGGAGATGGTTGCTGAGTTATTTGACCAGCTTAGCGGGGATGTGCTTGCGGAAGAATATACTGGACGAACTGAACATTTACTGGACGAGCTAACAAGAGAATTTGAAGAAATGGATCTGCCAGAGACACGTGAGGAATTTGAAGTGCGCTCAGCTATTCTTCAGTTATGCAGGGAACTGGCACTTTATTTAAAGATCGCTAAGCGGCATAAAATCCCGGTCAGTTACAAGCCGGAGAAACGTTTGAAGATTCGAAATAAGGCTTAAATTGAGGCTTTAATAAACTGAAGTATTAACTATCTCTGTCAAAATCACGATAAGATATGTATGAGCTAAAAGTTGATCACAGGATATGATTAACGATTTTATGGTGAGTTCAAATAATAGCAGGAAGTTCGGTAGTCGAATTTTCCGCATTGGCAGGTGAGGCGTATGGACAAAGTTATGGAATCATTTATAGGAAAACAGCTTATAGCTAACCTTTTTAATGACAAAGGAGTATTTGTTTTACCCGCATTGACTTTATTAAGTGCTGAGCATATACGATTAATCAATCAACATAAGATCACCCTAGAGTCTCATGACGTCGTACAGCTGGATAGCGCGGAATTTTTCCAACTTGCAATCGATGATTGCACAGCTGCGATAGAGAATATTTTTGAACAGCTTCGTCATAACAAAAACAAACGAATTCCTATGCTTGAAGTTAGAAATGAAGTCATTCCGTTTATTCAGCAGGTAAGTGAAAAGAATGACTTCTACGGCGTATTGGCTGCATTGCAGTCCAAGGATGATTATACATACAGACATAATGTAGCGGTTGGTATTTTATCTACATTGCTAGGGAAATGGCTAAAATTAAAGCCTGAGGATTTGAGTATGCTGACGATCGCAGCGACCCTTCATGATATCGGAAAAATGAGGATTCCGGATGAATTATTAACCCGGCCAGGCCCGTTGACCGCAGAGGAGTATCAGCTTATGAAAAAGCATACGACCTATGGTTACGAGATGATCCGGGACACTATTGGAACCAATCATTTGCAAGCGCTCGTCGCCCTGCAGCATCATGAAAGAATGGACGGCAGTGGTTATCCATTCGGCGTACTTGGGAATCGCATCACTGATTTCAGTAAAATTGTTGCAGTAGCAGACGTGTTCCATGCGATGACATCCGACCGGTTTTATCGTAAAGCTTCACCTCTTTATGAAGTGTTGCTGCAGATGGAGGAAAACGTATTTGGCAAGCTTGACCCTTATATTTGTAGAGTCTTTATTAATAAGTTAATGCAGTCAATGATAGGGAATGAAGTGGAATTGACAGATGGACGGACAGGAAAAATCATTATGATTCTTGCTACTGATCCACTGCGTCCCCTCGTGAATATTGATGACGATTTTATTGACCTGAGCAAACATAGATCTATTGGTATTATGCGCGTAATCCCGCAATAGCGGACTTTATAAGGTTTTTTTAACGTTCAGAATGGATATGTATCAGGCTGGACCATTTTTATAATCTACTCATATCTGTACAAATTTTGAAATAAAATGAACTATAAGTCTTCTGATAAGACCCTCTGGAGGGCTTACTCAAATTTATTTATAGACTAACAATCAACAAATGCCTAGAACCTGCATACACTTGATAGTGAATGATTGTATGGAGGAGGTTTAAAGATGTCATTAAGCCATAAACGTCAAACAAGGGAGATCATTACGAAGGCAATTTGCGGCAAAGGTCGTAAGTTCTCTACAGCAACCCATACCGTGACTCCGCCACATCACCCGACTAGTATTCTGGGGGCTTGGATTATCAACCACCAGTACGAAGCGGTTGCCGCCGGGAACGGAATCGAAGTAATTGGTACTTACGATGTAAACATCTGGTACTCGTACGACAAGAACAAGCAGACCGAGGTAGCTAAAGAAACGGTCTCCTATGTGGAGCTCATTCCGCTTTCCTACCTGGACACGAGACACCGCACTTCTACCGTTGAGGTCTCTGCGGAGGCAACGCAGGAACCCAACTGTGTAGAAGCGGGCGTATCGCCAGGCGGAGGCAGTGTGACACTTCGCGTAGAGCGCGAATTCGAAGTGGAGTTGGTGGCTGAGACCAAAGTCCGTGTGTATGTCACTGAGCAAAGCGATGATCCAGAAGACAAGGATTATGATTTTGAAGGTGATAGCTTCGATTACGATGATCTAGACCCTGACAATCTGGATGATGAACTGTAAGGAAGGATACGCCGCCGTTAACTGAGTACTGATGGGTTATGGTCCATTATATGTAGGGAGGGCGGCGGCGTAGAGGGCGAATGCCCTCCTTTTTTTTATTTATTTTTAGAATTAAAAATGGAACCTGAGTGGATTAAGAACAACCTGGTCTGTATGAATGGGCAAGAAGTGCTACTGCAGGGCTTTCAATCTTGGGCTGCGATGGATGGAGGGGCAGGAGAATGAATGAGGGGTTTAAGGTGTATTCGGGATTGTCATCAGCACAAAGAGAGTCCAGATTATTTCGGAGCGGGATTGAAGCGACGCTTACTTCGTCTAGTAAGCAGGAACTGTTGCGAATGAAGGGCTCAGAAGCATCTCTGCGGAGAAACCAGATCTCTGGTGAAAGCAATCGCTTAGAAGATACATATGATACTCTACCTTCCGATAAGGCCCATAAACAGTGCTATAACATACTCGTGTATAATTTGAGCGTTCTGCAGATCACTCCACTAGGAGCAGGCCCAGGTATGCGCGCAGCCTCCGATTTGCTAGCCGGGGCTGTGCGAATGGATAGAGTCGATAGCAGTGAATCAATGGGGGCTGCACCAGGAGTATGGCGTGGAGTAATGAAATTACTTCAGCGTATTGCTGTTCGGACTTTGTACAGCTTGGGGCTGGATAGCGGTGAGGTCCTCCTGAGGGCAATGGGGAACCGGAGGTATGTCGTGGAGGGAGTCACTCCACTACTACAGAGTTCCGGCAAATCATTGCCAGAGCCTTATCGTTCCGCAGCATTAGCGCTGGAACGGAGCCTTGCTCTGGAGCAGCCAGGCCGCAGCGGCCTGCTCATGGGTATGGACCCGGAGTTTATCATCCTCCGGGAGTCCACGGGCCGCGTCGTGCCTGCGTCGCGGTACCTGCCGACGGACGGCGTCGCAGGCTGCGACGCCGGACCTCCGGGAACGCGCGGCGCGTTCCCGGTTGCCGAGCTGCGCCCTCAGCCGCGCGGGGAACCACGCGCGCTGCTGGCGCAGCTGATGTCCGCCGCGGCTACGGCGGACCGGCTCATCGCCGACCGCACGCTGCGCTGGCAGGCGGGAGGCATGCCGCTGACGGGCTGGGCCCTCGGCGGCCATTTGCACTTCAGCGGCGTGACGCTGACGGCGCCGCTCTTGCGCGCGCTCGACAACTATCTCGCGCTGCCGATGCTTTTGCTTGAGGACGTCCGCGCAGGGGCGCGTCGTCCTCGTTACGGTGTGCTCGGCGATTTCCGGATTCAGCCGCATGGCGGCTTTGAGTACCGGACTTTGCCGAGCTTCCTGGTATCCCCGGTCATCGCTAAAGGCGCGGTCTATCTGGCTCATCTTATCGTGAGCCATTATGAAGACCTGACGCTGCGCCCGCTCGACCGGGAAGACCTGCATATCGCCTACTACGGCGGCGATAAATCCCCGCTGCGCGACGCAGTACCCCCTCTGCTGGCGCAGCTACGCTCTCTAGGCGGCTACGAGAAGGCCGCCCAATACATAGAGCCTTTATTTCAGTATATCGCCTCTAAACGAACGTGGGATGAATCTCGCGATATCCGTGAGCTGTGGTGCAGCAAAGTTAAAGCTTGAGCTTATATTTCAAAATATTAGAAAGTATTAGTTTTTCACATATCCCTTATATCTAATATTTCTCGCATAAACGCTTACCGTCCTAATAAGGACGCCGAAGGCGTTTATGCTTGTCTACATGTACATGATGCTCCAAGAGCCGATATCTTGAAATCCAAGTCGTTTGTAAATGACCCCAGCATGAGGGTTGTCATAAAAGAGGCATAAAGATTTCCCTTCAGAGAGCAAGTCTGTGCATAGCTGTGCAACTACGCTTGTAGCTAATCCTTGCTCTCTGAATGCTTGATGAGTGGCAACCCCTACGATCATAGCTGACATGGAATTTTCCGCTGATGTTGAGGCCGTTGTAATCACCTGATCTTCACGTTTCATATAATACGTACGGCCAGTGCCAGTCGCCAATGTTTTACGTAGGCTAGTTCTCGATCCATCCCGACTGCTTTCAAACTCTTCTATTGTATCCGTAAGCGAACAAATCGCTTCCACATCCTGGATGGTTGCTTTATTAATGTTATCAACGGAAGAAGAGTACTGTTTAATTTTGGTATTCATTTCCTTAAGCTCAGCAAAGTACAATTGCTTTTCTTGTTTAAAGTTAATTACTCCGTCAAAGGCTTTTACCACTTCGGTTACAGCAGAAATCATATGAATATCGTTATCTTGTCGCATGATAGTAGCGAATCCTTCCACATCAAACGGCCCATCCGCGTAAGGAAGATAGCTTCTATAAAAACGTAATAAAACGGCTTTTATAAGGCCGTCAGTTGGATCTATCTCTCCCCACAATGCCATAAAATCCTGTTCAAACCCGAAATTCTCTACATCTCCAATGATGAACAAATTAAGAGCAGGCTCTTTCTGTAGCAACGCCATTAGAAGTTCCCGATCATCCTCCGTAAGTCTTCTTATCATTTGATATTCTCCTTTTATTTTCTTATGATCTAACGCTCTGTGTTAAGATTTTACAATATTAAAAAGCAGAAGAATACACCTCTTTCTAATGAACGATGGATGCTTGAAATATATACAGAAGGTACTACACATTGAGCTTCAGTAATAGTGTCGGATTTCGTGATTTTTTGTCTGAGGATCGAGAAGAATGAACTTCTATGCGGTTGCATGGTGACTTTGTACGCAAATTTTCTGTTATAATGGAGGACAGCAATAAATAGGCATGGAGGTTGACCATGGCACAATATACGCCGATGATTGAGCAATATTTAAAAGTGAAGGAAGGGGCAAAGGATGCCTTCCTATTTTTTAGACTGGGCGATTTCTATGAAATGTTCTTTGAAGATGCCATTTTGGCTTCCAAGGAGCTTGAAATTACGTTGACAGGTCGCGAAGGCGGGGGCGCAGAGAAGATCCCGATGTGTGGAGTACCTTATCACGCCGCCGAGGGTTATATTCAACGCCTGATTGAAAAAGGATATAAAGTCGCTATTTGTGAGCAATTAGAGGATGCTTCTGTCACAAAGGGAATGGTGAAACGGGATATCGTACGTGTCGTGACACCTGGAACAGTTATGGATGGAAAAATCATTGCCGACAAAAGCAACAATTATCTTGTTTGTGTAACCGAAAGTGATGGGATGATGGCATTAGCTGCATGTGATTTAACTACAGGTGAATTGTATGTTACTTCAGTGTTATCTGGTGCAGAGTGGCTGCGCGATGAGATTGGCATTTATGAACCGGCTGAGATCATCGGAGACCCGACGTTATTGGAGCTTTTACGTAGTGAAACGCCTCTGTTGGCGAAACCTGTTGTGTACACACCTTGGGAGAAACGTGAGGAGGAGCTGGCACGTCGACAATTCGGTGAAGCCGCATGGGTTCGTCTGGAGAAAGAACGTGGACAATGTCTAGCACTGCTAATCTCCTATCTAAACGAGACACAACGGCGTTCAATGGGACAACTTAGTCAAATTTCTCCTTATGAACCAGGTAATTATATGATTCTTGATCCGTTCACACGCCGAAATCTGGAGCTAACAGAGACGGTCCGAGAACGTTCTAAAAAAGGATCTCTTCTATGGCTACTAGACCGTACCGAAACATCCATGGGTGCGCGATTGTTACGTCGCAGAATAGATAAACCGCTATTGCAGCGCGCTCCGATCGAACGTCGTCTAGAAGCAGTTGATTATTTGTACAATCAGTTTATTGTTCGAGAGGACCTGCGTTTAGCGTTGAAGGAAATTTATGATTTAGAGCGGCTGGTAGGTCGTATTGCCTTTGGTAGTGCGAATGGTCGTGACATGAATGCCTTAAAGCTATCACTGGCACAAATCCCTGCTTTGAAGGAATTATGTATGACTTCGGGATCTGCAACCCTACGCGAGATCGGTGCTAGCATGGATGAATGTGCCGAGATACGGGAGGATATAGATCGAGCAATTGTTGAAGATGCGCCGGTGTCCGTGAGAGACGGAGGAATTATCCGTTCTGGTTATCATGCCCGGTTGGACGAGCTGCGGGAAGCTAGCAGTAATGGTAAACGTTGGATCGCCGAACTGGAAGCGAAAGAACGCCAAGCCACTGGCATCAAATCACTGAAGATCGGATATAACAAAATCTTCGGTTATTTCATAGAGATCACCAAATCCAATCTGGCTTCGTTGCCGGAAGGGCGTTATGAACGTAAGCAGACGCTTGCAAATGCAGAGCGATTTGTTACACCTGAGCTTAAAGAGAAAGAGGCACTGATTCTTGAAGCGCAAGATAAAATGACAGATTTGGAGTACAGCCTGTTTACTGAACTGCGTGATCGAATCAGCGGCCAAATTCCGCGACTGCAGAATCTTGCAGAAAAGGTAGCTGAGATTGATGTGTATCAATGTCTGGCAGCCGTCAGTGCCGAGCATCGCTTCGTAAAACCCGTCCTATCGGATGGGTACGATCTTCGACTTGAAGGTGGTCGGCATCCTGTCGTGGAGGCTGTGTTAAAGGATTCGGCATTTATAGCAAACGGAAGTACGCTAAGTAAAGAAGATGGAAATATTCTTTTGATCACTGGTCCTAATATGGCTGGGAAAAGTACCTATATGCGGCAGGTTGCACTCATTTGTATTATGGCTCAAATTGGCTGTTTCGTTCCAGCCACCAGTGCAGAAGTTCCGCTAATTGATCGAATCTTTACTCGTATTGGGGCAGCTGATGATTTGATCGGAGGTCAGAGTACATTTATGGTAGAAATGGCCGACATACAGGTCATGACAGAAAAAGCAACAGCCCGGAGTTTAATTATCATAGATGAGCTTGGTAGAGGAACATCGACGAGTGAGGGCATGGCGATTGCACAAGCGGTAATTGAGTATGTGCACGATACCATTTCTTGCAAAGCTTTAGTTTCGACGCATTTTCATGAATTGGCTCACTTAGAAGAAAGTCTTAAAGGGCTTAAGAATTACTCTATGGCCGTACAGGAGAGCGGGGATAAAGTTAACTTCCTGCGTAAGCTTGTTCCGGGAGCGGCAGACAGTAGCTATGGGATTTATTGTGCACGCCTAGCTGGGCTTCCTGAAGGGATCATTGATCGTGCTTACGGTCTGCTTCAGAGTATCGAGCAGGCGGCTCATCCAGGTGGTTCCTCTATTCATTATGGGGGTGGACTAGAAAGTCAGGCCGCTGCAAAAGAGGTCGCAACTACATCTACCCAACAACCCGATAATGTCATCGCAGAAACTTCGGGGATTCCTGCAGACTCCTATTCATCAATAGCAGATGAAGTAGTTCAACTGTCTATCTTTGGCGAGGAAGAACCACGTAAGAATCGGAAAGGTAGTGCAAATCAGTCGGCTGTAGTAACTGAAGTACAAGAGAATCCTGCGATAAAAGAATTCATCACTTCTGTGCGTAACGCAGATCTTATGAATATGACTCCGCTTCAGGCTATGAGTCTGCTGAACGACCTGAAGATGAAAGCAAAGGATCTTTAATTATTGATTGCCTAAATAAGAGGTGAATGAAATTGGCCAAAATTCATATATTGGACGAGCATATTGCCAACCAGATTGCTGCGGGTGAAGTTGTAGAGCGACCAGCTTCTGTTGTGAAGGAGCTAGTTGAGAATGCTATTGACGCAGGAAGCACAAGGATTGAGGTTTCGGTGGAGGAAGGCGGTTTACAGAGCATCCGAGTGAAAGATAACGGCTCAGGGATCGAGCCTGAGGATTGCGAGACCGCTTTTTATCGCCATGCTACAAGTAAAATCGCTAATGGGCGTGATCTATTCCAGATCACTAGCTTAGGGTTCCGTGGTGAGGCGCTCCCCAGTATTGCTGCGGTATCCAAAGTCTCTCTTCTAACGGCTACTGCCGATGACGGCAAAGGACGCCTGATTGATATTGAGGGTGGTAATTTAATTCGGAATGAAGATTCCCCTTCGGGCCGTGGGAGCGATTTAGCGGTGCGTGAATTATTTTTTAACACACCGGCACGGCTGAAATACATGAAGAGTATCCAGACGGAGCTTGGTCATATATCGGATGCCATGTATCGAATGGCGTTAGCCCATCCGGGAATCTCTTTTACCTTGCATCATAATGGCAATCAGCTGCTGCACACGCTTGGTAATGGTGATCTGCTGCAAGTGATCGCAGCGGTGTACGGAACCTCCGCAGCTAAGGCTATGTTGCCGATTACGGCAGAGGACTTGGATTATCGTATTTCTGGTTATATAAGTCGTCCGGAATGGACACGCTCAAATCGAAACGCAGTGACTACCATTGTGGGAGGACGATATATTCGCAGCAATGGTCTGAACGCAGCGATCATGCGTGCTTATCATACTTTACTTCCGATTAATCGCTATCCACTGCTGGTGCTCGAACTGGACATGCATCCTTCACTTGTGGATGTCAATGTTCATCCAGCTAAGCTGGAGGTTCGGTTTAGTAAGGAGAATGAGCTTTACACGTTTGTTGAACAAGAAATTCGTAAAGTGTTGTTAGGGCAAAGTTTGATACCGCGTCCCGGTAAAGAAACCATTGGGCCAAAGGGCAGCAGTTCATTTATACAGGAGCAGTTTGCTTTTTCTAAAGGGTCAGTTCCGGCACCCCCACCGTCTGAGGTGGGCAAGGATCCAGTTCCTCAGGGATCTGGTAGTTCCTTTAGTAGACAACAACCATCAAATGTTGAACAGAGCGCCAGGGAGATCAGAAAAGAGGGGCAGATTGATACTCCGATGACCCGTGAAACGGCTCCATCCTACGGGTCAGGATACCAGTCTTCCTCTTCACAAGGACGTCAAAATAATGTGAGCAACAACTATGCTAATGGGTATCGCCCGCAAGAAACTTCATCCCTGCAGAAGCAGATTCCTTCTGCCCAAGCGTTATGGGCACCGCCAGTCGATGAAGAACCTGGGCTTCCTGCCTTCCCGGAACTAAATTATATCGGACAGCATCATGGGACTTATATTATCGCTCAGAATGACGGCGGACTGTATCTCATTGATCAACATGCGGCACACGAACGCATAAATTACGAGTTTTTTTATGAGAAGTTCGGTCGTCCTGAAGACGCTTCTCAGGATCTGCTTTTGCCAATTACACTTGAGTTCACGCCTTCGGAAAGTCGTCAACTTAGTGAACGTCTACATTGGTTTCAGCAGGCTGGAGTGTACCTTGAACATTTTGGAGGACAGACTTTTCTGATTCGATCTTTGCCGTATTGGTTTCCTGAAGGCGAGGAGAAGGCGATCGTTGAAGAAATGGCGGAGTGGGTCTTGAGTGAACGATTGATTGACCTAGCAAAGCTACGAGAGAAATCGTCTATTCTATGCTCGTGTAAAGCCTCCATCAAAGCCAACCAGAAACTAACAGAACAGGAAGTCGAGGCATTGTTGTCACGTCTGGCAGCATGCAGACAGCCGTATACTTGTCCACATGGGCGTCCGATTGTGATTTCTTTTTCATCCTATGATTTAGAGAAATTGTTCAAACGGGTGATGTAATTGTACGATTAGAAATTTGTTTATAGCAAGACTGGAGGCAACATGATTATAACTACGGGTTATAGCCCGATAATGGATATTGTAGAGCGAGCTCAGAATCTCGCAGAGAGAACGGGCTGTAAATACGCTCCACGCGAGAAATTCTCTATACCCAAGATGGTGGAACACTACGGAGATGAGGATATACTAATTCTTTCTCAAGAAGCCGTTCGTTTACACCGATTAGGGATGGAGCCTATGGAGTTTCACCCAAGCATGGGTTTTGTTCGTGCGAAACGGATTCTAAAGGGTGAAATAGAACCGATGCTTGTCGCTGCTCGAATGCTTCCCGGAGATAGCGTACTAGATTGCACAGCGGGTCTTGGTGCTGATTCTTTGCTATTTGCTGTGCATGGTGGCGAGTCCTCAGAGATTACCGCTCTGGAGAGCTCATTGCCGCTGTATGCACTGCTCTATGAAGGGATGCGGCATTATACCTCTGGGCAAGTAAGGGTTAATGAGGCCTTGCGTAGAATTAATGTCGTCCATAGTGAACACTTGGACTACTTACGTGCTCTACCGGATCGCAGTGTAGATATTGTGTACTTCGATCCTATGTTCCGAGTGCCGCTGACCGGTTCTGCTTCGATTTCCCCGCTGCGGCAGTTTGCTAATCGTGCAGCACTATCACTAGAGAGTGTGGCTGAGGCGGTAAGAGTTGCACGTAAAACTGTTCTTTTGAAAGAAAAGGCTCTGAGCGGCGAATTCGAAAGGCTTGGCTTTATAGAGCTGCTCCGGAGCAACTCCAAAACATCGTACGGGGTGATACACATTGACAACTAAAGAGAGACATATGGTTCTAGTCTTACTAGGACCAACAGCCGTAGGTAAAACCAGGTTAAGTTTGGAGCTTGCGGCTGCATATAACGCAGAGATTATTTCTGGAGATTCGATGCAGGTTTATCGTGGTATGGATATTGGTACAGCTAAGATTACTCCAGCTGAGATGATGGGAATTCCTCACCACCTAATCGACATTCATGATCCACAGGACCCATATTCTGCTGCTGAATTTCAGGAACAAGGTAGCAGACTTATCGAAGAGATAAGCAGTCGTGGGAAACTTCCATTTATTGTTGGGGGAACGGGTCTCTATATTGAGTCCTTATGTTACGGTTTTCAATTCTCTGAAGCTGTGGCTGACGAAGCTTTCCGTAAAGAACAGGATCAATTTGCAGAAGAACATGGAGCGCTTGCACTGCATGCCAGACTTGAAGCCGTTGATCCGGTCAGTGCAGCGAAATTGCATCCGAATGACCGCCGTAGAATTATACGGGCACTGGAAATTCATCACCAGACAAACACCACACTTTCTGCTTCTCATGCAGCTCAAAAGAAGGAGTCGCCCTATGACTTATGCCTTATCGGTTTGACAATGGACCGGAAAATACTATATAAACGTATTGAGGACCGAATTGATAGCATGCTTGCGGATGGTCTTGTTGCTGAGGTGAAGGGACTGCTGGAAAACGGCTACAGCAGAAGCCTTGTGTCCATGCAGGGACTGGGCTACAAGGAAATTGCCGCTTACCTCGCAGGGGAACTGACGCTTGAGGAAGCTGTGATACTGCTTAAACGCGATACTCGCCGATTCGCCAAAAGACAGTTGTCATGGTTTCGCCACATGAAGGAAATCGAGTGGATCGATGTCGAAGGTGAGCAAAACTTTTCTGAGAATTTCTCGAAAATACGTGCTATAATAGCAGGAAAGTTTCTCTCAGGTCTTGAATATACTTCTGAACAATATAATTGAACCATTGGGGGTACGTCATATGAACAAGTCCATTAACATCCAAGATACATTCTTGAACCAACTACGCAAAGAAAATATCCCTGCTACAGTATATTTGACCAACGGTTTTCAAATCCGGGGAATTATTAAAGCATTCGACAATTTTACAATCGTTATTGACAGTGATGGACGCCAGCAAATGGTGTATAAGCACGCGATTTCCACTTTTACACCACAGCGCAGTGTGTCACTTATGCAGGACAATAGTAACGAAGAATAACATTAACAAAATTGAAGTGAAACCTTTCTTGTTAATAAATCGTTTGAATAGAGTGTGAGAGAGCAACCTGAGAAGGTTGTTCTTTTCATTCAGAGAAGTCCATACATGATTTATTCAAGGAAGGGAGTCAGGAGGCATCATGTCTAGAGATGATACATCAAGGACGAACAACAATAGAAATAGAGGATCGTCCAGTACCAATTCAAAACCAAAACCGAAAAGTAAGAAGAAAAAGAAGTTTTTGACTAAAAAGCGTGTGCTGTGGAGCTTGTTCTTTGCTACAGCGTTGGCCATTTTCTGTGCGCTTGGCGGTTATCTGTTCATTATGCTGAATGGGCAAAAACTTCTCCTAGAGAACCAAGACAAACTGACCGTAAATGAAACTACAAAAGTATATGACCGCAATGCTAATTTAATCGGCGAATTATCGCTTGAGAAAAGCGATCCTGTAGAGTATGAGAAGATTCCACCGTTATTGATCAATGCCTTTGTGGCCACAGAAGATAAACGCTTCTTTGAGCATTCTGGTGTGGATTTATGGTCAATCGGCCGGGCAGCGGTAAAAGATATTGCTGCACGCAGCATGGTAGAAGGTGGTAGTACCATTACTCAGCAGCTGGCTAAAAACATCTTTTTGACACGGGATAAAACATTTTTCCGTAAAGCGACTGAGGTATCCATTGCTGTAGCATTGGAGAACCAGAAATCTAAAGAAGAGATCATTACGATGTACCTGAACCGAATAAACTTTGGGGGTACGATCTACGGAATTAAAGCAGCATCTGAAAGATATTTTGGTAAGAGTGATCTGAATGATCTGAAAGTTTGGGAAATTGCGACACTGGCTGCGATGCCTAAGGGACCGTCTCGTTACAACCCTCTGCGTAACCCGGATCTTTCAAAGGAACGTCGTGCAGTAGTACTTCAGCTCATGTACGAACAAGGTTATATTACGGAGCAAGAGAGAGACGAAGCACAAGCCGTGGATTATAATTATAAGCCACCTGAAAAGAAACAGCGTTATCAAGCTTTTATTGACTTCGCAGTGGAAGAAGCAGAAGAGAAGTTTGGACTATCCGAAGATGATCTGAATATTGGTGGTTACAAGATATACACCACGATGGATAAGCACGCTCAAGAAACCGTAGAAGATGCTTTTGCAGACAGTGATAACTTCGAGAAGAGTGTAGACGACGAACTGGTACAAGGTTCTATGACCATCGTGAATCAAGAGAATGGCGGCATTGTCGCACTTCTAGGTGGACGGAATTATGAGAAAAAAGGCTATAGCCGTGTAAATGGCAGCCGACGTTCTCCTGGTTCAGCCTTTAAACCAATCGTTGCTTATGCTCCAGCACTGGAAACTGGAAAGTACGACAAGTATTCTACGTTAAGCAACGAGAAGCAGTGTTTTTCCAACTATTGCCCAACTAACCTTCACGGATATTCCAAGAGTATTAGTATGAGTGATGCTATACAGAAATCAGAGAATATTCCTTCGGTCTGGTTGCTTAATGAAATTGGAGTGAATACCGGATTTAAGTTTGCCAAGAAATTGGGGATTGGACTGGAAGACGAGGACAAGAACCTCTCACTGGCTCTCGGAGGTATGAGCAAAGGAACGAATACACTGGAAATGGCACAAGCTTACAGTGCTTTTGCAAATGGCGGTGAACTTCGAGAATCATATTCCATTAAATCGATCACTGATAGTAGTGGAGAGACCGTCTTCAAGGCTAATACAACGCCTGAGCGTGTTATGAGTAAGCAAACGGCTTATCAAATGACCGAGATGATGCAAAAGGTTGTAGAGAGTGGTACGGGTAGAAAAGCAAGGATTGATCGTCCAGTTGCTGGTAAGACCGGTACGACTCAAAGTGGATATTCTGGAATCAGCTCGAACCGTGATGTTTGGTTTGTGGGATATACACCTGAATGGACAGCTGCTGTTTGGATGGGTTATGACAAGCCAAGCAAGAAACATCTGCTTAAGAATAGCAGTGGGCTTGCCGCAGCATTCTGGGGTAAAGTGATGGAGGAAGCGTTAAGGGATGTTCCTAAGAAGTCCTTCCCACAGCTAGATAATGAAATCGCTCCTGCACCTACAGAAACACCTGAACCAGCTAAGAATGTTAGTGGACTTACTGCAGCTTATGATCCATCTACGATGACAGTAAATCTGGGCTGGCAGGCAGTTCCTGTTGCGGGTGTAGAATATCGTATTTATCGTAGAGAGACATCCGAGGCTGATTTCGGTTTACTGTTAAATACGGTCACGACTAGTGCAGGAGACTTTAGTGCAATGCCTGGTCTGGTTTACGAGTATTATGTTACTTCCTACGATCCTGCAACCCAAGTAGAAAGTGAACCATCGAATGTGGTTACTGTCTCTGTGCAGGATGAGATGCCAACACCTGAGCCGACCATTGATCCTAATCTCCCGACACCAACCCCTGAGAATGGTGGAGACAATGGCTGGGATAATGGCAACGGTGGTAATAATGGTGGTGGCAACGATGGAAGCGGGAATAATGGTGGAACAGGAACCTTGCCTGAATTCACTACGCCTCCACCGTCAGCAACACCGATACCTACTGCTCCGCCAGATGTACCTTCTGGAGGCGGAAGTTCGGGGAATGACAGTGGTAATGCAACACAAAGCCCTGATCAAGAGGCTAGTAATATGAATGGTGATTCTTCTGTTCAATAGTGATGCTTTGAATTTATGAAGTTAGCTTTTCTTTTCCTGAGGCTGTCTCAAAAGTAGTGAATGCTACTTATGGGACAGCTTCTTTCTTTTATAACTCCATATTTTTCTAATCGAATCTGTGATAAAAATTTGCTGTATTTTGCGGGATGTTTTGAGTGTATCCTCTAAATGTGGTAAGCTGAAGAAACCATACTGGAGAGGGTAATTTCTATGAAACGTAAATTCGGAGACCGGGCCAACTGGCGCCGGATTACGCGTCGCCATTTTGCCTGCCGCTATGTGGAGAGCCGGGAATTCAGCGGATATATTACGCTTTATACCATCTACGGGCTGAAAGAACCACTGTGGAAGAGCTATGGACGGCATACATATCGTATTGCGGATAAAGGTTATTCCTGGCTGCAATATTTCCCAAAAGACAGTCACTATATTGTGACGGCTATGTTCGACGAACGGCAAAATATCATTCAATGGTACATAGACACCTGCAAGGTGCAGGGCGTCACAGACCAAGGCGTTCCATGGTTTGATGATTTGTATCTGGATGTGGTTGTGCTTTGGAACGGCGAGGTTTTCTTGCTTGATGAGGATGAATTAGAGGAAGCGCTGGAGAGGGAAGATATTTCCGAGAGTGATTATAAACTCGCCTGGGAGACAGCCAATACTATTTTACGCGGCATCGATGCTCATGCTTTCCCTTATTTCTCACTATCTTTGAAGCATCGTGCCGAATTATTTCATCATGGAGAATTCAGGAGGAAATAAAGAAATGGAATGGTATGTCTACGGAAGAGGGTCTTCCCCGATTCGGATTGTTTCCAAAAAACGCAGATTCTGGACGAAACGAACGTTGCTTATCGCTTTATCGATAATTGTGATTGCTGGATTGTTGTGGTGTGCTTATGCGTTAAACAATATTAATAAAGCTGCCACCACAGATCCTATGCAAAAGGCGGATGTTGGGATCATTCTTGGCATGTCGATGTGGGGGGATGAGCCTAGCCCAGGACTTAAGGAACGGCTGGATTACGGACTGAAGCTTTATCAAAAAGGGATGTTCCCACATCTTATTGTATCTGGTGGTTTAGATAAACCTGATTTACAATACACAGAAGCTCAAGGAATGCGTAATTATTTGGTTGCTAAAGGAGTGCCAGATAGCGCCATTTACGTAGAGAATGAAGCTACCAGCACTTACGAGAATCTTTTGTTTAGTAAAGAGATTATGGCACGAGAAGGTTTGTCCTCAACAATAATCATTACGCATACTTATCATGGGTGGCGGGCTCATGAAATTGCTGGCGAGCTTGGATATGTGAATCCTGAGCTGGGACTTACAGAATCCACCGTTCTATCGATGACAAGACATAAAACACGTGAGATTCTAGCCTATACGAAATGGAAGCTTCAGCAGCTATTCCTGTGATTTGTCCAAAAAATCCCGAATCTTCTAATAACACTTCATTTACTGGAATAGACTTGATTAGAGAAGTCAGCCCTGGATAATGAGGTGATACCGATGAGCGGACGCGTAGCAGCGGCCAGTGGACGGGAGGAAGAAAGACCGTCTCGACAAATCAATATTGTATTGCGGAGTCAAGAGCCTCCGGCTATAACTAACCCTTCTGGAGAGAGTCGGCCGGTACCTCCAAAAAATCACGGCCACACTAGCCTATTCCAAGAGTTAACGCAAGAATTGGAAGGTTTAGTGGGTCTGGACAATATCAAAGAGCTAGTCTTTGAAATCTACGCCTTGTTACAAATTGCTCAAATGCGAACTGAGGCAGGACTTGCAAGCGGCGGGCAAGCTTATCACATGGTTTTTAAAGGGAATCCCGGAACTGGCAAGACAACCGTGGCTAGAATCGTGGCTAAGCTGTTCCAGCGTATGGGTGTACTGACCAAAGGACATCTTATTGAGGTGGAGAGGGCCGACCTTGTAGGAGAATACATCGGTCATACTGCACAGAAGACTCGCGACCTGGTAAAAAAGGCTTTGGGCGGTATTTTGTTTATCGATGAGGCTTATAGCCTTGCTCGGGGTGGAGAAAAGGATTTTGGGAAAGAAGCGATTGATACGCTCGTCAAGGCCATGGAGGATCATCGCAGTCAATTTATACTTATCTTAGCGGGGTACTCTGGAGAGATGGAGTATTTTTTGATGAGCAATCCCGGATTGCCTTCACGGTTTCCGATACAAGTGGAATTTCCTGATTATACGATCGATCAACTGCTGCAAATCGCTGAACTGATGGCAAAAGATCGCGACTATATTTTGATGCCACAGGCGATACTCAAGTTAAAGCAGCATTTGTTAGTAGAGAAGACGGAGAGTCTTCATGCTTTCAGTAATGCGAGGTATGTTCGCAACGCCATTGAGAAAGCTGTTCGGGGTCAGGCTGTCAGACTGTTAAACCAGTATGAAAGTACCAGCCCAGGCAAGCAGGAATTAATGACGCTTCGAACTGAGGATTTCAAATTATGAATTACAGGATACTATCACCGTCATAAGGAGCATGACATACATGGCAATAACTACGCATGATACGGAAACAGATGTACAAGATCGAGCGATATTGGTAAGTCTCGTCACAGATAAAATTAAAAGAACCGGAATTGATCCAGAGCTTTCACTACAGGAATTAGTGCAATTAGCCGAAACGGCTGGTGTTGAAGTTCTGGATGTGCTGCGTCAAAACAAGGAAACACCTGATTCTAGATGGTTTATTGGTAAAGGTAAAGTAGAAGAGCTACGGATGGCTGCTGATGCTCTCGGGGCTAATACAGCTATCTTTGATCAAGAATTGTCAGGAGCCCAAGTACGGAACCTTGAGGAGGCTCTGGATCTTAAGATTATTGACCGGACGCAGCTTATTCTGGATATATTTGCGGGGCGTGCGAAGACGCGAGAAGGAATTATTCAGGTAGAGCTGGCACAATTGTCCTATCTGTTACCCCGGCTTTCCGGCCAAGGGAAGAACCTATCCAGACTAGGTGGCGGAATTGGTACCAGAGGTCCGGGTGAAAGTAAGCTGGAAACTGATCGCCGACATATTCGTGATCGGATTACGGAGCTGAAACGCCAGCTGGATGAGGTTGTTAAGACTCGTGAGCTACATCGGGAGCGTCGCCGCAAGGCGGGAGCAGTGCAAGTCGCACTTGTTGGGTATACGAATGCAGGGAAATCAACGCTACTTAAGCAACTAACCGATGCGGATGTCTATATTGAAAACCAGTTGTTTGCCACACTGGACCCTACTTCACGTGTACTTGAGCTAGCAGGTGGTAAAGAGGTTGTGCTGACGGATACTGTAGGCTTCATTCAGAATCTTCCGCATGATCTTGTCGCATCTTTCCGTGCAACGCTGGAGGAAGTGAATGAGGCCAATTTGGTGCTACATGTGGTGGATGCCTCTTCACCAATGCGTGAGGAGCAGATGGAGATTGTCCAATCCATCTTGCAGGATCTAGGTGCATCTGGTACACCGCAAATCGTACTTTTTAATAAAATTGATCTATGTCAGCCTGAGCAACTGGAAATGTTGCCTACAGGTACAGGGTACTTGAAGATCAGTGCATTTAATCCTGAAGATTTAACTCGGATTACCGAAATGATCGCCGATGAACTGGCTGGCGACACACTCAACTTCCGCATTCCCGGAGACCGAGGTGACATTTCTTCCTTGCTCTACAGGGTGGGAGAGGTTCTGGAAACGACATATGATGAGAACGATGTGCTCTATAACGTTCGTCTTAATAAAGAGGATTATGACAAATGGGGTTACATGCTTGCTGATTTTGTGGACCAGCAGTAATCTTGTCAGTCATTCCTAAGGTGGAAATGCTTCGTTTATAGGTATAAAATAATAGCTAATCTAGAAAGCGTCAGTTTACTGCCGCTTTCTGTCATTATGATGGCAAGTAAATGTAAGGAGCGAATAAGAACGAATGGTAGTTTTTGCAGAGGATATTTTGAGCGCGGCAGAGGCCGCAGAAGTTGAAATAGAAGGCGCTGTCAAAGCCCTTGATCGTATTGTAGATAAGAATCAGTGGAAGGTTATAGAAGCGTTCCAGCGTCATCAAGTCAGTGATTTTCACTTTGCCGGTTCAACGGGGTATGCGTATAATGACCGTGGCCGTGAAGTGTTGGATCTTGTCTATGCTGACGTTTTTGGTGCGGAATCTGCTCTGGTTCGCCCGCATTTCGCTTCAGGAACACACACCATATCAACAGCCCTATTTGGTGTACTGCGTCCAGGAGATGAGCTGCTATACATCACAGGACGTCCGTACGATACCTTACATAAGGTAATTGGTCACACAGGGGATGGGACAGGTTCACTCGCAGATTTCGGAATTACTTACCGGGAGGTTGCTCTTACTGCAGATGGCAAGATCGATTGGGATGAGGTAGCTCTCGCTATTAACGAAAATACTAAAGTGATTGGAATCCAAAGGTCACGAGGATATGATTGGCGTGCTTCTTTCACAGTGGCTGAAATTGGTGAAATGACTTCGAGGGTAAAGGTGTTGAAACCGGAAGTGATTGTCTTCGTAGACAATTGTTATGGTGAGTTTACCGAAGATCTTGAGCCTCCACAGGTTGGTGTGGATCTAGTAGCAGGATCGTTAATTAAGAATCCGGGTGGCGGTATTGCTGAGACAGGCGGTTATATTTGTGGCCGACAGGATCTTGTAGAATTGGCAGCTTATCGATTAACCGCTCCTGGCATAGGTGGTGAAGTAGGGGCTATGTTAGGAACAACACGTGGGCTTTACCAAGGGTTATTTATGGCACCACACACGGTCGGACAAGCTTTAAAAGGGAGTATTTTTGCTGCATCCGTATTTCAGCGTTGCGGGTTTGAGACAAAGCCAGCCTGGAACGAGCCTCGTACAGATTTGATTCAGGCGGTTTCCTTTGATGGACCAGAACACTTAATTGCCTTTGTTCAGGGCATACAACGCGCTGCGGCTGTGGACAGCCATGTGGTACCAGAGCCTTGGGATATGCCAGGTTATGAACATCCTGTTATTATGGCTGCAGGTACGTTTATACAAGGTGGAAGCTTGGAGTTATCTGCAGATGCGCCTATACGGGCTCCTTATATTGGCTATATGCAAGGCGGGTTAACCTATTCACATGTTAAATATGGCGTTTTGATGGCACTTCAAAGTATGCGTGAAAGAAAATTGCTGTAAGAATATCTCACATACCATTGACACGCTGTATTAGGAAATGTACAATGAGATCAGAAAAAGATCATTGGAAGGTTGGATGAGTCATGGGTGATGAAATCCGCAGAAATATGGCATTATTTCCTATTGGAATTGTAATGAAGCTGACTGATTTGTCCGCGAGACAAATTCGTTATTATGAGCAGCACAGTCTGATCGTACCAGCACGTACGTCGGGGAATCAGCGTTTGTTCTCTTTTAATGATGTTGAGCGCCTATTAGAAATTAAAGCTCTGATCGAGAAGGGTGTTAATATTGCTGGCATTAAGCAAGTAATGAATCCTGTCTCTAAGGAATCTGAGGAAGCTACTGTTATTACCCCTGATACAGAGGTAAGACGTAGAGAGTTATCCGATTCCCAGCTTCACCGAATGCTGAAGCAAGAACTAGTTTCCGGTAAAAGACCGGGACAAGTGTCTCTGATTCAAGGTGAGTTATCCCGGTTTTTTAATAAATAATAATATATAGAAGTTCGAAAGGGAGAGGATCACATGAGCTTTTCTAAAGAGGATATTTTACGCATTGCCAAGGAAGAGAATGTTCGTTTTATTCGTCTGCAATTTACGGATCTATTAGGTACTATCAAGAATGTAGAGATTCCAGTTAGCCAATTGGAAAAAGCGCTTGATAATAAAATGATGTTTGATGGTTCTTCCATCGAAGGATACGTACGGATTGAAGAATCTGATATGTATCTCTTCCCTGACCTAGATACATGGGTAATCTTCCCTTGGGTGACTGATAGTCGTGTAGCTCGTCTGATTTGTGACGTCTACATGCCAGATGGTACACCTTTTGCTGGAGACCCGCGTGGTATCCTCAAACGTTGTCTGAAGGAAGCTGAAGAAATGGGTTTCACAGCTATGAACGTTGGACCAGAACCTGAATTCTTCCTATTCAAGACAGACGAAAGAGGAAATCCTACTACGGAATTGAACGACCAAGGTGGATACTTTGACTTAGCGCCAACGGATTTAGGGGAAAACTGTCGTCGTGAAATCGTACTGACCCTTGAAGAAATGGGCTTTGAAATCGAAGCTTCCCACCATGAAGTAGCTTCGGGCCAGCATGAAATTGACTTTAAATATGCTGACGCGATTACTGCTGCTGACCAAATTCAAACCTTTAAGCTCGTCGTGAAAACGGTAGCCCGTCAACACGGCCTGCATGCAACTTTTATGCCTAAACCATTGTTCGGTATCAACGGATCTGGTATGCACGCTCACCAATCCTTGTTTAAAGGCAAAGAAAACATGTTCTACGACGAAAGCGACAAGCTGGGTCTGAGCAAAACTGCACGTTACTACATGGCTGGTATTTTGAAGCACGCTCGTGCTTTTGCAGCGATTACTAACCCAACAGTGAACTCATACAAACGCCTTGTTCCTGGTTATGAAGCACCTTGCTACGTAGCTTGGTCTGCAAGTAACCGTAGCCCAATGATTCGTATTCCGGCTTCTAGAGGTCTTAGCACACGTGTTGAGGTTCGTAACCCGGATCCAGCAGCTAACCCTTACCTCGCACTTGCTGTTATGTTGAAAGCAGGTCTTGACGGAATTAAACGTAAGCTTGATCTTCCAGCTCCGATTGACCGTAACATCTATGTGATGTCTGAAGAAGAGCGCATCGAAGAAGGCATTCCAAGCTTGCCATCCGATTTGAAAGAAGCACTTAGCGAAATGATCCGCAGTCATGTTATCACCGAAGCTCTCGGCGAACATGCTTTGGCTCACTTCTACGAGCTAAAAGAAATCGAATGGGATATCTACCGCACACAAGTTCACGAGTGGGAAAGAGCACAATACATGACTCTTTACTAGAACGTTCAAACCCTTGACGCCTTTGGCGTTGAGGGTTTTTTTGTGTGTGGGCGTGGGAGTAGTAAGGGACCTCTGTAATGCCGGTGCCCACAAAATGCCCACAAATAAATAGTGGGTGCTATTCGAGGATAGATCTCATGTGGGCTTCGTACTTTTCCATACTACTTTCTTCAATTTTCTTGGAAATGTGAGAATAGACATCAGATGTAATTGTAATACTGCCGTGTCCGAGTCGCTCCTGAACATACTTCATATCATTGCCTGCTTCTAGTAGTAACACTGCATGAGTGTGTCTTAGTGAGTGAATCGGCATAGGTGGGTGACCGATCCGTTTCAAAATTCTCGAAAAGGAATTGAATAAAGAAGACTTTGGCATGAAGTTTCCATCATCTCTACAAAGAACTAAGTTTAACTTATGTTTATAGGAACCCTTCCAAGCTAATTTATTTTGGTTCTGGTATTTAATGTGTTGTTTTAGATCGCTAATGATAGATTGACTAATCTTTATCGTTCGTTGCGAATTAAACGTTTTTGTATCTCCGAATAGAGTTGCTTCATCCTCAGCTGAAAAATCTAACGTCTTACAAATGTTTATTGTTCCGGCTTTCAAATCTATGTCGTCCCAAGTTAGTGCTGCGGCTTCACCTTTACGCATTCCTGTCTCAATGAGGACTTTATAAAAGATCCAGTAAATGTAACCATATTGGTGAGCATTTTGTAAAAAGGCTGGAATGTCTTCAGATTCGATATATTTTAAACTCTTTGTTTTAACACCCCCCTTAATAGTAACTCCTTTACAAGGGTTCTTTTCTAATTTTCCAAGAATTACGGCTTTCTCTAGCGCACCGTTCATGGTGTTATGAATAATCTGTATCGTACTTTTACTGTATCCTTGATCGGCAAGATGATTTAGGAATTTTTGATAACCAATCGGCTTCACTTCTTTAAGCATCATTGCTTGATAGTATGGTTTGATATGATTAGAAATGTTGTTTTGATGCTGAAGTAAAGTGTTTCTCCGCACAGTACCAACTTTGTATTCTTGCACAAATTGTTCAAGGTAATCAATTAGTGGTAGGTCTGTCTGCTCATATCCTTCAGCCATTCTTCTTTCTGCAGCTACAGCTGCAATTTGTGCCTCCTTTTTTGTATCGAAACCTCGTTGTGACTTCTCCTTAAATTTCTGAGTGATTGGGTCTTTGTATCGAATTCGATATTCCCATCCTGTTGTCTGCTTCTTAATACTTGCCATATACTAACAACCTCCAAACATACGTTCTATTTTTGTTTATAGTAAACAGCCTTGCGGCTGGAAAGCGCGAAGGTTAGAGGTGAAGATACGAGCGATCGTCTTTCAAAAAGGTCAAGGTCTTCGATGTTTCTTTTAAACGGGCTAGTTCGTCAGGAACTCCGCATAAGGCTGCGGCTTGGCTGAGTGAAAGCCCGCTTAGTAACGTTTCGTCAGGAATCAATAATTCAACTGCAAATCTATTAGCCTCTCGCTCAATACGATCAACTGAGAATAGTGTGTTTTTTCTTAGAAATGGTGTATTAACATCAGCATGCAAGATAGCATGTCCAAGTTCGTGCGCACATGTATAGCGACGATCAGGACTCGGGAGGTTCTCATTTATATGAATCATCTTGTTACGAAGAACCTTATTGTAGTAACCGAACATTTCACCTAAAGGTTCTAGTAATACAGGAATCCCCATCTGTTTAGCTAGTTGGAATGGATCATTTGTTTTATGTTTCTTGGTCAATCGGATTACAGTTGATTTGATCATTCTGTATCCCCCATGAAGCACTATTCGCGGTATTTCATTGGAGTGAATTTCTTCTTCGCCAACTCTTTACCTAAGCGTAGAGAATTCTCCAATGAAATTGCAAACAGTCTCTTCGTTTCCTCATCCATAGGCTCCCCGTGGAAGGCTAATGCTTCGTTGCTTTCAAGATCTGCCAATAATCGTTCGAGGTCTTTGGCAATGTCTTTTTCATCATTTTCTGTTAGAGAGTAATAGTTTTTTTTCTCAGCGGGAATAGATTCTTTCTCCGTCCCCATTAAATACTCGATATTTACTCCAAAATAGTCAGCTATCTTCTGAAGTTTATCTTGCTTAGGTGTGTACTTACCTTGTTTCCAACTTGTGAATGTTGCCGTGGTGATCCCAGTTTCCTTTGCAACACGATATGGTGTCACATTATTTTTCATTAATAGTTCTTCAAATATCTCGTACATAAATTTCCTCCTTAGTTTTCTTGAAAATAAAATTAGAAAACTAAGCTAATTGAGTTGACTAACTTAGAAAGCTATGCTAGTATACAAACATAGCTTAGAAAACTAAGTTAATTAAACAACGAATAGCTTATATTTCTTTATTAGTTTAGGTGACACTATGATTATATAAGAAATCTTAGCTATTCGTCAACTGATTATTTGATTGGAGGTGCTTAATTTGTATGAAAAATTCCGTGTTTTATTAGAAAGTTCTGGAAAATCAGCTTATCAAGTTTCTAAGAACACGGGTGTATCTACCGCAACGTTATCTAATTGGAAACAAGGAAACTATAGCCCCAAGATAGATAAGCTTAAACTTTTGGCTGAATATTTCGGAGTGACAGTAGATTACTTTTTATCGTAGGAATTATAGAAGGAAGAAAACAAAATTTAACTTAGTTTTCAGGATGGCTCAGCTAATATCCGAATGTGATCTTAAAGGAAAATTGGAATTTGTAACGCTTAGTCTAAAATGACTAACTACTAAACTCAGCTTAAGTTAAATAGAAAGGAGCGGGAAACGATGTCGATTCCTTTGACAGTGAATGTAAAAGTGGATAAAGACGAAATGCTTCGATTATGCCGTGAGCAAATTGCAACGAGTGTGAAAGAGTTCGATTCTGAATTTGTTTTCTGGGACTCAGCCGAGCTTAAGAAACGTACATGTATGAGTTGGAGCACTATTCAGGAGACCTTCTTTTTTGATCCAAGGTTCCCAAAACGAAAGGTAGGAGGGAAATGGTATTATCCAGTCCGTGAATCACGACAATTTCTTGAAATATGGCTTGAAGAATATAAATGAATGAAGATAAAAACATGACGATTGGCTGCCGC
Source organism: Paenibacillus sp. NPDC101420 (assembly GCF_050277435.1). NCBI lineage: Bacteria > Bacillati > Bacillota > Bacilli > Caryophanales > Paenibacillaceae > Paenibacillus > Paenibacillus sp. NPDC101420. The sequence goes on from NZ_JBNNSE010000002.1 coordinate 1,342,812, forward strand.
TAAGCATCGCCATAATCACAGAAGTTTATAGCTGAAAGGAGAAACTCTTTGATTAATAAGAAGCGTAGATACCCCGATCTTGCGGCTTTATTTCGAAACTGTTTAGATCGTGGCTGCACACCGGAACAATTACAAGACTTCGTCAATCGTGCCCGAAATTACAATATCGCTCGTCCTGATATGTTAGCACTCATAGATGACTTAGAAGTAAGGTATATAACCTCTCTGGAAGGAGTGACACCATGAAGCAATTACAAGTTTTTAATTTTTCAGGGAAAGAAGTTCGAGTAATAATGCACGATGGACAACCATGGTGGGTTGCAAAAGACGTATGTACTGCAATTGATGTTGACCAGACGCAGACTAGACGACTTGACGAAGATGAAAAGGGGCTGCGTTCAATACAGACCCTTGGTGGTGATCAAGTAATGCTTACCGTAAACGAGCCCGGTTTATATTCATTGATCCTGGGTAGTCGTAAGCCAGAAGCCAAACCATTTAAAAGATGGATAACACATGATGTACTCCCCGCTATAAGAAGGACTGGGATGTATGCTGCCGATGAGCTTCTAGAAAACCCTGATTTACTGATACAGGCAGCAACAAAACTAAAGGAAGAACGTGTCGCACGGCGAGCTCTGGAGGCTAAGGTTGAAGAAGATCGTCCAAAGGTAGTTTTTGCGGAGGCGTTAGAGGTTTCTAATGATTCAGTGCTTATAGCTGATTTAGCCAAGATCCTAAAGCAGAATGGAATTAATATCGGAGAAATCAGACTCTTTAAAGAACTGAGAGAGCGAGGATATCTAATTAAGTCCGGATCAGAATACAACATGCCAACACAACGATCCATGCAACTGCAGATTATGGAAATTAAAGTTGGGCAGCGTGGAAGTGCCAGTGAGGGAATGAAGGTAACTCGTACCCCTAAGATCACGGGTAAGGGAATTGGTTACTTTATCAACAAATACAAAGGAGATTTATCATGAACAGAAAACAACGCATAAGAGTCTGTGGGAACTTGCAGCAACTTATTGAAACGGCTCCTTCAACTAAACTTCGGGAACGGTATCGTAAGCAGTATGTATCAACCGCAAGTCGGATAAATGAAAAACAGCCCACCGGGGTAGGAGCCGGTCGGCTGATCACGAACTTACAAAATTCAATTACGATCAGTTTATCAGGAAGTGTAGGGAAAAGCAATGTCGGATAATAAGCATTGGACTATTCCTATGGTGGATTACAATCGCAATAAACACGAAATCTCTATCCAATCTACAAGTCTGTTTAAAGCAGTCTTAGCTGTTCTTCATCAGCATACGTATAGCACTCCTTTGCTTTATGGAATGGAATTTACTGAGCAAGAGAAAGCAGTGATTTATCATTTTAAAAATTTAAAGGACATGCGAGAAGAGTCTCTAAACCTTGTTTCAAAAACAATGAATCAAGCATTTTGGGACAAGAGTCCAGAAAAACGAAGAAGATCATATTTAGAGCGACAGATATCTCATGGGGAAATTTCAAAATACTGGTACAGTACCGATTTTAGGTGCGGAGGTTGTGGGAGCATTATACCCAAAAAACAGAGTCATCTATGGTCCCTCGGAGGTCATTTCTGTAACTACCATTGCTTCGGTAACAAATTAATAAAAGATCGAGTTGAGTCTAATGGAGATTGATATCAAGCAGTATATCAAGGATATCAGAAAATTGCGTGCTCAGGCTGACGCATACGATGACAATGCTCCTGGAGCAATCATGGGAAAAATACGCCTGCTTACAGCTGCTCATATGCTTATAGGACGAGTATCGGCTCTTAGAGACGGTGAGCATGCTCGTATCTATGCAGCCCGTAAAATCACTTATGCCAAAGCTAGGAAGGAAGCAAAGCGCGGAGAGAAGGAGATAGCTGGCGATCTTGCTATCGAGGAATTACGAATGGTCGAAGCTACAGCCCTTGAAGAAAAGATGATGTGGAAGAATGAGTTCTCATCTCTCTGTGAACACATCTACGAACTAAGATTAAGGGTGCGGGTTGATATGAACACTTTAGGAGGCGGGGATTGATGAAAGACGAATCTGCCATTAAGACTTTACAAGTTACGACCATTAGGAGACGTATTAGAGTTCTCAAGGCTGAAATGGATAGAGGAACAAATCTTAACCGGAATCGTGTGATTCAAATTGAAGGAGAAATTTCTGAGTTAAGACAGAACTTGAAAGATCTCAATAAAACACAACGACCTAAACCTAATCGCAAATCTCTCGGGAATTGTATTAACCCCAAGTGTCGTAAAAGAATAATAGTCGGACAAGCAGTAGTCAAATACGGTCATTTTGGACTGTGTTGCGATTTTAAGTGTCTGGTTGGTGCAATGGATGGAAGCTAATGAAAGGGGTCTGACATCATGGCAAGGCCATTAAAAGAAGGCCTAGACTATTTCCCATTGGACATTGATTTCGATCAGGATGATAAATTGATCGTTCCAATAGCTAAATATGGAATGCAGGGACTCGGAGTTATCGTGAAAATTATGATGAATATTTACCGGAATGGATACTTTTATCCATGGGAGGAGCGTGAGCACTACGCCCTTTCCAGCAAGGTTAATGCTGACATTAACACTGTAAGAGAGATCGTAAATGAGTGCATTAACTGGGGATTCTTCAACGAAAATGTATACAAGAATTACAAGGTGTTGACATCAAGAGGGTTTCAGAAAAGGTATATAGAGGCAGCAAAAAGACGCAAAGAGGTAACTTTATTTGAGGGTCATTTACTCATAGATCCATTAGAAGAAAGTAAGAAGGTGTCACATTCAATCGTGATCGTCAGTGCTGAAAGCACGCCAGTTAATGTTTACATTAATCCCGATAAACAAGGGAAAGTGTCAGCAGAAAGTACACAAAGTAAAGTAAAGGAAAGTAAAGGAGAGGAAAGTAAAGAAAAAGAAAATGAAATAAAACCAACAGAGATAGTGGTGCCACTGTCAGTTAATCCGTTCCGGATGTTTGAAGCTGAAGGATTTGGCACGATCAGTTCTGTGATATCTGATCAGCTTAATGATTTTATAAATGACTATGGTGAAAGATGGCTATGCGAGGCTATGCGAACTTCGATAATTGCAGGCAAGCGAAATCTTAGTTATGTTCGTGCCATTCTGAAACGATGGAAATCCGATGGCATAGACGAGCCATGGACAAAGGAAAAAGATACACGAAGTAGTACTTCTAGTAATGGATATAGGAATGGTCGTGGTGGACAAAGTGGGAAACCACAAATTGAAATTACTAAGAACCCTGTTGCTCCTCCTACTCAAGAGGAAATCGAACTTCATGAGAAGTCAATGGCTGAACTTCTTGAAAAAAGAAAACGAGCTGAGGAGGAGAAGCAGCGTTGAAATTTCTAAACTGGAAGACGGACACTGAACTTCTGCAGATAAGGAACAATGACTCTTTCGACTATGACATACGGATCCACGCTACCAAAGAACTCATAGCTCGAGAAAAAATAAAAAAACTTATAATGCTGCTCGTCGATCGCAAACGTGAAAAGGTGTGGTGACTATGACTCCCGCTGAAAGACGAGAAAAATACTTGCTCAATGAATTTGATAGAATTTTTGAATCCTTGGAATACCGACTGTTTGAACATCTAGCGGCAGCTGATCATATCGTAGCTAAAATTATCTCAGAGGCATCAACTGCAGGTGTTGGGTTATCAACTAGTCAAAAAGTTGTACGGGCCAAGATTGAAGACATGATTGACCAAATAGCCGAGAAACGTGAATTAGAATCTCCGACAAGAGGGAGGAAAGGACTGAAATGACACATTACGAGGTCACTAAGAAATATAAGAAGATAGTAACTGTAGTGAAAATTCACAAGGATGTTCCAAGTGTACTAATGATTGATGATAAGCGTTATGTACTTGATCCGCCGCGGACTCCTAGAAAGGGTGGTAAAGATGGCTCAAGGAAATAGAGGTGCAGCTTTTGAAAACCTAATTAATTTTACAAATGAATCCTATGAACATAGAGAATTGGCTGTTATCAATAAGCGTTCAACACCAGTAAAAGTTACACGCAGCAAAGGAACTAAGGTGCTCTCTGGATTCTTTGAGGCAAAATCAACTGTTGACTATGATGGGATTTATCGTGGAAGAGCAGTTTTTTTCGAAGCTAAGTCAATCCAAGACCTTGATAGATTTGACCTGAAAAAGGTTGAAGATCATCAGTACGAGCATTTAGAGAAGTGTCATAAGTTTGGAGCTCTATGCTTTGTTTTAGTTGAGTTTAGAAAACAACGTAAAACATACCTTTTACCCTTCACAGCATTACGTGCATACAAGGTTGAGGCTTCCAGGGGCGGACGCAAAAGCATGACGTTGGATAACTTCGAGATTGACGCTTTTGAAGTTAGGACAGGCCGTGTACCGCTGGATTACTTAGCTGTAGTTGATAGAGTTTGGTTCGCGGAAGGTAAAATGAATGCCTGATAGAAACGGGTGGTTAACCCGTGACGAAGCCGCGGCATGTGGTAAACCACTTTATATCACAGGTAGTCCCGGATGGCGTCAGGAACGTTCGAAAGGCTGGGCGATCCTTCCCAAATACCGATGTGCTGAACTTAAGGCTCATGTGGAAGCTACAGAACAACCTATTGCTTATCTTCATGTACGAAACGCAATACCACCTTACAGCTATGCTCCCTTGTATGCTTGTGATAAGTAACAGATTGATGCAAGCCAGCTTACACCAGCAGAACTTGTAGAAGCGGAGAGAGGATCATGATTCTGGTATGTCTCCAGTGTGGATCAGATATGAGGGAAGTTACCCCGGATTTATATCGTTGTACTGAATGTATGTGGGAAGCTGAGCAATTATCTTTAGAACAACCTACTAAACAAAATCAAAGAGAGATGAGGTGTAGCATGGCACAAGAGACCCCTCATAAAACTTTTTGGAAACCACAAAAGCAAGAAAAGCCCAAGAAGACGAGTAGCTTAGGTCAGCGTAAGAAGGTAAAGAGAGAAGTATCTCCTTTGAAACAGAAGATTTTCGAGGATCATAAGCCTGGCAGAAGTTCAAAACAACGCTGTGAGTTTCCAGCGTCAGTAGTTAAGGAATTGATTACAGAGGCTGACGGTAAATGTTCACATTGTAAAACAGCCCCTGATACAACAACACATCACGTCATGCCGCGAGGACGCAAGGGCAGAGGAGTTAAAACAAACGGTTTACGACTTTGTGGAGTGTGTCATGACATTATCCAAACGGATGAAGAGCTCTTACAATACTGGATCTCAGTATTTTGGAATAAGTACGGTGATTACTTTTGGTTTGATGAACAAGACTGGGACGAACACAATCACAAGCTAAATAAGCAGATCGAATTAGAGAAGGCAAAAGAAGAACGACTGCAGCAGATTGAACCTTTAGCAGATTTAATCATAACGGCTGCTGGCAGGGATCTCCGAGCAAAAGAAATTAGATTTCTGGAATCATTAGAAACTAAGGATCTAAATACCTTCACAGCAATGTTTACTGATGCTCTTAATGGCTATGCTGCACAGGGATCTTACCATCCTAATGACCGATTTGAAGATTAAGTAATTCATATAACAATGAGAGGTGGTTAGTTTAATGACCGAAACAGAACAACGCAGACACTTCCAGCGAATCAAATCCTTGAGTACCAATAAGTTTTGGAAGTACATGAATGTACTTCATACAAGGGCGTATACCAAAGCGGAAAACCATTATCAAGAGGCTATGGATATTGTATTAACACCAAAGCAAAAAGCAGCAGTAGTTTCTAAGGCTAATGAGATTAGAGAGTTATGGGATGGAATGCCATCGATCACGTTGGATGCTACAGAGGATGCAGAAATGCGGGAATTGGGAGTTTAAATCAAATTCGGCATAGCCCATAGGAGAGGCATACACAAAGTGCAAGTAGGAGTTATTCAGAAGGTGGCTTTTTGTTCCCTTTCTGATACATGGAAACGCCAAAAACAATTCCTAAGCCAACACCTATTGCAATGTTGTGGACAAACAATCCAAAGGCAAGACCAAAGCATAAGCAAATAAATAAACTAATCGCCAATGAGGGTTTCTTCTTATTCATTAAATCACCTCGATGTAATTTCCTGAATTATACCATAGGGAGGCATAACCAGTATGAGCACATTAACACTCGATCAAATGTATGAAATGCAGAAAGTATTGGATGCACGAATCATCAAAGAAAAGGGGCTTGAAGGCGTTGATCTGCTGCCTAATACGATATTAGCGCTTCAGGTAGAAATCGGAGAACTGGCAAATGAATGGCGCGGATTCAAGCATTGGAGCAAAGACCAGGAGCCGCGATACGAGAAAAAGTCGATTGCTTTTGCAGATCCGGGCGGACCATTTGAAGATGTAACCTATCCTTTAATTGAAGAATACGTGGATTGCCTACACTTTTTCCTTTCTATCTCGCGGCAACTTGAAGTAAAAAATATTCCTGATTATCAACCAACGATTTCTCATAGATTGCTGACAAATCAGTTTATTGATTTAAACAATTTGGTTGGAAATATCCTTGATTCAGAAAATTATTTAAATCCGGATGAAAGATGGGGAGTGGCGTTCTTTAATTTCATTGAACTTGGTCACGCCCTTGGATTTACCTTCGAACAGATTGCAAAAGCCTATGTAGCCAAGAACCAAGTAAACCATGAACGTCAATCCAGCGGATATTAAGGGAAGGTGAACCCATTATGAGAATGACACCAGAACGGATAGAAGCGTATAAGACGATGATTCACCAACTTGGAGCATTACCGCCATCTGCTGCAAATGAGTTGCTGGCTGCTCTAGAAGAGTCACAACAAAACGCCGAAGTTGAGAAAAAGCTAAATGATACGCTTCACGGCACAAATAAGGATTTGCGAAAAAGGTTAGTAGAGGCACAGCAGACCATAGCCCGGCAACATTCCAAAGAATATGGAATTTTTAACACAGCTGATTGCGAAATGTTCACGGCAAGCAAAGAAGAGGTTTGGAACTATCTTCAAAATAACACCACAGTATTCCAATGTTATTCGGTAGTTATGGATGGAAAGATGGTCATAACTTCCGAACCATCTGCTGGAGCAAACGGCAAGCTTGATGAATGTACGCTGGATGAATTTTTTCAGAGGTTCGAAGATGAAGATATTGTTATTTGTCGATTGGCAGCCTTAGGAAATAAGGAAGGGAGCGACAAGGCATGACACAGGTAAAGGATAAGACAGACCAGCAGCTTAACCGGGCGCTGGCTGAGTTGATGGGGTGGACAGTAGAAATTGGACCAGTAACCAGACTTTGGCGATTAATGAAAGACGGGAAAATAAAAGCAACATCAGGTGAGTCTGAGGAATTAATGTGGTCGTATGCGCCGGATTACAGTAACGACTCTGCTGCCAGCCTAGAGGTACAGACAAAGGCTATAGAGGTAGATTACAAGTCGTACATCCACAATCTCAACACTGTGATATACGGGGAATGTGAAGATGATGGAGAATACAGCGCTGTAAGTGTTGAAGTGACCGCAGCAATGCTCACCGCCAGCCCCAGAGAGAGGGCAGAGGCGGCATATATCACGCTACAGGGGGAATGACACCATGGACTATAAACAAAAAAGTTTCATAGCGACTGGACAAATTCTAAAAGCGTACACCGACGAAACAAGACCAGGACCATGGGTGGTGGCTTGGAGTGGAGGTAAAGACAGCTCAGTCACTTTATCGGAATTATTCAAATCACTACTGTTATTAAAAAATAGTAAACCCGAATCGCTGACTCGAGAGATTTACCTTACCACTGCACAGACCCATCTTGATTTTGTCACAGACCCACTCAAACAGAGTGAACTTATAAAGATTAAGAAGCTGATTGACCATCATAAACTGCCCGTGAAAATAGTTGAAGTATCGTCTCCGATCGAAAAGAGCTTCATGTATCTGGTACTAGGCCGTGGATATCCATTGCCCAAAAGCCGAATGAACCGCTGGTGTACGGAACGTCTGAAGATTGAGCCATCCCAGAAAGAACACAAGGCGATTAAACCAGCGCTCACTGTTACTGGGGTTCGTTTAAGCGAGTCGGCAGAGCGTCGAAACAACATCGAGAACAGACAGGTGTCAGAATACTTCAGTGCAAATGAATTCATGCCGATCGTCAACTTCACTTTAGACGATGTGTGGAGCTACCTGGTGCGCGAGGGCATGGCCTGGGGAGATGCAGAGGCGTTGGGTCAACTATACAAAGAGGCTACTGGGGAATGTGGATTAAGGCAACGCAAGGCGGGGTCTGGAGAGAAAAACGATGATCCATGTGGCGCACGTACTGGTTGTATCATCTGCCCAGTGGTAACCATCGATAAGAGCAGCCAAGAGTTTGCAAAGCACAATCCATGGTTACAGCCCTATGTCGGACTGAGAAACCTCATGATTCAGATGTACAAAGATCCCCGTAATAAGGCTGGACGTAAGCGAGATGGAACGGTGTTGGAGTACGGTCATGGCACATTTACAGTAAAAGCGCGGATGCGATTGTATGAGGCAGTGAGACAAGCGGAACAAGAGAACGAAGAACTGGCTCGGATGCATGGTGTGGAACCGCAGAAACTCATTTACTCCAAGGAATTAGACGAATTGATTCACCGACAGTGGGAGGAGGACTTGCGGGAATGTCCGTGGGTCGAGGATGCAGCTGAGGTTGGTAGATTTTACGAAACCAAGATCAGAGGGCTCCAGGTGGGTTATCAACTAGTTTGGAACTATCTATACGACACATCAGAACCAATAGAACAAATAAAAAAACCTGACTTATGTCAGGTTAATGACTAGATATTTTTGTGTCTAAAGTATCCTACTGTGCAAACAACAGTTGTCAGTCCAAACAAAATAGTGCGGGGAACGATATTTAGAGATGTTATCGACACGAAGCATGTTACAGCAGATAGCCAAATTATCAGATATGTACTTTGGTTTCTGGTCATGTTAAGACGCCCTTCCAATAAGTGAGATAAATTCAATATATACCATAGTAATGGGGGTTACAACAGATACAACGCATTCTATTTTTAGGGAGTAGGAGTATCCCTCCTCTCCCAAAGGTTATGACGAAGTAGACGCAAACTGTGCATTAAAAAAGGACCTAATGGTCCCCAGTGTTTATAACACTTCTATCTCCGAATCCTGCATTTTTGAAAGCAATTTTTCAACTGCTATCGTAACCCTTTGAAAATCATCAGTACCTAGAGGATAAGATGGACTACGTCGACCAGCGATTTCCCCATCATACACCATCTGAACTTTGATTACGGGATTTTCTTTATCACCCCATATTTCATTACCGATAGAAACTTTATATTGTGTGTTTGGTGGATGTGGCGGAGTGCTAGCTGGTACCATAATAAACATTTTGGGATAAAAAGTTTTTGCCATTCGAATCACTCTCTTCTCTAAAGGATACCTTTAGTATACCTTTGGTTTTACCAAAAGTAAACCTTTGGTTTTTATATTGTTTTATAATACGCAGTTCGAAGATAAAGGGACAGAGAGGGTTAATAGCCCTCCTCTCCCACAAGGAGGATATAAACATGCCTAAAAGAGTTTATCTATCAGACGCTGATATTGAAGCATTTGGACTCATGAAATCGTGTTTTGATGCTGACTATGGCAACACAGGAGCTTATACGAAAGAAGAAGCTGAATCTGTGCGAAAACTCGCTTCAATAGTTTCAGGGGAGGAAGCCCAATGACATAAAGGGACTGGCAAAAGGATATGGAGAGAGTCAAGATTTTCGAGCATGCCAAAATGCTCTGTAACAATCCATTTCCTCCATCCATTGAATATGAACCAACGGAGGTAACTTTGGGGTATTGGCTCCAAGAAGCCAAGATGCTGAGAGACACTATTGAAATGGCAATGAACGAATATCACCTATGGCAGAGTGGAGATACCGCAGCTCCGATGATGTACGGCATTCTTCAAGAGGCTATGTCCACCCTTTACCCAGATACCCCAGCACCCACATCAGAGATTACCGCAAGACCAATAGACGAATGGAATGAAGACTTGGGAGATGTACTTTGGTGGACATTCCCGGTTAACGAACCGCCATACTGTGGGTCACCGTTGGACATGGATTGGCCCGATTATCATACGCACTGGACACCAATCGTGATTCCGGCAGCCCCAGCACCCAAGGAGGGAGAATAGATCATGAATAGAGTCCCGGTTATGGTAATGAGAAACAAGGAGAATGCAGAAAGGTATCTTGCTGCAAGTGTTGATGTTGGAGATTGGGAAGATGAAAACTTGGACGTTACTTTGGATGATATACAGAACGCTTACATGATTATCCGCAAAGATAATTTTGCTCCGACTATTGAAGATTTTGAAGAACATAAAAAATGGCATGTCGCACTGAAACAATTGCTCATAGAAAAATTTGGACCAGATCCGTTTATAACATTGGACTTCGAAGCCGTATGCGAACATTACGAACCAGTAAACATTGAAATTACACAGGAGCAATTTCAGTACGCACAAGAACTAATGGAGTGACTGAACTTATAAGGGGGCTGAGACACACATGTTTGGACTACAGCTGGAGGATGGTACCAAAATATGCGGACTGTGCTATAAACCGAATTTGGAAGATGTGATCCTGATTGATGCTCAAAACAAGTGGTTCAAGGTCACAAGGATAGCTGGTCGGATTGCATACTGCATGCGTTGGTTTGATGAACGGACAATTTAGGGGGCTGAGACCCCAATCAAAGGAGACGATACACCGTGATCAGAGAGCCTAAATATAGGGGCTATAGTATAGAAAATAAGTCGTGGCATTATGGTTTTGGTTGGTGTTTAGATGGACTAACGGATGAATGCAAACAGCGTGAAAACATTGAGGATTATGCGGTTCTTTACACAGAAAGCTCTCCAGTTAAATGCGATTTAAAGTCAATGGGTGAGTACACCGGATTAAAAGACAAGAACGGACGGGAGATATACAAAGGGGATGTCCTAGATGGAAGTTGGATTAATCCAATGTCTCAAGAAAAAGTGATACGACATTATAAAGTCACCTTTGACAAAGGGAAATACAATGCAGAACTTATCGGTCATCATCCATACGGTTCCACCATGCTTTACTTTGAGAACGAAAATGCTGAAGTAATTGGAACTATATACGAGAATCCAGATCTAATAGAGGTATAAGGGGGAGAAGAGGATGAGGTATAAGGACACTCAAAATGCATTGAGAGCCGGCCATAAGCAGTTTGTCTTTACTGCAAGCCCGGGCTTACCTGTAGATGTACTGGCGTGGGGACCGACCTGGGTTAGATTTAAGGATGCATACAACAAGTATCCAATCAGCACAAACATGAAGATGTTTTCTATGATGGTGGAAGGTATTTACACAGAAAAAAGCCCTGATGCATCAGGGCAATAGCAGCTTTTATCCTCGACCAAATTATACCACAAAGGGGAATGAGGATGAACATCGCGAATAGTAAGGCTCCTGTATTAAAGGTAACGGACTTGGGTCCAGCAACTGCCCTTAACTATCAACTCTCCCTCAAAAGCGCGGAGCGAGCATATAGGAAGGCTGATGCTGATGATAAAAAGGTCATTTCTGGAATGAAGTCTGATTGTGAATTTGTGATTGAGTGGCTGACTACAGGACGGCGGCCAGGGAATAAGAGAGGGGTTGAGCGGAGGGCGGCGTATCAAAAAGAGAAACTTATGGATCCTATTCGAATGCAGTCCTTTGTCCAACATAGTAGCGCTGGAAGCCCAAGCAACCTTAATGATTGGGAAAGATTCCAAATTGAAGATGCTTTATCTCGTCTTACGAATCGTGAACGTGATTGTTTTGTTCTAGCTCATGGCGAGTGTTTTTCTTTCTCAGAAATCGCAAATTTATTAACTATTCATAAAAGCAGCGTGGAAGTCTATGTTAAACGCGCTCAGGAGAAAATATCAAGGGATTTAAGAGAAAGCATTTTTCTATACAAGTAGAATATTGTGGTAATAAAAGTTATAGTCACAAAAATAGATTGATGTTATATTAATTGTGCAAGGACACGTGGGGATGTGGGCTTAGAGGCAGCCATCATCTAAAGAGCGCGTGGAAGCGCACCTCCGTTAGCGCGACAAGCGTCGAAAAAATCTAACGAGGTGTTTATATTGGTGAAGAAAATTGTTTTGATCGCTGCAGTAGCAGTTGTGTTCGTAGTTGTTGTTTTATTGGGTATTCATTACGGTATTTTACATATTGTAATCACTCAAGAACAGTTATGGACGGGGATTCGATGGTGTGTTGAACAGATAGTTATTATCTTGTTAGCTTACGCCTTCGGTAAGTGGATGGATAAAGGGGTTGCCTAGTGCAACCCTCATCACCTATAAAATTTGATCTCTGTTGTCGTGATGGGGACTCCATCAAAACAATTCGGAACCTATAACACCCGACGTAAAGGGGAAGTATCGGTTGATTCGACGAAGGTAGTCAATCGTACTTCCCTATTGTTGTATCTTTTTTTTGTCGTACGGTTGCCACCTATATATAGGAGGAACCTATAAATGAGGATTCCTTGATAGCAATTGTATATCGTTAAGGTGACCCAAATCCCATTATCGCGGTATATGGATTGCTCATACGGTATGTCGTTACTTTCCATGGTGGGGATAGCGACATACTGTATTATTTTATTGCAGGTAAATCTTTCCTAATGTCGAAATATGGTATTAAGGGGGAGATTATTATATTTTGGATTCTTTTATTTTTCTTGTTGTTCTGTTCGTATATCAGATCTGTATGGGTTAATTTTAAGATTGTTCAAAGGAAGGACTTAGGTGATAGTGGATGGATGAAAAAAATATACTATATTATATTAGGTCCATGGACAATTCCATCTATCCTAAGAAAAAATGACAAAATACTAAGTCAAGAAAATTGTCTATATAATTATTATCAGGATAATCTTAAAAATGGAATATGGTTTAGATCTGAAAATATACAATTTGATAAGATAATAAAACAGTTAAAAGAAGAAGAGTTGAGTTTAGATCAAAGAATAGTTTTAAGGGGTTACATTCGTACAGATGAGATTGGGAAAAAGAGAACTCTTAATTTATTTTCCGTGTTTATTCCGATGCTAGTAGCCGCAATTATTGGCTTCGCGGCAGTTGTTCTCAGCAAAGAAAATGAGATGGGCATCATTTATGAAAATATAGCTGCTACGTTTATCACTGTGATAATATTAATTGCTATTTACTTTTCGATACTTATGCATATGTCAAACCGCGAGGCAAAATCTTCAATAGTAAAAACAGCATTAGACGCATACGAGGAATTAATTAAAATCAAAGGCAATTCTTTGGGATGTGAAGGTGATAGTATCACACCATCATCAAATGTAGAGGATGATGATACCTCATTGGATATTCCAAAAGCTGCAGAAGTGACGGAGAAGTAAGGTACATGGGTAAATAGTAGCAGGAAAATAATCCCTAAATGTCGAATTATTATTTCGAAGGGAGGGGATTAAAATGGGATACCACAAAAATAAACAAATAGAACAAGATGAGCATGAACGTGAATGTCCAGAGTGCGGGGGAACTGTTTGGGTTAAATGGGGAGATTCACCAAACTTTCACTGCAAAGAGTGCGACATTGAGACTGATGTGAAACAATGTGAAAATTGTTCGAATCTTCTTTATGAAAATGATGAAGAATACATTTGTAGTGACTGCATAGCTCATGCAATGCGAGATTGAATGCCAAGCACCTTCGGGTGCTTTTTCTTTTGCACAAATCTTTATTCGGGGGTGGTGATAATGTAATGCCAAGAGCACGTGATCCAAACCGGGACCGCGCACTAGAAATATGGCGTGAACACGGTGGGGAAATAACAAACAGGCAGATAGCCGAGCAACTAGACATTGACGAAAAGAAGGTAGCCGTCTGGAAACAGCGTGATAAATGGAGTGTTGTACAACAATCATCAAATAACGTTGTACAACAGTCAAAGAAGAGTGTTGTACAACAAAAGAAGCAGAAGTCCAATAAACAGAATAAAGAAGTAGCTCGGGGCGATCCGCCGGAAGAAGAAGCTGAGCTAACTGATAAACAAAGAATGTTTGTCCTTGAATATATGCGAGACTTCAACGCAACTAGAGCGGCATTAGCTGCTGGTTATTCAAAGAGAGCAGCTTATTCCATTGGATGGGAAAACCTGAGGAAACCTGAAATTCAGGCAGAAATCACAAGGTTGAAGGATCAGATGGTTGGTGAGCTCGGACTGAGCGTTCATCGAGTCATAGCTGAGTACCTTAAAATAGCTTTTGCTGACACTACTGATTATGTAGACTTCGGTACAACGGAAGAACCAGTAATCGGTATAGATGGACCTACTTATGATGAAGAGGGCGATCCGGTAACCAAAACAGTTAGTTTTGTCCACTTTAAGTCAGCTTATGAGGTAGACGGTACGCTAATTAGTGAAGTGAAGCAAGGCCGTGATGGTGTAAGCATCAAGTTTTATGATAAGATGCGAGCGCTGAAAGAGCTGGAGAAGTACCTAGGCTATATGGATGAAGAAACTAAGCTTCGCGTTCAGAAAATGCAGCTTGAGGTTACGGCTATCAGTAAAACGGTAGAATCAGAGGTCGTATTCATAAAGGATGATCTCCATGAGTAAGGTTATCAGCTTACAGGAGACCGTTGGCAAGGGATACGCAAAGTTTTGGCATTTTAAAGGACGTTACCGAGTAGTCAAAGGCGGTCGGGGTTCGAAAAAAAGCGTAACAGCCGCTTTATCAATTATTGCAAAGATGATGGAATATCCATTAGCGAATACTTTAGTTCTGCGTAAGACGTTCAATACTCATAAAGACTCTACCTGGGCACAGCTTAAATGGGCAGCTAATAGGTTAGGAGTGGGTAACAAGTGGCAGTTTAAGAAAGTGCCGTTAGAAGCCATATATAAGCCAACAGGACAAAAGATATTGTTCCGCGGCCTTGATGATCCGATGTCAATCACCTCTATTACGGTGGACACCGGCTATTTGTGTTGGGCGTGGTTTGAAGAAGCCTATCAGATCCTTAATGAAGATGATTTCGATAAGGTGGATATGTCTATTCGTGGTCTACTACCAGAAGGGTACTATAAGCAACTGACGATAACCTTTAACCCATGGAATGAAAAGCATTGGTTGAAACATCGCTTCTTCGATACCGAGAACCCAGATACATTCGTGGATACGACAACATACCGCTGTAATGAGTTCCTGGGAGACGAGGACCGCAAACTATTTGAGTGGATGAAGAAGCATAAACCAAAGCGTCATAGGGTAGAGGGTGACGGAGATTGGGGTATTGCTGAGGGTGCTATATATGAAGACTGGCGGGAAGAAGAGTTTGATTACCGAGCTATTGCCAAGCAAAAGGGTTACAGGGCAGTGTTTGGACTCGACTTTGGTTATACGAATGACCCTACCGCTCTTGTATGCGCTCTGGTTAACAAAGAGGAGAAGAAGCTATATATCTTCGATGAACACTATGAGCATGGCATGCTGAACGATGATATTGCCGATATGCTGAAAGAAAAGGGCTACTCAAAGGAGCGTATTATTGCGGATTCCTCAGAGCCAAAATCCATTGCTGAAATTCGTGGTTTCGGGATTGGTAGGATCAGAGCCGCTGAAAAGGGTGGGGATAGCGTCAAGGTCGGTATTCAGACCATTCAACAGTATGAAATCATAGTTCATAAATTCAAATGCCCTAATGTCAGTATAGAGCTATCAAGTTATGTATGGGAACAGAATAAAGCTGGGAAGTTCACGAAAAAGCCAGTTGATGACTTTAACCATGCTATGGACGCGTTGCGTTATGCTATGGAACAAATCCGTAAGCCTGATGCATTCTCATTTGATTAATAAGAGAGGAGGAAACTAATTGAGCACAACGGAAGAGATTAACCGAATCATTGAAAAAGGTGCGGCATCCGCTATGACAGACGAGGAGATCGTTAAGCAGGAAATTTATGACTGGATGTCTTCTCAAGAGCGGAAAGACATGATAATCGGAGAACGGTATTACCGGAATAAAAGCGACATCTTGGAGCGTAAACGGATGACTATTGGTGATGGTGGGGCGATGATTGAAGCCACTAACCTTGCAAATAATAAGATCGTTCATGGATTCTTGCGAAAGCTCGTTGATCAGAAAGCTGGTTATTTGCTGAGTAAGGAAATGAGCATCCAGACAAAGGACAAAGTTTATGATGAACTGCTGACAGGGATTTTTGATAAAGGATTTAAACGACTATTAAAAAGCCTGTTGAAGGAGAGCATTAAAAAGGGTCGCGCATGGTTGCATGTTTATTATGACGAAGAGGGTCATTTCCGGTTTAAAAAGCTGCCATCTGAAGAAATCATACCGCTATGGAAAGACGCCGCTCATACAGAGCTGGATGCTCTTATTCGTGTATATGAGGTTGAAGCTTATGAAGGGAAAAAGAAAACAACTATCCAGAAGGTTGAATTCTGGCACTCTAAAGGTGTTAACCGTTATGTGATCGGTAAGGGTACTCTAGCTGTGCCGACTACGAGCGAACTCATACCTGATGTGGAGTTAGGTGAGTTCAGTAGTCATTTTAATGTAATCGACTCTGCGAATCAGACACAAGCTCTTAACTGGGAGCGTATACCGTTCATTTGCTTCAAGTATAACGAGGATGAAATGCCGCTGATCTCATTATTAAAATCTCAGATTGACGAGTATGATCAGAAGAAATCAGATAATAGTAATAATCTCGAGGATCTACCAAACAGCATTTATGTAATCAGAGGCTATGAAGGATCTGATTTAGGCGAATTTCGTCGTAACCTCTCAATACTAAAAGCGGTCAAGGTTTCTGCTGACGATAACAGTGGTGTGGATACGTTGAATCTTGAGATCGACACTGAAGCATATAAGAATCACATGGACATGACTAGAAACGATATCTACGAGTTTGGGCGCGGTGTAGATACTCAGTCTGATTCTTTCGCAACGGCTCCAAGTGGTGAAGCCTTGAAATTTCTTTATGCTGATCTGGATATGGACGCTAACGATATCGAAAACGAATTCCAAGCAGCACTTGAGCAACTTTTGTGGTTCGTTGATAAACATATCTTCAATACCACGGGGAATGACTTCTCAGAAAAGACAGTTAACTTCTTGTTTAACCGAGATATCGTCATTAATGAATCTCAAGTTATCACTGATGCCAAGAACAGCGTAGGGATCGTCTCAGATGAAACCATACTCGCTAACCATCCATGGGTGACTGATACCAGGGAGGAATTGAAGCGTAAGGAAGCCGAAGAAAAGGCTGCTATGGATCGCGCTCAGGAGTATGGAGGTTTGACCGATGATAAGCCCCCTGTTGAGGTTGGAGCTGGTGACCAATGAGGTCAGAGGTATATTGGTCTAAACGTATGGAACAACTGAATGAGTCACTACTAAATAAGGGTGTACCATTCACAAAGGCAATGAATAAGGAATACCGCAAGGCTCAGATATCCATCCAGACGGACGTTAACAATTTCTATCAGCGGTTCGCAGATAATAACGGGATCGTTAGTTTATCCGCTGCTAAACAAGTTCTCAAAGCAGGCGAGCTCAAAGAATTCAAATGGACCGTTGAGGATTACATTGCTCGCGGTAAAGAAAACGCCATAGATCAGCGATGGATGAAGGAACTAGAGAATGCCAGCATAAAAGTGCGCGTTACCCGCTTAGAATCCATTCAATTACAGATGAAGCAACATGTCGAGGAATTATCCACTAAGCGTCTGGCAGGAACAACAGAGCTACTAGGCAACGTCTACAAGGACGGTTACTATCGGAGTATTTTTGAACTTGAAAAGGGTATAGGTATAGGAGCCTCATTCTCTAAGGTAGATAAGCGGCAATTGGAAGCTATCTTATCCGCACCTTGGGCGCCGGATGGCAGCAGCTTTTCCCAACGTATATGGACTGATCGCGTCAAACTGACTGGAACGCTTCGTAACATCTTTACTCAGGGTTTAATTCGTGGTGATACATCTAAGCAAATGGTAGAGCAACTTATGGAGCGCTTTGATGTGTCACGGAAGAATGCAGAGCGGTTGATACTGACGGAATCAGCATACTTCGCAGGCCAATCTCGCATAGCTGGCTACAAAGAACTTGGGGTGGAACAATACCGCTACACTGCCACACTAGACAGCCGTACATCCATTACTTGCCGAGATCTAGATGGTAAAGTATTTGATATTGAAGATGCTCAGGTTAATGTTAATTATCCACCTATGCATGGTCACTGCCGATCCACGACTATACCGCACTATGATGACAACATCAAAGAGAGGGTAGCCCGTGACGAAGATGGTAAGACTTACGAGGTACCAGAGGACATAACCTATCCAGAGTGGGAAAAGAAATATGTTCCTGAAGCCTCTGATGCGGTTACCGTGGGGGTGCCATCCAAGAAGACACCTGAAACTCCATTGCCTACTATCGAGATTCCAGGTGGACCAACAAAGGATATTCCAATAACGCAACAATCGATGTCCGTACCTACTATGGATGATTTCGAAGCTGGAGTAGAGGAACCTCGACGGGGTGTGGTAAACCGGAAATATAATCCGCGTGCCAGTTACTTCGCAGACTTGCCGAATCTGTCAGATGATGTCTTGGAAAAGGTAGCAGATGTGAACCGCGAAGTTGCACGAAGTGGATACAAGGAAGCAAAAGAAATTCTTGTGATGCTGGATAAAACTACTGGGAAAGAAATCGCTCGCCTTTCTGGTTCCGTCAATAAGGTAACATTCAGCAAGGAAGTAGACCAAAAACTCCGAGAAGCTTCACCTAGATCAGTTATATTGACACACAACCATCCACGAGGAACGAGGGTCAATGTTAAAGACTCTATGAATCTGGGTGATTACCTCTCAATCGATACTGTGGTTGCTACAGGGCATAACGGGGGGATAAGCTTTGTAAATGCGGCTAAATCAACAGCTGATGGAGTGGCACTTCGTAGTGTACTCCCTAGCATTTTCTTGGAGATCAATGCTGTATTACAAAAGGATAAGAAGTATGCTACAATGTCAAAAACAGCACAAGATGAGTACTTTGATTACCAAGTGCTGCTAAGGCTAGCAAAAGAAATGGGGTGGGTATATGAGGAAGACTTCACAGCAACAAAAACCGATCCGCGAATATGATGACGTACCTTTAAGTCCGGATTTCAGTAAGTCCGGTGATGATTTTGTTGATCATTTGATGCAGCAGCTTCCGCCGTTGCCTGATCACCTGAAGGATAAAACAAAAGATCAATCATAAAAAGCACTCTCCAATATGCGAGGGTGCTTTTTATATTGGGCCACGGTTGAGACTACCGCGGCCTATTTGCTCATGAACCGGAGCATATCGGTTCACTCCCTAAGCTGGAGAGCAGCTATACAAATCTATGGAGGTAGATATATGGATTGGCTGAAAGAGTTATTGAAGAAGTTGGGTGTTGAAGAATCCAAGATTGACGGAGCTATTGCAGATGCTGGCAAAGAGATTCCGAAGCACTTTGTTCCGAAGAGTCAGTATAACGAAGTTTCTACGGCTAAACAGCAGGCTGAGAAGGATGTCGCTGATCGGGACAAGCAAATCGAGGATCTGAGTAAAGCTGCTGGACTGTCAGATGATCTGAAGAAGCAGATTGACCAGCTCAAGACTGATAACAAGACGGCAAAGGACAAATATGATGCCGACCTGCAACAGATCAAGTTGGACAATGCCATTACTGCTGTACTCACTGGTAAGGTGCATAACGAGAAGGTGGTAACTGGTTTGATTGACAAGACCAGGCTGATATTTGGTGATGATGGGAATTTGGTCGGCTTGGATGAACAACTCACAGGCTTAAAAAATACTGATGCATACCTGTTCAAGCCGGAAGCCGATCCACAGCAGCAACAGCCGGCTCCCTCATTCAGAGGGACAACACCGCTTGATGCAACAAAACCTGCTGGTACTACGCCTGAAGGGTACAACGCCGGGAAGTCTATTGCAGAACAAAGAAACCAAGGGAGTGAGAAAAAATGAATTTGAATCCAAGAGTTAAGGAATACGGATCACAAAAGGAAATTCTCTATACAGTTAAAGGATCTATCGAAAAAGTCGGGGGCATTACTCTGGATGGCACTAAATTCGCACTAAACACATTGATTCCAGCTGGTACAGCAGTTAGCATCCAGGCAAACAGATTGGCTAAACCTTGGGCAGATGCTGATACAGGTACACCATATCTGACGAACCACGATGTATTTACGGGCGAAGCTACTACTGTGAATGTGATTGTGGGGGCATGGGCTGAGGCGCTGGTTGTTGCAAGTAAACTCACTGGGGTTACAGCAGCATTTAAGACAGCTGCTGGCGGTCGTTATAGATACTACTAAAATAGAAAAGGAAGGGTGAATAAAGAATGGGAATTCTTTCACTGGATCAATTTAAACAACCTCAATTTATGGGATATGTAGAGAACCGGATTTTGCAAAAAAAATACTTGCTTGATGCTATCAGTGATCACGACACGGTATATGATCTGTCGTTCGATTATGACGTATTCACACAAACGTATGTGCCATCGGCTTCTATTACCGGATGGAATGCAGGAGCTCCACTTCGTGATAAGCAAGGATTCAAAACACTGACTCAAGAAGTAGCAAAGATCCAGCACGGTGTACGGATTGATGAGCGTGAACAGCTTAAATTTATGAATCCGCGGGTGCAAGCTGAAAGGGAGCGCGCTATTCAAAAGGTTTATGATCAAACTGACCGATTGATCGAAGGCGTTAGAGATATTGAAGAATGGTTGCGTGCTCAAGCCACTTATGGGGGAAGCATTGTGTATAAATCTGGGGATGACGTTCTGATTAATGTTAGTTTCGGAGTATCTCCTATCGTCCCAACAGCAACGGCATGGAGTAATCGCGCGACTTCTACACCATTAGATGATCTACGGGCAGCTGTACAAGCATATAAAGACGCAAACGGTGGCTTGGCGCCGGTATATATTGATATGTCCAGCAGCGTAATGCTTGATATCACACTCAATGAGCAAATAAGAGGGGCTATCTTCGGAGTAAATAGTTCGATGATTCCAAACCGTTCACAGGTTGAGGCTCTTTTGGCTCAAGCGGCCGACGCTACAATTCAAATCCGGATCAATGACGATCAAATCTCATTAGAAGGAGCAGCAGCATCTCGCTTGCTTCCTGTGAGAACTGTGGCGTTACTAGGAGCGCAGCCAGTTATCACAGTTCACGGCCCTACAGTAGAAAAGGGCTTTGAGCCCGGTATTTATGTTGTTACAAAAAGTGATCTTGGTCCACCGCCACAAGATGAAATCTATGTAGGGGAATCGGCTTTTGTAGGTATCAAACAACCATCCCAAATCTACCGCCTGTCGGTCTAAGAGAGGAGCTATCATAAATATGACTAGATATAAAGTGCTGACCCCCGTCCTTCATGGCGGGGTTATTGTTGCTTCTGGGGAAATTGAATTAGATGATAAACAGGCTTTACGATTGCAAGAGTTGAGTGCTATCGGAGAGGAAGTCCCTGAAGAATCTGTTCCTTTGGAAGAGATGAAGTTGCCTGCACTCAAGGTGTACGCTAAAGATCATAACATTGATCTCGGTGAGGCTACCAAAAGGGAGGACGTTCTTGCAGCTATCCTGAAAGCTGGTGAGTCTGATGGAGGAGTATCTTAAATATCTACCTAAGCTAAAACATTTGCTCTCAATCACAATAGAGGATACCTCCAAGGATCAAAGGTTACTGTTTGCTCTGGAGACCATTGTTCAGGAGATAAAGACCTATTGCAACATTTCTTTTATTCCTGAAGCCTTAGATAACGTGGTTCTGCATATAGCTGAGGATTACTACCGGACGAAGTACCCGACAGAGTTTGAGCAGACTACACCAGCTGTAACCAGTATCAAGCGCGGGGATGTTACAACAGCGTTCGGATCCGCTAAGGCTACGGTTACGGTCGGATCTGGAGCAGCTTTCGTGCGGAATTATGCGGCTCAGTTGCAAGCGTTCCGCAGATTGAGGTGGTAACTATGCAATTTGGCATGGTAGCTGCGGAACGGGCAGCGCTGGAGAGCACCTATGAAGGCTTGTGTACTGTTTCGGAAATGAAGGATGTAAAAGATCCAGTGAGCGGTAAAACACGACAGGAGCCTGTCGTTGTGTTTGCTGACGAGCCGTGTGGACTCTCTCAATCAACTCTTCCAAGCGCGACACAGACCGTAACGTCAGACAGGGTGGAATACGATGCTAAGCTGTTTATCTCCCCTGATGTGACTATCAAGCCAGGAAGTCGAATCACGGTTCAGCAGAACGGCATGGAGTTCAAAGGAGAGCAGGCGGGTAAGGCATTCAGGTATGCCACTCATCAGGAGATTAAGCTAAAAGAGGTCCTGAACGCATGAGTATGGGTAAATTCGATTTCTCCGATGTCAAAAAGCTTCAGAAGAACCTTCAAAGGATGCAAAATGAATTTCCAGCATTTATGGAGGAGTGTATTCGTGAGCTTGCAGGACGGTTACTGGCTAAGACTATAGCTAGAACTCCGGTAAAATCGGGTGACTTGCGTCGGGGCTGGCAAATTGGTGATGTGGTTCGGCTCCCAGGAGGCGGTGTACACGTTGAGATTGTCAACAATGTAGAGTATGCACTCTATGTTGAGTACGGCCATGTTACCAGACTGCGTACCGGTTGGGTTAACGGTAAATTTATGCTGACTCTATCCGAGCAGGAACTTGAGAGAGAGTTGCCGGGGATCATGGAGAGGAAGCTTAAGAAATACATGGAGAAACACTTGGGGCGGTGAGTATGCAGGATATCAAAAACGCACTCATAAAAAAGCTATCGTTATTTACTCCGGAGTATCCGGTTTATGACGAAGCAGTAGAGCAGGGCATGAAGCAGCCGTGCTTTTTTGTGCTGTTATTGGAAAGTAGCCAGGTCAGAGGGGTTAACCGACGCTACCAGCGTTTTAATCCCTTCGATGTCCATTACTTCCCACAACGTAAATCGGCTGCTCTCCGCGAAGAGTGTGAATTAGTAGCTGAAAAGTTTTACTCAGAACTGGAGTACCTAACGGGACATAGTGGTATTTACCGAGGGACTGGGATGCGTCATGAAATTGTAGATGGAGTGTTGCATTTCTTCGTTGAGTACAATGTACACCTGATCCGAGACAAAGCACCGGAAATTAAAATGCAGACTATGAAGCAAGGGGGCGGTATTAAGTGAGTGTGAAAAATGAAAAGGAAGCTATTGAAGCTCCTGAGGCTTCGTATACAAAGGAGCAGTTCTTGAACTCTACCAAATACTCATACCAGGATAAAGATGTCCTGTCGGCGCTGCTGGAGCCGGAAAAGTTGTATACGGCGTCCGAGGCACAGCAGGCCATCGAAGAATTTAAGAACAAGGAGGTTGAATAGATTATGGCCGGTGGAACATGGACCACTCAAAATAAAGTAAGACCTGGTGTATATATCAACGTGGAAACGAATGGCGGTGCATTGGGTACAGTCGGCAGCAGGGGAATAACCTCTTTAGCGCTAACACTCCCATGGGGAGCGGCTAAGGTCATCACACCGATTGTAGCTGGTGAGGATACATTCAAAACGCTCGGCTATGACATTACAGCCCCGGAATTATTGCTGGTGCGTGAGGCGTTTAAAAGAGCTCGGACAGTGTTGCTCTATAAGCTTGATGAAGGTGTTAAGGCAACGGTAACAATAGGCGCTTTGGTGCCCACAGCAAAATACGGTGGTACTCGTGGGAACTCGCTGAAGGTTGTAGTACAAACCAACATTGATGACAGTAGCAAATTCGATGTGAAAACGTTGCTGGATAACGCAGTGGTGGATACTCAGGTGGTCGCTAACATCGCTGGACTCAAAGCTAATGATTGGATTGTCTGGGGTGGAACTGGTGCTTTAACAGCAAGCGCAGGTGCTCCTCTAGTGGGCGGTGCTAATGGTACTGTGACTAATGCTGATCATACTGCTTATTTAGCTGCACTAGAGCTGTACGATTTCCAGACAGTTGCACTCACATCCACGGACAACGCACTCAAAGCGGTATATGCTGCCTTTGTACGGCGTTTAAGAGAGTCGGAAGGTAAAAAGGTACAGGCTGTACTTGAAAACTACCCTGTTGCCGATTTCGAAGGTGTAATCAGCGTTAAGAATGGTGTGGTTCTCTCCGATGGGACAACATTAACAGCAGCACAAGCGACAGCATGGGTTGCTGGAGCGACGGCTGGTGCAGAAATGAATGAGTCTCTGACTTATTCGGCATACGACGATGCTGTAGATGTGGCACCAAGGTATACGAGCACACAAATTGAGGCAGCGTTAAAAGCTGGGGAATTTGTCTTTACACCTTCCGTTAATCGGGCCGTGGTGGAGCAGGATATTAATACTTTCCTCTCTTATACTCCAAAGAAGGGGAAACAACTTCAAAAAAACCGTGTGCTTCGTGTGCTGGATGGTATTGCCAATGATTTGAAGCGTATCTTTGAATCATTTTACATCGGTAAGGTATCAAACAATGTCGATGGCCGAGTTTTGTTTCGTAAAGAGGCTGTAATCTATCTGGATAGTTTGCAGGGCATTTCTGCTATTCAAAACTTTGATGCCCAGACGGATATCACGGTACTTCCTGGTGTTGACTCAGATGCAATCTACGTTGAAGCTAATATCCAGCCAGTAGACAGTATCGAAAAAGTATATATGAAAGTGCAGGTGAGATAGATGTCGTTCTTAAAAGCAAATGACACGATTAGCGGACAAGAGGGGCGGGCTTACGCCACAATTAACGGCCAGGTTGAGGAAATGTTTTATATCAAAACGCTGGAAGCTTCCGTAGAGAAGGAAAAGGCTGAAGTTAAAACATTAGGTCGCCGTGGTACTCAGCATAAAACTACTGGATGGTCGGGTACCGGCAGCATGACGATTTATTATGTAACAAGTCGGTTCCGCCAGTTGATGATCGATTATATCAAAACGGGTAGAGATACCAACTTTGATATTACGGTAACTAATGAAGATCCGGGATCTACCATTGGGTCTCAAACAATTACTCTACTAGGTGTAAACTTGGATAGTGTAGTTATGGTATCACTGGATACAGAGTCCGATGCACTAGAAGAGGATATTGATTTTACCTTTGAGGATATTGATATGGGTCAATCATTTAACCCACCAGCCAATTAAAATAAAATTCAGGAGGAATTAATAATATGAGCGATTTTTCAGCATTCTACGCACAAAACGCAGCGGTGGAGACTACAGAGGATTTCGTGGTCTCTCCTAGATTTAAAGATAAAGATGGAAAGGCTATTCCTTGGAAGCTACGTAGTATCACTGAGGCGGAGAATCAAGAGATTCGAAAGGCAGCAACTAAACGTACAAAGGCTAAGTATGGACAATATACTTCTGAGACTGATCCGAATGAGTATGTTGCTAAATTGGTTACAGCAACTGTTGTTTACCCTAACCTGAAGGACGCAGCTTTACAAGAGACATACGGGGTAAAAGGTGCTGAGGCCCTGGTGCGCAAGATGTTACTTCCAGGCGAGTTTACCAAGTTAACTGATCAGGTCCAATCCTTGAACGGCTTTGATCAGGATATCAATGAACTGGTTGAAGATGTAAAAAACTAATCGAGGAGGGTGATAGTGAGGCTAACTTAGCTTACTACGCCCTCCACGAACTTCATATCATGCCACACGAGTTAATGGCACTGTCCAAACCAGATAGATCCGCGATCTATGCTATGATCTTGGTCCGAATCGATAAAGAGAAAAGGGATGCAGCTAAGTCCAAGGCTCGCAAAAAATGATCACAACCTCACAATTACTATGGTAGAATATAGGAAAATGTTCTAGGGGAAGTGATGAAATGGGCTTTTTTAAGAAAAGTGATTCAAAAAAGATTCAGTCTATAACAGCAAATTTATATCACGTAGATGGGCTACCTTTACCGGAAAGAAATCTTTGCAAGGTTGAACTGAACTCTACTCAATTAAATATTGAAGGTGGAGGGACGAATTTTTTAATTGATGTCTTGCAAATAAAAGGGGCTCAATTTAAAACAGAGAAAACTCCAGCGCCAAACGGTGGTATTTCGATGTCATCCTATCTATTAATTAGTTATACCAATAAATCAGGACAATTGAATTCTGTTACGTTTAAAATAGATATTGCTACGGGCAAATCAATAGACATCAAAGAGGCTCAAAAAATTGCAGATGAGTTGACATTAAGAGCAAAGAACTCCAACGTAGTTGAATTATAAATTTTTAAATCATCGGAAGGCACTCCTAAAAGGGGTGCTTTTTTATTTCCTTAGAAAGGAGAGCTCGTATGAATGGTATTGCCGCCAGTTTAGCTCTGAACGATGCTTTCAGCCAACGGTTATCACAGGTGAATACTGTACTTGCGTCTACGTTGCAACTTATGGCTCGTTTGCAAGCACAAGTACAAAATCCAATTACATTAAGGATTAGTGCTTTCGATGTTATTCATAATTTGGATATTATTAAACAGCAAATAGCTGCTTTGGGATCTGGTAGCCTAATCAGAATCAGTATTAACTCTAGTGAGATTCTGCAGAGACTAACAACTATACGTCAGCAGTTAGGCGGAGAAGAATCTATTCTAAAAATTCGTCTTAATTCAGCAGATATCACCACTGAGATTGCTGCCATCAGAAGACAGATTGATTCGGAGCTCGGTAATATTCAAGCACGCATCAGGATTGAGCTCCCACGCTCACTTGAAGCGATGTTTGTTAACTTACAAAGGCTAGTTCTGCAACTTATAAGTGTTACACGTCAACTTCGTACACGTAGTTCTGACGCTGATGAACTACGTCAAGCGCTTGAACGTATAGCTAGACTTGAACGTCAAATAGCGGACTTGCAATCTAGGGTTAATGGTAGAGTGCGAGAAGCTGGTAAAAGTAGTTCAGCTTGGCTAAGTAACATTAAAGGTTTGGTAGCTGCCTACCTGTCTCTGGCTAGTGCTAAAGCACTCTTCGAAAAGACAGTTGGAGGGGCAATGGAGCAACAGAAAATGGAAGATATGTTCAAGGCGCGTACCGGAGATGCTGAGATTGGGAAGGCAATGTTTGATAAGTTCAAAGCCGAAGCGCTTGCAGCTGGTCAGGATGTTACTAAATCGCTACAAAGTACGCTGTCCTTTTTCTCTACCACTCAAAATACGGATCAATTAAGCGAACTTAATAACCTAGCTCAACGGCTCAATGCTTTTGATTCAGCAGGCAATGGCATCGAAGGAGCGGCTTTCGCTCTCAAAGAGGCAATGTCCGGTGATATTGTGTCTCTGGCAGAACGCTTTAACATGTCTAAAAGTGATATACGGGCATTTAAGATTGATGACTTGGGTAAATCGGGGAACATGGATGGTTTTATTAAAGCCTTTGATAAATTGCTTGAAAAGCAAAAGATGGGGCAAGCAGCCTTTGATACCATGATGGCTTCGCCAGCGAAACAATTGGAGACGTTAGGCAACAATGTAAGATCAGAATTGGCTGACGCCGGTGGAGCTGCTATGGAGTCCCTACTGCCACTCATAACAATGGTTAATACAGCGTTTAAAAATGGAGATTTTCAACCTTTTTTCGAGGGTTTGAGAACGGGACTGGATTGGGTAGTAACTCATGTTATTTCCTTGCTAGGTGTTATTAAGGATGTCTATAATTTCTTTTCAAATAATTGGACAACTATTGAACCAATTATAATCGGTCTTGCAGCAGCATTTGTTACATGGAAATCAGCGATTATTGGTGCCAATATTGTTATGGGTATTCAAAACGGATTGCAGGCAATTGCTGCAGCACGAGCGGCGTTTGCGACAGGTGCGACGCTAGCACAGGCGGCTGCAACAACGACTGCCACTGGTGCCCAGGTTGGTTTGAATGCTGCGATATTAGCAAATCCTCTTACATGGGTTATTGTTATTATTATTGCTGTGGTGGCAGCTCTTTATTTACTTGTTAAATGGTTGATAAATTTATGGAAGACTAACGACCAATTTGCTGCAGGTATGATGAGGGCATGGAATGCAATTCTTAATTTCTTCGACCAGGTTCCTATCTTCTTCATGAAGGTTGGATACGGAATAGCTGATGCATTCGGATATGCGAAAGTTGAATCTCTTAAGTTAATGGAAGATTTAGCAAACGGAGCAATAGATAGGTTGAATGGACTTATCGAAAAACTCAACGGATTAAAGTTTGTAAGCATAAAAGCAATTGGGCACGTTGAATTTGCAACGGGAGCTGCCGCTGAAGAAGAAGCGGCTCGCCAACAAAGGGCAGCGAATATAACAGCTGCTGAGAATAATGCCTCCAAAGCGGCTGCTGCACGAGAAGCTAAAGTACAGAAAATGCTTGAGGATAGAGCGGATAAACGAGCCAAAGATCAAATGGCAAAAGAAGCAGAGGAATTAGCCAAGCAGAATAAAAATAAAGAAGCTGCAGAAGGGTATGATTTCTCTAAATGGGATTCCACACACACCGGTGCGGGAAATGGTTCAGCGACTGACAATGATAAAAAGAATAAGCTCAAAAAAGTGGATAAACTCGGCAAAGTGGAAAAGCCAATTGATATCAGCAAAGAGGATCTCAAGGTTATGCGTGATGTCGCCGAAATGAAGAACATTCAAAACTTTGTGACGCTGACACCTACAATTCAGGTGAAGACAGGACCAGTAACCAATGAGGCTAATGTCGATTCTATCGTTAAAAAGATCGGCACCATGCTTACTGAAGAAGTGGCCAGTACAGCCAAGGGGGTATACTCCTAATGAACAACGGCTATAGTATCGAATTGAGTTTTAACAATCGTGCGATATGGTTTGAGATCCCTGTCCTGCCGGAAGAAATTGAGATCGGCGGAGAAGGGGATGGTGAGACCTACAATATAACTGATCTCGGTGAAATAAACGTGATCAAGGCAGCTAAGTTGAAAGAGATCAGCTTCAGCAGCTTTTTCCCGGCTATCGCTGTAGGTGGTACCGTACCAAGCTATGTATCATCAAAAAACTGGGGGCAACCTGCGGACTACATCCAATTGATTGAAACCTGGATGAACAAGAGGAAGCCTATCCGGTTTATTTTTACGTCAACGGGTCTAAAAATCAACATTGCGGCCAGTATTGAGGAATTCAATTATAAAGAGGTTGCTGGATCCCCAGGTGATTTTGAATATGATATCAGCTTGAAGGAGTATGTTTTTTACGCTGCTAAAAAAGTGAAGCTGAAGACAACCGAGACAGCAGCCGGTACAACCACTACAACAAAGAAAGAGCCAGCGAAACGCGCAGATGAACGTACAAAGTCGAAAACAGTTACTGTCAAATCCGAGGACACTCTGATGAAGATTGCTAAAAGAGAACTCGGTGACGGCAGCCGGTGGAAAGAGATTCAGAAGTTAAACGGCTTAACGGACGCGCAGCTGAAGACGCTCAAGATCGGTTCCGTCCTGAAGCTCCCGGGGTGATTAAGTGGAATTATTGATCGATAATAAAAATGGAGCCGTCTGGGATGTATCCAGCATCGTTACTGATATATCTTGGAAGACGATCCGCATAGGCAAGGCAGCGTCCCTAGAATTCACTCTTGTAGACGATGGACCATGGCAAGATAAAAAATTCCAGTTGAACAATGGCGATGTGGTTCGGTACACAGATGAAGGACATAAGGTCTTCTATGGATATATCTTCAGTATTGAAACGGGTACGGCTGAAGAAATAACAATTTTGGCCTATGATCAAGTTCGTTATCTGATGAATAGCGGAACTTATGTTTTCAGCAAACAGACTGCGACTCAGGTAGTTCAAAAGATCGCACAGGACATGCAGCTAAAGACTGGAAAGCTGGAAGATACTAGATACATTATACCTTCCCAAATCCGTGACGATAAAACGTTTATTGATATGATCTGCATGGCGTTAGATGAAACGCTGATTAATTACGGGACCAACTTCGTATTCTTCGACGATTTTGGGAGCTTGACGATACGTAATGTTTCTAATATGCGCTTTCCTTTTGTTGTGGGTGATGATTCACTTATGACTGATTACTCCTACAGCCGCAACATTGATGATGAAACCTATAATCAAATCGTCTTGTATCGGGATAACAAGGAAACGGGTAAGCGGGAAACTTACGTTACCAAGGATAGCGCCAGTATTGCTAAGTGGGGGTTACTACAACTCTACGAATCGGTGGATGAAAAATTGAATCAGGCTCAGATTAAAGAGCAATTGGAACAGCAATTATTTATGAAAAATCGAGAAAAGAGAACGCTTAGTATAGAGGCTCTTGGCGATTATCGGATGCGCGCAGGATGTTACGTCAATTTATATATCAAGGCGATGAACATAAATAAATTCTTCTTGGTCGATGAATGTACTCACAAGAAAGAAGGTGGCGTGCATACCATGGACCTAGAGTTGAGGTTGGTGTAAACATGATTGAAGCGATAAAACAAGCTGCCTTAGGCGCTGTCAATGCTCAAGGTCCCGTCATAGTGCAATTAGGATCCGTAACAAAGATAAATCCTCTTGAAGTGCTAGTCGATAACCGGCTATCTCTTCCAGAGGATTTTTTAATTGTGCCGGAATCATTAACTGAGCTAAAGGCGACTGTAGGCACTCAGGAAGTTGTAATCCGGAAAGCCCTTGCCGCTGGAGATAAACTGCTTCTTATCCGTATGCAGGGCGGTCAGCATTACGTAATCATGGATAGGGTGGTGAGTAATTGATACCACAGAGCGATAATGTACTGCTAAATGAGGACATGGAGGATACGCCACAACCAAGCCTCACCTACAAATTAGACCTTGTAAACGGACGTATAGGATCCGTGGTAGTGGACGGATTGGATGCTGTAAAACAGGCAGCTATTAAAATCCTCTCCACAACCCGGTTTGAAAATCTAATTTACAGCGACAATTACGGTAGTGAGGCGGATGTAGGTGTAGTGCGTGGGAGAGCAGTTTTTGAAACAGAATTAGAACGCTGGGCTAGGGAGGCGCTTCTGCAAGATGATCGTATCGTTTCCGTGACCAACTTTAGATTTACCTATGATGGTGATACTGCACTTGTCTTATTTGATGTGGAGAGCGACTACGGAAACTATACAGACCGATTGGAGGTGAATGGTGGTGTATGAGAACCAAACGTTTGAAACGATCTTAGAGCGGATGCTAGATCGAATACCCGATGAGCTGGATAAGCGAGAGGGCAGTATTATTTATGATGCTATGGCTCCGGCGGCAATGGAGTTGGCTCAGATGTATGTTGAGTTGGATATTAACGCGAATTTAATATTTGCCGATACCGCTAGTGGCGATTATCTGGATCGGTCGATTGCTTGGTCTGGTGTGACCCGCAAGAAGGCAACTAAGGCTCAACTCCGGGGGCTGTTTTATAATGCGACCAACACCTTAATGGATGTTCCAATTGGTAGTCGCTTCGCGATTGGTTCAAACAATTATAAGGTGGTTTCTCGGCTCTCCTTAGGAGAGTACCGCCTTGAGGCAGAGGTTGATGGAATTGCGGGAAATCAGCATTTCGGTGTCTTAATCCCTATCGATTTTATTAACAATCTAGCAAGAGCTGAATTGAAAGAGTTACTTGTTCCCGGTACTGATAGAGAGACTGACAATGCATTACGACAGCGGTACCTTGATTCTGCCAGACGTCCAGCGACCAGTGGAAATAAATATCATTACATTGAATGGTCTCTTGAAGTTTCCGGAGTGGGCGGAGCTCGCGTATTTCCATTATGGTCAGGTCCGAAAACCGTAAAAGTCGTCATTGTAAATACAGAAGGTTCTCCGGCATCAAGCGTTCTTGTTAATCAAGTACAAGACTACATCGATCCAGTCGCAGGGAAAGGCGAAGGACAAGCTCCAATAGGTGCAGTCGTAACAGTTACATCAGCAATCGGCAAGACTATTAATATATCAGCTAAGGTAACCTTAGCACCTGGTTATAGCTTGCAGGGTGTGAAGAATACCTTTTTGGAGCGATTGGAAGCTTGGCGTAAGTCAGCGTCTTTTGTATCTACTTATGTTAGTCAAGCCGTAATTGGATCGCTCCTTTTAGGCACTGATGGGGTTATTGATTATGTTGGATTGCTACTCAATGGAGTTGCTGGGAACATTGTTCTTTCCGAAGAAGAGGTGCCAGTGATCGGTACTGTGGAATTGGGGGTGTAACATGGCCTACCCGAATAAAATAGATGTTTTTCAAGAGAAGCTGAACAAAAATCCAACTGGAAACAACTATGTTATTGAAGAACGGATAGCACCTGTTGCAGGCGTTTATGAGGGTTTATTGAATCACGATAATATCAATAACTCAACTATTCAAGTCTATAGCGGTAGTAAATTAACTGGTGATAAATTAACAAACTGGACTTTAACTATTCCAAGTGATACACCATGGCGTAGGTTAATTAAGATATTTAGTGGAGCTGCTGAAGTTTACGTAACCTATGAAACACCAGGGGACACGGTAGAGGCTGATGATATTAATGTGCTACAAAAGTCTGTAACAGCCACACAGACAGAGGTAGAGCGGTATAAATCGAGTGGTCTGATAGACGGCGGATCATTTACGAGAGGGGTATAAGATGGCACAGACGATACAAATAAAACGTGGTACTAAAGCTCAACTTAGCACGTATGGTGCATTGCTTGTTGGCGAAATGGGTTTTTGTACAGATACTAAAGAAATATATATCGGAGACGGTACAACAAACTCAATGGTTGGGCGAGCTTTGTCAGGTGCAGAGGCTTCTCGTCCGGTGGCCGCATCGGTTGGACGTCTGTTTTACGTAACGAGCGGGGCAAATAGCGGATATCTTTACTTTGATGATGGGACAGCTTGGAGGCGAGTGAATGCTCAAGCACTCAGCGATTTAACGGGGTCACTTGATAATATAGCGGATGGTGCTAATTATGCAAAGATATTAAAGGCTGATGTCAGTGCAGGGCATATCAATAAGGTGTCAGATGGGACGAACACTAAAACTGCTGCTGAGATCAAGACTCACATCGATGATGCTACCAAGCACAGAGTGATTAATGATTCCGGAACTACGATTACAGACTTGTGGTCAGCACAGAAGATTAAGAATGAAATTGAACTTGCGAAACATAACATTGAACCGCAAGCATCAGTTAAAGATCAGCATTTATTAACTCCGCCTGCAAGTCCGGTTGAAGCCGACCGTTACATCATTCCTGCCTCAGCGACAGGGGTTTGGGCGGGAAAGACAAATCAAATTGCTGAATTTCAATCTGGGGCATGGGCTTACTATACCCCTGCTATAGGATGGACTGCTTATGTAGACGATGAGCAGAAGATTTATAGCTGGAATGGTACGGCGTGGGTTCGGACAGGCGGCGCTCTTCAGACGATTACAGCGGGTAACGGTCTAACTGGCGGCGGTCAGTCTGATACAGTTACATTGACGGTAGGAGCTGGAAACGGGATTGTTGTAGATTCTACTACGGTAGCTGCTAAGCCAGGTAAAGGCATTGTTGTTAACGCGACCGGGATCGAGGCTAATATTGATAGTTCCAGCATTGTATACGATACAGCTAATGGCAATAAACTTACGGTGGCTACGATTGATGGCGGTACGTTCTAGGAGGCGAGGCAATGGCTAGAAATGTAATGATCCAGATCCGACGAGGCCTGGAAAGTGCCATCGGAACACTAGCTGTCGGTGAGCTTGGTTATTGTACTGATACGAGTAAGTTATATATTGGTACAATAACCGGTAATGTGTTGTTGGTGGCTGCTCAAAGCTCAGGAGATATGCTTAAAAGTATTTATGATACGAACAACGATGGCAAAGTTGACTATGCTGCTAACGCTGATGCTGTCCCTTGGTCTGGTGTAGCTGGGAAACCATCAACATATCCTCCATCATCACACACACACTCCGAATACATGGGTAAGGGTCCATTAACGTGGAACCAATTAAAGGGGGTGTGATGGTTGAGCTATGGAGATTCTTTATACAGCACTCTTCTTTTTTCGGCTGATGAAATAGAAGACAGCGATGAGATAAATAGAGTTGATCTTATGAAATACTTACCATCCTATTACAGGGGTATACAAGAAATAGAAGAACTGCAGGAATCTTTAGGTATTGAAATACATGGCTTAACTACAGGTGTACAGGACGTGCTAGATCAGGCTTATGTTGAAACTGCAACATGGAGCCTTGCACGTTGGGAGGCTGAGCTTGGATTAAGTTCGGATCCATCAAAGTCTTACATCAGTAGAAGAGAAATGATTAAGGCTAAACGGCGGGGAACTGGCACAACAACACCCGAAATGATTCAACGAACAGCATCGGCTTTTGCTGGCGGGGATGTATCCGTAGAAGAAGTTCCTGGAGAATACCGGTTCATCATTAGATTTATTGGGATTCTAGGCATACCTCCGAATATGGCTGGACTAATTCAGATAATCGATGAGATTAAGCCAGCACACTTAGCTTATGAGTTTGCTTATACGTATACCTTCTGGGATTCGCTTAAAGCAATATCATGGAATACTGCTGGTACTGGTACATGGAACGACTTAAGAACTTTTGGATAGGAGAGTGACAAATGAAAACTACAGGGAATTTGGGCTTAAAGAAGCCAGAGGGAACGGATCTCGTTGATATTGCCGATCTGAACGGGAATATGGACATATTGGATAATGCCGTTACTGGAAAGGTCGATAAAGTTACTGGCAAACAATTATCTACGAACGATTACACCGCAGCTGAAAAAACAAAGCTAGCGGGTATTGCAACAGGCGCGAATAACTACACGCATCCAAACCATACCGGAGACGTTACCAGTACCGGTGATGGAGTTACAGCTATTGCAGCAGGAGTAATTGTAGATACTGATGTTAATGCTAATGCCGGAATTAAGTTCAGTAAGATAAATGCGGCTGGTTCCATCATGGATAGTGACATCAATGATGAAGCATATATTAACATGCTCAAGATCGGTACTGGTAAGATAAATAACGCTACACTAGATCAACTCTATGGTGTAACTGCACCAATCCAAGGCCAATTAAACGAAAGAGTCAAGCAGACAACGGCTAGTATTACCTATTACGTTAGATCTGATGGAAATGATAATAACACCGGATTATCAAATACGGCGGGGGCTGCTTTTAAAACAATTGCCAAGGCTGTATCAATGTTGCCTAAGATTGGTGAACATTCACGGTCTATAAAAATTGCAGCTGGAACCTATGCAGAAGCAATTGATCTAAAAGGTTTTGGTGGAAGTGGCCCGATTGAAATAGCAAGTTTGGGCACACTAGCGAGCGGAGTTACCAATGTACAAAGAGTAAATGTTGTCGGTTGTTCTTCTCAGATAACCTTGATTGGAATAACGTCAACAGCGACAACAGATAACGCTTTTGATGTGATCGCTTGTACTTGGGTATGGTTAAGTAATTGCTACGCGTTGAGCGGTGGTGGGGGAACTACTTACGGCGTTTGTGCTTATGGGTCCAACGTTATAGTGAGTAACGGAATATATTCGAATAAAGGCGGGGCCATATGGTCACGTAACTCTTCTAATGTTTTCGCAACTAACATACAAGGCGCTAATAACAGCATTGGTTATTTAGCTACAGAAGGCTCTAAAATTGGTTTAAGTGCCAATACACTAACAGCCGTTTTGTTATCAGATGCGAAACAGGGTGGGTTAATTTTAGGAGATCCGAGAGAATCATCTATTCCACTACAAACCACGGCAGATATCACTTACTATGTCCGTACAGATGGTAATGATAGTAATACGGGGTTAGCTAATACAGCAGCAGGAGCATTTAAAACAATTAATAAGGCTATCAGCATGATTCCTCAAATCTTAAATCATGTTGTAACGATTAATGTTGCAAGCGGATCATACTCAGAGTCGGTGAAAATAAGCGGAAAGGAAGGAAGCGCTCATGTTGAATTCTTGGGGACGAGTGCGACAATCATCGGCTTTACGGCAGAGCGTTGTAAACGTATTGTTGTAAATGGATTTACTGCTACTTCTACGATAGGTGCTGCTTTTAACGTGTATGATGGTGGAATGATAGATATCCGCAATTGCATTGTTATAGCTAGTGCAGCATCTCAGCCGGGTATTACTATCAGTGCACAGAAAGCAGATATCAGAAACTGCACAATATCCAACCGTAATATGGGTATTTTTACGGAAAACGGGGAAGTTACATCAATTACTAACACAGGTACGGGAAATGTTATTGGTATATATTCCTCACATAGCGGTTCCATTAATAAATATGGCACACAGCCTAACGGCACGACTCCAGAAGCTGTGCTTAATGGTACTATTACGAGTGGCGTACTTAACCCATGGGGAGATAATACAACTGGTATGCGTACAGGGGTAGCGACAGGTGGTGGTGGTTCTCTGCAATCTATTCCTGCTAATGTTTTCACTAAAGTTAATTATAGTAATGAGTATTTCGATTATCTGGATGAGTGGAGCAACAGCAAGTTTACAGCTAAAAAGAACGGACTGTATGCAATTAACACACTATTAACATTTATAGGAGCCGCAGACGGTACAATTGCAGAAGTAATAGTGTATAAAAACGGCTCAAAAGATCAGTGTATTGGGCGGGGTGGCGCTGTTAAATTCCAAGACCTTTCTATCAGTGGATTCACGATAACGGATTTAAACGCAGGGGACACAATAGAACTTTATGTACAACAATTCGGAAGCGCGGCTTTAAACTTAACCAATGACGGAAGTTATACAAATCTTAGAATAACAAGAGTGTCCTAGAAAGGAGGGAATGAGAATGAATAAGGCGCAAGCAATTATGTATCTATACCCAAAGGCTGATCCAATGCGGGATTTCATTGTCCAAGACAATGGAGCTGAACCCATATTACGCGAAGGCGTAGACGGACGGACTCGCTACGAGATCCGACCACTTGAAGAAGGGGAAACCGAATATATAGAGGGTGTGCACTACCGTTATGTAGTGGACTTTAATCGGCTAGTAGAGGGTGTGGATTATGACATTGTAGAGCGTGGGCAGTTTATCGCTGTTTGGAACCTAGACAAACCACAGCCGACAGAAGAAGAGTTACAAAGAGCTTGGGCGGCATATCTGGAAGCCGAGGCTAATAAACCACCAGAGCTGACGGAGACCGAGCAACTCCGAGCCGATAACGCTGCTTTATTACTGGAGCTAGTGCAGACTCAGGCAAGGCAAGATCAAGCGGAACAGGACCAGGCAGCCTTACTCCTGAGCCTCGTGGAAGGAGGTGTGTTGTAAATGAACTGGTA